>NZ_CP099735.1:1290932-1936398 GCF_025398175.1 Photobacterium sp. TY1-4
CAATAATATCCAGCTTGACCGCACCATCTTTCGTCGCAACCACCACACCAGAATTCAGTCCCACTTCAATCACAGTACCCGGCGGTAGACCAGCGACACTCAATTCCTGTTTGCTCGCTTGAATAAGCTGAATATCATGAGTATGAAAACGAATCCGAATACTTCCGAAATCCCCACACCCAGCCCGGGCCATATTGACGATGTCTGATGCGGTATGTTCTTCCCAGTTCACCATCGAATCTTCCGGTTGGGGAAAAGGTGCGGATGGATACACACGATTGTTCTGTTGCCGCCATTCAACTGTGCCGCTTTCCAATTGATTCATGAATTGATGCAACAATTGCGGGATCAGCTGAGCACTTTTTTGATAAACACACACCAAAGTTTCAAAAGGATGAATCGGCATCTCAAGCTGCGCACCAATTTCACCCGAATCAATTTCCGGGGTGACCCGATGCACCGTCAACTGAGTACAGGAAATACCGTCTCTGACTTGCCAATACAGCGGCATAGGCCCTTTGTACTGAGGCAAGTCACTGGGATGGATATTATAAATATCCTGATGAAAGTAATTGATCAGCGCTGTACTGATCTTATGACGGAATAAATAAACGATGCCGTAGCGTGCCGAGGACGCATCCAGAGCAGCAATGAAAGGAGCAACATTGTCAGCCGAATACTTGAGCACTGTTATCTCCAGCTGATTTAAAGCCTGAGTCAATTGCATCAAATCAGGATTTGGCTCTGCATCGACCAACACAACGCACGCTAGACGTCCCTGCGCCTGTAAATACTGGATAGCCGGTAACGAAAAGCTACTCCCAGTGAAAAATGCAAATTTCCCTGTCATGCTCGATTATCCTTTTGTTGCAACAAAGCCAGGGAGGCCGGTGAGTTGGTAATAAAACTGCACCGTTTCTCCGCTCCGTACGACAAAGTTCTGAGAACTGGTCACCCTAGGTTGCATGTCCACATAAAAGCTCATATCCGGACAAGGATGGGTGATCCCGGAATCATACGGACCGACAGATTCCCCAGCGAAAGTCTCGATATGGGCATAAATCGCCAGGATCCGATCTTTCATATCTGCAACACCGCTCGGAATCTTCACTTGATTCGCCCGAATGACTTTGACGCCGCTTTGCAACTCAATTTCTGCCATACCCAGCAAGCTGGATTTGGTGATTTTGAAAATTTCGCCTAGCTCAACACGGTCGGCTTGGGCTTGTTCTGAAATATTGTCGGAATGGGCATATTTCGCTGTTTGCCATTGCTGGTTAAACTCGGTTTCACCATGAACCAGCATCCCACGAACGGAGATCTCTGCCGGAATGAGTGAGCCGTCAACACTTAAAAAAGGCACCAGATGCTTAGCAATACTGAGCTGCCCTTCTTTGGTAAACCCATGCTGCATCGCTTCTAAAATCAACAGATCGAACGACTGCTCAGGCTGGAAGGCTGTCGCATCCGCTTCGGCGAGCTGAGCGACATAAGCATCCAGCCCCAAATCCGAGACTAACTGGTGAAGGGTCTGAATCGCACCGGGTTGCACATCCACCAACGTTAATTGGATTTGCTCACTGGAGAAAACCGCCTTCTCCTGGTAGTACTGCAGCAACGGAAGCATCAGCGGTGCAAAAGGCCCACAAGCCGGATAAAGTATATGAATGCTTTCTTTGTGGGCTAACTTGGCTCGGATTGCCTGATCAATACCCCGAGTAAACCCTTTGACCCGGTAGATGTCCTGAATCGTGGTGCGGCAGTTTAAAGGCGACATCACTAAGCCCGTCGACCCGATATACTGCCTGGTTAGCACTTCCTGCGACAGCCCGGCCAGTGCCATCGACTGAACCGCGCATTGATACATATTTTCAAATAACCGGGTTAAGGTTTGATGATCGGTTTTCTCTTGCTGCAACACCGTCGTAATCGTTTCGGTAAAGCTCTCGCGCAGTAAACAGCGCCGTTGCCAATCGGTGAGTTTCTCTTTGGTTAAAGCTTCAAGTTGCTGCCTGACGGAGTATTGCAGCAAAGGATCAAGCGCAGGTTCGGCATAACCAAACGCAAGCCCCGGCTGTGATGCTGCGCTTTCTTTCATTCCTGAATTACCACGCATCTCTGCTCGTTTCATTTCCATCGCTCTTCATCCTTCAAGCTCGGATTTTCATTTGAAACTGGCTGGTCATCTCCAGCTCTCACCAACCAATCCCAACTTATTGACCTTTTCATCGCTTGGGTTGAGTTTCTATCATTTCTAGCGGCGTCGTTGTATTACACGACATTACACGAAGCCTAAATTCACCAACCCGAAACCACATTAAATAAACGTCCGTGAGTCAGTTAGCGTCGTGAAGCCCCCATAGACAACATGACACAGCAAGCAGCACCACGACGTGACAGGGGTCGGTGCTTGGACATACCTTGCTCGCAATTACCGACAGCAAAGCACAACTATGCATACAATGTTAGTTCATCAACTTTCAGAGGCAATTCATTTTTGATATGAATCGTTATTGATTGATATATCTGCAAAGCTGATCACATTGGGAGCAATATCACATAATGTATTGAGTCCCTGAGCAGAAGATCTGGCATATACCAAAGGTGAATTTACTCGGGCTGGATCTCCTATCGGATGTACTTGAACGCCTGAAATGCCGGCTTCCATCCCCGCTGTCACCTATCAACGAAAACCTGCTAGCCATCTTTACCGACAAACTGGTAATATCGGCTTTCAACAAAATCCCAAATATCAAGAAGAGAGTGATTCCTATGGGACGCAGTTTTGAAGTCCGTAAAATGTCAATGGCAAAAACCCAGGGTGCCAAGATCAAAGTCTATTCAAAGTACGGTAAAGAGATTTACGTCTGTGCCAAGAATGGTGGTATTGACCCTGACAGCAACCTGTCATTACGCCGCCTGATGGAAAAAGCGAAAAAAGATCAGGTTCCTGGCCACGTGATCGACAAAGCGATCGACAAGGCGAAAGGCGGCGGCGGTGAAGACTTTGCAACTGCGCGTTACGAAGGGTTCGGCCCGGGGAACACCATGGTGATCGTGGACTGTCTGACCGATAACAATAACCGTACCTACATGGACGTGCGCCAGGCATTCGTGAAAAACAATGCGAAAATCGGTGCGCCGGGTGCCGTTGGCCACATGTTCGAGCACCAGGCCGTATTCCAGTTTGCCGGTAACGATGAAGAAGCGGTACTGGAAAACCTGATGATGGAAGATGTCGATGTTGCTGACATCGAGTGCGAAGAAGGCGTGATTACCGTCTTTGCCCCGCACACTGAATTCTTCAAAGTGAAAAACGCGCTGGCAGCTACCATGCCGGATGTGAAACTGGACGTTGAAGAGATTTCTTTCGTTCCACAAACCATGACCCCGGTCGAAGGTGACGATGTCGCCGCATTCGAGAAATTCCTCGATGCGCTGAACGATTGTGACGACGTCCAGAACGTCTACCACAACGCTGAACTGCCAGCCGAATAAGCAAAGCTTCGCTTTGTGCCCATCATCCGCCTGCCAAACAGGCGGATGATGTTCTTCCTTCTTGCTTTCCCCTCTTTCTTGCGTCACCGTTCCCTGCACCCTGCACAAGAATAGCGCGTCGGCACCGCGATAGTGCAACCGCATCTCCCGGATAACTCCCGTTCCCGCATTTCCGTACGCCCGCTGCTTGAATCGATGCCTTTGCACCGGCTAGCGCCGACACATTGAGCCTAATCCCCAGATTTCACAGAACTTTTCACTTCTTCGGACATGGCACCAAGCTTGCTAAAGATTCCTTATTACAAATCAATCAATAAACCGGCACTGCTTTTAACAGCCGCGGTTTGTAACAGGCGCGGCTTTTAACAAACGCAGCTTTTAACAGGCACAGCTTTCAGTCATCACCCAAAAAACGCCACCCGCTTGAGCGCGCTCCACCGTACAACGCGGTGAAAAAGGAGAGCAGTTCAACGATAATGGCAGTGACCGGCGTGACGTGCAGGGAAGCCGGATTGAAACAAGGATGAAGGGATGAATCTATCAAATCAGGAAAAACGCTGGTTGCCCGTTTGGGGCGCGACCGGAAAATTGGCGATGCACAAGGCCTGCTGGCTCAATCGCTCACGACGCTCACTGCTGACGCAAACCTTTGAAAGTGTCGCCAACAACCGGGTTCAGATCCTGCAATCCTGGGTCAATGCCCAATGGGATTTCCTCGACAATGCCGCCTTGTATGTGGCCACGAAACCGGACAGCGAGCAGCATGAGGTGCTGACCCGCCTGCTGGCGCGCAACAGTGACTTTTCCGAACTCTTTATCGTTCGCGAAAACGGTGAAATCCCCTTCTCCAGTTATCGCCCCCATCGTAATACCCGGCATCCCCAGCCAGCGATCCTAACAAGAGGACTCACGGCGCCATTGCTGCACGGACCCTATCCGGATCCGGCCACCGAGGCGATCGGCCCTTCCAGCTCGGCTTTTCATGATGCCGTCACCCTGATGTTTTACCAGCCGCTTGTCGTCGACAATCAGGTGATCGGTTGTTTGTGCGGCCGGGTGCCCAACGATGTGATGGGCGATCTGATCCAACGGGAAGCCGGCCACATCTACAGCGAATCCGGCGACAACTACATTTTCATGGTCGACTCGCGCCTGAACCCCGACATCCTGCCCGGCACGGCACTCTCGCGCTCCCGTTTTGAAGATGACACTTTTTCCCACGGCGAGAACCTTAAATCCGGCGTCCACACCCAATGGGGAACCGTCAAAATTCACCGTCATACCGAATTTGAAATCCGCTTTACCGATCCGGCCACCCGCGAGCTGCATCCCGGTGTACGGGAGACCATCGCCAACGGCAGCAACCTGTATATCGACTACCCCGGCTACTCGGATTACCGCCATATTCCGGTGATCGGTAAAGGGGTGACATTTCAGCTCAAGGGCTCACCGGATCGCTGGGGCATGATGTGCGAAGCTGATTTGGAAGAAGTGTACCGCCATCGCTCCTTGGCCTTCACGCTCAGCAAACAATACACCCTGGCGCTGATTTTTTCCCTGCTCACGCCGTTGCTGCTGACCCACTGGCTGGCCCTGACGCCGCTACAGCAAGCATTGCTCACCCTGCTGACCATCGTGCTCAGCAGCTTCAGTTTTACCCGGTTGGCTGCCGCGCCGGTCACTCGCAAACTGGAGCGAATGTCGACGGTGATCCAGACCATCGCCGAGGGCAACGGTAACCTCCGGCAGCGGCTGGATACCCGTCAGTTTACCCCGGATGAAACCGGGGACATGGGCCGCTGGATCAACAGCTTTATCGACAACCTGGATGGTATCATGCGCGATATGATCCAGGCGTCCCACGAGGTCCAACAAGTGAGTGAGTCCATGCTCCGGCGCTGCGACAGTGTCGATTTATCGAGCCGGGAAACCGCTGATGCCATCGATGCCATGCTCTCACTGGCCCAAACCCAGCAGCAGGACATTGCCAATGCCAGCATTGCGGCCACCACCATGCAGCAGGAGATGCAAAACACGGTCAATAATGCTCAGCAGGAGTACGAGCAGGCGGTGGGGAACATCAACCGGATCAAGGAGATTGTTCAGGCCTCGGCCCGGAGCGTCAATGATGTGAACAGCCAGATGAAGGAGATCGACGATATCGTCAAACTGATCGCCGACATTACCGACCAGACCAACCTGCTGGCGCTCAATGCAGCTATTGAGGCCGCCCGCGCCGGGGAGCATGGCCGGGGATTTTCAGTGGTGGCCGATGAAGTGCGCAACCTGGCCACCCGAACCTCGCAGGCCGCCAATCACATCGGCAGTATCATGAACAAGCTGCGCCAGGAATCTGAAACGGCGGTGAACTATATGGAGCAAGGGGTGAAAAACGTCGAGCAGAATACAATCCGCCTGGATGACGGCCAGCGCAGCCAGCAACTCCAGCAGGCGGTCGCAGCGATGTTTGACAATATTAACCATATTGCCAGCAACAGCCAGACCCATACCACCACGGCCAGCCGGGCGCATACCAGCACGCAATCCCTTGAAGTGGCTTCCCGGCAGCTCGGTCGGCGCACCACCCTGCTGAAAAATACTCTCCATCAGCTCAACCAGCTGGTCGAGCGGTTTGAAGTCTCTAAAACCGTGTAGGTCGTCAGGTGTGGCGTTGTCGTATGTGGCGCCGTTGTGTAGGTTCGTTCAGTGTGAAATAACTGCTTGTGGAATGGCTGTTTGCGAATTAATTGTTTGCGAAATAGCTGTTTGTGAAATAGCTGCTTGCGAAATAGTTACGTGCGGAATGAACACCAGGAGCACGTCGCTGGCCCGGGCTCAGAATGGGCTGTCTTTATCCAGCTCGCCACAGATGCCGGCGACGGCCAGGGCGAGCGCAGATTTGATGATCTGCTCCTGGCGGGCCAGTTGCATCTGATAAAAGCTGAGATCGGCATCATCGGTCGGCGGGGCGATTTCCAGTTGGACGACCCCCATCGCCTGCACCGAGTTCAATTTTTGAATCGCAGTTAACACCGCCGGATCGGTGAAGCTGTATTCCTTCCCTTCATTGTTGAGGAAATCCCGCAGCTGAATCACCGCTTCAATGTCATGGTACGGATCATCGGCGATCACCCCCAGGCCAAACAGTAACTTGAGCCGAACGGTCAGCTCTCCCAGCGGGCCGGACTGGCCCAGCAACGGCTCAACCACTGATTTCACCGCGAAGTCATCTTTACGGAAAATCCGCTGGATCAGCCGATCAACCGCTTCATCAAACACCTCGACCGAAGTGATAAAAAAACCGCGAACGGTCGGGGAAGCATTGAGACGTTCCAGAATGTCTGATTCTTGATCGCGGTCTACCATAGTCACTTGATTCTCTATTTCACAGGGAAGTGCTGCTGCACTTCTCCTTCGGCATGGGATTATTCCATTTTTAAGTGGTTGGCGACAATGCCATTTCTCTCAATCAATTCAATTCCTTGACGCAACATCCTCTCTTTGGAGCTTTAACAGCAAGGCCGACACCAAGAACGACACGCCAGCCGCTGCCACAATCGACAGGATCACCCCGACATAAGCGCCTTTGGGCGTCAGCAGCAACACCGTCACAATCGAGCCGGGTGAAGCCGGCGAGACAATCCCGGCCTGAAACAGCGTCAGGACAAACGTCCCGGTCATCCCACCGGCAATAGCCGCCAGCAACAGCCGGGGCTTCATCAGAATATAGGGGAAATAGATCTCGTGAATGCCACCGAAAAAGTGGATCAGCACCGCGCCACCAGCCGTCTGCTTGCCGGTCCCGCGTCCGCACCAGAGATAAGCCAGCAAAATGCCTAAGCCCGGTCCCGGATTGGCTTCAACCAGAAAAAACAGCGACTGCCCGGTTGCCGCCGCCTGATTCACCCCGAGCGGCGAAAAAATCCCGTGGTTAATGGCATTATTGAGAAACAGAACTTTGGCCGGCTCAACAAACAAGGCCGTCAGCGGCAGCAGCCCGGCATCCAGCATCAGATTCACGCCCGCGGTCAGAAATGTCGCCAGGGTCGTCATCGCCGGTCCGATAATCAAAAAAGCCAGGATCGCCCCCAGCATACCGATGATCCCGGCTGAAAAATTATTGATCAGCATTTCGAAGCCGCTGCGGATTTTCCCTTCGACCATCCGATCGAACGCCTTAATCGCCCAGCCCCCCAGCGGTCCCAGCACCATCGCACCCATCAGCATCGGAATATCCGTGCCTATCACCGCCCCCATGGTGGTCACCGCCCCCACCACTGCGCCACGTTCTCCCCCGACGAGTTTGCCCCCGGTATAGCCAATCAACAGCGGCAGCAGGTACAGCATCATGGGACTGACCAACTGGGCCAGCGTCTCGTTCGGCCACCAGCCACTGGGGATAAACAGTGCGGTGATCAACCCCCAGGCCAGAAAGGCCCCCATATTGGGAAGCACCATGTTCGACAGAAATCGACCAAAGTGATGAATGTTCCGTTTCATAGCAGGGGTAAACATAATGCGTCCTATTCTGATGAGGTGATGAATATACCGGCTTACTGAAGAGAGCCTGTTGTTCATCTTCAGTATCGAACGAATGAAAAGCAATGACCGCCCGCACAGTTCTCAGCGGGTACTTCTCTTTTCCCTTTCCCTTTCCCTTTCTAAAGTAAGATCCACTTCTTGCCCGGAATCAACTTCGCCGGGAGCCCTGCCCCACGTCCGGCGGTATACAGATCGATTTCACTTTCCAACAAGTACATTGACGTCACATCCAGCCCCATCTCCTGGCAGGCCTGTTTCAACGAGCAAGCGTACCGTTTCAGCGTTTTTTCACTCCAGCGGATTTGATACAGCACTTCCTGCGGGTGCTTGAACACCATCCGCTGAATCACCCCGACCCACCCCGACAAATCGGTGAGAAAGTCCGGATCTACCGTGCCGGGTTTGACGATCACATCTGAGATCCTGAATTGGTGTCCGGCTTGTTTCCTCTCCATACCACGTCATCTCCATCCCGCGTCATCTCTATGCCACAGCAAATCAAAGCATCACATCAAAACAGCAAGGGAAGCATCCGCGACACTTCCCTTGCTGCAGTACAACCGGATTTGCCTGAACTTGATCCCAGGCCCGGTTACAGCACGGCCTGGCTTTCAGTTACAAGTTTAGAAAAATAGCTTCAATTCGCTTGGCTTCCTCACTGTCTGCCGCCAAACCGGTGTAGTGCGCCAGAGTTGCCCGCAGCCCTTTGTCGCCCAACGACTGTTGCAGCTCAATCGCCTGCAGATCATCGTCGTTGACGTATTTGAAGGCCGCGGCGATCCCCTTGAGCAGATAGACATTGCCGGTGCCGTATTCCAGCGTGCCCAGCAGCGGCTTGATCAGGCGATCATTGGCGCCCAGTTTGCGGATCGGCTGACGCCCGACCCGGTCGATTTCATCGCGCAGATGCGGGTTGGCAAACCGGCCGAGAATTTTCTCGATATAAGCCTGGTGCAGCTGGCGATCAAAACCATAGCGGCGGATCAGCACTTCCCCGCTCTCTTCCATCGCCGCTTTCACCTGCGCCCGGATCTCGCCGTCTTCAATCGCATCGCGAATGGTCTCATGGCCCTTCAGCGCGCCGAGATAAGCGGTGATAATGTGCCCGGTATTGAGGGTAAACAGCTTGCGCTCGACAAAGGCCATCAGGTTATCTGTAGTCTCCATCCCCTCGATTGCCGGGATGTCGCCTTTAAACTGTTGCTGGTCGACAATCCATTCGCTAAAGCTTTCGACCGTCACTTCCAGCGGGTCGTTGGCTGCTTCCGACGGCGGCACAATGCGATCGACCGCCGAGTCGACGAAGCCCACCAGCTCATCTGCCTGATCGTGATAAATGGCATTGAGGTGTTGATAGACCTGCGTTTTCAGGTGGGTCGTGCCCCGCACCATGTTTTCACAGGCAATGATGTTTAACGGGCGGTTGTTTCCCGCTTCAAAGCGATGCGTCAGACCGGTGGCGATCGTTTTCGCAATGATGTCCAACACATTCGGACCCACCGCCGTGGTTACCAAGTCGGTATGGATGATCTGCTCAATCACATCCTGACTGGCTGAGTTCACCGCAGTGACGTGGGTGACGGTATCAACCTGACATTTCGTGCCCACCACTTTCACTTTATATGATTGGTCATGGCTGAGTTGGTCCACCAAAGGGGCATCTACGTCGGCAAACGTGACGGCAACATTGGCATCTGAAAGAACTTTACCGATAAAACCGCGGCCGATATTGCCCGCGCCAAAATGAACAGCTTTCATGTGATTTCCTACCCTTAAGACGATTCATATAAGGCCGGCTGGCACGCCGGCCTCCAATGTTTAGAAACAGAGATTTAAAACAAAGATTTAAATCAGAGAGAACCCGGTCGGGATCAGGCCGCTTGCTGGCCCGCCAGAATAGCCAGCACTTCGTTGACATCCCGGGTGCTGGTCAGGCGTGCCACCGCATCCGGATCGTCCAGCGCATTGGTGATCGTGGTGATCACCTGGATATGCTCATCATTTTTGGCGGCAATCCCGATCACCAGTTTTGCCACATCGTCTTCATCGTCGGTGAAAGTCACCCCGGCCGGGTACTGACAAATCACAATCCCGGTTTTCATCACCCGATCTTTTGCTTCAACGGTACCGTGCGGCACCGCAATCGACTCGCCCAGGTAGGTCGGCACCAGCTTTTCCCGTTCAAACATCGCGTCCACGTATTCCGGCTCTGCATAGCCCAGTTTCACCAACTGCTCACCGGCAAAGCGGATTGCTTCCTCTTTGTTGCCTGCGCTCAGGCCAAGATGGATATTCTCTGCCTGGATTCGGAACACCTGTGGTTCCTGTGGTTCCTGTGTATCAAAGCAGTCATCGTTGGCGGCAATCGGTGATACCTGAGCCGACACATCATCATTGGCCGCGTCCGGACCATTAGCCGCGACAATTCGGGTCACCAGATCGGTATACACCTGGCTGTCGAGGAAGTTGGTCAGAGAAATATGGGTTGCATGGGCAGCATGCTTCCGGGCACGCTCCGTCAAATCTTTATGCGTAATCACGATATCCACCTCTTGTGGCAGGCTGTTAATGGCACAGTTAGTCACCTGGATTGTCAGGCCGGCTTCGTTCACTTTCTTGCGCAGCAGGCTGGCCCCCATGGCACTGGAGCCCATTCCGGCATCACAAGCCACAATGATGTTCTGTACTTGGGCCAGGTTGACGTGACCGGCTGGCGCTGCAGCCGGGGCACTTTTTCCTTTCATGCTTTGCATTTTCGATGTCGCCGACGCCAGACTATCGCCTTCATCTTCCGTCTCACGCTGAGTTTTCATCAGGATTGCCGCGACACAGAAGGAGACCGTAGCTGCCGCCAGTACCGAGAGGATCACCCCGGCAAACGAGGCTTTCGGCGTCATCAGCAACACCGCAAAAATCGAGCCCGGCGATGCTGGGGACACAATCCCGGCATTGAACAGAGTCAGGGTGAACACCCCGGTCATCCCACCGGCTATCACTGCCAGGATCAGACGTGGATTCATCAGGATATACGGGAAGTAAATCTCGTGAATTCCGCCGAAGAAGTGAATGATCGACGCACCGCCTGCGGTTTGTTTCGCCGTCCCGCGACCAAACACCATGTAGGCCAGCAACACGCCCAGACCCGGGCCCGGGTTGGCTTCAATCAGGAAGAAAATCGACTGACCCAGCTCATTAGCCTGTTGAATACCCAGCGGCGAGAAAATACCGTGGTTAATCGCATTGTTCAGGAACAGAATTTTCGCCGGCTCAACAAAAATGGAGGTCAGAGGCAACAAGCCAGCTTCAACCAGCAGGTTGACGCCGCCCGCCAGACCGGCAGACAGAATTTTCACGAACGGGCCGATCATCATAAACGCCAGGATGGCACACAGCATCCCGATGATCCCAGCCGAGAAGTTATTGACCAACATCTCAAAGCCGCTTTTGACTTTGCCGTCGACCCAGTTGTCGAACTTCTTGATCGCCCAGCCGCCCATCGGGCCCACCATCATGGCGCCCATAAACATCGGAATATCGGTCCCGACAATGACCCCGGTGGTGGTAATGGCACCGACCACGGCACCGCGATCGCCACCGACCAACTTGCCGCCGGTATAGCCGATCAACAGGGGCAGCAGGTAAGTGATCATCGGGCCGACCAGCTTAGCCAATGCTTCGTTCGGCACCCAGCCGGTTGGAATGAACAATGCAGTGATGAAGCCCCAGGCGATAAACGCGCCAATGTTGGGCATCACCATGTTTGAGAGAAAACGACCAAAATTTTGTATTTTGATCTTTGCATCAGGTGATATCATAAGGATTCCCCGTTTGAGGTTCAGTTTGAAAAATCAGTGTTAGAACGGTTCGCCAAAACCGTTGATTGCTTCGTACCCAATCAATCTATCACAGAATTTCCAGACGGAACTGAGAACGGGTTTTTCGTGATCAGTCTCCGATTTTCCGCCCCCTTTGCAAAAAATTAACGTGATCTCCGTTGCAGAACGCCTTTGTAACTTAGCTACAAAACACCACTTTTGTAAAAATCAATAACAAATTATTGATAGACATCACAGAATTAAAACGATTAAAACTTAAACTCCTTGTGACATAAATCACATTATGAAACTTTTACCTCGATGAGCTTAAGATTGAGTGTGACCTATCTCACATTGATACGTCCGTTCCCCGCGTCAAAATCCTCTCCACGATGCCAGATATGCCATTTTGTAGCTTAATTACATACAACACCGGGTGAATATTCCACATGGGAATCCATCGCCATATGTGATCCGGTGCGAGGGGTAACCAACCTTTCTCATCATCTATACGGCCACTACAGAGCGCTCCGCTCAAAGCTCAAGCGGCCGATCCTGGCACACTGGCTCAGCCAATCGCTCGACATTGATTCATAATACTTCAACGCCGATGCAATCAATTGAGTTGCCTTGGTTGCCGAGGTTTTATTGGCTGCTGAAACGGAAAGCGATTGTCACCCTTGTGAAATGGAAACGTTTGACTCACTCTGATATCGCTATTGATATTTATATTAAACTTATTTTACAGTGCACCCGAGATCATTTAACATTTTGAATGCATACTATAAAAATAATGAACCGCAACACCGTGTTATGATCTCGTCATATATTACCTCCATACTTTAACCGGATTGTTCCGGGCTCCGGAAATCCTCAAGCAACACAGGCGTTCAATGTAACGCTACACGCTGAACGTAACAAAGTTATCAAGCCAAAAAATGAGCTTAACCAATTGATCTTTAATGCATAACTAATATTGACCTCTGGTTTTCTGTGAATAAGATCACTGTACCAACCCCGTATCACGTTACACAGCACTTACAATGCCTTGTTTTTTCGTTACCTAAAGAAACTATAAGTTACACTATGTTACGTCCAGTGTGACGTATCACGCGTAATTATTCCCGCACCTGACTTATGATGATTACCGTGAATTGGAGAGCTCAATAATATAATTCCAATCAACAACAAATAATGATTTTAAAGACAATTTAATTTTAATACGACGTGATCATCATTTTATTTTAATTCGCTATTCAACCGAGTCATTCGGATAGTGATGAAATATATATCCACCTCATGTTCCGGTCTGAATATTATTCTGGCAGGCAGGTTCAGTGCGGCTTGATTGTCACGTCCACAACATATCTCAATCTAATGTTCATCATGAATGGGGGTTCAAATGAACGTGTTTAGTACGATGCAAAAAATGGGGCGCAGCCTCATGCTGCCAGTCGCCTGTATGCCGGCAGCGGGTATCCTGCTGGGTATTGGTGGTAACGCTGAAGTTGCGAAGTTCCTGCCGGACATCGTTGCGCAAGTCATGACCGAAGCCGGTCTGGGTGTATTTGCCAACATGGCGCTGCTGTTTGCCATCGGTGTTGCCCTGGGCTTTACCAAGAACGACGGTGTTGCTGCCCTGGCTGCTGCACTGGGTTACCTGACCATGACCCGCGTCCTGGGCGTGGTGGCTGAAGGCACCGATACCGGTGTATTCGGTGGTGTCATCATGGGTCTGGTTGCTGCACAGCTGTTTAATAAATACCATTCTATCCAGCTACCGACTTACCTGGGCTTCTTCGGCGGTAAACGCTTCGTCCCGATTGTCACATCCCTGGCGGCCTGTGTGGTTGCCGCGATCCTGGCAATTGTCTGGCAGCCAATCGGTGCCGGTATTCAGTCTTTCTCTGAGTGGGCGGCATACCAGTCTCCGGAAGTTGCCTTCGGTATCTACGGCCTTGTTGAGCGTTCGCTGATCCCATTCGGTCTGCACCACATCTGGAACGCACCATTCTTCTACGAAGTCGGTGAGTTCACAACGGCTGCCGGTGAAGTGGTTCGCGGTGAAATCCCTCGCTACCTGGCGGGTGACCCAACAGCCGGTAACCTGGCGGGTGGCTACATGTTCAAGATGTTCGGTCTGCCTGCAGCATGTCTGGCCATGTACATGACCGCAAAACCAGAGAACAAACTGAAAGTTGCGTCAATCCTGGGCTCTGCCGCACTAACTTCTTTCCTGACCGGTATCACCGAACCAATCGAATTCGCGTTCATGTTCGTTGCACCGATTCTGTATGTTGCACACGCACTGCTGGCTGGCTCTGCCTTCGTCGTGATGATTCTGCTGGGCATCAAACACGGCACAACGTTCAGCCACGGCCTGTTTGACTTCACCCTGCTGTTCGGTCACTCCACCAACGGCTGGCTGCTTCCGGTTATCGGTCTGGTTTACGCGGCGATTTACTTCCTGGTCTTCACAGCGCTGATTAAAGCCCTGAACCTGAAAACAGTGGGTCGTGAAGACGAAAAAGAAGCAGCAGCTGACGTGAACACCGCTTCTGACGGCTTGGCGAAAGACATCACCGAAGCCTTCGGTGGCAAAGCCAACATCAAAGATCTGGAAGCGTGTATCACTCGTCTTCGTGTCACCGTACACGATGGCTCAAAAGTGAACTCTGAGCGTCTGAAAGAGCTGGGTGCTGCCGGTGTCTTCGCCAAGGGCGATAACTTCCAGGCAGTCTTCGGAACGCACTCCGAAATCATTAAAGGTCAAATGGAAGCGCTGGCATAATCCATCCGATTCCAAAGATCACTTATCGCAAACCGGGCTAAGCAGCCCGGTTTTTTTTAGCTCAGCGAAAGCCCCAGGGGACACCCGGCAACGCACTGACCCGGTTTCGGCATGACATGCATCTTCCGCACAATAGCCCCCCGCAGCACAGCCCCTGCATCGCAAACCTCGACATTACAAACCTCGGCACCACAAATCTCTACACCGTGGACCCCTACACCACTGACTCCTTCACCACAGACCCTGCACCACAGACCCTGCTCCAGACATTTTCCTCACCACAGGCTCCCCGCACCAGCATGATATCCAGAGCAATTTATCAACAAGCAGCACGTCAATTACCAACTCACACTTTTAAGCCAACACCCTCACCCAATATATGCACTATGATACTTAGTTGTTATATTAGGCATAAGCATGCACTCACTGTGCAGATATACCTATTTTGAGCAATAAGAGATCCCTATTGGCATGAATCACGCCAGCATTCTCGATCTGGTCTACAACGCTGCCCTGCTGCTGGCCATGATCATCATCTACGATATTGCAGCCGGGCGTGGCCATCCTTCCCTCAATCCTGTCCGACAGTTGTTTACCGGCCTGGCCCTGGGGGCCATCGGCATGGTGATCATGCTGACACCCTGGGAATATGCACCGGGGATCATCTTCGATACCCGCTCGGTGCTCCTGAGCATTTCCGGGCTGTTCTTCGGGGCGATTCCGGCCACGGTTGCCATGCTGATCACCGGAAGCCTGCGCTACCTGCAAGGCGGCACGGCTGCGCTGACCGGGATCTCCGTGATTTGGGCTTCCGGCTGCCTGGGCATCGCCTGGCACTACCTGCGGCGACGGCCTTTGAGCGAGCTCACCGTGCGGGAGCTGTACCTGTTCGGGGTCGTCGTCCACCTGGCGATGCTCGGCCTGATGCTGACCCTGCCCTGGGAGGTCGCCCGTCAGGTACTGGCCAGTATCACGTTTCCGGTGCTGTTGATTTACCCGGTGATCACCGTGGCGCTCGGCATGCTGTTTACCCGGCGACTCCAGCGGGATGAAACGGCGGAGGCCCTGCGCGAGAACGAGTTCCTGTTCCGCTCCCAATTCGATTTGGGCAATATCGGGATCGCCATCACCCACCCGGACAAACACTGGCTCCGGGTCAACCCGCGCCTGTGCGACATGCTGGGCTACAGCGAGAAAGAACTGCTGTTGCAGAGCTGGGTCGATATCACCCACCCGGACGATTTGGAAGCGGATCTGGCACAACACCAAGCCATGCTCGAAGACCAAATCCAGGGCTATAGTATGGACAAGCGCTTTATCCGCAAAAACGGCGAACTGCTGTATGCCCATATGACGATTGCCTGCTACCGGGTCGGGGATGACATCCAGTTCTTCATTGCGGGGATCATCGACACCACCGAAAGCAAAGAGGCGGAAGCACAACTGCGGGCAAAGAAAGAGCAACTGGCCTCGGTACTGACCGGGAGTGATCTCGGCTACTGGGACTGGAATATTCAAACCAATGTCATTCAGAGCAACGATCGCTGGGCCGAAATTCTGGAAGCAACCCCCGAAGAGATGAGCCCGGACAGCCAGTTCTGGTTTGACCGGATCCACCCCGATGATCGCCCGTTGGTGCGCCAGTCCCTCACCGATCATCTGGAAGGCCGTACCCCGCAGCATAAAATCGAGTACCGGGTCCTGACCAGACGCGGACATTACAAGTGGATCCTCGACTGCGCCAAAGTCGTCAACTACAGCGAGGACGGCAGCCCGCTGCGCATGTGCGGGACCCAAACCGACATCACCCAACGCAAGGAGGCGGAGGCGTCGATGCAGTTGGCCTCCATGGTGTATCAGAACTGCCATGAAGCCATGGTGGTAACCAACAGCCACGGTCAGATTATCGATACCAACCCGGCGTTTACCACGATGACTGGTTATCAGCCCGATGAAGTGAAAGGCAAGAGCCCGAAGATCCTGGTTTCCCGCCATCAGGACCGCAATATTTTCGACACGCTGGTCGACACCCTGTTTTCAACCGGCTGCTGGCAGGGCGAAATTGACCAGTGCCGCAAGAACGGCAGCACCTATACCGCCTGGCTGAGCATCAACTCCATCTTCAACCCGGACGGCTCTGTCCAGCGTCGGGTGGCGCAATTTTCTGATATTACCGAGAAGAAAAAGTCAGATCAGATCATCTGGAGCCAGGCCAACTTCGATGCCCTGACCGGCTTGCCGAACCGCCATATGTTCCTGAGCCAGTTAGAGCAGGAGCAACGCAAAGCACACCACCATGGCGAACAACTGGCCCTGCTGTTCCTCGATCTGGATCATTTTAAGGAAATCAACGACACCCTCGGCCACCATGTTGGCGACGAGCTGCTCAAGGCCGTAGCCAAGCGCCTGCAACATTGCGTGAAGGAAACCGATACCGTCTCGCGGCTCGGCGGCGACGAGTTTACCGTGATCCTGAGCGGGCAAAAGCATGCCCGTGGTGCGGCGCATGTCTCCCAGCGCATCCTGGCCCAGTTTGCCAAGCCTTTCCATATCGATGTGGAAACCATCTACATTTCACCCAGTATCGGCATCACATTGTTCCCGGAAGACGGCACCGACGCCGACACCCTGTTGAAGAACGCCGATCAGGCGATGTACGCCGCCAAAGGGCAAGGCCGCAACAGCTATCGCTACTTTACCGCCTCGATGCAGGAAGATGCCTTATACCGCCGCAGGCTGGGCAATGAATTGCGTCAGGCGCTCGGCTGCGACCAGCTGGAACTGCACTACCAACCCATCGTCAATTTACGGACCGGTGAAATCATCAAAGCCGAAGCGCTGCTGCGCTGGAAGCATCCGGAACTCGGCTATATCGGACCGGCTGAATTTATTCCGATTGCCGAGGAAACCGGGATGATTGTTGAACTGGGGGATTGGGTATTCCGTCAGGCGGCCCAGCAGGTCGCCATCTGGCGCCGGGATTTCCACCCGGAGTTCCAGATCAGTATCAATAAGTCCCCGCTCCAGTTTCGCGAGCAAGGCAATGATATCCATAGCTGGATTGCACATCTCCATGCACTCGGGCTGCCCGGCCGAGCCATCACCATTGAGATCACCGAAGGCCTGCTGCTTGATGCCAGCCAGACCGTCACCGAAAAACTGTTGGCTTTCCGGGATGCCGGGATCCAGGTGGCGCTGGATGACTTCGGTACCGGTTATTCCTCACTCTCGTATATCAAGAAGTTTGATGTCGACAATATCAAGATTGACCAGTCCTTCGTGCGCAACCTGAGTGCCGACTCCGATGACCTGGCCGTGTGTGAAGCCATTATCGTGATGGCGCATAAACTGGGCCTGGAAGTGGTCGCGGAAGGGATCGAAACAGGCGGCCAGCGCCAGCTTCTGATCAATGCCGGCTGCGATTATGGCCAGGGCATTTTGTTCTCAATGCCGAAACCTGCCGACATGTTCGAAAACTTACTGAACGTCAATCAAGAAGCGGCCCAAAGTCCCAGTGATCTGCCGGCTTAAGCTGCCGTCTTCAAAATCAGTGCAGCATGTGACAACGCAATTCGTACGACGTCTCTGAAAAACAGATGCCATAAAAAACCCCAAGCCCGAAGGCCTGGGGTTTTTCATTTCAGCAAGCTCTATCCGGCAACCAAATCACCCCATTCGGATCACTCTTCTACCAGCTCGTAGAATTGTGCCATCTCGTGCGGGGCAATCCCGTAACCGCCATCCGTCAGGTAACCGCCTTTATAGACAGTCATACCCTGCTCGTTCCAGTCCACGGCGATCTGGGCTGTTTCGCCATTTCGGCTGCCCAACAGTTGCAGCACTTCCTCCGTCACCGGGATCGCCCTGATCGTTTTCACCCGTTGAAACGGCTCGAACTCCGCACTCTGAGGCAGGGCGCCGTAGATCTCAATCCAGGTTTCCATCGGCACCAGCCACTCGTTATAGACCGCCCCGCTGATCGGCACGGGATGGCGGGCAATAACCACCACATTAGTCACGGTGTTTTCCGTTTCCAGCACAGGTTTACCGTGCTCATCAGCAACGAAGGTCGGCAGCATCCGATCCAGCTCACGACGCTGCGGCAAACGGCCGAGCGTCAACGCTTTTTTGCGATAGACCGGCGCTGATTCAAATTGAGCCATCAACACCGGGATCTCCTGAAACACCACCGGCGCCGTTGTTTCTGCAAGCGCCGCGGCTGGGGATGCCTGCCCGGTTTGCGCATCCGTCGCGCTCGCCCCCGATACCCACAACATCGAGGTCAGGGCGGCTGTCAGCAGAAGTTTATTCATGTCTGTTTTCTCTGAGATCAACGATATAACCTGCTATCTTAATCGCATTGGCTGCCACAATACCAGCTTCTGCCGTCTTCCACGCACCTGCGCGGATCAGTTGCACAACAAGACACCAAAGCATTCCCGAACTAGCTGGCAAGCCGTTTGCCCATCGAGACCCCGGCCAGCACCACAGCACCGGCGAGCAGGCCGGCCCCGGCATTGATCAATGCCGGCAGGAGCCAGCCAGCCCCCGGCAAGCGGGCAAGTTGTTCGACAAGGTGCTCGACCCAAACATGGGCGTGCGGAATGCTGTGCATGATGATCCCGCCACCGACCAGGAACATCGCCGCGGTACCAACGACTGCCAGTACTTTCATCAGGTACGGGGCGGCATTGATCAGGCCGCTGCCCAGCACATGGCGCACCGAGCGCCCGGGGTTGCCTTTGACCAGCCAGAGCCCCAAATCATCAAGCTTCACAATCGCCGCCACCAGACCATACACGCCGATGGTCATCAGTAAGGCAATCACACTGACCACCAGCACCTGGGTCGAAAAACTGGCTTCCTGCACCGTTCCCAGCGCAATCACGATGATCTCGGCCGACAGAATAAAATCGGTCCGGATCGCCCCCCGGATTTTCTGTTGCTCAAAGGCCAGAATGTCCTCCGGCTGCTCTGCCTGCGCCAGCTCATCCAGCAGGGCATTTTCCTCCGGTCGGGGAGCGTGCAGCCACTTTTCGGCGATTTTCTCCGCCCCTTCAAAGCACAGGTAAAGCCCCCCGAGCAACAGCAAAGGTGTGATCAGCCAGGGCGCGATCGCACTGATCAGCAACGCCGCCGGAACCAGGATACACTTGTTGCGCAGCGACCCCTTGGCCACCGCCCAGACCACCGGGATTTCCCGCTCGGCCCGAACACCCGCGACCTGCTGGGCATTGAGTGCCAAATCATCCCCGAGCACCCCCGCGGTCTTGCGCGCAGCGACTTTACTCATCACCGCCACATCGTCCAGCACGGTGGCAATATCATCTAGCAAGGTTAACAAACTCGCACCGGCCAAAACCTTCTCCTCATTCTCAGCTATCAGGCAACAGTATAGGCTGCTCGCCACCCTCAATCGGGTCCAGAAAGGTATACACCTTCAGACTATGCACCCACGAGCAACCCGGTTGCAACCGGAAATACCTGAAGCGTATGGACCTGGATCAAACAAACGTGCTACCAGTCCTCACAATTCAGACAACTGAACAGAAAACAACCGCATGACTCGCGCGCCGGGTATTCCTCCACTAAGCTCAGTTATGATTCAAACAGAACAATTGAAGAAAGTTTCAAGCCGTAGAGCGGCGATGGCGCAGATCAACAGACCGGATCAACACAGACCAAACCGCCCCACCCCGCCCGCTTTACTGACGGCCACTTTTCGGGACTCCCCCAGCGGAGATCATTTGACTTCGGTATTTATCAGGGACGCAACGACGCGAAGGTGTTGCACCTATGGCTATTGCCATTGCCTTGATTCTCATTGTGATTGTCTCGGTCCTTTTTCACTTTTACAGTCCGTGGTGGCTGACACCGGCGGCTTCAAACTGGGGTGAAATCGACGATGCCTTGACCCTGACGATTGTGATCACCGGGGTATTTTTCATTGGCATCAATTTGCTGATCGCCTGGCTGGTGATCCGCTATCGCCATCAGCCGGGGCGAAAATCCCACTACCAGCCGGAAAACAAGAAACTCGAAAGCTGGCTGTTCGGCCTCACCGCAATTGGCATTGCCGCACTGCTGGCCCCGGGCCTGGTGGTGTACGGCAAGTTTGTCAGTGTCCCGGAAGATGCCAAATTCGTTGAAGTGGTCGGGGAGCAATGGCGGTGGAGCTTTCGATTCCCGGGACAGGACGAGCAACTGGGCCAGAGCGATATTCGTTTTGTCAGCCCCACCAACCCGCTCGGCCTGGACCCGGACGATCCGGCCGCTGCCGATGACAAGGTGATCCTCAGCCCCGAACTGCACCTGCCGCTGTTTACCCCTTACAAAGTCCTGTTGCGCTCAAAAGATGTATTACACGATTTTAACGTGCCGCAATTTCGCGCCAAGATGGATTTGGTCCCGGGCACCGTCACCCATTTCTGGCTGACCCCGACCCGGCGCGGCACGTTCGACATCCTGTGCGCCGAGCTGTGTGGCGTCGGTCATTTCAATATGCGTGGCCGGGTGGTGGTTGAAGATGACGCCGCTTTCGGTGCCTGGCTGGCCGTCCAGCCCACCTTTGCCGATACCCAACGCCCGCCGGAAGCCGGCGAAGCCACAGATTTAGTCAGCCTCGGCAAAACCCTGTCACAAGTGAACGGCTGCATCGCATGCCACAGCATCGATGGCAAGCCCGGGGTCGGCCCGTCCTGGCTTGGGTTGTACGGTAAAACCGAAACCCTGTCCGATGACACCCAAATCGAGGTGGATGACGCCTACCTGCGCCGCGCCATCCTTAATGCCAATGTCGAAGTCGTCAAAGGCTATCCGGCCATTATGCCGGTCTACCAGTTCAGCGATCAGGAAATCGACGCATTGATCGCGTATATCAAAGCGGTCTCCACGCCATAAACCGGAGGCGGTGCCTCAAGTCAGGACGGGCTCACAGCGAAAGAGAAGGGAGAGATAATGACAGGTTACACAGGGTCGCAACACGGCGACCATCCCCAGTCATTCTGGACCAAATATATCTGGAGCCAGGATCACAAGGTGATTGCGATTCAGTATTCACTCACCGCGATTGCCATGGGCCTGATCGCCCTGGTGCTCTCCTGGCTGATGCGGCTACAACTCGGCTTCCCCGGCGTATTCGAGTTCATTGACCCGGAAACCTATTACCAGTCCCTGACCCTGCACGGGATGATCATGGTGGTCTATCTGCTCACCGCCCTGTTTCTCGGCGGATTCGGTAACTACCTGATCCCGCTGATGGTCGGTGCGCGGGATATGGTATTTCCTTTCCTCAACATGCTTAGCTACTGGTTTTACTTAGTGGCTTCATTGATTCTGGTGGCGAGTTTTTTTGTCAGCGGCGGCCCGACCGGCGCCGGCTGGACCCTTTACCCGCCGCAGGCCATTTTGCCCGGCACCCCCGGCACCGACTGGGGCATTGTACTGATGCTGATCTCACTGGCGGTGTTCATTGTTGCCGCCACCATGGGCG
This sequence comes from Photobacterium sp. TY1-4, assembly GCF_025398175.1. Lineage (NCBI taxonomy): Bacteria > Pseudomonadati > Pseudomonadota > Gammaproteobacteria > Vibrionales > Vibrionaceae > Photobacterium > Photobacterium sp. TY1-4. The sequence goes on from NZ_CP099735.1 coordinate 1,313,071, forward strand.
GCCTCAATTATGTCACCACCGTGTTGCAGGCTCGCACCGAAGGGATGACCCTGCTGCGGATGCCGCTGACGGTATGGGGGATTTTCACCGCCTCGATTATGGCGCTGCTGGCATTCCCGGCCCTGCTGGTCAGCGCGATCATGATGCTGTTTGACAAACTGCTGGGATCGAGCTTTTTCATGCCGGCGATCATGTCGATGGGTCAGCAGGCCGATTACGGCGGTGGCAGCCCGATCCTGTTCCAGCACCTGTTCTGGTTCTTCGGTCACCCGGAAGTCTATATCGTCGCCCTGCCTGCCTTCGGGATTGTGTCGGATCTGATCAGCATCCATGCCCGCAAAAACATCTTCGGCTACAAAATGATGGTCTGGGCCATTGTCGGCATCGCCGCCCTGAGCTTTATCGTCTGGGCGCACCATATGTACGTCAGCGGAATGAATCCGTATTTTGGCTTCTTCTTTGCCACCACCACCCTGATCATTGCCGTCCCAACGGCGATTAAGGTCTACAACTGGCTGTTCACCCTGTGGCGCGGCGATATCCATCTCAGCCTGCCGATGCTGTTTGCCATCGCGTTTATCAGCACCTTTATCATCGGCGGCCTGACCGGGCTGTTCCTCGGCAACGTGGTGGTCGATATTCCGCTCTCCGACACCTACTTTGTGATTGCTCACTTTCATATGGTCATGGGCGTGTCGCCGATCCTGGTGATCTTCGGCGGCATCTATCACTGGTATCCGAAAATCACCAGCCGGATGCTGAATCCGGCGATGGGCCATATCCACTTTTGGATCACTTTCCTCGGCACCTATGCGATTTACTTCCCGATGCACTATCTGGGGATCCTGGGCATGCCACGGCGCTACTACGCCTATGAAGACTACAGCTTTATTCCCGAGTCGGCCCAGACCCTCAATGCATTCATCACCATCGCCGCGCTGATTGTCGGGGCCGCCCAGCTGATGTTCCTGTTCAACCTGGCCTGGAGCCTCAAGCACGGCCAGAAAGCTTCAGCCAATCCATGGCGGGCCACCTCGCTGGAATGGCTGACACCGGACACGCCACCGAAACACGGCAACTGGGGCGAACACCTGCCGGTGGTGTATCGCTGGGCATACGATTTCAGCGTCCCGGGACACACGGAAGATTACATTCCGCAAACCACCCCGCCGGATGCACCGCAACCTGAACCCGGAGCCGATCCCGAACCTGACGCCGGGGCAGCACCGGACCCCGGGCCATTATCCCAAACCGATTTAAGGAGCGGCCATGATGAAACCTGATCCCCGCACCACGCCGGCCCGAGCCACCCCAACCCTGAGTCCGGACGGCGATCGCGCATTTGCTCCCCCCATCCGGCGGGCGCCCGCTTCGGCCGGGGTGTGGCTGCTGATGGCCGTGATCACCGTGATGTTTTTCCTGTTCACCGTCGCCTACCGGATCCGGATGAACCTCAGCGACTGGCAGCCGATGAGCGAGCCGTGGCAACTCGGCGTCAGTACCGTGCTGCTGGTGCTGAGTTGCGTCGCGTTGCATCTGTGTTGTCGCAAAGCCGCACTGCTGCCTTCTCTGACAGCCTGCCGTTCGCTGCTGCAACTGGCGGTCGGCCTGACACTGGGATTCGTGCTGGCCCAATTGTGGGTCTGGCAGCAACTGCTTACCCTGAACATCCGGGTCGGGCACAACCCGGCCAACAGCTTTTTCTACCTGCTTACCGGGCTGCACGGCGTGCATATACTGGGCGGGCTGGTTGCCCTCGGCTGGGTGATCTATCACGCCGGTACCCGTCACGGCGACGCCCTCTACCCGTCGCTGCGCTTATGTGCCCGCTACTGGCACTTCTTGCTGCTGATCTGGTTATTTTTACTGGGCCTGTTCCGACTGACCTAAGAGGTACACCACCATGAACTCTCCTTCGCCCCGTCACGGGGAAAGCACCGCCCAAACCGGACCATGGGCCAGCATCGTCAACGACTTCTCAGCCGACCGGGCGGTCTATCCGATTTCGCCCTTCAAAGCCATGATGTGGCTGTTTCTGCTCAGTGACATCTTCGTGTTCGGCTGCTTTCTGACCGGCTACATGGCGGTGCGGATCACCACCACTACCCCCTGGCCGATCCCCAGTGAAGTGTTCGCCCTCACCATCGGCGGGCAGAGTATTCCGCTGATCCTCATCGCGATCATGACCTTCATCCTGATCACCAGCAGCGGCACCATGGCGATGGCGGTCAATGCCGGTTATCGGCGTAAGCGCAACCAGGCAGCCCTGCTGATGGTGATCACCGCCCTGTTCGGCGCTAGTTTCGTCGGCATGCAGGCGTTTGAGTGGAGCAAACTGATTGAAGAAGGCGTCCGTCCCTGGGGCAATGAAACCGGTGCCGCCCAGTTCGGCGCCAGCTTTTTCATGATCACCGGCTTTCACGGCCTGCATGTCAGTGTCGGAGTCATTTACCTGTTGATTGTCGCCGGGAAAGTCTGGCGCGGCGATTATGATCGCCGCGGCAATTACGAAATCGTGGAGATCGCCGGACTGTACTGGCACTTCGTGGACCTGGTGTGGGTCTTTATCTTTGCCTTTTTCTACTTGTGGTAGGAGGCCCTATGAGCCCGTCACATTCCGACTCAGTCGAACACAAACAACAGCACCCGATCAGCCTGTATTTCAAAATCTGGGGCCTGCTGTTCCTCCTCAGTACCCTGTCATATCTGGTGGACTACTTCCACCTCGAAGGGTTGCTGCGCTGGAGCCTGATTTTGATTTTCATGATCCTCAAAGCCGGGCTGATTGCGAGCGTCTTCATGCATATGCGGTGGGAGCGGCTGGCACTGGTGTACACCATTTTCCTGCCGCCGCTGGTCCTGCTGGTGCTGGTCGCGCTGATGGTCAGTGAAGCCGATTATATTTTCCAGTTGCGGGAGCTGTTCTTCCATGAAGCGCCGTTTGTGCCGCACTCAGTCGGCCACTAAATCCCGCATCCCCAGGTATATCCGTGACGAATGGAGATCATTCAACAAGCCGCAGCCCCATTACGGGGCTGCGGAACTCGGGGGAATTTAGGACAGATTTAGGGCACGTTTATTAGGGCATGGTGCGTTTCATTTTCGCCCATTGATTTTGCAGGCTGATCAACCAGTGCGGCGGGGCCTTGCCGGTCCCGGCTGGTTTCAGTTTGTCATGGGCCAGCGTGACATTGGCCAGGGTGAGCTCCTGGTTCGGCTCTACATCCACCATCAACACATGTTGACCGGCACTCAGCACCTGTTTAAAGCGGCGAAACTGATAGTGCAACTCCTGGATCCCGAACAATCCACCTTCCCAGGTGATAAATCCCAGCATCACGATCGCCAGCATGATAAACGGCAGCCAGCCGACCGCCGCCACCGCGCCGGAAAAATACGCAACCAGCAGGACGAGCACGGCGGCCACGACACCGATCACCGCGCCGATTTCGGTTGAGTGGACAATATCGTTCCGCATAAAAGATTTCACCGGATGAAGATGATGATGGCTGGAGACGTCGGCATCCTTGTCGGTCAACACATGAATTTGCGGCGGGCTGATCCCACTGAGCTCCAGCTCATATTCCACTAATTCAAGATCGTCCAGGTCATCGCTGATATAAAAGACTCGCTTCATGATGGACTCCTGACAAGGCCGTGCAGGCCCCGAATTTGATGACCTGAACGCCTGGATCACAAACAATGACAGCGTTTGCACACTGACAGATGCTTTACAACATAAAACACTGCTTACCCTTCAATTTTACTACAGCTTCAGCAATTCATTTCGACCAAAAAGTAACCTCTGACATTTTCCTAACATCGGCCGCCGGGCCTTGCTCTATCATTGACCGATCTATGTTTAACGAAATCTCCGACTGTTATGAAAAAGCGTAATGTCTTCAGCCTATTGCTTATCTCCGGTTTACTGGGCGGCTGTCAGCTGACCCATGTGGCAGGGGAAGTAGACGGGGTGAAAATCCGGGCGACCACAGAGCAACAAGAAAGCCACGACCGCGACCACCACAGCCACGGCTCATTCTGTCCACCGGGACAAGCGAAAAAAGGCAACTGCTAACCTTCGGTTCCGGCCCGGCGGCCGGTTTCATCCATGCATTCACTCGTGTGTTCACATGGAAGAGCCCGACCGCCAGCCCGCTTCAGACAAGTGCCTAACGGTTAACCGGCATAGCGGAAGACATCCAGCCCGGCCGGATCGATATCGGTCTCCTGACCGCTGACAATATCCGCCAGCAACCGTGCAGAGCCGCAGGCCATGGTCCAACCCAGCGTACCGTGGCCAGTATTGGTGAACAGATTGGTGTAGGTTGTTTTGCCGATCACCGGCGTACCGTCCGGCGTCATCGGCCGCAGGCCACTCCAGTATTCCGCCTTGACAATATCACCACCATTCGGGAACAGATCCTGGATCACCATGGCAATGGTCGCCTTACGCTTTTCCGCCAGACTGAAATCATAACCGGCCAGCTCGGCCGTACCCGCCACCCGGATCCGATCATCAAACCGAGTCATGGCCACTTTATAGGTCTCATCCATCACCGTGGACACCGGTGCCGCGGCAGCATCTGCAATCGGCATCGTTAGCGAGTAGCCTTTGACCGGATAAACCGGGATCGACATCCCCAACGGAGCCAGCAAAGCGGCCGAGTAACTCCCCAGCGCCACCACATAGGCATCGGCTTTCAATTCACCGGCCGAGGTTGAAATCGAGGTAATTTTGCCATGTTGCTGATTCAGGCGCGTCACCTGAGTCTCAAACAGAAAACGTACCCCGGCCTGTTGGGCCAGCTCAGTGAGTTGCTGGCAGAACAGGTAGCAATCTCCGGTTTCATCATCGGGCAGGCGCAAGCCGCCGACAATTTTGTCTTTCACCTGCGCCAGCGCGGGCTCCGCGGCAATACAACCGGCCACATCCAGCTCTTCAAAACGCGTGCCGCTCTCGGCCAGCACCTGAATATCTTTGACCACCGCGTCCACCTGGGCCTGGGTACGAAACACCTGCAACGTGCCCTGCTGGCGGCCTTCGTAGTTCAAGCCCTGCTGCTCCCGGCGCAGATCGAGCAGACACTCGCGGCTGTAGTTGGCAATCCGCAACATTCTGGCCTTGTTGATCTGGTATTTATCGGGGCTACAGTTGGCCAGCATTTTCGCGGCCCACAGATAAAGCTCCGGCGAAACGGAAGGTTTGACCTTCAGCGGCGCATGTTTCTGCATCAGCCATTTCATCGCTTTGACCGGAATGCCCGGGGCCGCCCACGGGGACGAATAGCCGTAAGAGATCTGTCCGGCATTGGCAAAGCTGGTTTCCTCGGCGCTGCGCGACTGACGATCCACCACAGTGACGTCATGACCGGCCTTGGCGAGATACCAGGCGGAGGTGAGTCCCACCACACCACTTCCTAAAACAATCACTTCCATCGACGGCTTACCTTATCTGTTCGTTTTGAGAATAAAGCGGAGCATGCGCGATTTACATTTGCATAACAATCGATAATATTTAGCAGCAGTGTTTAGTTTTTCTAAAGGCAAGCCATGTCATCCTCCACCTCACCTCTCGCCGGTTCGACCCTGTCCGGCCTCGCGACCTTCAACATCGCGGCCCGCTACGGCAGCTTCACGCAGGCTGCCGAGCATCTGCACATCACCACCGGCGCGATCAGTCAGCAGATCCGCCAATTGGAGCAACAATTAAACCTGACTTTATTCGAACGCCATTCCCGCGGCATCCGTTTAACCGACAAGGGGCAGCAACTCTATCAGGTTGTCAGCCAGAGCCTCAGCGACATCAGCGACACCCTGGCCCGCCTGCAACAGCCGGACCCGGAAGGTGAGGTCCGGCTCAAGCTCACCCCATCCTTCGCCTACAAATGGCTGGTGCCGAGACTTCAGGATTTCTATCAGCAGTATCCGGACATCAACGTCCAGATCTTTGCCGAAGGTGCCCTGGTGGACCATCAGGACACCAGCGTCGATCTGGTGATCGATTACTGCCGTCAGCCGCATACCACCGGCACCCTGCTGATGAGCGAGTATTTACTCCCGGTGATGAGCCCGGCCTACCGGGACAAGTTCGACTGGCAATCGGCGGATTGCTGGCGCCAGGTGGTGCTGCTGCACGACGCCATGCCCTGGCGCGATGCCCGGCCGGATTATGAGTGGCATCACTGGTTTCAAAAAATGGGACTGCAGGCCAACAGCCAGAAGGGGCACTACTTTAACCGCACCGATATGGCAATGGCCGCAGCCGAAGCCGGACTGGGCGTCGCCATGGCCCGCGGGGCTCTGCTTCGGGAAGATTTGAACAACGGCAAGTTGGTCTCACCGTTTGAGGCCATTCCGGCCAAAGCCGGTTACTACCTGATCCAGCACCGGCACGGTCAGGCGATTGGCTGTTTTATCGACTGGCTTCGTGAAGCCGCCCGAAATCAGGCAAATGCAACCGAGAGCAGTGCCGGAAGTTAGACGCCAGATCACACTCTGACGCATTCACCGTCGCCCCCGGCTCGGCTTATTGAGACATTCGTTTACAATGTAAATCAAATTTCATATCTCCGCCGGTGTGAGCGCCGCGCGGTCATCGGAGCACCAAGGGATTCAGGAGCACAGTGATGGAAAACTACTCTGAAAGTGAACGGGTGATCCGCCGCCTATATGAAATCACCAGCCGCTATGATCAGGGCTTCGACGCTCAGATCCAGTCGCTGCTCAAGATGGGGCTTGAGCGTTTTCAGCTGGACATCGGCATCCTGTCGCGGGTCGAAAACGGCGTCTATACCGTGGTCCAGTGTGTCTGCCCGCAAGGGGTACCACTCCAACCGGGCGACAATTTTGCCCTGGGCAGTACTTACTGCTCCGTGACCTGCCGGACCGATCATCCGGTGGCGATAGAGTATGTCAAAGCAAGCGATGAACTCGGCCAGCATCCGGCCTATCGCGAGTTCCAGCTCGAATCCTACATCGGCATCCCGATCCGTTGCCAGGGCGAGTTATACGGCACCCTCAACTTCTCCAGCGCCGCCCCCTACCCGCGTCAGTTTCACGACATCGACATCGACTCCCTCCAGCTGATGGCGTCCTGGATTGAAGTCGAGCTGATCCGCCGCCAGCAGGAAGCCGAGCTCATTGCGCTGAATGAGAAACTGCAGGAACAAGCCAGGACCGACAGCCTCACCAAACTACCCAACCGCCGCAGTCTGTTTAAACATTTGCAGCAAGCAATGCCGCGGGTCAACCGGGATGGCCGGGCATCCAGCATTGTGCTCATCGATATTGACCACTTCAAAAAAATCAATGACCGATTCGGCCATCAGAGCGGCGACCTGGCGCTGATTGCGATCGCCACCTGCCTGCAGGAGCACTTGCGCCCACAAGATTTCGTCGCCCGCTACGGCGGGGAAGAGTTCACCCTCTGGCTGCCGGACACCTCGCTAACGGAAACGCAGGCAATCTGCCGCCGGTTATTAACGGCCGTGTCATCCATCTCGGTGCTCAATACCCAAATCACCACCAGCCTGGGAATCTGCCATTTCCAGTGTGACGGCAGCTTTCAGAGCAATCTCAACGGCCTGCTCGACAAGCTCATCAGCTACGCCGACCAATCGCTTTATGCTGCTAAACAGAACGGCCGCAACCGGATGGAGTGGGTAAACGTGACCGTGTCACGCGAGATCGTGGAAACCGAAAGCTCCACAGCAGAAATTAATCCGATGCTGGTGTGATGAATAGAAGCAACTGCCGACAGGCGACTGGACGGCCAATCGCCCTCCATTGAGCGATGATCATTGATGAAAAGGGCGAGCCAAACTGGCTGGCCCTTTTTTGTCTTTCTGGCTGGCTTACAACGCCAGCATCCGCGCGGTTCGTCCCGGCACCGTCAAGGTGTGATAGCGCGAGGTGATGGTTTCACTGTGGCTGCTCAGCTTATCCTGATACGGCATATACCAGTTAAACTCAGTATTGTAGGTATCGATGGTGTAAGAACGCGCCTCGCCGCATTTATTGATTGCCACCAGTCCGTCTTTTTCGCGCTTGAAGATCAGCAGGCACTGATCGCTATACAGCGTCTCCATCGATTTTCCCTGCATCTGATTGTGGAAACTGATCATGCTGACCATCTCACTACGGCTCCATACATGCTTCCAGCGACCGTTATCTTTATCTTCTTCGGCAGACAGCGCATCACTGTAGATCAGCGGCGTCCCGCCATCCTTGCCCAGGATATATGCATAAGCCAGCTGCTCGTCGGTCGGGTCCAGGATCTGATAGCGAAAACCGTCATTGGTCGGAATATCATGCGTGATGGTAAAGGTGATCGCGCGCTCATCTGCCAATGCCTGACCATAGGCTTGCGGATCGTGAAGCTGAGACATGCTGCCGCCGAATGAAAAGGCAGCACGAATCGAGGCGAACAGCGGAAAATCGTAAGCGCCATGGTTAGTATTGTTCAGATACGGCTCCAGAAACGTATGATAGTCGCTGCTGCCTTTGCCGCCGCTGGTGATCACTTCACCAAACACATGCATACCGGCGGTGATTTCCGGGGTGAAGATCTGGCTGATTTGATAATCACTCATGTGTTTGACCGCATCGACCCGAAAGCCTTTGATCCCCATTGCTTTTAACGCTTGCAGGTACAGGCGTTGCTGACTCACCACCCAGGCGTTCGGATCCAGATCCGGCAACCCGGTATCACCATTGCCGCCGCACAAACGCCAGTACTGCACGTGGCCGGGATTGCTCCAGTCGGTGATACAGCCTGCAGGGTGGAAATCATTGTCAGAAAACTGCCCCAGACTGAGATCACCAAATAGCTTCTGTCGGTTCACATAATCCATATCCTGGTCGTATTGCGCCAGCAACTCAGTGCCAGGATAGTTCAGATCGCTGCGTTTCCAGCTCTCGTTGGCCATGTGATTGAGTACCACATCGGCATACACAGCCACCCCTTCATTGTTCAGAGCAGTGATCAGCGCCTGCAAATCTTCTTTATTGCCCAACGGGGAGTCAATCAGGCGGAGGTCCTGCGGCTGATAACGCGCCCACCACTGCTCTCCGGCTGATTTCAGCGGCGGAGAGATCAGCACCTTCTTATACCCTGCCGCCGCGATCGCTTTGGCCTCAGTCGTAATATCACTATATTTCCAGTTAAAGGCATGCAAAATCGTCTCGGCATGCGCGGCAGAAGCCCCCATGCCGGAAACCAGCAGCACCCCCGCCCCCAACAGCATTGATTTGGAACGTTGATGCAACGTCGTTTGATGAAAAGTAAACGGTCTTTTGGATGTAGAAGTAACCATAAGGTAAACCTTGTGCTTGAGTTATTATTGGAATCATCAATAGGTTATTTCTCCATCACGAGAATCGAGAGCGCCACAACCTCAGGATGAGAGGAACGTCTCCAACGGTAATAATTAATTCATCATTAATGTGATCGGCGAGGGATTTGGTGGGGAGAGCAAATCGTTAAAGCCATCCTTTCGTTTCACCCAATCGCATGACGGAGAGCGTTTCAGGCAAAGCCTGATGCGATGGAAAGCTGTTATTCGTGCAGAAAGCTCATAAGTGACGAACACGAGTTGATCTGTTCAGATAAACCGTTACCAGTGAGAACCGCTAATTTCAGCTTCTCTCGGAGGTGTTAACGAGACAGCAATTGCTTGCTTTGCGAAACACGTTTGGTTATACACCATTGATATAAAAGGAAAAACACCAAACAGTCAATGCGTACGCAGTCTCGTTAAATCACAATGCTTACTTTACACAGATGCTTTGAAGATTTACTTTTAATTTTGGTGAGCTAATCGATTGAAAATAAAGTTTTTTTATAGCTATAGTGTCTGACAAAACTGGGGCGGTAGCTGAGAGAAATCGAGCATGCTGCCTAATTGGCTGTTATACATTTTTAAAAGGAGGCAGACCCATGGAAGATCAGAGTCGCCATAAAAAGCAGCAACTTTCAGGCGATGATGTTGTAATCATTATCGCTTTTGCGTTGACATTACTATTAGCTGTTGGTGCATGTGTCCTTTGGTTTCTAAGTGACCCGATAGTTATTCCCCCACCTGTTATCTCGATCTTACTTGGGATAGCAGTCTCATCATTGGCCTATCGTTTTCTTGGTGGTATTGGGGATGCCTCGTTTTCAATGAAGGGTTTAAAAGTTGGGGGATCTTCAGCAGTACTGATTGGTGTCGCAGTATGGAGTAATTCTGAGTTGGGGAAATATGTGCCAGAAAAAGATGAGAGACATACACCATTAGATCTCTCTCAGCACGTTATACCAGCTGTAGATAAGTGGTATGCTGTCGATGTTGTAAATGGTTCGCCAGTAGAACTTGAGTTTCCCTTATTTAGTCAATCACATAAACCTCCCTCGTATAGAACTATTAGTGAAAATTTTGCTTCACGAACGTTAAGTCTATATCAAGCTTCAAGTGACATATTTCATGTTGTATTTGAGAATGGTAATAAACAAATATTAGGTGCCCTGAGTCCAGATGTGCTTAACAAAGTGGGTTATTTTCAAGGGCATTCCTTAACTTTGTCAACGTATCAAGTCGAAACTTTCTCTGCAACTCAGAAAATCGATATAAATTCCAAGCTCCCTTTCGTCATTGAAACTAAAGGCTTTGGAGATAACTTTACAAAGTATAAGTTACTTGATCGATCTGACAATCAAAAAGTTATTCACGAGGGTGCCATTTTGCTTCGTAATTCTGACTTAGTAGAAATAAACAATAAATACTATTTAGTTAGCGTAATTGAGGTAAGTCACCAGATCATAAAGCGGGCAGACGGGAAAATAATAAACCCATACGCAAAAATATATGTGGCTGAGGTAATCGTTAAAAATGTATAACAAACGACTATGGCGTCAATGATTAAATTCATGCTGTTTTCTCTTCCCACCTGACGTCATCGCGAAGCATCGCATTGAGGATAACAACCATCTTCCTGAAACAGGCAATGATGGCTACTTTTTCGGTTTTCCTTCCGCTAGATGTCGCTGATAGGTGCTCTTGAATACCGGATTACATTGCATGGCCAACATCATCGCCATATATTAAAACGCGACGGTATCATTGAGATCATTTTTAGCACCCGTTATGAAAGGTGCCACATATTTTGATGCCATGATCTTAGCCGTATGACCGAGTTTTGTCAGCTCTCGGGCCCAGTAATGATAGTCGCCGCAGGCTTCCATCCCGATAATTGATGGCGGGATATAGGCAAACGTCGAGAGAACTTTCGAGCGTGATATTGTTTTGTAGATCAATACCTTGCCTTGGTGATCTTCACAGTGGATACTGAAGCTATGTTTGGCTAAATCAATGCCATCGACAGATGGTGACATGGTGGCCTCCGGCGATTTTGTAATCAGACATACCAAATGTGGCAAAGCCTGTGAGGGGGAGTCCATGTCATTCGTTAGAAGTTTTAGGAATAAATATGGGACGCAGAAGAGAACTAGGTAGTATCGCAAGCGGTATTATTGGTTCGTTTCAGAGTAGAAACAATGATGTCGATGGTTATTGGGGTATCGGTAAGCTATACCTGTTCGTAGATCACCTTCAAAGTAAGTATGTTTCTATAGATCTTTGCTCCCAACAGATTACCCCATATTATCCGCACTTTGACCTCATGACTGAGCGCTATTCAAAAATGTTTAAAGGGTTACTTATAAAACGTTCAATCCCGCTTGAATGGGTTAGCTCAGCATACGTTTACGTTGAATTTGAAGCTGATTATGAGGAGCGTCATCATAATTGGCGGAGTGCATTGGGAAATCCGTGCAATCTAGTTTGTGTAGTCGTAGATGACAATGGCAAAAATCATGTTGCTCGTGCGTATACAAACTGTTTCCCACATGACGCGAAAAGGGAAAGTCGGAGCACTAGGTGAGCAAACTTCTAACAAATAAGGATACGTGTCGCGCAGCCGACACTTCTATCCGGGTATTGGAAACCCTCTAGCTCATTACTGCCCAAAAATTCTTACCGAAAGAATACCGACATCCCACTGAACACCTTGCTGACTACCTACCCATAACTCGCCTCAATCGCGCGTGCCATGGATTCAATCAACTTCTCCCCCGCACCGTGAATCACTGGTTTTGAGCGGTGAAGCTGAATTCCAATCCGGCCCAAATCGGGTAAGGTTTCGTCCGCAGTGACCAGTGTCTCCGGGCAACCAATCCGGGGGCGGGCAGTGATCCCGATCCCGGCATTCACGGCCGGCCAGATGCCGCTTAAGCTCTGGCTTTGATAGACCACTTGCCAGCGTATCCCGGCGGCATCCAGCGCGGCAGTGGCTTTCTGCTTGAACAGACAGTTGGGCTCTATCACAACCAGGGGCACCGGCTGATGGGCTGCCAGAAACTGTGCCAGCGGAAAATCAGGGGCCGCAATCCAGTGAATGGTGGTGTCCGCAATCCGTTCAGCATAAGGGGTTGTGACGGGGCCTTGCCAGGTCACGGATACATCGAGCGAAGCGTCCTGGACTGATGCAATCAGGGTCGCGTATCGCTCAATCATGGTGTTGAGCTGTACTTGATCATTGATCCGGGAAAAACGGGCCAAGCACTCAGTGAGCACCCCTTGCGAGAAGTCTTCCTGCAGGCCGACCGACACCGTCCCCTGCAAATCAATCCACCGCAACGCTTCCAGCGCTTCGTCATTAAGCGCCAGCATTTTTTTGGCGTAACTGAGCAACTGCTCGCCTTGCGCGGTGGGCACCAGTAATCGCCCTTCTTTCCTCACCAGAGTGGCATTGGTCTGTTGCTCCAGTTTTTTCAGATGCGAACTCACCGCAGAGGTCGATTTATGCTGATGCTTCGCCGCCAGTGCAAAGCTGTTGAACTCAATGCCGAGTACAAAGGTTTTCAGCGCCTGTAAGTCGAGTACCGTCTCTTTCATCCCGTCTCCCTGGCCGAACGTCCAGACAACCATCCCAAATTATCGAACCAATGATCCCATATGTTTTGATTTTTCGGATTGTTATCCAGTGCCATTATAAGCATCAAGGTTCAAATCGGAACCGCCAAACAGAAACAAGGAGCCCCTCGTGATCGCAATGCAATACAAATTCGTGCTGCCGGCCGACTACCCTATGGCGTCCATTGAGCACCGAATCAAAGACAAAGGACACCTACTCAATGGCTTTCCCGGATTAATCTTCAAAACCTATCTCTATGCCCGCAAGGATGCGACGCACTACGCCTCACCGGTCAACTGCTACGCCCCGTTCTATGTTTGGGAAAATCATCACGCGATGGTTGCCTTTCTGCAAAGTGAAGGCTTCAAAGCCCTGTGTGAACAATTCGGCCAGCCGAAAGTCGAGACTTGGTTTGTAAACGGCGAGCTGACAGCGCCTACGGCTGAACATGAACTGGCAGTGATCCGTATCGGCCAGCAGGCTTCGGGGCAACATACCCATGTGCAGGGCATCAATTACAGCACATGGCAGCCGCTCGAGGTGATCTGGGTTCGCCCTTCTGAGGCGCAGGAATTACTTGACGGCGATGTCTATGTGGTAGGTTATATTGCGCGGGGCAACTGCGACATGGCTCCGACCAAGCTGTAACCGTCCCCCCGGATATACCTTTATGCATCAAAAAATCCGAGTGGCGGCCACTCGGATTTTTCAACTCAAAGACTGTTCAACCGGCATCACGGAGGCATTTCGGCTCGCTTATGATGCAGGCTTTGCCGCTTTGATCAGCACAGAGGTATCCATCCGTCCCAGCCCCTGCTGCTGGAGTTGGGCATATTTCTGATCGACCTCGCGGGTCATTGGCAACGCCAGTGCATGACGCCCGGCTTCATTCAGGCAGATGGCGAGATCTTTGCGCATCCAGTCAATCGCAAACCCAAAATCAAACTGATCTGCCGCCATGGTCACGGCACGATTCTCCATCTGCCAGGAGCCTGCCGCACCGTGCTTGAGCACATTGACCACCTGCTCGATATCCAGGTTCGCAGCTTTGGCAAGCAACACTGCCTCGCTCAGTCCCTGCAGAACCCCGGCAATACAGATCTGGTTGACCATTTTGCAGCGCTGGCCCTGTCCATGCCCGCCGAGCAATACGGCCTGTTTGGCATAGGCATCCATCACCGTGGAAACCGTCTCGAAGATCGCCGGCTCACCGCCGCACATCACGGTTAGTGCGCCGTTTTCAGCGCCCGCCTGACCGCCGGAAACCGGCGCATCAATGAAATGGATGCCTTGCTGTTTGCAGGCCGCCGCCAGTTCCAGCGCCAACTCGGCTGAGGTCGTTGTATGATCAACCAGGACCGACCCGGGCTTCATCCCCGCCAGAACACCCTGCTCACCCAGGACGACACTTCTGACATCATCGTCATTCCCGACACAGACAAACACCACATCGCACCCGGTTGCGGCGACGTCAGGCGTTGGCGCCCAGCGACCGGCATATTGTTCGACCCATTGCCTGGCTTTGCGCTCGGTGCGGTTATACACAGTGGTTGAGTAACCTGATGTCTGCAAATGGCCGGCCATCGGATATCCCATCACTCCCAGCCCAATAAACGCGACTTTTTTTCCTTCCATGCTCTCTTTCCTCATCTGTGCCCATGTCTCAAACATCAGCGTTTCTGTTAATGACACACGCTCAGGGTCCAAATTGAACTATGTCAATACGAGTATTTCTCATCCGAAGTCAGTTCCCTGGCATCACCAGCCTGCGCGATGAATTTAGCTGTGAATACTGGACTCTCGGGTGATGCTCCGATTTTACAACCCTAGTGACAGCCCATCATGTTGCGCAGTACATCGCCCAAAAATCCGTGTTCAGCTTGGGGCTTATCATAATGACTCACATTGACATATGTCAATGTGGAGATCTCATTTTATTTCAAAGGGGTTCGGGAAAAGATTAAACTAAGTCATAATTGCATGAAGAGATAATGTCAGCGGAAGAGGCATGGTGTGAGTGAAATAAAGTTCAGAAATATTGCGGCAATTATTGAGCTGCGCATCACGGAAGGCCAGTATCCGGCGGGTTCCAAGCTGCCGCCTCACCGGGAGCTAGCGCAGGAGCTGAACACGACCCCGGCAACCATCGCCAAAGCTTACAAACTCCTGGCTGAAAAAAACCGCGTGGAATCTTTCGTCGGCCGCGGCACTTACGTTTGTGGCGAGTCAAACTTATCGCAAGCGATCCACCCGCCTGAAAATGAAACGGAGTATAACTTTTCCATCCTTCAGCCGTGCCTCCATCAGAATACCGTCCAGCTGCAAACCGCATTCCAGCAGGCGGCAACACAACTGACCCCAGCGCTGACGGGTTATGTGGAGCACTCCGGGCATGAACAGCACCGACACGCCGGTGTCACATGGGCCCGTCAATATGGCCTGGCTGGCGGCACCCCACACAATACCCTGCTGACCAACGGTGCTCAGCACGCTTTATCCCTACTGATCACCGCATTCACCAAGCCCGGAGACACCATTGCCGTCGAATCCCTGACGTATCCGGGGATTCTGGCAATTGCCAGCCTGCAGGGCAGGCATGTGGTTGGCGTCGCACTTGACGATGACGGCATGTGCCCGCACAGCCTGCGCGAGGTCCTGGGCCAGTATCACCCCAAGCTGGTGATCGTGATCCCGTCCCATCAGAACCCGACCGGGATCACCATGCCGGCTCAGCGCCGCCAGGCAATCGCAACAGTCATCGCAACCTCGTCGGCCTGGCTCGTTGAAGATGATATCTACGGATTCCTGAATCCAGAACCGCTCCCGTCGATCTGTAACTGGCTCCCCGAGCAGGGCTTTCATATTTCCAGTTTATCCAAAGCCATCAGCCCGGCACTGCGATGTGGCTATGTCAAAGTACCGGATAGTCAGGTCGTAACAGTGAACGCCCAAATCCGCGCCAATATCTGGCTCTCCTCCCCATTCAACCACACCGTGGCCAGTCAGATGATTGAGAGCGGTCAGGCATTTGACATCGCTGATGCCCAGCGCGCTACCGCCCTGCGCCGGCAGGCACTGGCACGTTCAGTGTTAACAGGTTCAGCGGTGGATCTCTCAGAGCAGAAGCACAACGGCTTTCAGATCTGGCTTCCTCTGCCCGCGCACTGGCAGCAGGAGCGTTTTGTCATGGAAGCGAAGCATCGCGGGTTGATCGTCAGCAGCGGCAGCTACTTTCAGGCCGATCATGCTACGCCAGGTAACCACGTTCGTTTGTCACTGATGTCCGTCAGCACCGAAGCACGCCTGCAAGAAGGGCTGAGCCAATTAAACGATCTGCTTCACTCGGATATGAATACCGTCTTTCCGTTCTGAGCAACGACGGGCAGTTGAAACAGACCCCCTTTTGACCTTTCATCTCCCTTCAGATCTTTTCATGCTGCTCGAATCAAATCCGGCCCATCACCGGTCGGTTTTGATTCATTACAGATCACTGGCGCTCCCAACAGCGTTCGACACACAACTTCACCGCATCAAATACGCCATTTCATATCCTTATCATGTTCTCGTATGCTATTGATAGAACAGAAAATTAGCCATATGATATTATTCGCTTAGTAGCGCCATCTCATATGAATTACAGATGGAAATATCTTTTTTAGAAAATATTCAGAGAAATAATGAAAATTAATAAAACACTGATTACCACGTCTATTCTATCCGCGTTAACCCTGACCGCCTGTGGCGGCTCTTCTGACTCAACACCGCAGCCCCAGAAAGAAACGGCGCAGAAAAAAACAATCAAAGTCATCGATGGTTATCTGTCAAACGCAGAAATTTGCGTTGATAGGAACCAAAATGAAAAGTGCGATGCAGATGAAAAAGTTGGCTTTACCAATCGTGAAGGGACTTTCGAGCTCAGCGAAGCTCAGTCCGGCTATCCGATTATCGCGAATATTGTTGCCGGTAAAACGGTAGACAGTGATAACCCAGGCTCTCGCCTGCTGCAAAGTTACGCGATGCTAGCGAGTGCTGACCATGATGTCGTGACACCCTTTACCACACTGGCGATTCAGAAAAAGATGTCACTCAGTGAGTTAGCCATTGCACTGGATCTGGATGAAGCCGTCATCTCCGGCGATTACATTCAGCAAAAAGACACCAATGTTGATGCTGTGAAAGCACACTTCATTGCTCGCTCTGTGGCCGGCGCTGAATTAGCACAAACCGATCAGATCATCCAGAAAGCAAAAGAAACCATTCATGAGCATGCCAATAAGAACACGCTCAATGATCTGAACGACATCGTTCTGACAGTTGATCAGGAAGGCAATGTGGTTCAGGAAAACATCATCAAAGACCTGCAGCAGCATCTGGAAAAGAAAGCCGGATGGTCAATCGCAAGCTTCAATGACGCTTATTTCTCGGAAGAAGGCATTGCGAAAGCGAGCTTCAAGGACGGCACAATTGCAATTGAAGGCGAAGATGGCAAAACAGATTATTCCATTGAAGGGTCGAGTATTTTCGTCAAAGGGGATGATGGTTCAGTGGAAGAAGATGAATTCATTTACTCATCTGAAGACATCTTGCTGACCCTGAGCGATGTGAAGCAGGACAATCAAGATTTGCACTTCTGGGTGGCATCGGATGCATACCAGCAGGCCGACATGCAGGCGGTATCGTTCGAAGGCAAAACTTGGTATTTCCTCAGCGATGATTCGGATAGCAAAGCGCCTGAGCCAATGCTGGGTGAGCTGGTGTTCTCTGGCGAGAAAGAAGGAACGGTGCAAATCAATGATTCAGAGGGTGGCTTTGAAGCAAACTGGGCCATTGTAGACACCGATGGTCATAAAAACCTGGAGATTCAATTTCCGGAAGACGATGAATCCCTGTCCTGGCGCTTAATGTCGAGCAACCGTGATTTCTTGCTGGTCGCAGACGGGAACAATCACGGCCTGCTGATCAACAATAAAGAAGCAGCTGAGGCATTGTACCAAGCCTGGCAATCCAAAGTGAGTGACAACGAGTCAGAATCCGCACAAGCATGCCACACCCCTATGGCATGGGATAAACCGCTCGAAATCACAGTTCGTCTTGATGCCGGCAACAACTCAATCGCAGGTATCAATGAGCCGATCAAGCAGATTAATTTCGCATACCATGTCGACTATGGCGATTTTGAAGGCACTTTCTCCAGTGGTGTCATGCACCCGTATCAGGGGAGCGACCGTTCTTTAAGTTTCGATACCACGGCCGGGATTTCTCAAGATGCTGTCCCAGGGCCATTTAACACCCATTACGAAGTGAAACTGCCCAACGGCGACACCTTAACCTGGACACACAAGAATAATCTCGTTGATCGTGGCGGCGAGTTTTTAGCATTCGAAAACGCTCAATTAGCTGAAGCGGATCCGGACAGTAACTCGTTCCCAACCCTGTTTATTCAGGAATGTGATACCCCGAATCACTACCAGTTCACCCTGGGACGAATTCAATAATCGAGATGCCGGAGCCTGAGGCAGTTCGTCCATCATGACGAGCCAATCTTCAGCTCCTATGCTTGATTGAATTGAAGCAATCTGAGCCAGAGCCAAGCCTCTGGCTTTTTCTATTCATCCAACATGAACGCTATACGGGTTGGACGGATAGAAAAAAAGGTGCCTTTTCAGGCACCTTAAACGCGACAATCGCGAAGGGAAAGAATATTCCGGCGACGATTAGTTCCCCAGCGCCTGCATGGCTTTCTGACCCACATCAGTGTGGTGCATCAGACTGGAGAATGCCTGCGTGGTCGCTTGCGGACCGTACGCAATCACGCCCACCGGGGTGTTGGTGTGGGTGCCGGTACCCCAAACGGTGTTCTGATCTTCAGACAGTGCGCGGCCCAGCAGATCCATGCGGATCTCTTCGCCATACACATAGAAGGCTTTAAAGTCATGTACTTGCGGGAAGTGCGCGGCATCCAGGTAGCTGTGACCGTGAACACGGTATTCGTTCTCTTCCATCGCCAGGATATCTTTCGCCTGCTCGAGGTCGATCTTGAACTCGCTGTAGCGGTTGACGATTTTCACCAGCGCTTCCGGCGTCTGGTTTTCCAGCGCTCCGAACTCTGCAAAGATATCGCCGAAGCTTTTCTTCTGGCCGTACAAACGATCCAGGATGCCAAACTCACCAAAGTTGAAGTTCGGTGCAAACTCACGCTCTTTGAACGCATCGCCCGGCAGCATCTTCGGATTTGGCAGCTCGCTGCGCGAGTAGCTGAAACCGAATGAACCTGTTTCGTGGTCAGCGGTCACCAGCAGCAGGGTATCGTTACGCTCTTTCACCCACTCGTACACATAGTCGACCGTTTCGTCGAACTTCAGCATTTCGTGCAGCATGGTCCCGGCGTCATTGTTATGGCCGGCCCAGTCAATCTGACCGCCTTCAATCATCAGGAAGAAGCCGTCCGGATCTTTCGCCAGCACGTCCAGCGCCTTTTTGGTCATCTCTTTCAGGGTTGGCTGAGTGCGGTTCGGATCGTTTTTGGTCTGTGTGTAGACAATCCCGTTATCCATCCCGGAATAGCTGAACAGACCCAGCAGCTTATCGCCGTCAGCCTTGTCCAATTGCATGCGATCAAACGCCAAAGCGTAGCCCTGCTGCTGCGCTTCCGTCAGCAGGTTGCGCTCATCCTTACGCTTGGATTTGATTTTGACCTGACCGCCGGTCTGATCCATCACCGCCTGATAGGTAGCGCCTTTGTCATTGACCGATTTCGGGATCCAGTGGCGGATCCCGCCCGACAGCATCACATCCACCTGGTTGTTCAGCATATCCACGGCAATTTCATTTTCCATCGAGCGATGCGCCTGGTGCGCGGCAAAGGCCGCTGGGGTGGCGTGCGTCAGACGGGTATCCGAAACCAGGCCGGTGGCCTTGCCCATCGACTTGGCTTTTTCCAGGATCGTTTCGACTTTGTTGCCCTGAGCATCCAGGCCAATCATTTCTGAATCAGAGTAAACCCCGGCAGCCAGCTGGGTTGCCGAACAGGCAGAGTCCACGACAATCGCCGTTTTCGGGCTGTGCAGCGACATCCCCAGCACACCATCGTTCACCAGCTTGGTCATCGCGGTGCTTTCGCCGTGATAGACCGAGTGCGGCGCATAACGCGCGTATGTTTCCAGCAAGCCCATCTGTTGCGGGCCCATCCCGTCACCGATCATCATGATCACGTTTTTAACCGGTGCCGGCTGACCTGGCGCCTGAGTGGTTTCAACAGCTTCCGGCGAAGAACAACCTACCAGCGACATCACGCCTGCCATCACTGCAGCCGCGACCAGGCCTTGTGATTTCATCCCTTTAAATGACATAAAAAATTCTCTTAAATAACAGAGTTATAAGTAATAAGTTCGGAGCGGAATTATGCGGCGGGGTTATGACAAATATGTGATGGTTTGCTGACAAACCTGTGACACAGGGAAAGAGTTGCGAGCCACCTCTAGAATATTTGCTCTATTTGAGCCAAGAAATGAAGTTCCAGTGAGATCAATGTGTTAGATGCACAGTGGCGCAAGTCGGGCGATCAGGGCTGCCATCAAAGCCGGATCCGAGGGATTAAAATACAAGACTCCGCGGTGGTTCATGAAATTGGAATCCGGCCGGTTGAGATCCAATGGCTGACCAGCGATATCACTCACCCAAACCGTGCCGCAAGCCTGGGCTATCGCGGCCGTAGCGCTGAAATCCCACACGCTCCCACCGCCCTTGCCGGCTTTGGGCAACTTAAGATAGCACCCGGCGCCAGCCGTGATCACCCCCAGGGCGTTCATCACCGCGCCACGGTTGTGTATGACCTCCAGTCGGCGACCCATTTGCGCAGCAACATCCTCCAGAATAGCCAGGCAGGCCGGATAACGCGGATCGCGCAGAAAACTGCGATCGACATAAACCCGGAACGGATCGCCCGCTTCGAGCGCTGTCGGTGACCAGGGCTGGCCATGACGCAACACCTGGCGGTGGGCACGATCTTCCGGCGCACATGGATTCAGGGCCTGGAATGTCTCGCCGGTTGCCGGATCATGAACCACGCCAAGCCACGGCCACCCGGTCCGATCCACCAATGCAATCGCGACGGCATAGCCAGACGCCCCTGACGCTGGCTGATTGCGCTTATCTGGTGCAGCCGCGGCTTCGATAAACGGCAAAGTGCCGTCGAGCGGGTCGATGCACCAGAAATAGGGTTGATGAAGCCGTGGATGCGAGGCAGCATTCGACTCACTGGCGTTTTCTTCACTCAACAGCGCCAGATCATATTGCGCCAACGTCGGCTGCAGCACCTCAAGGATCCGGGCCTGACTGTCGAGGTCGACCTGAGTCACCACTTGCGAGCTCAGGCTGTCCCCGGCTGATTTATGGCCGACCTGCAACCGGCGGCGAGCAAACCCGACAATACAGGCGCCCGCCTGCTCAGCGGCTTCGACCGCCAGGGCCAATAATAGTTTGAGCTGGGATATCGACAGGCGCATGTGATCACTCCTGAATCGTCTGATTGGGGTCGGTAGAAGAAGATTGACTCACGCCGGGCTCTGGACCCCAGTGAGCCAGCTGGAGCAATGCCTGATGCGTCAGTTGCTCGGTATAGGCATTGATTTTCCAGTGATCCGGACACCAGCCTTTGACGAAGCGCTGAAAGTCCGCCCAGGCGATGGCGTAGAGCGGTCGCCACGTCTGCTCGACGTCCCCAGCCAGCACTGCCGGAGTCAGTTGCATCTTATGTGCGAGCTTCAGCTCGCCGGTCACCGACAGCGCCACAATCGCCTCGCGCAGACTGGCAAAATAGCCATCGAGCAACGCCGGGACCCGCGCCTCGCATTGCTCGAACGGCAGGCAGCTGCTGAGAAACAGGATCACATCTTTCATCCCGCAGCCCCCGCCGACATACTGAAAATCAACAGCCGCAACCCGGGTGCCGTCCGGCGTAAAACAGAAATTAGCCAGCTTGGCATCGCCATGCACCAGGGTCTGGTAGCGGCATTGGGACAGTACCCGATCAATGCATGACGCGGCGGCCTTTAATGCAGGATCTTCCAGCGCTGCCAACTCATCGGGACGCGTCGCCAAATGCCAGTAAGTCCCGGTCGGCCACAAACCGGTCGGCACCGCGCCCAGATGCCGGGCATGGAACCAGGCCAACCAGCGCAGACATGCTTGCACTTCGGTCTCAGAGGCGGTTTGACGTATTTCACTGAACCCCAGGGTCGCCAAATCTTCCAGGATCAGCAGAATGTCACCGTCCTGCTCGCGGACATACAGACACTGCGGCACCGGATACTCGCCCGGACACTGCCCGGCGAAGTCCCGGTACCAGTGGGTCTCAACCTGATAGGAATGTAATTTCCGTTGATGGGAGCGATCGGTATTCCAGCCGCGGGGATGATGCGCCGGTTGCGGCAATTGAATGTGTTTGACGATCACCGAAGGATGATCGCCACTTTGTAGCCAGGCTCGAAACAGCTTGCCATAACCGCCCCACAGCGGCTGTATGAGCTGCGTGTGGCTGACGGCCTGCGCACCTGTCGCCTGCGCAACCTGCTGCAAAATATCGGTGGTGATGGTCATAGTCTCTCAAGTGGAACGGGATAGCTCAGGCTCTGGCGGGCAGTGTATCCCAAATGGCCCGCCGCTGGCACTGCGGCGCGCTCCCGATGTTGGCTCGGGTGTTGGCCTCGGTGTCGGCTCAGGTGACAACCTGACGTCGCCCCGCCTCCCCGCAAGGTGCGTATTTCCCGACCGCCGTAGGTTGGATCGGGCAAAAAACCAGCACTCGAACAATAATTTTGTGATTTTGATCATATTTTGACCAGTTATTAACTGGCTGAAAATGCAGGCAAATTAAACATGCAAAAAACTAGCATATTGATTTGTTATCATTTTTGAGACGCTAGTACTTTTTTATTATCTTTTTTTGTTCTGTTATTTTATCGGCTCACTTAACCTTGGCTGAGCAAGTTATGAATAACGACATCCTCCAATTATCGATTGAGGAAATTGAGCAGCACCTCTCTGCTGATTCACTTTCTGAACAACAACACACCGAACTAAAAAAAGTCGCTTCAGAAAATAGTGACATTGCAGAACTCATGTATCAATTTTATCTGAATTCAAAGGATTATCGTAACGCGATGTATTATTTGGAGCAGGCTGATAAATTTGATGACAGCTACGCCCAGCTTTGCCTCGCTTCCCTGTACCAGCAAGGCAAGCATTGCAGCCAGGATCTGCTGCGTGCCAAGGGGCTGTTCGAAAAATCGGCTCGTAACGGCGATGCTGAAGCGCAGTTTGAAATCGGCAGCCTGCTGTTGTTGAGCGCCGAAAATGAAGATGACATTGAACAAGGCACGTACTGGCTCAATGAGTCATTCCTCAATGGCAATGATGACTCTAAAATGTTGCTGGAAGCCGTTTAACTTATAATTATTAATTTAATCACTAAGTTATTTCAACAATCAGAACAATAAGACTGTCATAGCTTTTAC
Organism: Photobacterium sp. TY1-4; assembly: GCF_025398175.1. Classification (NCBI taxonomy): domain Bacteria; kingdom Pseudomonadati; phylum Pseudomonadota; class Gammaproteobacteria; order Vibrionales; family Vibrionaceae; genus Photobacterium; species Photobacterium sp. TY1-4. The sequence goes on from NZ_CP099735.1 coordinate 1,336,539, forward strand.
TGTCATAGTTTTCATTGTCATAGCTTTCATTGACTCCGGCATATCGGTTGATTTGTAAATTCCTTGCAGCGATATTAAATGCACATGCCTAGCGGTCATTCAATACGGAATAACGATAAAAATATCGCATTGCGGGACAGTGGTATATCTAAAAATAAGAACAACTTTCTATGAAACATTTGTGCGGCGTCCATGACGCCGCTTTTTTTTGCCCGTTATATCTCTGACTGGATTTACTTTTTCGACACTTTGACCGTGACGCTCCCCTGACGAGGACCGACGGTCCTGTCCCCTTTCCGCCGGAGCAGACCCCGCCACTCAATCCCCGCGAAAGACAGTGCCGGAAAAATGCGTTTTTCCTTAATATGCAACTAGATCAAATTAGATAAATAGGCAATAATGCAGCATTGTTATGCTATAGAAACAACCCATTAACAGTCAGATCCGCTATCGGACGACGGCACAGCCAGATCATAAGGAAGATCGACATGCTCCTGAAAGCCCATTTTCCCTCGGGAAGAACCATGACCTACCACCGCAACCTGCAAGCCCTGATGCACTCTTTTGATCAGGCCGGGATCACTTATGAGTTGATCACCGACCCCGCCACCCGCCTGCGCTCCAACCGCTAGGCCATTGCCCCGGCGACAGTCCTCTATTTTCGCCATGTTACTCAGCTTGCTGTATCCGGTCGCAGGCACCGCTTCAGGCCGTGCCCGCGACACAGGCGCGAGCGCACGCGGCATCTAGAGCACCAGTTGCCCGTAGCGGTTAAAGGCCAAACGGCTGATCAACGCCAACGCCGTCGCGACCGATAAGGTCGCGGCAATAAAGATCGCCACCATAATCACCAATTGGTATTTCACAGCCAGTAAGGGTGCCGTCCCGCCCAGAATTTGCCCGGTCATCATCCCCGGCAGGCTGACTATCCCCAACGTGGTCATGGAGGCCAATTGCGGTGCCAGCGCCGCTTTCACGGCCGTACGGATAAACGGCTGAACCGGATTGAGGGCCCCCAGTGCCAGGTAAAACTGGTATTCATTCTGCCGCTCCTTGAGACCGCAGTACCAACGCTCAATCGCCAGCACATTGGCCGTCAGGCAGTTGCCCAGCAACATCCCGGCGACCGGAATCATGTATTGTGCCTGCCACCAGGGCTCGGCCTGAATGACCCCGGCCAGCAAAGCCGGCAGGATCACCAGCAAAGCCACAATCTGCCCGGCCACGACGGCAGGCATCACTTGCTTTAAGCTGATTTCCGCCCGGCGACAGATGCTGAACCCTGCCACCAGCACCATGACCGACAACCACGCCAGGTTCAGCAGCGGGTTTTCGAACGCAAAAAGGGTTTGCAAGTAAATCCCCACCACCGCCAGCTGCAAGGTCATTCGCAACACCGCGGTCACCATAGTGCGGCCAAGACCCAGTTGCCAGCGGGCAAACAACAGCAATGGCAATAACAGCAGCAGGTAAAAACCGCCCAGAGCAAGGTGGCTGATGTCCAGCGCATTATTCATGATCATTCTCCATCCGGTGCTGTACGTGCGCCTGCCGCAGCCAAATCGGATCGTGCGAGACCGACACGGCGGTCACCGATTGCGAAACCAGCAAATCGAGTACCTGATCCCGGCTGTCCGGATCCAGGGCAGAGGTCGGCTCATCAAGCAGCCACACGGGGCGCGCCATCAACAGCGCCCGGGCAAACGCCAGCCGCTGTTTTTCACCGCCGGATAGCTTCTCGACACCACGGTCCAGCGCATGCGACAACCCGACTTGCACCAGTGCCGCGACGCATCGTGCATCGTCCGGCGTGTCGGTCGTCATGGCTTTCAATTGCCACGGCAAACGGAGGACACCGGCAATGTCTGCGGCCCCCATCACCGGTTGTTGCGGTAGATAACAGAACTGGCGACGCCACCAGCCCAGCGCCGTCACGTCGACCATCCGGCCTTGCCAGGAAAAATGGCCATTCGCCGCGGGCTGCAGCCCGGCCAGCACTTGCAACAAGCTGGTTTTGCCGCATCCGGACGGCCCGCAAACCGCAAGATGCTGGCCCGGCAACAAGGTTCGGGTCAGATACGGCTGGCGTCGGCTTTCTTGTCCGGAAGCCAGTTCGTGTAGCCTCAAAGCCCCCGGTGTCACGGTCGGTTCTGTATCAAGAGTAATCGCGCTGGGTGAAATCAGGCTCTGGGATTGCGGGTACTGCACATTTCGCTGATCGGTCATCGGTGCTGTCCAAGCGATGGGTTCCAACTCAGTCTATCGGGGGTGCCGTCCTGACTCAACTGGCTGAAAAATATATTCAATCTCCATCTCAATGATTAATTTCTGCCCTCAGCGGCCATTTTCAGCCTTTCCGGTGCCGGACGAGCATGTCTTCGCTTGGCTATTGAGAACAAACATATAAAATATCGGTAACACATCCGCCGCCGCGCAGCCAAGCACGCCAAAGGATATTACGCACTGGAGCTCACCGGCGATCACGCTACTGATCCGGACAAACAGGCCGATGCGACCACCGCACCGAATAAGGAACCACCGCATGACATCAACGCCTCCCCGCCTGCGAATGACGCGTCTGCACCATCATCGACGTGCGTTCACCCGCTGGCTCGGCGTCGGGTTAATCACCTGCTGGCCTTGGTTGACGCTGGCCGAGCCGGTTTCAGTGCCGGGCTCTGTTACCGGTTCCGGCCCGGTGATCCGGGTCGGGGGTGATCATAACTACCCGCCGTATGAGTTTATCAATGAAGACGGTGAGCCGGATGGCTACAACACCGAGTTGACCCGGGCCATCGCCGAAGTCATGGGCTTCAAGGTCGACATTCGGCTCGGCGGCTGGGATGACATCCGCCGCCAGTTGGATCGCGGCGACATTGATATCGTGCAGGGGATGGTGCAATCCGCCGCCCGGACGGCGCACTATCGCTTCTCGCCGCCCCATGCCATCGTCCACCAGTCGGTCTTTGCCCGCAAGTACTCTCCGGCCATTGCCGGGTTGAATGAGCTGGCCGGAAAATCGGTCATTGTCCAGAGCAGCGGCGCCATGCACGACTATCTGCGCCAGCAGCAACCCGACGCCAAGCTCATTCTGGTCGATTCCCATGCCGATGCCTTACGTCTTCTGGCTTCCGGACAACATGACTACGCCCTGGTTGCCAACCTGCCGGGCCTGTATACCGGCAAAGCACTGGAGCTGTCGAACGTTATTCCGGTCGGCAAACCGTTCGGCGCCCAGCACTATGGCTATGCGACCCTGAAAGGTCAGGAGGATTTACTGGCCCAGTTCAGCGAAGGGCTGGCGATCCTCAAAAACACCGGGCGTCAGCAGGCCATTTATGACAAATGGCTCGGCCCGATTGAAGCGCAGCGCTACAGCTGGAGACAACTCGGCATAGCTGCGGCAATTGTGTCGGGCGTGCTGCTCTTGATCCTCGGTGGCATCATGATCTGGAACCGGGCCCTGAGCCGGGAGGTTGCGCGCCGTACCGAAACCCAGCAACTACAGCAGCAACAACTGATCCAGGCCGACAAAATGACCTCGCTGGGGATCCTGGTCTCCGGGGTTGCCCATGAGATCAACAACCCCAGCAGCCTGCTGTTGCTCAATTTGCCGCTGGTCAAAGAGGCCTATCAGGACGCCGAAGATATCCTGGCGGCTCACTATCAGCAGCATGGCGACTTCAGCCTCGGCGGCCTGCCCTACAGCCGGATGCGCGATGAAATCCCGTCGATGCTTGATGACATGCTGGCCGGGACCCAGCGGATCCGCCGGATTGTCGATGACTTGCGCGATTTTGCCCGCCAGGAGCCGACCGTACTGAACGACACCGTCGACCTCAATGCCGTGACTGCCACCGCGATCCGCCTGGTCGACCGCACCATCAGCCAATCCACCCGCCATTTCAGCGTCAGCTACGGCGAGCACCTGCCGGGCTTTGAAGGCAATGGCCAGCGCATTGAGCAAGTGATTATCAACCTGATCATCAATGCCTGTCAGGCCCTCACATCGCCGGAAGGAGCGATTCACATCGCCACCCGCTATCGCCCGGCCGACCATCGGCTGATCCTTGAGGTTCGCGATGAAGGGGAAGGCATTGCACCCGAGCACCTGCCGCACCTGAGCGATCCCTTCTTTACCACCAAGCGGGCGCAGGGCGGCACCGGGCTGGGGCTGTCGGTTTCTTTCAGCATCGTGAAAGAGCACGGCGGCACTTTAGATTACGATTCAACTCAACACCAAGGCACCTGCGTGACCCTGACGTTACCGGCCTTGCAAGGAACCCACACAGCATGAATACCAATCGCTATCCCGCTTTCGGGGTGTTACTGGTCGACGACGAACCGGCTTTCCTGCGCAGCCTGAGCCTGATGCTGGAACGCCGGGGCGGGATCAACCACCTCTACACTTGCCAGGACAGCCGCGAAGCGATGACGATCATCGCCCGGGAGCCCATCGGTCTGGTGCTGCTGGATCTGACCATGCCGCATCTCTCCGGCGAAGTCCTGCTGCAACAAATCATCGAAGAGCATCCGGATGTCGGGGTGATCATTATCAGCGGACTGAACCAGGTGGAAACCGCGGTCCACTGTATCCGGCTCGGCGCGTATGACTACTTTGTCAAAACCACCGAGGAAAACCGGCTGATCGAAGGGATCAAACGGGCCATCCTGATGCAGGAGATGCGCCAGGAAAACCATGCTATGCGCCAGCGTCTGATGAGCAATACCCTGGAGCGTCCGGATGCCTTCGCCGACATCATTACCCGCGACACCAGCATGCGCAGCGTGTTCCAGTACCTGGAATCGGTGGCCCCGAGCAGTCAGCCGGTGATGATTTGCGGCGAGAGCGGGGTCGGCAAAGAGCTGATCGCCCGCGCGCTGCATACCCTGAGCGATCGCAGCGGCCCGCTGATCAGCGTTAATGTTGCCGGGCTCGATGACAATGTGTTTGCCGACACCCTGTTCGGCCATCACCGCGGCGCATTTACCGGGGCGGACACCAACCGGGCCGGGCTGATTGAGCAAGCCGCCGGCGGGACATTGTTTTTGGATGAGATCGGCGATCTGAGCCAGGCGTCTCAGGTCAAGCTGCTGCGCCTGATCCAGGAAGGGGAATATTATCCGCTCGGCAGCGATCGGCCCAAGCAGCTCAAGGCGCGCATCGTAGTCGCCACCCACCAGGATCTGCCGCAAAAGCAGCAGGACGGTACCTTCCGCAAAGATCTGTATTACCGGCTGAAAACTCACCAGGTCGACATCCCGCCCCTGCGCCATCGCCGCCAGGATATTCCGTTGCTGCTGGAGCATTTCCTGCAGGAAGCTGCGGACGAGCTGGGCAAAACCAAACCGACCATTCCCAAAGAGCTGCCGGTGCTGCTGGCCAACTACGCCTTCCCCGGGAATATTCGCGAGCTGCGGGCCCTGGCCTATGACGCCATGAGCCAGCACCGCTCCCGCATGCTGTCGATGGACGTTTTCCGCCGGGTGCTCGACGATTGTGCCCCGGCAAACGTGCCGGACGCTTCCGACACCGCCTCGCTGTTCGACCCGGCCATGCCGCTGCCGACGTTGCAGGAGATAAGCGATCTGCTGACCCGGGAGGCCATGCGCCGGGCCGAGGGGAACCAGTCCCTGGCTGCGAGACTGCTGGGGATCTCCCAACCAGCCCTGAGCAAACGCCTGAAAAAGACCCAGGGCGATTAATCCAACCCCTATAACCAAAGGAAAGGTTATAACTATGTAAATAGCTTATAACGCCTTGTTTTATGAAGACAATATGACAAGAACCGCCCTTACCCATTCCTTTGGTTATACCCCTTTGCTACACCCCTGCTGCTGATAAATGCATTTTTATCCATGTAAAACAATCAGATACACTTTATTAACAGAGTGGCATCATCCTTGCTGTATTCCTGACTCTGACAGAGTGGGCAAACGCCCATCCTGACGTGTGAACCATAACAGTGAAACAGAAATGGGCGACAGCCCGAATTCTGTCAATGGAAAAGGAATAAACATGGAACAAGCACTTGAACAGCCAACACCGAAAGGCTTTTGGGGCGGCCTCGCCTTATGGAAGAAAATCCTGGTTGGGATGATCCTGGGGGTCATCGCGGGCAGTGTACTCGGCCCGGATGCAGAAATGCTTAAACCAATCGGCACCCTGTTTATCAATGCGATCAAAATGCTGATCGTTCCACTGGTTTTCTGCTCTTTGGTGGTCGGCGTCACCTCCATGCAGGATACCCGGAAAATGGGTCGTATCGGGGTGAAAGCCGTTGTCATCTATCTGTCGACCACCGCCGTTGCGATCAGTATCGGTCTGGGCCTGTCCCACCTGCTGCAACCAGGCGCCGGTCTGGCCATGACTGCCACTGCCGCCGCCGGTGACGCAAAAGACGCGCCGACCCTGGTCCAGACACTGCTCAATTTGATCCCGAAAAACCCTATCAGTGCCCTGGCCGCCGGTAACATTCTGCAAATCATCGTCTTCGCATTGGGTCTGGGTGTAGCCCTGAACCTGTGTGGTGAAAAAGGCAAACCTGCGGTTCAGGTGTTTGAGAGCCTGGCAGAAGCCATGTACAAACTGACCGAGCTGGTCATGAAGCTGGCGCCGTACGGTATCTTCGGCCTGATGGCCTGGGTCGCCGGCAAATATGGTCTGGAGATCCTGCTGCCGCTGTTCAAAGTGATTGGCGTTGCCTACCTCGGCAGTGTGCTGCACGTGGTCGGCTTCTATTCTGCGGTGATTAAATTCATCGGCCGCCTCAGCCCGGTCCCATACATCAAAGGCATGGTGACCCCGGCAGCCGTAGCCTTCACCACCACCAGCAGCTCCGGTACCCTACCGGCAACGATTAAGTGTGCCCGCGAAGAGATGGGCGTGTCGAAAGGCGTATCGAGCTTCGTGCTGCCGCTGGGCGCCACCATCAACATGGACGGCACTGCCCTGTATCAGGGGGTTGCAGCCCTGTTCGTGGCTCAGGCCTTCGGGATTGACCTGTCATTTGCTGATTACATCACCATTGTGATGACCGCAACCCTGGCTTCTATCGGCACCGCCGGGGTACCGGGTGCCGGCCTGATCATGCTGTCGCTGGTCCTGACCACCGTGGGTCTGCCGATGGAAGGTCTGGCAATTATTGCCGGGATCGACCGGATCCTGGATATGGCACGCACCAGCGTGAATGTGTGTGGCGACCTGATGGTGGCAATTCTGGTGGGCCGCAGCGAAGGTGAGCTGGATACCGACGTCTACAACAGTACCGAGGGACACAGCACCGCCGGCACCAACGACGGGATCGTGACTGCCCGTCAGGAAATCGCGTAAGCCTTCACGGCATGGCAGGTAATCTGCCGGTTCATTCAGGGCTGCCGAATCCGGTACGCTCTGTTCAAGGCCAGCCCATTCGGCTGGCCTTGTTGTTTTTCCCGCTCAACCGATCGCAGCCACGGCTGTCTCTTCAAAAAAACTGACAATTTTTACACGTTTCTGTCACAAGCAGCGTGAGTTCACAAAATCACAAGATTTCCGTTCTCGACACGGAGCCCCGTCAGCCCCCCCTTCACCAGCCAGGTCTTATTTTTTAGCTTTTTTCCATATAGTTATGAATAATTTCCCAGCAAAAATGCAAGAAAATCCCACCGGGAGAAAAACGGGCAACACAACTATAAAACAATACTTTTTGCAATTGGTCAGGCTATGCATTAATTGCATTGTCGCTTACTTTTAGGCATTTCACTTTGATTTGCAAAAAGACCATTGTATTCCGGTCTTTTCTACTACGAGTCTAAGGTGACCGCCATGCACGATACTGCCAACCAGGTACGGATTGAAGAAGATCTGCTGGGCCAGCGTGAAATTCCGGCTTCTGCCTACTACGGCATTCATTCCCTACGCGCATTCGAGAACTTTAATATCTCTGCCGTGCGTATTTCTGATGTTCCAGAGTTTGTTCGCGGTATGGTCTACACCAAAAAAGCCGCCGCCAAAGCCAACATGGAACTGGGGGCGATCCCATCTGAAGTCGGCCAGTACATCATCCAGGCGTGCGATTTGATCCTGGATACCGGGAAATGCATGGATCAGTTCATCTCCGATGTCTACCAGGGCGGTGCAGGCACCTCGGTAAACATGAATGCCAACGAGGTGATTGCCAACGTTGCACTGGAGCTGAAAGGTCACGAGAAAGGCGAATACCACATCATCAACCCGAACGATCATGTGAATAAGAGCCAGTCGACCAACTGTGCCTACCCAACCGGTTTCCGCGTGGCGGTATACAACAGCATCATCAAGATGATTGGCTCTATTGAGCACCTGCAGGCGGCCTTCGATGCCAAGAGCGACGAGTTCAGCGACGTGCTGAAAATGGGTCGTACCCAGCTGCAGGACGCCGTACCGATGACCGTCGGCCAGGAATTCCACGCATTCAGCGTGTTGCTGAAAGAAGAAATCAAGAACCTGAAATACGCCGCAGCCCTGCTGCTGGAAGTGAACCTGGGCGCCACCGCGATCGGAACCGGCCTGAACGCACCGGCAGGCTACCAGGCGCTGGCGGTGAAATATCTGGCAGAAGCCACCGGTCTGGACTGTGTACCTTCAGAAGACCTGATTGAAGCCACCTCTGACTGTGGTGCGTATGTCACCGTTCACGCCGCGCTGAAGCGTCTGGCGGTGAAACTGTCGAAAGTCTGTAATGACCTGCGTCTGGTGTCTTCCGGTCCGCGTGCGGGTCTGAACGAAATCAACCTGCCGGAAATGCAGGCGGGCTCTTCCATCATGCCGGCCAAAGTGAACCCAGTGATCCCGGAAGTGGTCAACCAGGTGTGCTTTAAAGTGATCGGAAACGACACCACCGTCACTTTCGCGGCAGAAGCCGGTCAGCTTCAGCTGAACGTGATGGAGCCGGTGATCGGTCAGGCGATTTTCGAATCCATCGAGCTGCTGGGCAATGCCTGTGTCAACCTGGCGGACAAGTGTATCTCCGGGATCACGGTGAACCGTGAAGTCTGCGAAAACTTCGTCTTCAACTCGATTGGGATTGTCACCTACCTGAACCCGTACATCGGCCACCATGAAGGCGACATCGTCGGGAAAATCTGTGCTGAAACCGGCCGCAGCGTGAAAGAAGTCGCCATGGAGCGCGGCCTGCTGGGTGAAGAAGAGCTGAACGAAATCTTCTCAACCCAGAACCTGATGCGCCCGCAATACAAAGCCAAGCTGTATAACTAAGGTTGTACACCGGCGTCGCCCTTGGCAGGGCGACGCCTCAAACGACAAAGGGCTGGATGATCCGGCCCTTTGTATTATACCCCTCGCAGTAAATAACGGGTCATCCTTTACAGTCCGTTCGTCAGACCACCAATCGGGCTCATCTTGCTCAGCGACTGCCAGATGGCCTCACAGGAAGCATGCAGCCGGGAGTGGTAACGGTAAACATACAAGTCCAGCGGCACCGGCTCACGGGCCGTCAGGATTTGCAGCTTTCCGGCCGCCAGCTCATCTTTAATCGCATAATCGGGCAGCCAGCTGATCCCCTTGCCCTGCATCACCAACGCCTTGATAAAATCGGTCATCGACGAGGTACACACCGTATTCGGCGTCAGTTTGCGGTTGGCCCGGTGCAGTGCCCGGCCCATGTAGCTTTCCGGTGTGTAGTCCAGGCTCGGTACCGTATCGTTGTGCTCAAGATCAAACAGCGGCTCTCCCTGCGCATCCACCGCCGAGACGCAGTACAGGTAACTACGCCCCAGGTAGATCGAGCGATAAGGGGCGACTTGCAACCGATCTTCATAGAAAGAAAACAGGAAGTCACACTTGCCGTCGATCAGCAGCTCCACGGCCTCGTCCACTTCGTTGGCCACCACGGAAAGCTGGGCATTGAGCGCCGGGTTAAACAAGCAGCTGTGCAGCTTGGGCAGGATGCTGATCGCCATCGAATGTGCCGCACTGATCCGCACACTGTACCGACCATGAAACGAGCTGCCGGCCAGGCGGCTGACTTCTTCATCCAGCTGTTGCAGAATCGACTGCGCCGTGGTCTTGAACTGCTTGCCGTTCAGCGTCAAGGCGATCGGCGTTTTGCTGCGATCAATCAATTCCAGCCCGAGTTCGGACTCCAGCGATTTGATCCGGCGGCTGAAGGCCGGCTGGGTCACATTCCGTACGGCAGCGGCCTGGGAAAAGTTCTTCAGTTCAGCCAGGATCAGAAAATCCTGCAACCATTTCGTTTCGATGTTTTTCATAATGGTTCTACATCAGCCAAGCGAATATTCACGATCTCAAGTCAAGCAGGGGACGCTTCCGTACCGCAATCAACCTGCGGTGCGGGTGGCCACAACGGGCCGGGCCGTGCTCATGTTTAAAAATAAAAAAGCTTCATTGATGATCCCCGACAGCGCCGCCAAATCTGCAATGAAGCCGGTGCGCATTATCGCGCCAAGGCACCGGCAAGGCAATTGTCCCTGGTGAAGTTTTAGTAAAAGTCCACCGGGGCCGAGCGCCGATTTTTCGCAGTGTACAGCTCACCCGCCGCACACACCCGTCACCCAAACCCGTGACTCAAATCCGTCATTCAAATCGATGATGCGAAGAGACGAGCACAACGCCATTCCGGCATCATTCAGTGCCAGTCAAATAGAAAACCGGGCCGCCATTGCCAGCCAGATTTCAAATATGAAAATAAAACCAATTATTTTTGAAAAATAAGAACTACCGACCCTATTTATAAAATAATCATTAACCTTGATGATGCCGGAAATTTTATTTTCTCCCCAGACATACACACAAGAAACAAAACCATCTTATTGATTACAAACAGGTAAATTATATTTAACGAATGCGAAAATTTAGTTTTCAACCGTTTCATCTATCTGAACGCCAACCTCGGGATAAAATATCAAATCTTCATCGAGTACAATTGGTTTTTCACGATTCGATGCCAAGTTGCTCCCAATTCGGCGAATAATTGTAACTATTATCAAAATCCACCATAATAAGCCCCTTATTCAGCGTCATCGCTTCGCTACGCACTGAAGGTTGTAGTTAATGGAACAGAAAGTATTAGTCGTGGAAGACAGCCGGGCCTTTCGACGGATTATCGAATTGGAGCTCAGAAAGGCTGGTTTTACCCCTGTCTTGACAGAAAGCATTGCGGAAGCAGAAAAGGTGCTGGATGAGGGAACCGACTTTTTATGTGCCATTCTCGACTATTGCCTGCCGGACGGCCAGGATGGAGAGATCATCGATCTTTGTCTGTCCGTTGATATCAAGGTCATCGTCCTCACCGCCCTGATGGATGAAATGACCCGGGAAAAAGTGCTGGCTAAAACCGTCATTGACTACATTCCCAAAGACAGCCCGGCCTGTATTTCCTCCATCATTCCAATCCTGCACCGCCTGGAAAGTAACAAGCAACACAAAGTGCTGGTCGTGGATGATTCAGCCACCGCCCGCCGTTATCTGCGCAGCCTGCTCGAGCGTCAGTACCTGACGGTGGTTGAAGCGGCCAACGGCAAGCAGGCGCTGACCATGATCCAACAGGAGCCGGACATCAGCCTGGTGATCACTGACTATGCCATGCCCGAGCGCGACGGTGTCAGCCTGATTAAAGAGCTGCGCAAAACCTACCGTACCGGACAGCTGGCCGCCATCGGCCTGTCAGCCAGTGATGAACACGCCCTGACCGCCAAGTTTCTCAAAGCCGGCGCGAACGACTATCTCAAGAAACCCTTCAACCAGGAAGAGTTCTACTGCCGTTTGCACAGCACCCTGGACATTCTGGACTCTGAGCGCCGCCTGTACCGGCTGGCCAACCAGGATTATCTGACCCAGAGCTGGAACCGGCGTTATTTCTTTGAGCACGCCCTGGTGCGCCATCATCAGGGACCGCGCTGCCTGGCTCTGCTGGATATCGATCACTTCAAAGCCATCAATGACAGCTTCGGCCACCACATCGGGGATATGGTGCTGATAGACCTGGCCCAGCGTCTGAAGCGCTTCTTCTCAGACGCCCTGGTCGCCCGCTTCGGCGGTGAGGAGTTTTGTCTGTTGTTCGGCAATTCGCCGCAAATCTTCGAGCGCCGCCTGGCCGCCCTGATGGAAGATGTCGCCGGTGCCGAGCTGGAACTGATGGGCCACACCGTGCGTTACTCCGTCAGCCTGGGCATGGTCAACGCCGAGGCCAATATCCATGAGCTAATCCGCCGCGCCGACCATTGTCTGTATCAGGCCAAATCCAGCGGCCGTAACCGCATCGTCCTCGAACACCCGCAAACGGAGCCCAGCCTCTGATCGCGGTACTCCCGTGAACGCCTGCCGGCAGTTCGTCCTGCCGGTTCGAGGCAATTTCGCCCCTGTCTCACCCCACGAAACAGCATTTTCCGCCGATTTCCGCGTCGTTAGCTACACTTCAAACTAACCCGTCGTCCACGGATACCCCGTTGGCAGCTTCCCCAATGCGGTCAGTTAAGAGGCAAGAGATGGCAGAGGTTCCCGGCCCGCAGCAACCCCGCTTTCCAAAGCCAACATCGGCATCAGGCTCCGTTCGGGCCCGCGACGTGCTGTTGCTGATCCGCACGCTGGCTGAGGAAATGCGCCAACACCCCCTGATGGATGACGAGCTGACGCTCAAGACCCGACTGGATCAGGAGCTGGGGTTTGACAGCCTGACGCGGGCCGAGCTGATCCAGCGCAGTGAGCAGCAATTTGCCGTCAACCTGCCGACCCAAGCCATCGCCGAGATCGAAACCCCCGCCGACCTGCTGCGCGCCATTCAGCACGCAGCGCCGCAGGACGCCGGAGCGGTGCAGGATTCCTCCCGCCTTACCCAGCCGTTCGAGCTGGGCCATGTCGCCTCGCTGCCCCACCGGGCTGCCACCCTGCAAGCCATGCTGGACTGGCATGTCGACCAACACCCGGATCGGCCGCAACTGTATGTCTACCAGGATGCCGACCAGATGGTCGAAATCAGCTATCAACAGCTCCGGCAACGGGCCCGTCACATCGCCCGGGCCCTGCAAGCGCGGGAGATCGCCCCGGGGGATTGCGTCGCCATCATGCTGCCGACCTGTGAAGATTACTTTTACAGTTTTTTCGGGATCCTCTATGCCCGGGCGATCCCGGTGCCGATCTATCCCCCGGCCCGGCTCAGCCAGATCGAAGATCACCTCAAGCGCCATGCCGCGATCTTGAACAATGCACGGGCCAAACTGATGATCACGGTGCCCGAAGCCAAACCGCTGTCGCAGCTGCTGCGGCTCCAGGTACCCAGTATTCAGGCTGTGGTCACCCACACCGATCTTCACCAAACCGCAGCGAAAGGCGCTGATATCGGTGATGCCCGGGCGGATGATATCGCGTTTTTGCAATATACCTCCGGCAGTACCGGGCTGCCCAAAGGCGTCACCCTGACCCATGCCAATCTGCTGGCCAATATTCGTGCCATGGGTCGCGTGGTTCAGGCCAGCTCGGACGATGTGTTTGTGAGCTGGTTGCCGGTCTATCACGACATGGGATTGATCGGCGCCTGGCTGGGCAGCCTGTATCATGCGATCCCGCTGGTGATCATGTCCCCCTTGCTGTTTCTGTCCCGTCCGCAACGGTGGCTGTGGGCCATCCACCGCCATCGGGCCACTCTATCGGCCGCCCCCAACTTTGCCTACGAGCTGTGCCTCAACAAAATCGATGACAGTGCGCTGGCCGGGCTGGATCTCAGCCACTGGCGGCTGGCCTGGAACGGCGCAGAGCCGGTCAGCCCGTCGACCATGCGACGTTTCACCGAGCGCTTCGCGCCTTACGGTTTTCGCCCGCAAACCATGTCACCGGTGTACGGCCTGGCGGAATCTTCGGTTGGCCTGACGTTTCCGTCCCTGTCCCGAACCCCGCGTATCGAGCGGATCAAGCGCGATCCCATGGCGCGACTCGGGCGAGCCGAGCCCGCCGCGCCCGATGATCCGACGGCGATCCAGGTGGTCGGGCTGGGCTACCCGCTACCGGGCCATCAGATCCGGATCATCGACGCGCTGGGCCGCGAGCTGCCGGATCGGGAAGAAGGCGAGCTGGAATTCAAAGGGCCGTCTGCCACCCAAGGCTATTACCGCGACCCGGACAAAACCCAAGCCCTGTATCACGGCGACTGGCTGACCACCGGCGATCGCGCCTTTACCATCGGTGGCGAGCTGTTTCTGACCGGGCGCAGCAAAGACATCATTATCCGCGCCGGGCGCAATATCTATCCCCATGAGCTGGAAGAAGCCGTGTGCCGGCTACCCAACATCCGCAAAGGTTGCGCCGCCGCCTTTGCCAGCCACGATCCCCAGAGCGGCACCGAGAAGCTGGTGATCCTGGCAGAATCCCGCCAGCATGCTCCGGCGCAGACCGAGCCGCTCCGACAGCAAATCAACACCCTGGCGCTGGATTTACTCGGCAGCCCGGCCGATGATGTGGTGATCTGCCCGCCACATACCATTCCCAAAACCTCCAGCGGCAAAATTCGCCGGGCCGCCTGTAAATCCCTGTATCAGACCCAGCGCCTTCACGAGCCGCAACGGGCCGTCTGGCAACAGGCGCTGCGCCTGATCCGGGCGGCGATGCTGCCCCAGCTCCACCGCGCCTGGCGGATCGGTATCGATATCGCCTATGCCGGTTACCTCTGGGGGCTGCTGACCGTGCTGGCGCCCATAGTCTGGACAACCGTTGCGCTGCTGCCCAACCCGAAAAGCGCCTGGGCCGTGACCCGTTTCGGAGCCAGAGCCCTGCTGCGACTCAGTGGCACACACCTGACCCTTGATGGCCGGGAACACTTGCCCGGCCCCGGCACACCCTGCGTCATCGTTGCCAACCACGCCAGTTATCTCGACGGCCTGGCGTTTATCGCGGCCTGTCCGCAACCCTGCCGATTTGTCGCCAAGGCCGAGCTGCGCAACAACCCGCTGACCCGGGTTTTTCTCTCCCGGCTCGGCACCGAGTTCGTCGAGCGCTTTGATGTCGAGCAGGGGCTCGTGGATGCCAGCCGCATCGCCGACAGCGCAACCGAGCAGCAACCCTTGGTGATCTTCCCGGAAGGCACCCTCTACCGGATGGCCGGGCTGCATGAATTTCATATGGGAGCATTTCTTGCCGCAGCCAAAGCCGGATTACCGATCCTGCCGGTCACAATCTGCGGCACCCGCTCCAAACTGCGGGACAAATCCCTGTTCCCGCGCCGTGGGCCGATCCACCTGCGATTTAGTCCGCTCATCGCCCCGAACGGGGCGGACTGGCAGGCTGCCGTACAACTGCGCGATCAAGCCCGGGGCGAAATCCTGCGTCATTGCGGCGAGCCGGATCTGGCCCATGCCCCCAAAAACCATCCGTCCCGCCCTGATCCCGGCTCCCGTTAAACCCGTCGAATAAAGTCTCATAAAATTGAATAGATTCAATCCATTAGTCACACCCTCCCCGCGCATTCTCCGGCTTTAGCCCAACACGTCAATGATGTGCCAAACGCGAAAATCGCGGCAAAAATGACCAAGATCAATGCAGAAATAACGTAAATCCTGAGTCTATAGAGGCGTCATTGATGCCACCGCGATGCCGTCGAGCCCCGGTATTCCATCAAGCACGAAGTAGATAACTATTCAAGGAGAGTGAACATGCTATGTCCTGATTGTAAGCAACCCATGCTCAAATCGGCCGATCACAGCAACCACTGTATGAATCTCAACTGTCCACCGAGTCGCACCCAGTGTCCGGCCTGCCAGTCGGATAACACGCAGCAGACGGGAAAAAGCCTCACCGAGGCCCAACTGAGCTGCAGCCAATGCGACACCCGCTGGACCATCTCACGGATTGAAAAAACCTGATCGCCGCCGGGTTTGTGACAGGCGAGCCCGGCACATCGTTCACAATCCCCCACCGCTCCGACTCATCCCGCTCGCCCGCCTGATTCCCCTCCAGTTACGCCACTTCATCCCGAACACCGGGGACTGTGCCAAACTTAGAATTTACGCTCCCCTCGCTTTTCGGGGAAGAGTCATGACCCGGCGTAGACCGCAGGAGGGAAGATGAAAGTGATCGTGGACTTGTGCATCCGATACGGCCTGTTAGCCCTGATCATGCTGCTCACGCTGCTGGTCGGCTTCGGCAGCCTCGCACACCCCGAGTGGCGGGTGTACCTGATCTTGCTGCTCCCCCTGGCGCTCGTCGGGCTATGGGATTTAATGCAGTCCCGCCATAACCTGCTGCGCAACTACCCCTTAGTGGCGCATATCCGCTGGATGTTTGAGACGTCCCGTCCCTATTTACGCCAATACATCGTTGAAAGTGATTTAAGCGAGCGTCCCTTCAACCGCAAACAACGCTCGCTGGTTTACGAGCGCGCCAAAAATACCGTCGACTCGCAACCCTTCGGTACCGATCTGGATCTCTACAACACCCAGTACGAACTGCTCACCCATTCGATTTGTGCCCGAAAAATAGAAGACACCAATTTCAGGATCCGGGTCGGCGGTCCGCAATGCAGCCAGCCGTACGACGTGTCGCTGCTCAATATCTCGGCGATGAGCTTCGGTGCTCTCAGCGGGAAAGCCATTGAAGCCCTGAACAAAGGGGCCGCCATCGGCGGGTTTTATCACGATACCGGGGAAGGGGGGATCAGCTCTTATCATCGCCGTCACGGCGGCGATTTGGTATGGGAGATCGGCACCGGCTACTTCGGCTGCCGAGATCAGAACGGTCATTTCGACTTGGCATTATTCACCAAACAAGCCCGGCGCGATCAAGTGAAGATGATTGAGATTAAGCTCAGTCAGGGCGCCAAACCCGGCCACGGCGGTGTCTTGCCGGGCATCAAAGTGACCGAAGAAATCGCCCTTGCCCGGCATGTCCCGGTCGGCGTGGCGTGCGTGTCTCCGCCCGCCCACAGTGCCTTCCGGACCCCGATTGAACTGCTGGAATTTGTCGCTTTGCTCCGGGAGCATTCAGGTGGCAAACCCGTCGGGATTAAGCTCTGCATCGGTCACCCCTGGGAGCTGTTTGCGATCTGTAAGGCAATGCTGAAAACCGACATTCTGCTCGACTTTATAGTGGTCGATGGGGCGGAAGGCGGCACCGGCGCAGCACCGGAAGAGTTTTCCGATCATCTCGGCATGACGCTGCGCGAAGGGTTGATCCTGACCCGCAACGCGCTGGTCGGGACCGGCTTACGTAATCATGTCAGTCTGGGGGCCAGCGGCAAAGTCTGCAGCGCTTTTTCAATTGCCAGCAATCTGGCGCTGGGTGCCGACTGGTGCAATGCCGCTCGGGCGTTTATGTTCAGCCTCGGCTGTGTGATGTCGAAAAAATGCCATACCGACAAGTGTCCGACCGGGATCACCACGCAAAATCCGAACCGGCAGCACGGCCTGGTGGTGGCCGACAAATCCATCCGGGTCGCCAATTTCCATCGCAATACGCTGGCAAGACTCGGGGAGCTCATCGGGGCCATCGGCCTGGAGCATCCGAGCGAACTGCGTCCCCATCATCTGCACCACAGAACCAGCCCCAACGCGATTGCCACCATGGATAAAATCAAAGAGTTCCTGCCCTACCGGGCGCTGTTGGATGATCCGGATGCCACCCCTTACGCCGAATGGTGGGCCGCCGCTTCCCCCGACAGTTTTCAGCCGTTGCAACATACCGGCCCCGGTCAATACCGGCGCTAATGCCCGAGATCGAGATTCTGGGTTCAAGGTTCAAGGTTCAAGATTCAAGATTCAAGATTCAAGATTCAAGATTCAGAAAAACAGGATCACCGCCCAGACCAGCCCGGCCAGCAGCATCGAGACAAAGACCGCCGCCGAGCCAATATCTTTGGCCCGGCCGGACAACTCATGATATTCATCCCCCACCCGATCGACCACGGCTTCAACCGCCGAATTGAGCAACTCGACAATCAATACCAGGACCAGACTGGCCACCAGCGCCAGTTGCTCCAGCTTGCTCACCGGCAGGAAAAACGTCACCGGCGTGAGCAAAACCAGGATCCCCAGCTCCATCCGAAACGCTTCTTCATACTTCCAGGCTGCTTTCAGTCCCAGAATGGAATAACAGGCCGCATCATAGACCCGCTTTAATCCCGTCTCACCCGGCTTCATGTCCTGCACTCACTTCAAAAAACTCAGTGCATCATATGCCATGAAGTCATCACTATCGAGGGGGTGACACGCCGAGACGTGATCTCAGCCAATAAAAGCAACGACTTAATCGTTGAGCTTCAGTAACAGCAAATCACAGGGCATCTGGCGCACCAGCGGCTCGCTCGGGGAGAGGAACAACTGGCGAAACAGGTTACATTGGTGATGGCCGAGTACCAGCAGATCCACTTCGAACTGCGAAATGGCGGTGATCAGTTGATCTTCAAGATAGCCAGTGTAGAAGAGGTGTTTATACAGCGGATAATTGGTGCCTTTCAGCAGTCGCCTCATGGCCGCCACCGACGCATAGTGCTCGCTTTCGTCGATGTTCACTGCATCGTATTCACGTACACCGACTTCCAGGTGGCCCAGATCCGGGTCCATATGGATCACGCTAAACAAGGCATGGTGAATCCGCGCCTGCTCTGCCGCTTTCGAGATCAGATATTCAGCGTACTCATCCAGATTCACCGCCAGGAGTAAATGCTTGTATCCCATGACAATCTCCTTTCAGACCATCGCGCCACAGGTACATCAGCCGTCACACCACCGACCAATGCCTACACAAACCATAGAAGAGAATACCGCGAAAACGTAGTTTTATTGCCGGATGTCCCGTCACGGCACCGGTTGACAGGCCGATGCGCTCATGCGTCGGTATCCGGCATCAAACGCTAGCTCAGGTTCTTGACCAACTGATCACAGCTTTGTTTCAGTGCGATCAGTTCCTCCAGCGGCATGGCGCTCTTGCAGAAAATTGCCGCCGGGATCGATTCCGCTTGTATTTTCAACGCATCGCCCTGCTCGGTCAGATACAGCACACGCACCCGCTCATCTTTGTCGCTGCGGCGGCGGCTGACCAGACCTTTGCCTTCCAGCCGCTTGAGCAGCGGCGTCAATGTGCCGGAATCCAAATGCAGCCGGGTGCCGAGATCTTTCACGTTGATGCCGTTTTCAGACCACAGCACCATCATCACCAGATATTGCGGATAAGTCAGATCCAACGCCGCCAGGAGCGGCCGATAAGCCCGGATCATCGCATTCGCCGCACTATAGAGAGAGAAACAGACCTGTTTTTCCAGCACTAAATCAGACGCTTTTCCTTGTGTCAGCGCTTGTGATAGCTCTTGTGATAGCTCTTGTGATAGCTCTTGTGATAGCCCCTGGGATCGTCCCTTGTCTGTCATCGTGATGTACTCACCAAAAAATAAATTGCGCACAATATACTTGCCTTCACCCGCAAGATCGAATTAAGATTGCAGGCAATTAAATTGCACACAACTTAAATTACTCACCAAATCCAAACAAAGGAGTCCACATGACGACGCTATACACCACCACCGCTACAGCTTCTGCCGGTCGCAACGGTCAAGCCAGCACCGACGACGGCAAACTCAACGTCAACCTGAGCTACCCGAAAGAAATGGGCGGCAGCGGTGAGCACACCAACCCGGAGCAACTGTTTGCCGCGGGTTATGCCGCCTGTTTTTCCAATGCCGTACTCCACGTGGCGCGCGAAGGCAAAATCGCCCTCAAAGCAGCACCGGTCTCCGCCCAGGTCGGCATCGGCCCCAATGCGCAAGGCGGTTTTGCCCTGAGCGTCAGCCTGGCCGCCACGGTAGATCTGCCACAAGCGCAGGCCATCACCCTGATCCGCACCGCCCACAGCGTCTGCCCATACTCCAACGCCGTCAAAGGCAACATCGATGTGCAACTGAGTGTCAACGGCGAAGTGCTGTAACACTCTGAAAGGGTTGAATCTCAGCCATTAAAAACCACCCGGCCGATAGAAGATCACAGTCGTTCAATCCCGATGCTGCCGATGATTTTCAATTTCCGGCCGGGCGTTCAGCACCATAAACCACGCCTTACATCACATCGGGGCGATACGAACTCATCATTTCAGATCACCTCCTGCTTCCTTCCCTGTCGCAACCGCGTCACAGCCCTCTGGAGTGCTTTTTTCGTTAACCCCGTCCAAAGACGTCGATCTTTCAAGACGAAAACAGCCGTACCCATCACAAAAACAGGACAACTTAAATTGGCCAATATATGACCTGGAGTTCATATTTTAATCAATCGAAGGCGCGATCTTGCAGTTTGGGTCCATCCGTACCTCCAAGCCAAGGAACGTATACAGGGCCCTACCGGCATCGTCCCCGTACTGATGCCGTTCCCTGTCTCCCCGGAAACAGGACTGAGCGCGTCCTGTTTCTTCACACAAAAAGAGAACAGGACAATGCAAAGCAACGAGATTGAGAATATCAAACAACGCGATGTGAAGTACCTCCAGGCAGATATTGCCTGTGTGAAGGCGATTGCCCAGGCGGCCGTTAATGTCGAGCTGTTTACTATCCCGCTGTATATGACGGCGTTGTATTCGGTGCAGGGCATGCACCAAATTAACAGCAAAGGCAGTACTCTTTATACCGGGCGTTGGTGGCCGGGCTCGGCACCCACGGCGGGCGAGGCACTGACCACCAACGCACAGGTGTTTAACAAGGTCTACAGTGTGTTTGTCGCCGAAATGCTTCACCTGCAACTGGCATCCAATATGGCCAGTACGTTGGGCTTTACCCCAGTGTTCACCAGCAGTGCACTCCAGAGCGAAGATAACGGTTGGCAGTGTTACAACAATACCAGCCAGATCCCGCATATCCTGGACTTTTCTGACTGGAAGGGCACCGATCCGGATTTGAGCCAGCTGAAAGTCGCGCTGCGGGCCATGGACTCAACCCAGGTTGAACTCTTCCTGGCCATCGAAGAGACCGAAGATCGCGCCCGGGAGATGCTGCGTAACCCGCAAGTGACACAAGCCGGCGGGACAGAAACGGCCAAGTATTTTGAAGAGGCGCCGTATAACTGGTTCAGTGCCAGCATGACCGAAAATGATTTACCCATGTTCGGTTCAATCGGGCATATGTACCTGTGTTACTGGCAATATCTGGAAATCGAGTACAGCGATGGCAGCACACTTCTGGGGCATCTGCTGGCAGCTAAAAATGGGCAACGGGATCAGTTTAACAATGTACCACCGCGTAACATGCAGCAATATCCGGGCATAGATGCCACCATTGGACCCACTCTGGATGAGGTGAAGATTCAACTCATCAACAACATCAATGCCATTACCGATCAGGGCGAAGGCGCCGATGTGGTAAAAAACATCCTTGAGCGATGGTCAGAACAATCCTGGGTCAAGGTGTTCCAGAGCAATATGTTAAACGCGGTCCAACAACGCTTCCAGCCCGACAAAGAAGCCCTGAACCTGGACTATCCCGGCTATGATGATGAAGGCAATAAGACAACGCTGCCATCCGGCTCCGCCCAGGCCCGGTTTGAAAACGGCGATAAGGATCACTTCGAATTATTCGAGCAAGTGAAGACCCTGATCAGCCAGCCGGACTACCTCACCTGGGATCAGTGGCACCAGCAACATCCGGACACCCCCTGGACTGCCGACATGCTCGGTAAAGACGGAGCACCGAACCTGCCGTCGACCGAAGCGATTGCCGACGCCCTGAATCGCCTCAACAGCGTGGCTGAAAGAGACAACACGTATCAGCTGTTCAGTCAGGCTGCCGTCGGCACCATTAAGGGGATCACCACAGCACTGAACCGTTACTGGGCCGAACCGGATGCGGAATTTCCGTCACCAGCGATGGGCGGCTCGGGCGATCGCATTTCGATCTGCTGGGCAGTGACCGGCCGCTGTCCTGATCTGGTTACCGGGATCGCCAACCAGCAATCGGGCACCTTGTATCATGCCTGCCAGGGAATGGCGATGTACCCGGAAACAGGCACCACAGAAGGTAAGGAAGCAGAGAACAGCTGTGCCAACGTCCTGAGCTATCACAGCTGTAAAGGCTCGAATGAGTGTAAAACCCAGGGCGGCTGCGGCTTTGTGCAAAGTGCCAGTGGCGGCGGCAGTTGCAGCAGCAGCGCCGCGAAAGGGCTCAAAAGTGCCCCGGCAGACAACCTGTGCGGCGGGTTTGGCGGCTGTGCCGTCCCGATTTCTGCCTCGCAGCTGTTCCCGCACCAGGTTGACAACGATTACCGGATGCAGCTTTATACCTTTGGTCCGGCCCCGGACTTTCCGGCAGAGAAAACCCGTTGGCCGCAGCTCAAAGCCCGGGACATGCTGCCACCGGTGGTCCAGTATGTGGATGCCATGCCCTATCAGCCCGGAGAAGCTGTCTATGATGTCGCCTGGCGCGCCTATTGCGAGGCAAAAGGGTTGATTAAAGTCACCAAAACCATCCATGGTGACAAGATTGAAATCCCCGAGCCACCGCAGCCGAGTGACATCCGCCTGGCCATGCCACCGTCAACCTGAGGACTGGCTCAATGACCCAAACGTTCAACCCATCTCAGCAAGGCTCCCCTCGGGGGGGCCTTTTCTCCTCAGCCGGTGCGCCACAATTGCCAAACCGGCTGGGCCTGGAAAACCTCGGCTTTGGTGTCGGTTTACGGACCCAGCATTTTCCTTACCTGATGCAGCAGGACGACTGGTCCGTTGACTGGTTTGAGATCATCAGCGAGAACTTCATCGACAACTACGGTTATGCCCGCCACGTGCTGGAGCAGGTCCGTGCCCGGCGTCCGGTGGTCATGCACGGGGTATCGATGAATCTCGGCAGCAGCGATCCCCTCGATGAAATCTATCTCGGCAAACTCAAAGCTCTGGCGGATGACATCGAACCGGCATGGATATCCGATCACTTGTGCTGGACCGGGGCCCTCGGCATCAACAGCCATGATCTGTTGCCGATGCCGCTGACCGCGGAAAGTCTGCGTCATGTCGCGGCGCGGATCCACGATGTACAAGAGCGCCTGCAACGTCCGCTGATCCTGGAAAATCCGTCAACCTACCTGGAATTTCGACAGAACAGCTACAGCGAATGGGATTTTCTGGCCGAACTGGTTCGGCAAACCGGTTGCGGGCTGCTGCTCGATGTCAACAATGTCTATGTGTCGGCCTATAACCACGGCTACGATCCCGTGACCTACATCGAATCCCTGCCCCATGACAGCATTGTCCAAATGCACCTGGCCGGACCGACCGAGGTGGGCGACTGCCTGATTGATACCCATGATCAGCCCGTCCCGGCCCAAGTCTGGCAGCTCTACCAACGGGCACTTGCACTAACCGGCGGGACGGCCACCTTGCTGGAATGGGATGCCAATATTCCTGACTTCCCAGAGCTGGTCCGGGAGCTAGATAAAGCCCGCGGTGTTGCCCAGGGCCGGCTGCCGGAAAACGCCCCGAGTGTGTCTCAGGCAACCCCGGCTGGTGCAGCGATTTCAACCCCGATTGTTCGATAGGTATCTTGATGGCGCATCCAACGTTACAACAATCCCAACAATGGCTGATGACCATCCTGGCGGTGCGCGGGGATCTGCGCCAGAAAGTAATGGCGGCGACCCAAGCCACTCACCTGCCGCCGGAATCTTATTTGGCGGACCCAAACGAAGGTAACCGCAGGCTGGAACCGCCAGGACACACCCAACCTCAGGAGCCGACGGCAGGCGACACTTCCATATCTATTGCTGAAGCACAAGCACGATCACTGGCAAGTCCGCTCAGGCGCCTGGATATCTATGCCGCCGGGTATGTAATGCGGTTGGTCGAGTGTCTTCAGGCCGAATACCGGATCCTGGCTGCATTTATGGGAGAGAAGGTGTTTCATGACTTTGCCAAGGCCTATATTGTCAGTCGGCCTTCCAGTCATCGTAGTTTGTATGATTTAGGCCGGGATTTTCCGCGCTTTCTGGCCGAGACCCGGCCGGATGGCGATTTAAACCCGGAGCAACGGGCCTTTTTCGTCCTGCCGCAGGAGATCGCACAAGTCGAACGGGCCCGGGCTGAAGTCGCCCTTGCCAAAGGATTTGAGGGAAAGCCGCTCTCCGTTTCCCCAATGTTGAACGGGTTGGCGTTGTTTCACGAACCAATCCGGCTGACGCCCGCACCTTGCCTGCGCCTGCTCGCGCTGGAATACCCGGTCCTGCCCCTGATGAGCGCGCTGGAAGCAGCGCAAGAGGCTGCAAGGGCGAATACCGCGAACTCAACCGATGGATTGTCGCCACAAACTGGCGCACCCGAGCTGACATCAGCAGCACTGACCATACCCGAATCCGCTGCAAACTGGCTGGCCTTGTCGCGGGTCAACTATCAGCTGACCACGGTCGAGCTGACGCCCTGGCAGCATGCTTTGCTCACTGCCTGTCAGCAATCCGCCGGGCTCAACGAAGCCGTTCATGCCGCGGCACAATCAGAAGGCCTCAACACCGGCGATATCTATACCCGGCTGATGCTCTGGTTACCGGCAGCTGTCACCCAAGGACTGTTGTGCGTCGACGGAGAAACACTCCCTTGAGCATTTTCATTTTAAAGCCATCAAAGAGGCCGCATGACCTGCTGTAAGACGCGACTGAATCCAGGCGGTTTACATTGTAAAGCGGCAAGCTCAGGGCTTGCCGCTTTGCTGTCACTGGCGCTTGAAGCGGGTTATTCCAGCACCCGGGCCAGCTCGTCCAGGGAGGACGGATCATCAATGGTTGAGGGCACCACGTACTGCTCGCCATCGGCAATTTGGCGGATCACCCGGCGCAGGATCTTACCGGAGCGGGTTTTCGGCAACCGGTCGACGATGATGGCCTGCTTAAAGCACGCCACCGCGCCAATCTCCTGCCGCACTTTCTGCAACAGCGCCTGCTCAATATTGCCGTTCTCCGAGACAAAACCGTCTTTGAGCACCACCAGCCCGAGCGGCAGCTGACCTTTCAGCTCGTCATGGATCCCGATCACCGCGCATTCGGCGACGGCTTCATGGCTGCCGACCACTTCTTCCATTTCCCCGGTCGAGAGCCGGTGCCCGGCCACGTTGATCACATCGTCAATCCGGCCCATCACGAACAGGTAGCCGTCTTCATCGATATAACCGCCGTCACCAGAGACGTAGTAGCCCGGAAACTGGCTCAGATAACCGGACTCAAACCGGTCGTGATTGCGCCACACCGTCGGCAGGCAGCTCGGCGGCAACGGGCGCTTGATCGCGATATAGCCTTGCGTATTGGCAGGTTGCGCCTCGCCCAGCTCGTTGAGCACCTCAACCTGATAACCCGGAACGGGTTTCGTGGCTGAGCCGGGTTTGACCGCAAAGCGCTCCAGACCAAGCGGATTGCCGGCAATCGCCCAACCGGTTTCGGTCTGCCACCAGTGATCCACCACCGGGCGTCCGGTTTTGGCCTCGACCCACTCCAGCGTCGGCGGATCCAGCCGCTCGCCAGCCATGAAAATCGTGGTCAGGTTGACCATCGGATAATCCTGCAGGAAGGTGCCGTCCGGATCTTCTTTCTTGATCGCCCGAAACGCTGTCGGGGCCGAGAACAACACCCGCACACCGTACTCATTACAAACCCGCCAGAACGCGCCGGGATCCGGGGTTCGGACCGGTTTGCCTTCATACATGATGGTGGTGCAGCCATAAATCAAAGGGGCATACACAATGTAGGAATGGCCGACCACCCAGCCGACATCCGAGGCCGCCCAGAATACATCGCCCGGGTCGACGTTATAAATTGTCGACATACTGTAGTGCATCGCCACCGCATGGCCGCCGTTATCCCGCACCACGCCTTTGGGTTTGCCGGTGGTGCCCGAAGTATAGAGAATGTAAAGCGGATCGGTCGCTTTGACCGGGACACAATCGTGAGGCGTCGCCGTTTGCATCAGGGCCGACCAGTCTCTATCCCGTTCATGATGCAGGTCCGCCAAGCACTGCTTGCGCTGATAAACCACCACATGCGCCGGCTTCCAGCGGCTGTCCATCACCGCCTGATCGACCATCGGCTTGTAGGGGATCACTTTGCTCACTTCCACCCCGCAGCTGGCAGTCATGACCACTTTCGGCTCGGCATCTTCAATCCGCACCGCCAGCTCGTTGGGAGCAAAACCGCCGAACACGACGGAGTGAATCGCGCCCAGCCGGGCACACGCCAGCATCGCCATCGCCGCTTCCGGGATCATCGGCATGTAAATCACCACACGATCGCCTTTCTCGACGCCGAGTCCGGCCAGCATCCCGGCGACTTTGGCGACCTGATCCCGCAGCACCCGGTAGGTATAGCGAGCTTTCTGCCCGGTGACCGGCGAGTCGTAAATCAGCGCCGTCTGATCGCCCCGGCCCTGCGCCACATGGTGGTCCAGCGCCAGATAGGCCGTATTCAGTTCACCGTCAGCAAACCAGCGCTCAATGCCGTGTTCGTCCTGACTCAAAATTGTTTGTGGAAATTGAAACCAAGCCAGATTCTCGGCCTGCTGCTTCCAAAAGACTTCCGGCTCTGCGGCCGATAAATCAAATGCTTCCTGATATGCAGACATATTGCTTCCTCCAGTATGTCCTGATACCAATCACAGTAAGTAAGTGATCAGAAATAGCGCAGGAAAAATGCTTGAGAACAAGGCAGAATTTTTCGATAAGTAGTTATTCTACAATCAAAAATTCTAACGCAGTTATCGAGCGTTTTAACAAGCTAGGATGACCAGTTATTTACTACGATTGGTATGAGATTGCTCATCTCCAAACGCGCTCAAGCCACCACTTCGGCGGGCACCCGGACAAATCCTTCCATCAGGATCCGTGCACTACGGCTCATGATGGCTTTTTCCACCACCCAATCCTGACCCACAACCCGCGCCTTTGCCCCCACCTTTAAGGTGCCGGACGGATGGCCGAAGGTCACCGACTCTCGCTCACCGCCGCCGGCTGCGATATTCACCAGGGTTCCCGGGACACAGGCCGCTGAGGCAATCGCGACTGCGGCGGTCCCCATCATCGCGTGGTGCAGCTTGCCCATCGACAACGCCCGCACCAGCACATCAACGTCTCCAGCCGCAACGGGCTTACCGCTCGACGACACATAGGTTTTCGGCTCGGACACAAAAGCAATTTTCGGCGTATGCTGACGGCTCTTCGCTTCTTCCAGCCGCTCAATCAGCCCCATTTTCAACGCGCCGTAAGCCCGGATCTGCTCGAACATTGCCAGCGTTTGTTCATCATTGTTGATGTCATCCTGCAGTTCGGTGCCGGTGAACCCAATCACTTCGGCGTCGATAAAAATGGTCGGGATCCCGGCATTGATCAGCGTGGCACTGAAGGTGCCGACGCCCGGCACCTCCAGCGTATCGACCACATTCCCGGTCGGAAACATCGACCCTTCGCCATCGGCCGGATCCATAAAGTCGACCTGAATCTCAGCCGCCGGAAACGTGACCCCGTCGAGCGCAAAAGCCCCGGTCTCCTGCACCTGACCCTTGACGATCGGCACATGCACCACAATGGTTTTGCCGATATTGACCTGCCACACCCGCACCGTCGCAATCCCGTTTTCCGGCAAACGCTCTCTGGCGATTAAACCGGCATGGATCGCGAACGGGCCGACCGCCGCCGACAAATTGCCGCAGTTGCCGCTCCAATCGACAAACGGCTGATCAATCGACACCTGACCGAACAGGTAATCCACATCATGATCTGCACGCTCGCTTTTGGAGACAATCACGGTTTTACTGGTGCTCGAGGTCGCACCGCCCATGCCGTCAATCTGCTTGCCGTAAGGGTCCGGGCTGCCAATCACTCGCAGCAGCAGGCGGTCACGAGCTTCGCCGGGCACCTGAGCCGCCGGCGGGAGATCTTCCAGACTAAAAAATACGCCTTTGCTGGTGCCGCCACGCATATAGGTGGCGGGCACTTTAACCTGAGACGCAGATACACTCCTTGTCATGATGCCCCCTTTACTTGGCCAGAAAGTCTTGCGCGAAGCGCTGCAACACGCCGCCCGCAGCATAGACATGCACTTCATCGGCAGTGTCGAGACGACAGGTGACCGGCACATCGACTTTTTCGCCGTTAGCACGGGTGATCACCAGTGCCAGCTCGGCGCCCGGGGTGATCTCACCGACCACGTCGTACAGCTCGGTGCCGTCCAGTGCTAACGTGTTGCGGTTAACCCCGGCTTTGAACTGCAAGGGCAGCACGCCCATACCGACCAGGTTGGTGCGGTGAATGCGCTCGAATCCTTCAGCGACAATGGCTTCAACCCCGGCCAGACGTACCCCTTTAGCGGCCCAGTCGCGAGACGAGCCCTGACCGTAATCGGCCCCGGCCACCACGATCAGCGGCTGCTTGCAGTTCATGTAGGTTTCAATCGCTTCCCACATCCGCGTCACCTTGCCTTCCGGCTCAATCCGCGCCAGCGAGCCCTGCACGACTTCGCCGTTGTCTTTGACCATTTCGTTGAACAGTTTCGGATTCGCCAGCGTCGCCCGCTGCGCGGTCAGGTGATCGCCGCGGTGGGTGGCGTAGGAGTTAAAGTCCTCTTCCGGCAAGCCCATGGTGGCGAGATATTCCCCGGCCGCACTGGACGCCAGAATCGCATTGGACGGCGATAAGTGGTCGGTGGTGATGTTGTCGCCCAGGATCGCCAGCGGACGCATCCCCGACAGGGTCCGCTCCCCGGCCAGCGCGCCTTCCCAGTACGGTGGACGGCGGATATAGGTGCTCATCGGACGCCAGTCATACAGCGGGTTGCTGTTGCGCGCCTCGTCATCCAGCTTGAACATCTGGATATAGACCTGATTAAATTGCTCCGGCTTAACGTACTGGCCGACCACCGCATCAATTTCTTCGTCGCTTGGCCACAAGTCATTAAGGTAGACCGGATTGCCCTGCGGGTCTGTGCCCAGCGCATCGCGCTCGATATCAAAACGGATCGAGCCTGCCAGCGCATAGGCGACCACCAGCGGCGGCGAGGCCAGGAACGCCTGCTTGGCGTACGGGTGGATCCGGCCATCGAAGTTGCGATTGCCTGAAAGGACCGCAGTGGTGTAGAGATCACGTTCAATAATTTCTTGCTGAATTTCCGGATCCAGTGCGCCGCTCATGCCGTTACAGGTGGTACAGGCATAACCGACAATTCCGAAGCCCAGTTTTTCCATTTCCGGCAGCAGGCCAGCTTCTTCTAAGTACAGCTTGGCGACTTTCGATCCCGGTGCAAACGAGGTTTTCACCCAAGGCTTGCGCACCAGCCCCAGTGCATTGGCTTTCTTGGCCACCAGCCCGGCGGCCACGACGTTGCGCGGGTTACTGGTATTGGTACAGGAGGTAATGGCGGCAATAATCACAGCGCCGTCCGGCAACTCACCGGCTTTTTCTTCCCACGGACCGGCAATGCCCCGCGAGGCCAGCTCTGCGGTCGGCAGACGTCGGTGCGGGTTCGACGGACCGGCCATGTTGCGCGCCACTTGCGAGATATCAAATTCCAATACCCGCTCGTAAACCGCGCTTTGCAGATCATCGGCCCACAGACCGGTTTGCTTGGCGTATTGCTCCACCAGCTTGACTTGCGCGTCATCACGACCGGTCAGCTTGAGGTAGTTAATGGTCTGCTCGTCGATGTAGAACATCCCGGCGGTGGCACCATATTCCGGGGTCATATTGGAAATCGTTGCCCGATCGCCAATCGTCAGATCTTGGGTCCCTTCGCCGAAAAATTCCAGATACGAGGACACCACCCGCTCATTGCGCAGGAACTCGGTTAAGGCCAGCACAATATCGGTGGCAGTAATGCCCGGCTGACGTTGGCCGGTCAGTTTGACCCCGACGATATCCGGCAGGCGCATCATGGACGGGCGGCCCAGCATCACGGTTTCGGCTTCGAGGCCCCCGACCCCAATGGCGATCACCCCCAGCGCATCGACATGCGGGGTGTGGCTGTCGGTCCCGACACAGGTATCGGGATAGGCAATCCCGTCCTTGGCCTGGATCACCGGCGACATTTTCTCCAGATTGATCTGGTGCATGATGCCGTTCCCGGCCGGGATCACGCTGACGTTCTCAAACGCGGTTTTACACCAGTTGATGAAGTGAAACCTGTCTTCATTGCGGCGCTCTTCGACGGCGCGGTTCTTGTCAAACGCATCCGGGTCAAACCCGGCGTGCTCCACCGCGAGGGAGTGATCGACAATCAGCTGGGTTTCCACCACCGGGTTCACTTTGGCCGGATCGCCACCTTGCTCGGCGATGGCATCGCGCAGGCCCGCCAAATCAACCAGGGCGGTCTGGCCCAGAATGTCATGGCACACCACGCGCGCCGGATACCAGGGGAAATCCAGATCGCGCTTGCGCTCAATCAGTTGCTTCAAACTCTCCGTGAGACTGTCCGGATCGCAGCGTCGAACCAGCTGTTCGGCCAGCACGCGTGAGGTGTAGGGGAGTGTCTCGTAGGCCCCGGGTGCAATCGCATTGGCGGCTTCCCGGGTATCAAAAAAATCGAGTCCGCTGCCGGCCAGCGGCTTACGGTATTGGGTGTTTATCTTCATTGCTTCCCTCCGTGAGTCTTATGCTCACAGACGCTTTCAGGCGACGTTCAGATCTTGATGCTCCCCCCGGCCATCTGCGCCGGGGGGAGGGATTGGCGGGACTCCTTGGGCGGAGTCTGCTGCAGCGTGTTATTTCCGCGCTTCGATGGGCAGCCACGCTTGTGGCTCCGGCCCGACGTAGTCGGCGCTCGGGCGGATGATGCGGTTGTTGGCGCGCTGCTCATACACATGAGCGGCCCAGCCCGTCACCCGACTCATCACAAAGATCGGCGTGAACAGCTTGGTCGGGATCCCCATGAAGTGATAGGCCGAGGCGTGGAAGAAATCGGCGTTACAGAACAGATTTTTCTCGCGCTTCATCACCTGCTCTACCCGCTCGGACACCGCATACAGACGGGTGTCACCCACATCGGCAGCCAGTTTTTCCGACCATGCTTTAATTAAAGCATTGCGGGGATCGGACTCACGGTAAATCGCGTGACCAAAGCCCATGATTTTCTCTTTCTTCGCCAGCATGTCCATGATCCCGGCTTCCGCTTCATCCGGCGTCTGCCACTGCTCGATCATTTCCATCGCCGCTTCGTTGGCACCGCCGTGCAGCGGGCCGCGCAGGCTACCGATAGCCGCGGTAATGCACGAGTGCAGATCCGACAGGGTCGAGGCACACACCCGGGCGGTAAAGGTCGAAGCGTTGAACTCATGCTCGGCATACAGTACCAGCGAACAGTGCATCACTTGTTTGTGCAGCTCAGATGGCGTTTTGCCGGTCAGCATTTCCAGGAAATAGCCACCGATGCTGTCCTGATCGCTGTTGGCGGTATCAATCCGCACCCCATCGTGGCTGTAGCGGTACCAGTAGCAGATCATGGCTGGCAGCATCGCCAGCAGGATGTCGGTCTTGCTTTCCTGCTCGGAAAAGTCCAGCTCCTGATCCAGGTTGCCCAGCATCGAGCACCCGGTCCGCATCACATCCATCGGATGGGCATCGGCCGGGATTTCTTCCAGCACCCGACACAGCGCCGGCGGCAGACCACGGGCCTGTTTCAGCACCTGCTTGTAGCCGTCCAGCTCGGCCTGGGTCGGCAACTTGCCTTTCAACAGCAAATGCGCCACTTCTTCGAATTCGGCATGATGGGCCAGATCCGTGATGTCATAGCCACGGTAGGTCAGCCCGGTGCCGCTTTTACCCACGGTACACAGCGCTGTTGTCCCGGCGCTCTGGCCACGCAGACCGGCACCACCTAATTGTTTGTTATCCTTTTCCTTATCAGCTACGGCTAACGCAGTCATAGCAGACTCCTTATTTGTTCACGTTATCCAACGCCTGAGTCTCCGTTGCGACGGCTGATCGCCCTCGCTTTGATCATCAGGCAATGACTGTTTCCAGCGTTTGGTTTGTTATCAAAATAATTAATCTGGTCTTCGCAACGCGCGGCGTTGCGGGTCTTGCTGCGGAGGACTGACAAGGCGGACACTGCGAGCCGCACGCCCCAGGGCAAAGCAACTCGTCACACCTTCTCTCCATTTCATTGTTCGCTTTAGCGACCGAACGGCGACTCCCTGCCGTTCAGCGTTGCATCACTCGCCCTTTTGCTGATCAAACAGCTGGTCGAGCTTCTTCTCATAATCATGGTAGCCAAGATAATGGTAGAGCTGCTCACGGGTTTGCATCTGATCGACCACGTTGCGCTGATGGCCGTCTTTGAGCAGATGCTGATACACATTAAGCGCCGCCTGATTCATCGCCCGGAACGCCGACAACGGATACAGCACCATGTCGACACCGCACTCGGCCAGCTCTTCACGGCTGAACAGCGGGGTCTGACCGAACTCGGTGATATTGGCCAGGATCGGCACCTTCACCGCATCGGCAAACTGCTTGTACTGCTCCAGCGTATTAATCGCTTCGGGGAAAATCATATCGGCCCCGGCGTCGACACAGGCAATCGCCCGTTCAATCGCCGCGTCCATCCCTTCGACAGCCAGCGCATCGGTACGCGCCATGATGACAAAATCCGGATCCACGCGGGCATCGACCGCCGCCTTGATCCGATCGACCATTTCATCCTGGCTGACAATTGCTTTGTTCGGGCGGTGACCACAGCGCTTCTGCGCCACCTGATCTTCCATGTGGACTGCCGCGGCACCGGCACGCTCCATCTCTTTAATGGTCCGGGCAATATTGAAAGCGCCGCCAAAGCCGGTATCAATATCCACCAGCAGCGGCAGGCTTGAAGCCGCGGTGATGCGACGGACATCTTCCAGCACATCGTTGAGGGTGGTGATGCCGAGATCCGGCAAGCCGTACGAGGCATTGGCAATCCCGCCGCCGGAGAGGTAAATAGCCTGGTGACCCACCTGCTCCGCCATCATGGCGCAGTACGGGTTGATGGTCCCGACCACCTGCAATGGCTGGCTGGTGGCAACGGCCTGGCGGAAGTGTTTTCCTGGACTCATGATACGTTCTCCTTGTCCTCAGTGAGTTGTTGTTCGATTAACAATCGGCTGCGCATGATGTGTCGGCGCATCAGCATTTCGGCCAGTTCGGCATCCCGCTCACGCAGGGCAGACAGCAGGTGGAAATGCTCGGTCAGCGCCTGCTCCGGACGGGAGTGCGAGCGCTGGGACTGATGGCGGTACATCCGCAGCAAATGATAAAGCTCGTCACACAGCAGACCGATCAGGGTGCTGTTGCGGCTGGCCTGGATGATCCGGTAATGAAAGTCGAAATCCCCTTGCTGGTGGAAATAGGACGCCCCTTCCACCTCTTCGATGTGCTGCTGGTGGGTATCCAGCAACTGCTGCAGGGCCTCAATTTCGGCATCGGTAATATGCTGGCAGGCCAGGCGCACCGCCATCCCTTCCAGCGCTTCGCGCACCGCGTAGATCTCGACCAGTTTTTCCCGGCTCAGGGCAATCACCCGTGCGCCGACATGGGGCACCCGCTCTACCAGACCGAGGGATTCCACCCGCATCATGGCTTCGCGCAGCGGGCCGCGACTAACGCCGAAACGGCGTGCCAGTTCCGGCTCAGAGATCTTACTGCCGGCGGCAAACTGTCCTTTAACAATCAAATCAATCAGCTGCTCGGTCAGATTCTCCGACTTGGTCAGCTCCTTGGCCGCAGCCATCGAAAGGGACGATGCTTCCCCCGCTGGCTCAACGTGATTGTCGACATCGCATAAGGCGACGGCTTGTTCTTTCATCATAACTGTCAACAATTGCTTAACTTAAGAACAAAAATAGCGCTTAAAATGCGTTCAATCAAGGGGGATTGTTAACAGTTTGAATTAGACCTTGGTCTATATTGTCGACAATGTGAGGAATAGCCAGAAAAGAGACCGCAAAAATAGGGGCCGAACAAGCAGATTGTCGACAGCAAAAAAAACCGGCCTGGTCGGCCGGTTTGACGTTCAAGCGAACGCATCGATCGCGATGCGCTCTCCAGAGCAAAGTTAGATATCCAAGATAATCGTCTTGCGGGCTTTCTTGCCCTGATTGTCAGTGACAATCAGCTGTACTTTCTGTTTGCCGCGTTGCTCAAACAGATGGAAAGCCACCCCGCCTTTTTGCACGCTGCCGTCCGGGAAAACCCACTTGGTGTCGACAATATGGCCATCCGAGTCACTGCTTTCCGACCACAGCATTGCCATCCGGCCCAGGTTGAAATAACCCGCTTCGGCAACCGGCTTCTGGTTACGCGGCTCTAACTCAACCACTTGCTGGGTAGAGCTGGTCGCGCCGGAATTATCGGTGACGGTCAGGGTCACGGTATAACGACCGAAATGCTGATAACGATGCGACGGATTCGCCTCGGTGCTGGTGGCACCGTCACCGAAGTCCCACTGCACGCCGGTGATTTCACCGTCGCTGTCCAGGCTCTGGTTGACGAAATCAACACGCTTGTGACGAGAGAGATACGTGAAGTTCGCTTCCGGCGCGGCATTGTCTGCTTCGGCAGAAATCCGGATCACCCCGTAGCGGTTATCGTCCGCCTGGCGCACCACATCAATCGAAATGCCGAACTGCGCCAGCTGACGACCAGCATCCGGGATCTCCGGTGAGGTGTAGTCGGCGCCATCGTTGAACGATGCATTGGCAATCAGGCTCGGATCTTCCAGCACATCATCATTGTTGACCAGACGCAGCGGGGCCTGATCCTGCAATGAAAATGCCGCATCGCGAACCTGGTAGCGGGTGGTCGCCGGCTCGCCGGTTTGTGACCATTTCAGAGTTGCCTGATCGGCATCCACCACACCCAGCCAGCCTGCGCCCGGATGCTCGCCGACCCAGTTGTCGGTCATCGACTCATCGACATACCACACAATCAGGCCCGGCTCGAAGGTCATCAGCTGACCCATGCGCTTGATGTTCGCCAGACCCTGATCGACATCCTGATGGCTACGCCATTGCAGCAGGTAATACTGATCAGCTTCGTGGAAACCCTGATTGCGGGTATAACCGGTAAAGACAAACTGATCTTCGGTTTCCGCATCCGCGCTGAACACCACGCTTTCATCGGCCGTCACCGTCATCTGATCAAGGTAGAAACCTTCTTCGGCCAGACCGCCATCGGTGATGTAGTCAAAGCTCAGGGTGATGGTCTGTCCGGCCCACGGGGTCAGATCAAACTTGGCATCGGTCCAGCCTTCGGACGAGCCGGTCACTGCCGGCACCAGACCGGTATTGAGCGGATCGTTCATGGTGGTGATTGAACCGGCGATCTGCTGGCCGTTGACCAGCACGCGGGCAAAGTCATAATCAGTTTCTATCTGGAACCAGGCTTTAAAGTCCAGCGAGATCCGACCGGCCGACGGCAGGGTGATTTCGCGGCTCATGCTGGTACGCAGATCGTCACCTTTCTGCGAATAGAACTGGTAGTCCCCGGCAAACGGTGCGACCCCGTCCACCTGCTTGCGCGGCAGATTAATGCGCACCAGGTTCATGGCGTCATTATTGACGGTTTCGGACAGGGTAATGGTATGCGACTGGCCTTTCAGCTCCTCCAGCGACAAGGTGCTGTCGAGGATCCAGTTGCCACCGATGGCCGATTGCAGGAAGGTTTTCGCCCAGCCACTGAATGCAGTCGGCTGCGTCCCGCCAATCTGACCGGCCCAGCTGCCCGAAGACATGATCGACCAGTAAGAGACCGGCTCGCCCTGCCCGGTGTACTTGGTGTCGTACTCATCCGGCAGACCCAGGTCATGGCCGTATTCGTGGGCACATACCCCGGCTGCGGCATCAATCGGCTGAATGGTGTAGTCAAATGCCGCGTACTGACCGTTGAACCGGCCCGGGACCTGGCTCGATGTACCGGTCAGGATATGCGGCTGACCCAGGTTGAAGCGGTGGGACCAGATTGCGTTCTCATTCAGCACCCCGCCACCGGCCTCTTCACCGACCGACGCATGGAACACCATCAGGTGGTCAATCACGCCATCCGGCTCACGAAAATTCCCGTCACCGTCATAGTCGTAGCGATCTTCGATATCGTAATCGGCCAGATTGATATTCGGATCTTTGGCCAGCTGATCCAGCGCTTCCCGCACCAGATCCTGCGCCCGCAGATCGTTGTCTGTGGTCGGCGAGTTGCCGCCGTAATACGCCGCGTTCTGGCTCGCCCGGTACCAACCGAAAGCCTGGCCGGACACGCTGTATGTATTGCCGGATTCCTGCTCGTAATACTGACGCATCGAGATCAGATTCTCGCCGTTCGGGCCGGTGTATCCCTCACCGGAGAACAGCAGGTTCTGGTAGTGCTCGTTCGAATAACTGTCATAGAGCATTTCGGTATGCTCTGAGGTCAGGCGATTGTCATCCCACGGCAGATCCGGGAAATCGACCAGCAGCGCCAGCACTTTGTCGGTGCGTTTCTGGCTCAGATCCAGCGCGAAGATACTCGGACCATGGGCATGACCCGGCATTTTCATCTGCTTCAGCACATTGGCCCGGTTAAGCAGCGCCTGCTTGTCAAACTGCGCATCCCCATGAAAGCCTTTGTTGGCCTTCTTGGCCAGGTAAGCTTCCAGCGCTTGCTGCTTCTGCTGGCTCGTCGCGTCAGGGGCGATATCCCCACGCTGGATCAGCATCTCGATCAGCTTCTCTTCATTGGCTATGGCCAAGTCCGCAGGCGTTGCCGCGTGGGCAGACACCGTTCCTAGCAAAGCAATCAGTGACGTTGCGATTGCAGTTCTTTTTATGCTTATCATTATTATTCCTTTTATCAATGATAATGTTGTGCTGTCTTGAAGGTGCAGCAACCCGATTTCGCCGTAGCGAAACTGAAAAAAGTAAAACCTGGTAATAATCTGGACGGTTAGCCCGAATTGGGGGTTGGTTTGCGCTGCTGCTCAAGCTGCGCACGGCCGATGCAATCAATGCCTTGTTTTTCAGACAAATCTTGATCAGGTATTCCAACCGGGGATTTTTGCCGACGATGTTTTTGATTGAGGTAGATTTGCAGCGCCTGTTGCTGTTCGTGCGCGGTCAGTCCCTGGCAGATCACCCCGCGGGCAATCAGTGAACGAATCATTCGCTCATCATCGACAACGGCAGTTTCCGCAATGGAAAAGCCTGAATAAACAGCAATATAAAGTAGAATTAATACTCGAAACACGGCTTGACATCCTGTCCGGCTAACGTGATTTGAACCTAATTTAGGGCGATTACCGAAGAGTTTCAACGCTCTGGGTATCATTAGTTAAATAAATGTAAATGGTTAGAACCATCATCACATTATCAACAATTCAGGTCATGATGCCTTGTCAAAATCCCAAAAAATGTCTTATTTAAAAGACATCCCGCTGCGCCCCTGTGGCAGGCACATCACCGCGCCGCAAACCCAACCGGACGGGCCTCTGATGACCTTGAGTGCATATAATGAGCACAGAAACATGCTTCACTGAGATGTGATTTCAGAAATAGCAGGCAGGGTCCGCACGATGAATGTTGCGGACTCCCTCTGTACGGAACGCGAGCAACCTCACGTCTTGCAGTGCTGGTGGCACCCGGTCGCAAGCATCATTTGTCGCGAGAATCAGGCGCTAGAATCCGGTGCTGGATCCCGGCGCGAGATATTCCTCCAGACCGGCATTTCTCAGCCCGGCATAGATATGATCCACAAACGCCTGCGCCAGGCGGGACAAGGGTTTGTGCGACGGGGTAATGATGGCGTGTTCAAAAATCACCTCCGGCGCAAACGGACGAAACACCACGGCGCCCTGGCCGGATTTACTGATGGTATAGCTGGCCGCACTCATAGGATCGCAAATCGAGCAGCACAGCTGATGCTCAACGAATTCAAAGCCGGAGATGTAATTTTGCAGTTCGAACCGCGGATGGTAACGAGCGCCCTGCTCTTCGAATAAAAAGCGCACCAGCTCACTGGTCGGGTGCTGGGCAAACAGGGTCGCCAGCGGCACGTTATCAAGATCAGCCGGGGTGATCACCGCTTTTCCGGCCAGCGGATGATCCCGGTGCACCGCACAGACCCCTTTGAGCCGGATCGGCTCGACATTGATCGAATCCCGCTCCTTCGGCATTTCCGCATAGCCGATGTCATACTGCTGCGCCGCCACCCAGTCATGCACAATCATCGAGCTGCGCATCATCATCGACACATTCACCTCTGGCCGGTCTTTGACAAAATCGGCAATCACGTGCGGCATAAAATAGAGCGACGCTGCCGGCATACAGGCCACCCGCAGGTTGCCCCGCGACAGGTTCTTCACTTCGGCCATCAACTGCGCCGCCCGGGTCAGCCGCTCTAAGATTGCATCGGTCTCTTCGAGCAGGAAAAACGCTTCCGGCTTGGGGATCAGGCGTCCTTTGTTGCGTTCAAACAACTTAAACCCGAGTTCGTTTTCCAGGCTGACCAGCATCGCACTGACGGCCGGTTGGGTGCGGCACAGGGTGCGCGCCGCCACGGAAACCGAGCCAGAGCGCATCACCGTTCTGAATGTTTCCAACTGCTTAATCGAGAGGTTGGTGTCCATGCCATACCCTATAGGAAAAATTTATGGAATTAGAGAAATTTTAAATTTGTTTCTATTGGTTGTCAGCATTAGATTAACAACGTATTCACAAAAGCAACAATAAGGAAATGTGCTGTGGAGCGATTGTTCAGATACCTGCTTACTGCGCTGATGGGCATTGTGGCCCTGACGCAGTTCGTGCAGGTGATAACCCGATACATCTTTGAGGTCCCGATCATGGGACTGGAAGAATCCGTCATCATCCCGACCCTGTGGCTCTACATGCTGGGGGCGGTGAACGCCTCGCGGGAAGATACCCAGATCCGGGCCAACGTGCTGGAGATCTTTATCAAGACCGAGCGCGGCCACACCATCCTGGCGCTGGTCGGGGAAGTGATCAGTTTTGTGATCTCCCTGTGGCTGACGTACTGGGCCTGGGACTATTTCAAATATGCCCTGCGCGTGTGGAAAGAGAGCCCGACCCTTTATATCCCCACTTTTTTCCACGAGTGCTCGCTGTTCCTCGGCCTCGCGATGATCACCGGCTTTATCGGCCTGCACATCATCCGGCTGGTGCGCCAGCTCAACGCCCCCGACTATTCAACAAAGAAGGCTTAAACCATGGTTGAAGTTGCACTATTTGCGGTAGGCGCGCTGGTCCTGCTGCTGACGATTGGCGTGCCGTTGCCGTTCTGTTTCGGCGGCGCCCTGATGATCATGACCTACCTCGGCGACATGTCGATGAAAGGCAATATGATGTGGGGCACCGGCCAGCTGACCAACCCGATCCTGCTGGCGATCCCGCTGTTTGTATTGTCCGGCACCATCATGAGCCAGAGCGGCATCGCCGCCAGCTTGCTCCGGTTCGTCAACGTGTTCGTCGGCCATATCCGCGGCGGGCTGGGTATTGTCGCCTCGGTCAGCTGTGCCATCATCGGGGCCATTTCGGGCAGCGGCCTGACCGGCGTCGCCGCTATCGGCCCGCTGCTGATCCCGGAGATGGAAAAACGCGGCTACCCGCGAGCCTACGCCACGGCGCTGATTGCCAACTCCTCCATTCTGGGGCTGCTGATCCCGCCGAGCGTGACCATGATTGTCTACGGCTGGGTCACCGATACCTCGATCCTGGCCTGTTTCCTGGCGACGCTCGGTCCCGGCCTGCTGGTCACCTTTAACTTTGCGGTGATCAACCTGCTGATGGCGCGCAAGTTCCCGCTGGTGCTGGAAGAAAAACTGCCGTTTGGTGACATGCTCAAAGAAGCCTCGTCCCGAACCGTGCATGCGATCCCGGCGCTGCTGATGCCGGTGATTATTCTCGGTGGCATCTACGGCGGTATCATGACCCCGACCGAAGCCGCAGCCGTGGCGGTGATTTACGCCATCCCGGTCGGCTTTATGATCTACAAGGGCCTGAACTGGAAGTCACTGCTGGCCTCGGGCAAAGAGTCCGCCACTGCGGTCGGCTCGATTATGTTCATGATCCTGTTCAGCCTGATCCTCAGCCAGATGTTCGTGGTAGAAAATGTGCCGCAGGAGCTGGTCGACGCCATTTTCGGCATTACCGAGAACAAAGCCCTGCTGCTGATTTTCATTAACTTCATGCTGTTTCTGGTCGGCATGGTGGTCAACGACATCACCGCCATCATTCTGATTGCGCCGCTGCTGCTGCCGCTGATGACGGCCATCGGGATCAGCCCAATCCAGTTCGCCGCCATCATGGGCGTGAATACCGCAATGGGTGGCGTGACACCTCCCTACGCCTCGATTCTGTACCTCGGTGCCCGCATCGGCAACGTCAAGTTTGCCGAAGTCGTCGGCCCGGCCATGAAGCTGATCCTGTTCGGCTACCTACCGGTGGTGATTCTGACCTCGTTCTGGTCTGACTTATCACTCTTCCTGCCAACGCTGTTTGGCTACTGATCATAAGGATATTGATGATGAAATTGACAGGTAAGTTCACCCACTCCTTCAAACTGAAACAAACGGCTCAAGCCCTGCTGCTCGCTGCAACGGCGCTGAGCATCCTGCCGGCCACGGCTGCAACGCTGAAAATCAGCCATGTGCGCCCACAGGGCACCGTGATCGATCAGGATGTCAAACGTATGGGCGAAGCGCTCAAGGCTGCCACCGACGGTGACGTTAAATTGCGCGTCTATGCCGCCAACGCCCTCGGTGACTACACCCTGGTGCAAGAGCGCATTTCGGTCGGCGCGATCGACATGGCGGTTCAACCCGCCTCAACGGCCACCGACCGTCGGATGCAGCTCGGGCTGCTGCCGTATCTCGCCACCAACTGGGCCGAAGCGCAGGCCATTTACGGTGACGGTGCCCCGGTGCGCGAAGCGATGGCAACACTGTTTGCCCAGCAGGATATCACCCTGCTGGCCGCCTACCCGGTCTATTTCGGCGGGATCTCACTCAACCGCAACGCCGTTGAGCCGGGCCAGCCGGATGTCAGCAAAGGCATCAAGCTGCGGGTACCGCCGATCAAGAGCTTCCAGCTGCTGGCGGATAACGTCGGTTACATCGGCTCGCCGCTGCCATTCTCGGAAGCCTTTACCGCGGTACAAACCGGCGTGGTGGACGGGGTGATCGGTTCGGGGGCCGAAGGCTATTACGCCTCGTTCCGCGATGTGACCAAAACCTATATTCCGCTCAATACCCACTTTGAGATCTGGTACCTGATGATTAACAGCGAGCGGTTTAACGACCTGTCCGACAGCGAGCAGGCCGCACTGAAAACGGCCGCAGCCGATTTCGAGCAACGCCGCTGGCAGCATGCGGAGCAGGATCAGACTGCGAACGAGCAAAAATTGGCCGCCAACGGTGCTGAAATTGTCAAAGTCAGCCCACAACAACTGGCGCAAACCTCAGCCAAAGTGCGCAGCACCGTGTGGCCGGAGATCCTGAGCGATATCGGCGCCGAGTGGAGCCAGTCGATCCTGGATCAGGCGCTGGAAAAGACCCCGAACTAATCCTTCACCCAACCGACGGCGGGGCACCAGCCCCGTCGCTGCAACCCTGAAGAGAAATGTCATGAAACCGGAATATACCATTATCGGCGGCGGTGTCGTGGGCTGCGCCGTGGCTTACGGGCTGCTCAAAGCCGGCCACCGGGTAACCATCCTGGATGGCGGCGACCGTGATCACCGCGCTTCCCGGGGCAACTTCGGTCTGGTCTGGCTCTCCTGTAAAGGACTGGACGCCCCGCACTATGCTGCCTGGACCCGCCGCTCCGTCGGGATGTGGCGAACCCTGGCCGACGAGCTGCTGGCGTCCACCGGCATTGATGTCAACCTAGTCCAAAACGGCGGCTACGATTTCCATTTCAGCGAATCAGAAATGATGGCCCGCACTGCCCAGTACGACCGTCTTCGCCAGGAACTCGGCAGCGATCACCCGTACGAGATCTGGGATCGTGAACGCCTGCGCCAGGAAGAGCCGAACATCGGCCCGGATGTCGTCGGCGCCATTTACGGCGCTGAAGACGGCCATCTCAACCCGCTCAAACTGCTCAAAGCCTACACCCTGGCCATTACCCAACTGGGCGGCGAGCGGATCACCCGGGTTCAGGTCGAGCGCATCGAACGCGATGCTAATGGCCGCTATCAGGCCACCACAACCGATGGCCGCCAGTTTCACAGCGACAAACTGGTGCTGTGCGCCGGACTGGGCGCCGCGCAGCTCGGCCCGCTGGTCGGATTAAAAGCGCCGGTGCAGCCCCAAAAAGGCCAGGTGCTGATCACCGAAAAAATGCCGCCGATGATGCAGCGTCCATCCGGGATTATCCGCCAGGTCGATGAGGGCGGGATCCAGATCGGCGATTCTAAGGAAAACGCCGGATTTGATGATCAGGATACCCTGGCCGTCACTGCCGCGATTGCCGAGCGGGCGATCGCCGTCTATCCCTTCCTGGCCCATACCAAGCTGATCCGCAGCTGGGGGGCGCTGCGGGTGATTTCGCCGGACGGCCTGCCGATCTATCAGCAGTCCGACTCACATCCGGGGGCGTACATCATCAGTTGCCACAGCGGGATCACCCTGGCCGCCGCGCACAGCTATTTGCTGCCGTTGTGGCTGGAAAACGATGCCAACCAACCAGATTTGGAGCGATTCAGTGAAAAACGATTCGAAATTTCTGAGGCTCGATAACGCCTCGTCTGCCCCAACGGTGGTGTTTCACTGGGAAGGACAGGCCATCACCGCCCGCGAAGGCGACACCATCGCGGCCGCCCTGCTGGCGGCCGGGGTCGACCATACCCGCGAGACGCCAGCTACCCAGTCTCCGCGTGCGCCGTTTTGCATGATGGGCAGCTGTTTTGAGTGCCGGGTCGAAGTCGATGGCGAGCCGAACGTGCAGGGTTGCATGCGCCAGGTTGCGCCGGGCATACAGGTCAAACGCCAGCGATACTGAGCCACCAGCGCCAGCGTTATTTAGCCACCAACACCAGCGTTATTTAGCCACCAACGCCAGCGTTATTTAGCCAACTGAGGAAGAATTATGCGTACAGTCGATGTTTGTATTATCGGGGCCGGACCGGCAGGGATGGCGGCCGCGACGCAATGTGCCAACGCCGGGGCCAGCGTGGTGCTGCTTGATGAACAAGCCCGTGCCGGCGGACAGATTTACCGCGCCATTACTGCGGATGGCCACCCGCTGAGCGAGGTGCTGGGGCCGGATTACCTTCACGGAGCCACTCTGGTTCAGGCGCTCGACGCCGCCCCCCTGGAGCACATCACCGAAGCCACGATCTGGCGGGTTGATACCGATCGGACCGTCTACTGGAGCCGCCACGGCAAAAGTGAACAGCTGCAAGCCAAACGGATCATCCTCGCCACGGGTGCGATTGAGCGCAGTTTCCCGTTTCCGGGCTGGACCCTGCCGGGGGTGATGACCGCCGGCGCCAGCCAGATCCTGCTCAAAACCGCCCGGATCGCGCCTCAAAAAGCCGTGATGGTCGGTACCGGGCCGCTGCTGTATTTACTGGCCGCCCAGTTGATCAATGCCGGGGCACCGCCGTCGGCGATTGTCGATACCCAAATGCCGGGCAGCTATCTCAAAGCCAGCCGCCATCTGGCCGGCGCGCTGCAGGGCCATCAATATCTGGTCAAAGGGCTGAAGCTGCTGCGCCAGATCAAACAGGCCGGGGTCGCCCACTACACCCAGGCCAGAGACATTGAAGCCGTCGGCACGCAAACCGTCGAGCAACTGCGCTTTCGCAGCAAAGGCAAAACGGTTTGCCTGGACACAGCCACCGTGCTGAGCCACATCGGGGTGATCCCCAATGTCCAGCTCACCCGCGCCATGGGCCTCGATCATGTCTGGGACCAAGTGCAACGTTGCTGGCGCCCGGCGCTCGATACCTTTCACAACACCTCGCTGAATGGCGTCGCCGTCGCCGGGGATGGCAGCGGGATTGGCGGAGCCAAAGTGGCCGAGTTGCAGGGCAGCCTGGTTGCGGCCGAAGCGCTCCGAGCCTTAGGCCTGCTGAGCCAGGAGCAGCACCAACAGCAGACTGAGCCGCTGCTTGCCCGGATCCACAAAGAGCTGGCGATCCGGCCATTTCTCGATACCTTGTATCCGCCGCCTCAGCAGGCATTGGCCCCAGCTGACCGCACCCTCGTCTGCCGCTGCGAAGAAGTCACCGCCGGGGAAA
Source organism: Photobacterium sp. TY1-4 (assembly GCF_025398175.1). NCBI lineage: Bacteria > Pseudomonadati > Pseudomonadota > Gammaproteobacteria > Vibrionales > Vibrionaceae > Photobacterium > Photobacterium sp. TY1-4. Next base: position 1,380,707 of record NZ_CP099735.1, read on the forward strand.
TCCGCCATCTGGCGCGCAATCAGTGTCACGGGATCAACCAGATCAAGAGCCTGACCCGCTGCGGGATGGGGCCGTGCCAGGGACGCTACTGCGGCCCGACCGTGGCCGAGATCATCGCGGCGGAAACCAACCAGTCACCGTCGGAGGTCGGCTACTACCGTATTCGCCATCCCATCAAGCCATTGAAGCTGGGCGAGCTCGCCAGCCTGACCCCGGTGACACATTCTTTTATTCAGCCTTATCAATCCAAGGAAACGACCCATGACACAGATCATCAGAAAGCACACCAATCAACGCATGAGTAAAATCGTGATCCACAATGACACGGTTTATCTCTGTGGCCAGGTGGGTGTCGGCGGCACCAGTGTGGCCGAGCAAACCGCCGAGGCCCTGCGCCGGGTTGACGCCCTGCTGCTTGAAGCCGGTTCAGATAAACACCATATCCTGCAAACCACCGTCTGGCTGGCCGACATGAGCGATTTCGATGAAATGAATGCGGTCTGGGATACGTGGTTTGAAGAGGGCTTCCAGCCGGCACGTGCCTGCGGCGAAGCTAAACTGGCCCGCCCGGAGCTGAAAGTCGAACTGCTGGTCACGGCTGCGGTTAAACAGTAAGTCCTCGGCTCCAATCGCTGCGTGGCGGTATGCCTCCCTGAATTGCTCCACCCGCCACGCAGCGCTTCAATCAGCCAAGCTAGACCCAACTCAGGTCCAGCCCGGCTCTGATCCTGCCCCGCCAAATCCCGGGCTATTGCCCCTCCCCCTAAATCAGTTGTTTGACCAACTCCCCTAACCGGACAATCGCCTGTTGGTGGGCATCCGTGAGGGCAAAAGAGGCATTGAACCGGAAACAGTGGTTGAACTGATTGCTGGTGGCAAACATCCGGCCGGGCGCAATGCTGATCGTCTCTGCCAGCGCCAGATGATACAGCACCGTGGTATCGACATGGCGTGGCAGTTCGACCCAGAGGAAATAGCCGCCTTCGGAATTATAAATCCGAGCGCAATCCGGCAAATTCGCTTTCAGGCAGACTTCGTTCGCCGCTTTACGCTGATCCAGCGTACGGCGCAGCAACCGCAAATGGCTGCCGTAGTTGCGGGTGGTCAGGTAATGGACCAGCGCCAGCTGGATCGGCACGCTGGTGGTCAGGGTACTCATCAGCTGGAGTTTCTGGATCTTGAGCGCCTGCTTTCCGGCGGCCACCCAGCCGATGCGAAAGCCTTCCACCAGGGTTTTGGAAAACGATGAACAGTGCATGAAACGGCCCTGCGCATCAAAGGCTTTGGCCGGTAACGGCTTGCTGTCACCGACATACAGCTCGCTGTAGACATCATCTTCGATCAGGTGAACCTGATACTTGTTCAGCAGCGCGGCCAGTTGCTGCTTTTTCTCCACCGACAGGGAATACCCCAGCGGATTCTGGAGATTGGTCATCAGCCAGCAGGCCCGCACCGAATGGGTTTGCAGCGCCCGCTCCAGCGACCCCAGATCGATCCCCTCGCCGGGATGAGTACGCACCGCAATCGCCTTCAGTCCCAGGTTTTCCAGCGATTGCAACGCGCCGTAGAACGTCGGCGACTCGACCACCACCCAGTCCCCCGGCCGGGTGACTGCCCGCAGACTCAGGTTCAGCGCTTCCAAGCCACCGGCGGTGATCACAATCTCATCGGGCGAAATATTCATGCCTTGCGCCGCGTAACGTTTAGCGATCAAGTGGCGCAGCTCATCGTTACCCGGCGGCAGATTATCGACCACACTGGAGAGCGGCATGGTGCGCACCGCCGCGGTCAGCGACTTGTTGACCTGATGACGCGGCGCCAGTGCCGGATCCAGATACGCGTGGCCGAAGCTGGCCATACGCGGGTTACGGCTGGCCTGAAGCACATCAAAAATAAAATCGTTCACATCAACCGATTCGGTCGGCTGCACCGCCATGGTGTCCTGAACCTGTTGCGCCATTTCCGGCGCTACCCGATAACCGGAACGAGGATAAGACACCACCCAACCCTGACTCTCCAGCACCTGATAAGCCTGCAGGACGGTCATCAGGCTCATCCCGGCATGTTCGGCCTGTTTGCGCAGCGACGGCAGCTTGTCCCCCGCCAGCCAGACGCCGGTATGGATTTGCTGCTGGATCTGGCTGACCAGCTGTTCATATTTCGCCATGACGGGATTTCCTCGTGCAGTGGGGTACAGGGACAGGCAACAAAAATATAACAAACCATAACACAAATCTGTTATAGGTAAAGCGTCCCATTCTGTATCTATGCCAAACATGTGCTACAGCCTACGATCCCGGCATCATCAATCACAATCGCAGGTCGTCTTATGTTCGATGTTGATGCGTTTATGCTGGCCCGTGTCCAGTTTGCTTTCACGGTATCGTTCCACATTATTTTCCCCGCCATCACCATAGGCCTCGCCAGCTACCTGGCGGTACTGGAAGGGCTCTGGCTCAAAACCCGCAACCCCGATTACAAAACCCTCTATCACTTCTGGTCGAAAATCTTCGCCGTCAACTTCGGAATGGGCGTCGTTTCCGGTCTGGTCATGGCCTATCAGTTCGGCACCAACTGGAGCGGCTTCTCGGAATTTGCCGGGAGCATTACCGGGCCGCTGCTGACCTATGAGGTGTTGACCGCCTTCTTCCTCGAAGCCGGATTCCTCGGCGTGATGCTGTTCGGCTGGCACCGGGTCGGCGATCGCCTTCACTTTTTTGCCACCTGTATGGTCGCGCTCGGCACCCTGATCTCCACCTTCTGGATCCTGGCCTCAAACAGCTGGATGCACACCCCGCAAGGCCATGAGATCATTGACGGTCAGGTGGTGCCGGTAGACTGGCTGGCGGTGATTTTCAACCCGTCCTTCCCGTATCGCTTGTTCCACATGGTTGTCGCGGCCTTCCTGAGCAGCGCGCTGTTCGTCGGTGCTTCCGCAGCCTGGCATTTGCTCAAGGGCAACCGGACCTCTGCCATCAAGCGGATGTTTTCCATGTCGCTATGGATGCTGGTCATCACCGCACCGATCCAGGCGGTGATCGGCGATCTGCACGGGCTCAATACCCTGGTCTACCAGCCTGCTAAAATCGCAGCGATTGAGGGTCACTGGGACAACAGCGACGGTGAGCCGACACCGCTGATCCTGTTCGGGATGCCGAACATGGACACCGAGCAGACCGATTACAAAATCGAAATCCCCTACCTGGCCAGCCTGATCCTGACCCACAGCTGGGATCAGCAGATCCCGGCCCTGAAGGACTTTGCCCCCGAAGATCGGCCAAACTCACCGGTGGTATTCTGGTCATTCCGCATCATGGTTGCGCTGGGGCTGCTGATGATCCTGCAGGGCCTGATGGGCCTCTGGCTGCGCCGCAAAGGGACGCTTTATCACAATCAGACCTTCCTCAAGTTTGTCCTGATGATGGGCCCCTCCGGCCTCATCGCCATCCTGGCCGGCTGGGTGACCACCGAAGTCGGCCGCCAGCCCTGGGTGGTCCACGGACTGCAACGCACCAAGGATGCGGTATCGGCCCACGGCGAGCTGCACATGAGCATCAGCCTGCTGACTTTCTTCGTGGTCTATTCCCTGGTGTTCGGGATCGGGTATGTCTACCTCATCCACCAAATCAAACAAGGCCCGGATCACGACGGTGACGCCGAACCCGGTGATGCCCTCCCTGACCACGAACCGCTGTCGATTTCCGGCCGCGTGTAACGCCCGGCTTATTTGAGAAGGAGAACCCCATGGGTATTGAACTTGCCGTGATCTGGTTCGGCATTATTATTTTCGCCACCTTGATGTATATCACCATGGACGGCTTTGATTTGGGCATCGGGATCCTGATGCCGCTGGTTCGCGACAAAGACGATCGGGACTTGATGGTCAACACCGTCGCTCCGGTCTGGGACGGCAATGAGACCTGGCTGGTGCTCGGCGGCGCCGGGCTGTTCGGCGCATTTCCGCTGGCTTACGCAGTGATCGTCGACGCCCTGACCATCCCGCTTTCCATCATGCTGATTGCCCTGATCTTCCGCGGTGTGGCCTTTGAGTTTCGTTTCAAGGCGCTGCCAAACCACCGCGCCTTCTGGGACAAGGCGTTTATCATCGGCTCGATCGTCGCCACCTTCTGCCAGGGCGTAACCGTCGGCGCGGTGATCCAGGGCTTCCCGGTCGTCGGACGCAGTTTTGCCGGCGGTGCGTTTGACTGGCTGACGCCGTTCACGCTCTTTTGCGGTCTGGGACTCGTGGTGACTTATGCCCTGCTGGGCGCCACCTGGCTGATCAAAAAAACCGAAGGCGATCTCCAGCGCCGGATGTATCAGGCCACCACGCCACTGCTGGCCGCCTTTGCGATTGCCATGGTTGTCGTCAGCCTGTGGACGCCGCTGGCCTATCCGCAGATTGCCGAGCGGTGGTTCAGCCTGCCGAACCTGTACTTCCTGGCACCGGTGCCGCTGCTTTCCCTGTTCTGCCTGTGGCGGATCACCACGGCGGTGAAACGCGGCGGACAAACCAGCCCGTTCGTGATGGCGCTGCTGCTGACATTCCTCGGGTTCAGCGGCTTAGGGATCAGCCTGTGGCCGAATATCATTCCGCCGGAAATCAGCATCTGGGAAGCTGCCGCACCACCGCAAAGCCTGGGATTCATGCTGGTCGGGGCCCTGTTCATCATCCCGTTTATTCTGGTGTACACCTACTGGAGCTACTACGTGTTCAGCGGCAAGGTAAAAGCGGGGGAAGCGTATCACTGATGCGCTTGAACCACCGCGCCACCTGATATGACGATGTAATTGCAGAAAAGGAGGAACCATGGAGAAAGTGACCGCCCCCAAACCGGGCATGAAGCAACCGTTGAAGCAGTGGTCCTGGCTCATATTGATTTGGGTGGGGAGTGTCGCCTCACTGGCGCTGGTCTCCTTCGGATTCCGCGCCCTGATGCACGCCGCCGGGTTTAAGTCCTGAGGCATCCGCAGGAGTGACGACGCCAGTAGTTTGGTCTGCTGGGGTCGTTGCTCATTGCGGGCAGAAGCATACCACTTAAAGTGCTGCAAGTAAGACAATCTATCGGGATGCTTCAAATATCCCGAACAGATCCGACGGGCCACCAACACCACCAAATACAGTTGAAGGGTGCACCGGCAGTTCCGCAAGCTGACCAAAACCAAGAGCGGCTTCGCCAACAATACCAGCTTGCTGAAGCTGCTCTATACGGGGATGTTGAATGCCCCTGAGAAGTGGACGCATCCGTGCAGAACTGGAACCTGACACTATCCCAGTTGAGTATCTACTTCCCGGACCAGGGTGAGATCACGAACGTTTTGTGACCAAATTCTGTGAGTTTGACCGGCCGATCGAATTATGATCTTATACTCCCTTTTTCGGGAGTTCTAAGGTGAGTATCGAGGCTTTTTCTCAGTATTTTGGCGATCTGCAAGACCCTCGTCAGTCTGCGAAAATCAGTTATCCCTTATTCGATGTTCTGTTTCTTACTGTGTGTGCGACGATTGCAGGAGCTGAGGGCTGGGAAGACATTGAAGATTTCGGTGAAGCACATTTTCAATGGTTTCAGAAAAAAGGACTTTTTACATCTGGACTTCCTGTTCACGACACCATTGCTCGTGTTATCTCACGCCTAGATCCAAGTCAGTTTCAGCAGTGTTTTATCAACTGGATGCAAGCCGTTACTGAGCGCTCAGACGGTGAGTTAATCGCAATCGATGGTAAGGTGTTGCGTAGCTCATATAACCGCGAAAGCAGGCAATCTACGATTCATATGGTTAGTGCCTTCGCCACGGCCAACAGCGTAGTTATGGGCCAACTCAAAACCAATGCGAAGTCGAACGAGATCACGGCAATACCGGAACTGCTTAACTTGCTGGACATCAAAGGCTGCCTGATTTCGATTGACGCAATAGCCTGCCAGACCAACATCGCCTCAACCATCATTGATAAAGGTGGTGATTATTTACTTGCAGTTAAAGGTAACCAGGAAACATTGGCTAAAGCTGTACGTCAGGCGTTGTCTGCGAAGACTTCGATTCAGAGCGCCCCTGAAAATGTCACGGTGGAGCAAAGCCACGGACGAATCGAAGCCCGAGAATATCATGTACTACCTGCTGGTGAGTTGGTACAACAGTTTCCTGATTGGAAAGGGCTCAAGAGCATCGGCGTTACCATTGGTTATCGCATTGATAAATCAGGTAAAGAGTCACTCGAATATCGCTATTACATCAGCTCTGCTGAGTTGGAGAAAGAGCGTTTTGCCACCGCAGTGCGTGGCCACTGGGGAATTGAAAACAGCCTGCACTGGGTACTTGATGCATCAATGAACGAGGATGCTTGCCAGATTTATCGCGGAGATGCAGCTGAGATCATGGCCTGTTTTCGGCACATTGCACTGAACATGTTGCGATCCGAAACCTCGAAAAAGGCTAGCATTCGACGTAAACAGAACATTGCAGCGATGAATACCGCTTATCTGGACAAGGTGTTACTGGCAGGTTTTAAAGCAGCGAGTAAAAAATGAGCATTCATGCTCTCACCCTGCTTCCCGGACAGAGTCAACTAATATGTGGATCTGTAACTTACGCTGACACAGAACTATGAACATTCTCATCAGCGGTAATTAAAAATAGCCGCTGATTTTTTGTTTTACATCCCCATAATTTTTTCGTAAGTCTCAAATTCGGAGAATGGCTGTTCTAACTTTGTTATTGATAGGATTTCTTTTTGCTCATCTGGTGTTAGTGACAGATATGCTCTGTCAGTTTCATAATTTTTTTCAAATATCATTTTTTTTGTTGACTCTGCTAATTTTTTTGTTTGCATTGGTAGTTTCAAATAATCATAAGATGCAAGTAATTCAGCTAATTCCCCTCGCTCTGGTTGCAGACAATTATTGAATGAGCGTTCACTTAGATATGCTAGGATTAAAGGTTTTTCTTCTATCATATGTTTTAAAAGTGAAATTTGACTTTTGCTTAAATTTGGTACTTTTTTTTTCAAATCGCAATGGTTAATCTTTCTGGAGTATTTTGAAATGCTGTTGTTCAACTGTTCAAAATAAAAATTGTCACTTGAAAACACCTCAGGAGTTATCATTACTGCAAAGAGTGAAATTAACTTAAGTACTTTCATAATTGGCAACCCATGTATATTGACTTCCAGAACACATATTCCTTTGGACTTTTTTGGTGCTGTAAGGCTTGTTGAAAAGCTAATTCTTCAATTTCTTTTCTTTTTATGTCACTTAAGCTATCAAATGACGTAAAAAAATACTCCCAGTTAGCTTGAGTTATAGCGTACGCTGTCTGATTTGCTTCTGATGTAGCTTGTTTTGCCGCAGCTTGTACTACTGTTTTAGCTGTATCACGCCTCACTAGATTTAACACTTCTTTTACATTGCCAGTAGACGCACTTCTTAATGAACTTCCACCAAATATAGTAAATAGATGACCAATGGTAAGCCAAATGCGACCATATTTTTCTAAGTTGTGAAGTTCTTTAATTTTATCGATACCGTGTAAGCTGTTTTCATCAAAAGTGATGTTTACTATTGCAGGACACTTTTTCATATCAACCTCATTTCCCGATTATATTAACCAGAACGCATAAAATATCCGAAATTCTATTGTGTAAATGCGTTGAGCGTGGTTTTTCGATCAACAACTAAAAATTAAGTAATTGGAATATGTACAATTACTTTATTGTATGGTTTATGTCTTAGTCTTTCAGGTAACAAACAAGTATGGCATCAACGTCATCTCAACATGCATCACATCATGCGCTGACGCTGTCGTGTCTGCCCATAACGCTCGTGTTGCCTCACTAAACCATGGCCCGGATTTCGGACAACTCAAATCTGCAGCGCCATTCGACGCCGGCCAGAAAAGTGACAAATAAAGCCTCTGACAACATGAACACAATCCCGATCAAGCTTGCACTATCCATGAATCGATAAACCAAAAATAGACAAATCAACGCCCAGAGACAATTGCCGAACACCAATCCCTGAATCTTTCGTAGCGAGACTTTCCGGCTCATCGCGAGGCTCGACGAATAGAGGCCATAGAGTAAATTCGCGAACGCCAGAAAGAGCACGACCGTGTCCGGCATGCGGTAAATTTCACCAACAAACGAATGAAAGCTGATTAAAACAGACCCAACAAACAGCGCGGCCAAGCCATCTATCCATAAGACTTTATCCATCCATCTCACTGGGTGTCCTCCTCAGCCGGGCAATGTTACGGACGCTCCTCATCAAACATTTCAATAACTCACCCTAGCCCTTCTTTCGCTCGGGCAATTGCCGCTGTGATGGCTGCCTTGGCTTGCGGACTATTCTTCCAACATGTGGTTCGCAGCATGGAAGCCACCATTTCCGCGATGTCATCCGCCTGATACGTGGCTAAATCAGCCAAGGTGTCGATGCCAATTTCCTCGAACCTTTTCAGGACGGTAGGACCCACCCCCTTCACTGCCAGCAGTGCATCTCTTTCAGGATCCGAAAACGCCATCTTTCCTCCTTAAAATACCGATTGAATGACCAGCCCGACCTCATCAGGCTTTACCCACCGGACCAGCCCGTCGGCCGACCACGGGCAGCCTTGAAAACAACCACATGCGCAACTAGTTTAACAATAGCACCTCAGTATCCACACTCTGTTTCACCCTGGCAAGGTGCCGCGCACAAAACGAGATCACATCAAACGCAAACAAATTGATAATGAGAGCCATTCGCAATAAAGTATCTTTTTTCTCAATGGACCTATTCAAGTCACCGCCAGTGCATTGTTTGAACCCCATCCGTATTTGGAAACCCTGACAACGCGCGCGGTAGTACTTGGCCATCATGGAGTGACTTATGTCTTGTTCTCGCCTTCACTTGCCCGTCTTCGGGCTGATTTTTTCGCTGCTTCTTGCGGGCTGCAATCGTGACAGCCCACCTGAAAAGGCGATGACCATTTCTGAGGGATGGCCGAAAGCCATCTCCAGTCGCTATGGCGACATCACGCTCAACGCGCCGCCGAAGCGCATTGTCTCCACCAGTGTCTCGATCACCGGCACCTTACTGGCCATCGATGCGCCGATCATCGCTTCCGGCGGGACCGGCCCGAATACGGCCATCGCCGACGCCAACGGTTTTTTTAAGCAATGGAATCATGTGGCCTATGAGCGCGAGATTAAATCGCTTTATCAGGGGAAGGCGAATGCCGAAACCATTGCCAAGGAAAAGCCGGACTTGATCATCGTGTCTGCAACCGGCGGTGACTCTGAGGTGAAGTTATACGAGCAGTTTGCATCGATAGCCCCGACGGTCGTCATCAATTACGACGATAAAAGCTGGCAAGCGCTGGCCCGTCTGTTGGCAGCCATCACCGATCGGGAAAAACAGGCTGAAGCCGCGATACAGACCTTTGAGACCAAACTCGCTGAGCTGAAAACACGGATCCATCTTCCACCACAGCCGGTGAGCGCCATGGTGTATTACGGCGACGATCGGGGCGGAAACTTCTGGACCAACGATTCCGCGCAAGGGGGGATCCTCAATGCGCTGGGCTTTACCCTGAGCCCGCTGCCGGAAGCATTCAAAAACAACCACCAAATGGGAGTCAGGAAAGATATTGTGCCGGTAAACGGAGAGAATTTCGCCGACGCAATCACCGGGCATTCGATCTTGCTGTTCTCCGCAGACGATGCCATGGTCGAACAAATGAAGCGCAACAAGTTCATCGCCCACCTGCCCGCCATCCAGCAAGGTCTTGTGTTCCCGATGGGTAATGATTCTTTCCGGCTGGATTACTACAGCGCCATGAATTTACTCGCCACGTTAGACACAACGTTTCGTGAGCAGGTGTTGTGATTAGAACCGGTGACCGCCTCCGCAGAGGCGGTCACCGTGCGCTGGTTAGCTGGCCGCTGGTGCCGTCTGGTTGTTTTGTTGCGAGGCGTCTTGCGGAGCAGATGCTGAGTGCGCAGATCCCTGAGGTGCCAGTGCCGGGTCAAACAGCGTTGCACGGCGAAGCGGACGAAACGCGAGGACCATCAGCATCCCGATACCAGTCGCCCCGAGCCCGAAGCTCAAGACGGACATAGCCGGAGCCATGATTTTACCCAAAGCCCCCAGCCCTAAAGCGCCGACGGAATCTCCCGTCACATCCTGCGCCGTCCACAAGCTGCTGACACGGCCGAGTAAATGGTCCGGCGTATGACCCTGGACGATAGAGTACTGGATCAGCGAGGCGACAGAGCCTAAATAGCCATACACCACCAGCACGGCTAAAAACAGCCAGAAGTTCGCCGTCAGGCCCATCATCACAATGGTAAAGAAGGTGCCCATGGTTGAGTAAATCATCACCATGCCCGGCTTTTTCGCCTGCTTCACCCAGCCGGAAGTCAGCGCGCCGACCATCGCCCCTAAAGGAATGGCCGAATACATCAGACCGGCGTTGGTGGCATCGCCCGTAAAGGTCTCTAACGCCAGCGCCGGGAACATCACCCTGACAGCTGTTGCCAGCGTCTCAAGGGTACCAAACACCACCACACAGCCGACAACTTTATTGGATGTCAGAAACTTCACCCCTTCATAGAGCGACAGGAACGGGTTTTCCGGCGTTTGGTGCGTCGGCTTCATCGATGGCAGCCTGAATAGCGGGATCAGCGTACAGAGCGTGCCGACGGACGCTGCCACATAGTTCCAGCTGACATCGCCAAATGAAATAAGCAGCCCGCCAATGGCCGGGGACAGCACCATGCCGAGGCGCACGGTCAGCATGCTCAGCGCCGCCGCTGCCGGCAGGTTTTCCCGACCGACGATCACCGGCAGTGAGGCCATCAGTGCCGTCATGCCCATGGCACCGAAGAAACCATCCCACACCGACAAAATATACAGCGCCGCCAGCGATGATTCCGCCAGCAAGCTGTTCAGGGCCAAGGCACCGAAGCCAATGCCACAAGTGCCCCTGGCGATGAGGATCAGTTTGCGTCTGTCATATTTGTCTGCCAGGACCCCGCCGAGCAGGAGCCCGACAAACATCCCGATCCCGTCCAGGGCCATGATCATGCCCACTTGTAATGTCGACCCTGTCATCTCATGGATTTGGATCGGGACCGCCACGGTCATCATGCCGAGCGCAAGCACGGACATCATTCGGGCGATAAATACCATTCGGAAGTTCGGATTTTCTTTCAGTAAGCTGAAATCCAGCAGAAGTTTGGGCATTGTCATGATCTTAATACGTTAAAAATTGAGGATAAATTTGAGTCACTTTCAGAGTTAATGCTTAAAGCTTGAACATTCTTAACACCAACCTATAATAACCGCAATGATAACCATTTACATTAACAACAATGACTGAATTGAAAACATCTGCGGTTTCCCCTCTCCTGAATCCCCGAATACCAGCACAAGTTTCATTTCTGTCTGATGTTTTCACCGGCAGGGTCGTCAGGCTGATCAGCCTGGGAGTTGCCGTGCTGGTTGCCTGCGCGCTGAGCCTGTTTCTGGGGTCCAAAAATATATCGCCGGGCACGGTGGCCGATATTCTCGCCGGTCAGGTCAACACCACAGAAAGCCTCATCGTGCTGGAAAGCCGCCTGCCGAGAACCGTAGCGGGATTGCTCGTGGGGGCTGCGCTGGCTGTTTCGGGCTGCCTGATCCAGTCCATCACCCGCAACCCGCTCGCTGATCCGGGCATTCTCGGGGTGAACGCCGGGGCAAGCTTTTTTGTGTTGGCGGGCGTCCTTTTCCTGGGCAACCAGGGGATCTCGGAACACTTGTGGTTCGCCTTTGTCGGCGCCATGGCGACCAGTGTGTTTGTCTACTTTATCGGCACGTATAAAGAGGCCAAGGTCAATCCGCTGAAAATCACCCTCGCGGGGGTGGCGATCGGGGCATTGCTTGCCGGGATCTCATCTTCCATCACACTGATGAGCCCCGAAGCTTTCGATCAGATGCGCTTTTGGGATGCCGGCTCACTCGATATCCGGGATCTGTCGCTCGCCACCATCGCGTTGCCACCGATTCTGCTCGGGCTGATCGCAGCTCTCGCGATTTCACCCGCCCTGGATAATCTCGCGCTTGGGGAAGATGTTGCGCAAGGCTTGGGGACCAATGTCCGACTGGTGCAACTGACCGCCTTGTGCGCGATCGCCTTGCTGTGCGGGAGTTCAACGGCCATCGCGGGGCCGATTGGCTTCGTTGGCTTAATGATCCCGCATATTGCCCGGAGACTGGCCGGCCCCAACCAGCTCTGGATCACGCTGTATTCCATCGGCCTGGGGCCGCTGCTGATCTTAAGTGCCGATATTCTCGGCCGAATCATCGCGACCAATGAAATTCGCGTCTCCATCGTCACGGCTTTCGTCGGCGCACCTGTGCTGATTTACCTGGCGCGTAAAGTCACCTCTTTCGGCAAACTCTAATGCACCCATCCAAATCCATCTTAATCGGCAGCCAGACCGGCTGTTACAATCTTCTGATCTCACGGCGCACCCTGATGTGGTGTTTGGCGCTGGTGTTGGCAACCCTGATGGTCGCCATGATCACGCTGTCAACCGGACAGCTCAAAACCACATGGACCGAGCTGTCCCAGGTTATCTGGGGCGAAGGGGATCCGTTTCTGTCCACGGTGATTCTGGAGTGGCGCTTACCCCGACTGACATCAAGCCTGCTCTTTGGCGCGGCACTGGGAGTCAGCGGCGCGCTGTTTCAGTCCCTGATCCGCAACCCGTTGGGCAGCCCTGATGTGATCGGGTTTAATACCGGTGCTTATACGGGCGCTTTAGTCGTCATCATCGAGTTTGGCGGCAACTACTTCCAAATTGCATTCGGCGCGATTGCCGGCGGCATCATGTGCGCAGGTCTGGTTTATGTGCTGGCCTTTAAACAGGGCGTGCAAGGCTTTAGGCTCATCATTATCGGCATTGGTGTCAGCGCCATGCTGGGCGCATTCAATAGCTGGCTGATGGTGTCGAGCAGCCTGGAAACCGCGATGACAGCAGCGCTTTGGGGGGCGGGGTCGCTCAATGGCCTCAGTTGGGGCAAAGTGATGCCCGCTTTCCTGTTTATTGCATTGGCCCTGATGGCTGCGGCCATGCTTGCCCGGCAGATGAACATCCTCGAAATGGGCGACGACAGCGCCAATATGCTCGGGGTCGACAGTGAAAAGATCCGGCGGCTGGCGATGTTGTTTGGCGTCATTTTAACCGCGGCCGTCACTGCTGCGGCCGGTCCGATTTCGTTCATCGCCCTGGTGGCGCCGCAACTGGCGAAAAAGCTCACCCGGGAAGGCGGCGTCGCCATCATCCCTTCCGCTTTCATGGGTGCCATGCTGCTGACCCTGTCCGACTTTGCCGCTTCAAACCTGATCGCGCCCAACCAGTTACCCGTTGGGATGGTCACCATCAGCATTGGCGGCTTCTATCTGATCTATCTTTTGATTCAACAATCAGGAAATTAATGTTTTGACGGATGTACCACACGCGCCGCCCCCAAGCCAACACCGCCTGAGAGCCGAAAACATTACCCTCGGCTATCAAGAAACGCTGATCGCCCAGGCTTTATCCCTCGATATCCCGGATCAGCAGTTTACGGTGATTTTAGGACCGAACGGATGCGGCAAGTCGACATTGCTTCGCGGGCTCAGCAGGCTGTTAACGCCGCGGGAAGGAAGCATCACCTTTGACGGCAAACAGCTGGACCATTATCCGCGCCACGAACTGGCAAAGCTGCTGGGGTTGCTGCCTCAGTCGGCCATTGCACCCGGCGGCGTCACGGTCCATGATCTGGTTGCCAGAGGGCGCTTCCCGCATCAGTCATTCCTGCGCCGCTGGACGGCGGCAGATGAGCAGGCCGTGCGCGCCGCCATTGCCGCGACACAAATTGAGCCGCTGCTGGAACAGAGCGTGGAGTCCTTATCCGGCGGGCAACGCCAGCGGGTCTGGGTGGCGATGGTGCTGGCCCAGGACACGCCCTATCTATTGCTGGACGAGCCCACCACATACTTAGATATCGCCCACCAAATTGAGCTGCTTGAACTGTTCAAAACCCTGAATCAGCAACAAGGCCGGACCATTGTCGCCGTCCTGCACGACCTGAATCACGCGTGCCGGTATGCCGATCACCTGGTGGTGATGAAATCGGGTGAGATCATCGCCCAGGGCGCCCCAAAGCAGATCATTACCGAAACCCTCATCAAGGAGGTGTATGGCCTGAACAGTGTCATTCTGGATGATCCCCTGACGCATACCCCGCTGGTGTTACCGAACACGCTTTAGGGTTCACCGGCTCAAACCCAAAAGACGTCTTCCTGAAAGACCAGCACCAGAGAGACCAAGTGCCTGAGAGGCAAAACCCCGGAAAGACGAAGCCCCTGAAAGGCGATGCTTCTGACTGAAGCCGGCAGCAATACAAAAAAACCAGCACGAACGCTGGTTTTTGTTTTTGTCACTGCAAGGTCGGGTGCTGACTGAGCAGCCGATTGAGCTGCTCTCCGATGTCACCGACATTTTCATGCGCGATCATGTCGTCATGCGAGCAGTCGAAGAAATGCTTGTCTAACTGCGATAAGAACGGCTGCCAGTGCCGGTCAACGTCATAGTCGTCCGGAAGGGTCCGCCGGGCAATGAACAGGTCCACTCGCCCATCGTAGTGAGACGAGCGCGCCCCCGATAATAACCGCACGGCATCTTCATAACTGGCCGTAATGTCTTGCAACATCTCCGCCCTTTGCTGCGCCAGCTCCTCATCGGCATCCGTTTCGTCACTCGCGGCAAGGAACAGCGCTTTTTCCCGTTCAATCTCGCCCCGGACTTCTTCACTCAATGGTCCGTCCCAATCCTGGCTTTCCGGCGGATAGGTATCGAGCAGCCCCAGAAACGCCACTTCTTCGCCTTGCTGTTGCAACATCACCGCCAGAGTGTGCGCCACCGTGCCCCCGAAGGAATAGCCCAGTAAATAATAAGGGCCTTGCGGTTGCACCTGCTTCAACGCTTTCATGTACATTTCACAGGTCTCTTCCATGTCTTTCCCCGTCGCGATTGGCCCGTCGGGACGCGGCGACTGCAAGCCGACAATCGGGTAAGTGCCCCCTAAATGCTTCGGTAAACCCGTGTATTGCCAGGCAAAGCCCGATGCCGAGTTAATACAGATTAACGCCGGTCCGTTCCCGCCCCGGATTGGCAACACTTCCCCATACCCGGCTGACTCCGGTGCCTGAAGCGCGTCTTCATCCTGCAGCAGCAACGCCAGTTTCTCGACCGTCGGATTAACCATAATTTGTCCGACCGTGACCGGAACTGCTAACTCGCGCCGGATATCTGCTGCCAGCTTCATGGCCATCAAGGAATGACCGCCCATCGCAAAGAAGTCATCTTCCGCAGTAAGCGTTTCGATCCCCAGCACCTCGGCAAAAATCGCAGCCAACTGGGTTTCAAGACCCAGGTGAGCGGTACGCCCCGTCCCGGAGGCAATCTCACTTGGCAGCGGCAACGCTTTGCGATCCAACTTGCCGTTGGCACTCAGCGGAAACTCCGCCATCACCAGCACGGCAACCGGCACCATGTGGGCCGGTAAATGCTCAGCCAACTGCGCGCGTAAGGCCTCCCCGTCCGTTTGTGCGTCGTCGTTTAAAATCACGTAACCCACCAACTGCCGGTCATCGGCACCGGCCATTTTGGTTTCAGCACCCAGCGCTTTGGCGCAGACCAGGGCCTGCTTCACGCCACCGCATGACTGGAGTGCAGTTTCGATCTCGCCAAGCTCAATTCGCTGGCCGCGGATTTTCAACTGATCATCGCTGCGGCCCAGGTATTCGATTTTGCCGGAAGGCAGCCAGCGCACGACATCGCCTGTGCGGTACATCCGCTCCCCGGAGCGGAATGGATTCGCGATAAAGCGGTCTGCCGTCAGTGCGCTCCGATTGAGGTAGCCGATTGCCAACTGATCGCCCGCCAGATAGAGCTCCCCGGGAACCCCGATTGCCGCTTCGCGCAGGAAACTGTCCAGCACATAGACCTGGGTATTCCACACCGGCAGGCCAATCGGCACACTGTTGCCGAGGCTTTCCGCCATCGGCTCACCAAATGCAGGGCAATAGGTCACGTCGACGGCGGCCTCGGTCGGGCCGTAAAGGTTATGCAGCGGCGCATGAATCCATTTCCCGTACGCCTGAGACAGCGCTTTCGACAGCGCCTCACCCGAGCAAAAGACGCGTTGCAGGCTCGGGACAACGGTATCGCCGGCCGCCGCACTTGCATCCAGGGATGCCACGAAGGCCGCCAGCATCGACGGCACAAAGTGCAGGGTGGTGATCTTGTAGTCATCGATGATTTGACGCAGCCACTCCGGATCTTTATGGGATTCAGGCGGCGCCATAACGAGGCTCGCGCCCTGGATCAGCGGCCAGAAGAACTCCCACACCGACACATCAAAACTGCACGGCGTTTTTTGCAGCACCACATCATCAGGGGTGAGCTGGTATTCAAACTGCATCCATTGCAGCCGGTTCACAATGGCTTGATGCGAGACCAGCACGCCTTTCGGATTGCCCGTCGACCCCGAGGTATAAATGATATAGGCCCCCTGTTCCGGCGAGAGCGGCTGGTGCGTGATGTCGCTGACATCGGTTGGCTCAGGCAGCGTATCGAGGATCAGCAATTCTGCCAGCCCGTCAAAACGCGACTGAAACTCGGAGGTGGTGATGATCAGCTTGGGTTTCGCATCACCGACCATGTATGCCAGCCGTTCATCCGGATAACTGACATCCAGCGGTAAGTAAGCGCCCCCGCACTCGAGAATGCTGTTTAATGCCAGACTCAGCTTAGCGCTTCTCGGCAGCGCGACAGCGACGATGTCCCCGACGCCCACGCCATGCCTGACCAGCAAATTCGCCATCGCCGTTACTTGCCGGCGCATGTCCCGGTAAGTCAATTGGTACTCACTATCAATGAGTGCAATACGCTCCGGCGTCCGCGCCGCTTGCACCGCCATCAAGGATTGCAGCGTGTCGTTACTGACCTCCGCCTGAGTTTGGTTCACTCGCTGCTGGAGGGCGACTTCTTCATTCAGTCGTAAATCGAGCTGCGTGAGCGGCAGATCAGGATGGTCAATCACCGCCTGCAGCAGGTTTTCAAACCGTTGCACCACCTGCCGGGCAATCCCGACGGTGTCGCGGTATTCGAACAGGATCTGGATTTGCTCGCCCGGCAGCACCAGGATCGTGAGCGGGTAGTGCGTATAGCCCCGATTGTGGATCTGCGTCAGTCGGGCACCGGCATAATCCTGCTGATACCAGTCGGTGTGGTCCGGGTAGTTCTCCACCACCAGCAAAGTGTCAAACAAGGTTTCACCGCCAGCGAGCTGCTGGATTTCACCCAGGCCCAGTTCATCGCGTTCAATCAGCTGGATCTGAACTTCCTGATGTGCTTTTAATTGCGCCAGCAGGCTCTGGTTGGCGTGGAGCTTCATGCGCACCGGAATGGTGTTACTGAACAAACCGACATGCTCATCGATGCCCTTCACGTCCCCGAATCGGCCCGACACCGGGGTCCCGAAGACCACATCTTCACGCCCGGTCATCATCCCGAGGATGCTGGACCAAACCCCTTGCATCAGTGAGTTCATGGTCAGGCCCGATCGGCGGAGTAACTGGTTCAGTTGCTGCGTTTTTTCAGCAGAGATGATCAGTTCATGCTCCTGGACCTGCGCTGCAACCGGCACCTCCTCAAACGCAAGGGTCGGATGAACATCTTGCAACACATCGCGCCACAGTGCTTCTGCCGCCGTTTTATCGCGTTGCTTCAACCGGCTGACGACATCCGCGTAGCTTGCAGAGACCTTGGGCAGTGCTACACTGCCGCTGGCATACGCGGTCAGGAAATCGCCCAATAATATCGGCGTCGACCAGCCGTCAACCACCAGGTGGTGCGCCGAGAGATACAAGGTGCTGAGGTCCTGTCCGTGATGGATCAGCGTCGCATTCAGCAATGACTGCTCGGGATGGGTGAGATCAAACTGGCGTACCAGCTCTTTCGTTTCAATCGCGACCATCGCAGCCTGCTGCGCTTCAGCACTCTGCTGTCGTAAATCAACAGATTCGATCGGCCACGACACCCGGTGATGCGGCATCAGCTGCACCGTGCGACCCAGGATACTACTGTCAAACTTCGCCAGCAGTTGCGGATGGCGATCGATCACCGCATCCAGTGCTTGCTGAACGCGCGATAGGGTCACTTCGCCCTGGAAAGTGAGCCGGGTCGTCGAGTTGTAATGGCTGTTTTCATCCCCGATTTGCGACTGGAACAGTAGCCCTTCCTGGAGCGGCAGCGCAGGGAGAAGATCGGCAACCCGGCCATAGCGCTCGGTAAACGCCTGTGCATCCATCAGGGTAATGCCGGTTTCGGTATATTCCGCAGGCACTTGTAAGGCCAGGCTCGGATCGTCACAGTTCGACAACCATGCCACCAGCGCAGTAAGTGCTTGCTCGATGCCCTCCCCAATCGCATCGATCTCTTCGCTGCTGAATTTGGCCTCATTCCACGACCAGTTCAGGGCAAATTTCGGCCCGCCGTCGGACTCATCAATGAAGATGTTCAGCTCTAGCTCGTGTTGTAGCGCACACTCACTATCGAGCGCGACAGCAAAGGTATCGGCAAACTTACCCGAGCGGCTCAGCGGCATCCATGGCTCCGGCGCCGCGGCATCCTGAGTCTGCTCAAAGCGCCCGAGGTAGTTGAACAGCAAGGCCGCTTTGTTTCCCTGAGACAGCGCCCGTAATTCCTCACGATACGGGTTCTCCAGATACCGAAGCGCCATGTAGCCGAGCCCTTTGTCTTTGACGCTTCGCTTGGCTTGCTTGACGGCCATGATCAGATCCGGAATGGCGCCCTGACCCGGCAAATCAATCACCAACGGATACTCGGTCGTAAACCACCCCAGGGTCTGGCTCAGGTTCAACCCCGGATCAAATTCTTCCCGGCCATGCGACTCGACATTCACCTTCAGGGCATTTCGTTGGTATGTCGCACCGAGCACAGAGGTCACCGACGCCAGCAGCAGTTCATCGATATCCAGCGCGGCAGACGACTGACTGTGGGTTAACACCGCTTGGGTTAGCGCACTGGACAGGAGCACCCGGCGATGGACCGCCTTGCCGGGATCTACCGGGGCTTTTAACGGCGCGACCGAACGCGCTTCCAGCTGACGCCAGTGATCCAGCTGGCTCGCCAGATTGCCTAAGTGCTGATAGAGGGCTTTGGACCAGGTATTGATCCCGGTCACTTCACCCGCAAGGTCGACCTGATCCCCGTTCACTTGAGCACGGGTGAGGGCTTTCAGCTGCGGTAAAGCGATCCGCCACGACACGCCGTCAATAATCAGGTGGTGCGCCAGGATCATGAGCCCGCGACGGCCGTTCGGATCGCTCAGCATCACCAGCTGTAACAGTTGCCCCGACCCGAGTGACACACGCTTGCTGGCATGTTCAAAGATCTCGTCCAGCGGCGCGGTAGCCATGGCATCCACCGACACCGAATCCAGCCAACGCTGTACATCCAGCGCCTTCACAGGCGCAATCACATATTGCGTCCCTTGCTTCACCAGTCGGCATGCCGCGTTGAGAGCAACCCATTGTGCCAGCGCGGCTTGCAGATGCTGCTGCGTAACCTCAGGTTCAATCTCGACAAACACCCCCTGAACATAACGGGTCTCTTCCGAGAAGGTCTCTTCAAACCAGTTCCACATCGGCAAGGGTTGAATGTCGCCATCCTGGTTGATGTCCGCCTGGTTCTGCAGCGGCTGCATCAATGCGGCCATCGCGCCCAGCTCACGGGCGGCAAAAATCTCTCTGGATCGCAGCTCATATCCAGACTTTCGCAGCAAGGTTCCCAACCCCATCGCGGAAATACTGTCACCGCCCAGATTGAAGAAATCATCTGAGGTGCCAACCTCAGCAACCCCGAGCAGTTCGCCCACCGCCTCACACAATGTCTGCTCAGCTTTCGTCTGCGGTGCAACCCGTTCACCGCGGGAGGCAAACACAGGTTTGGGTAATGCCTTGCGGTCGATCTTGCCGTTCACGTTGAGCGCGAACGCATCCAGGATCACCAAAGCCGCAGGCACCATATATTCAGGCAGCGTGCTGGCCAGGGTTGCCAACAAGGTTTGCTCATCCAGAGCCGCTTTCGCCGCACTGACCAGGGTGCAGTAAGCAATAAGCCGATGTGATTCACCGAAGCGCTCGGCGATCACCACCGTGGTGTCGACCCCTGCCACCGCATTGATAGCACTTTCGACATCGCCCAGCTCAATCCGGAATCCGCGGATTTTCACTTGATCATCGCTCCGGCCGATGAAATCCAGCTGGCCGTTATCCCGCCATTTCACCAGATCGCCGGTGCGATACATCACTTGACCGTGTTCAAACGGGTTGGCCACGAACCGCTCCGCCGTCATACCCGCCTGGTTAAGATAGCCTTTAGCCAGGCCCGCACCAGCCAGGTATAACTCGCCGACCACACCGACGGGAACCTGAGCCAGCTGCGGATCCAGCACATAAGCCCGGGCATTCAGGATCGGTCGCCCGATCACCGGGGTGCCGTCAGCCGTCAGCGGCGCGCTCACCGCATCTACGGTAAACTCCGTCGGGCCATAGAAATTTTCTACCAGTAGTTCTGGAAATGCCTGCACTCTCGACCACAGTTTTTCGGGAACGGCTTCACTGCCGATCAGCACCAGCGCAGGCACATGACCGGCATCCATGAGTCCGCTGTCCAGCATTTGGCTGAACAAGGACGGCGGTAAATCCAGGGCGTCGATCTGATCTTGCTGCACGCGATCGACCAGTTCATATGCATCTTTGCGCTTTTCGTCATCGTACAAGTAGAGCGTATGCCCGCACAGCATCCAAATGACTTGCTCCCAGGAGGCATCAAATGAGAAAGACGTTGTGTGCGCGGCACGAACCTGAACCTCACCCTCAGCGCACTGCCGTTTCTCTGCAATCTGGCGAATTGCCTTGGCAAACACCGAGTTCTGGTGTGAATGAAGCAGGTTCAGCAGCGCCCCGTGCGTATTCATCACGCCCTTCGGCTTGCCGGTTGAGCCTGAGGTGAAAACGATATAAGCCACATCAGACGGATCAATGTCCGGGCCGGAGCGACAGGTAGCATTGCAATTGACCAGCTCTGTCAGCGTGATGCAGCGTGCCAGGGAGCGCCATTCAAGGCCCTCAACCTCTTCAACAATCACGCCCCAGGGTTGCGCCTGCTCGAGGATGGTTTCAATACGCTCCTGCGGATAATCCAAATCAATCGGAAGATAGACCGCGCCACAGCGCAATACTGCCAGCATCGTGATCATGGTTTGTGGGCCGCGGGGCAATGCCACACCGACGATGGTGCCTTGTCCGGCACCGAGGGCCATGAGCTGCTGCGCCCGGGCCTCAATCGCCTGGCTGAGCGCTGCAAACGTCCAGCTTTGCTGAGCAAAATTCAGCGCCACAGTGTCAGGCTTCAACCGGACCTGACGCGCAAACACATCCAGCACCGTCTGATCTTCTGTGATATCCAGCGCCGGGCCCTGAGACCACTGTGCAATATCCGCTTGCTCGCCTGGCGGAACCAGCGCCAGATCGCTTAACGCCACATCAGGATTGGCCGCAATTTGCTCAACCATGTAGGCAAAGCGACGGGCGTGCAACGCCAACGCGCGTGGTGAGTATTTCGCCGCATTGGCCGTCAACGTGAGACTGAGCGCGTTATGGCTCTTTACGTTTGGGTTCTTTGCGTGATCGTTCTTTGCGTTTTGGTTCTCTGCATTTGGAGCCAACGCCGGCGAAAATTCAATCTCATCAATCGGCCCGGCCGACAGAATATGCGTTTTGCCGGGGATACCGGCCAAATCGATGTTGTCCGCAAATGGTTTGAAGTTGAGCACCGGTCCGTAAAGCGGTTGCCCGACTTTGCCCAGATCCCGTTGGATTTGCTCGGCATCGTACATTTGGTGGCGGCGAATGTCGCGAATCGACCGATTCATCAAGGCCGCAACCTCAGCAATCGTCATCCCAGGGTCAAGTGACAACGACAACGGCAAGACGTTCACCACCGCACCAGCGGCGCCGGCTGCACGCCCAATCCGGCGCATCAGTGGAAAACCGACACATAAGTGGTTGTTTCCCGTCACCCGGTGCAGGTACGCAAAGACCAGTGACATCGCGAACTCGGACGGTAAGATGTTGTTGCCTTCGCGGCTCAGCCACGCCCCACCGGCCAGATCGATGCTGTATTTTTCGACACCGATGGCATCGTGACGGCGACCGCCAGTCACCAGCGACGGGATCTCGGGCAATGCCCCGGCGTAGTCTTGCCAGAACTGTTGGGCTTTTTGATATTGCGCGGACTCTTTGAACTGCTGGTGCTCTGCGATCACCGCCGTGAACGCACCAAACGGAGCCGGCCCACCGGTCGCGTGCTTGGCGTGGTTATATTCGCGAATAATATGTTCAGTAATGCCATGAAAGCTAAAGCCATCCACATCGAGATGGTGGTAGCGCTGATACCACAGCCACTTCGGCGCGCCGTCTTCACCGACATCAATCAGGCAATGCCGGTATCGAGGGGCCTCGCTTTGCAGATCAACCGTTGTCGCCAGATCTTCCTTCATCCAGGCGACCGCAGCATCGTGCGGGGATGCCGCCTGCGAAAAGTCCAGGATTTCCAGAGCATCAATCGCCACGGATGGACGCGAAAACTGTTGTTTGATCTCACCGTCATTTTCCACATAACGACAGTGCAGCGAATCGGCGGCTGCAATACCGGCATTGACCGCCTTGGCGAACTGCGCCTGATCGATGTCGCCGAAGATCTCTGTATAGTGAGCGACATTAAATTCTGCTGGATTCGGCATTACTTGCTGTGCAAACCAAATCCCCTGCTGCGTCCCAACCAGAGGCCAAAGTTCCTCTTGTACGTCGTGGTTCTGCATTCATTCATTCCTTAAAGTCAAAATCACGGATGGTCGTGATCGTGATGTTCTACCCTGGTTGGATTCAGACCCGGATGTCCTGCCAATGCGCTTCGATATATTCAAGGCAGTCTTGTTTTGAAGACGGGCCAAAAGTACGCTCCCAGCCTGATGGGGTTTGCTTAAACTCCGGCCACAAGCTGTACTGACCGCGATGATTCATCAGCACAAGGAACTGATGTTTCAGCTCATCAAAAGGGTTCACGTATTGTTCCGACATACCTAACTCCGTTCGGATGTTGATTAAGATTCACAAGAAAAAACGTAAGACAGTCCATCGATGATGCCCCCCCGCCAGCATAAGCGTTCATGGCCGCCATCAAAGACTCTGAATTGAATTCGGTGTTGCTGTGAGGCCAGCTGGTTGGACATATCCCGACTCAGGTCGATCATGATGTCTTCACCACTCCCCACTTCTAAAAAGAGGTTTAAGCGCGCGTTCGCGCCCAGCCCGCCATGTACCTGACGGCTCATCTCGCTGAGTAAATCGGAAGTATGAGGCGGGGAATACTCGCTCGGCGGTTTCACCAGAGAAAAGTCGGGCCACCAGAATGAACCGGACTGGCACACCACGGCGCCAAAGCGCTCCGGCCAATGAAGCGCGGCATACATCGCTGCCAGCCCGCCCAGGCTTTGGCCGACAATCGCGGTTTGCTTGGGATCTTGAGTCACCGGAAAATAGTCAGAAACCAGCGGCAGCAGTTCCGTCATCACTGCTTGCCAAAAAGTGGGATTGCAACTCAGCTCTTCACTGCGTTGATGGCCATTGACCTCATCAATCAACACGTAGATTGCTTCGGGTAATGTGCCGTTTTGCGTGGCCTGTGACAGCGCATCATAAATCGGCAGAGATTGAGACCAAAAACGGCCATCAAGAATCAGTACCAAAGGCAAATCATGACGCGTTGTTGATAAACTCGTAGAATAAAGCCATAGCTTTCGCGTACCGTTTAATAATTTGCTGTGCCAGCGCAAAATAAGATCGGCATGAGTTCGGCTTTGCCCGGATAATTCATCAAAGTTTCGCCATTCGGATTGCGACTGTGCATTTGGCATGTGCAAAGGGGTCTTATTTTTTCCCCACTCGCAGTGGCTCAAGTGTTGCCGACTGAATTCATCGCCACAACTCAGAGGAAAAATAGTCCGCAACCATTGCCGGTGCTGGGTTCTCTGCGTTTCAGCACTCCCGGTGTATTTCGGCTGCACCTGCTGAAAAGTGACCGGAATAAATGAATATCCACCACGCCAGGTATTTTTCAGTTTATCGACATAAAACCAGACGTCCGTTCCTTCTAAACGGGTCAACTTAGCCATATCGAAACTGTGATGATCCGTCACCCCATTAATGTCGATATAAACTTCTTTGATAGAATTCTCAATATAAGTTCGGGGTTCCCGCCAAAGAAAAATAACCTCTGTGTATTCTGCTTCGACGGCAATCATTAAAGGTGTGCCTTCTGAATGGATCTCTTCCCACCATTGCTCATCACCAACACAACAGTTTTTTCTAAAAAGCGATTTAAAAATGCTTGAAAGGAATTGTTTTCCTTGCGTTTGGCTATTTTCAACAAACATGACGATTCCGACTCTTCGACCACGAGCCTATTCACAAAAATGGAGATTAATTATCATAAATTTACCAGAGGCAATATTGCAAATAAAAACAATTATCATTAGTATTGCCAACCGAGTTAACTTTTACATAATTGTTGCGGCAACTTCAAATGTTTTTCTTCATTTTGTAATTTAAGGATTTATTAGGTCATGAAGCCCATGGAATTAAGCAGCGGTATTTCAATCAGTCATGCCAACAAGACCAAACTTGCCACGCTCATCAGCATTATTTGTCTCGGTACCAGCATTTCTGCCTCGGCCAATGAGCAAGACAATAATAAGAACATGGAAACGATTGTTGTGACCGGTGAAAGGCTGGGTGGTACGCTCGCAGAAAATACCAGCTCGGTGACTGTATTCACTGAAGAAGCGGATAACGGTGAAGACCAAACCTACTACGACTTGCTCGATCGCGTGCCGAACGTGCTCAATGCCCCTTCAGGGATCCCACATATTCGGGGTGTTGACGGACGTGGCCCGGGTGAAGGGTTCCTGACCTTTATGACCGGCGCAACACCGCGCGTCAACACAACAGTGGATGGTGTGGCCGAATCCTGGACCGGTGAGGCCTTCGGTAAGGCCGGACTGTGGGATACCGAGCAAGTCGAAGTTTATAAAGGCCCTCAGTCAACCAACCAAGGTCGGAACAGTATTAGTGGTGCCGTGGTCATCAAGACCAAAGATCCAACGTTCTACACCGAAAGTAAAGTTCGCGCCGGCTATGAAAATGAAGATGGGAAATACCATCTGGCAGGCGTAGTCTCAGCACCAATTGTCGATGAGAAGCTTGCTTTCCGTCTGGCAGCCGAAGGGACCAAAGGCAATACCCCGATTAATTACTCGTTGCCGAATAACGACCAGTACCCTTGGGATCCGTCTGACATTGAATCTCACAATTTTCGGGGTAAGCTGTTATTGAGACCTTGGGGGAGTGACAAGCTCACCGCAAAACTGACATTCGGCAGCCGGAATGAAGAAGGTCAATATACCAGCCTAGTTACCGAGGAAGGTACATTTAACTATACCGATAAAAATGGTACACGTCGTCAGGAAACCAAAAGCTGGAACGTCAATTTCGATGTCGCTTACCTGATTAACGACGAGCTGGCCTTAGATGTCCTGCTGGCGAAACGCGATTACTCGACTGACTTTGAAGCCTATCCACTTGTGGACTGGTGGGGTGACGTCGACGAAGAAAATTACACCGCCGAAGCCAAGCTTTCGTATGACTCACTTGATGATAAATACAAAGTCACTGTCGGTATCAGTAGTTTCTTCAAAGATCAGGACACCCAAACAGACTCATTAAAGCGTGATGACGAAGTCCAAACCCACGCAATCTACTTTGATTCTAAAGTCAAACTCACCGACCGCTGGGGACTCTTGCTTGGCGCGCGTTATGAGCATGATGAACTCAAACGTGATTTCGACCATGCTAAACTCCCAATCGATTTTAAGGCAGATGAAGACAATGATATCCTCTTGCCGAAAATCGGGGTGACGTACGATGTCTCTGACAAGTCAATCCTTGGTTTAACGGCACGTAAAGGGTACAACGCCGGCGGCCTGGGCTATAACGAATTCAGGGAAGAGGTGTTTACCTTTGATCAAGAAGAAGTATGGACCTATGAGCTGAGCTCCCGTTCAACCTTTATGGACAATAAGCTGGGGCTCACCGCCAACATCTTCTACAACGATTACGAAAACTACCAAACCTCTGTTCAAGGTGACAGTGGTGACCGTTACGATAGCTTCATTGCCAACATTCCGGAAGGCCAGACATACGGTACAGAAGTCGAAACGACGTACTGGTTTGATTCCGGTCTGGATATTTTCGCATTTGTTGGTCTGTTAAAAACCGAGATCAAGCAAAGCCCAACCGGGATCTCCGGTGACTTCAAAGGGAATGAGTTCAGTTATGCACCGGAAGTTTCGGCCGGACTTGGCTTCACTCAAAACTTCGATTCCGGCGCATTCTTCGGCGCGCGTGTTAATCATGTTGCTGATTACTACACTGATTTAAAAAATGATGAAAACAAAACCGCGGGTGATTATACGGTGCTGAACCTTAATGCGGGTTATGCTGGTGATAACCTGACCGTTCGTGCATACGTGAAAAACGCTGCGGATACCGATTACGTCATTCGCCAGAAGGGCAGGATGTTTGAAGTTGGCGGACCACGTACTATTGGTCTCGTGGCTGATTATCAATTCTAATCCTCTATCGCTTGGTGCCGCTTGATTACCAAGCGATGATTTTAGTTAAAATCAATCAGGGCAATTTTATCTTCCTCGAAACCCGGTTTCATGCGGAATTCGTTGAAATAAAATTGCCCTGTTTTTTATTGAGCTCACATTAATATTATGCCACGTCACCTTGGACCAATCTGGTAACGAACCGGCTTGAAACCAAAGAAAGCTTGGTTTACTCATCGCGCCATCCGTACCACGTCGGATCGGGATCGGCATCAATACCTCATAAAAAAGCCTGACCAGCGTCAGGCTTTGTTTATTTAAGACCGGTACCGCAAGGGCTGCACTACAGGATCTTCGACAAAAACTGCTGCAACCGCGGATGCTCAGGCGCATCAAAAATGTCTGCCGGGCTGCCGCCCACCAGCAGCTCGCCGTCTTCCATGAACAGCACCCGGTCGGCGACTTCACGGGCAAAGCCCATTTCGTGAGTCACCACCACCATGGTCATCCCTTCCGCAGCGAGATCTTTCATCACATCCAGCACCTCGCCGACCATTTCCGGATCCAGCGCCGAAGTCGGCTCGTCAAACAGCATCACATCCGGCTGCATCGCCAGCGCCCGGGCAATGGCCACCCGCTGCTGCTGACCACCGGAGAGCTGCGACGGATAGACATTCATTTTCTCGGCCAGCCCGACCCGCTTCAGCAGCGCCTCAGCTTCCGGCTCCAGCTCGGCCCGGCTGCGACCCAGCACCTTTTCCGGCGCCAGCATCACATTGCCTTTCACCGTCTTGTGCGGAAACAGGTTGAACGACTGAAATACCATGCCGACATTGGCACGCAGATCGTTGATATTGGTCGACTTGGCATACATGTCCAGACCGTCAATCTGGATTGCCCCTGAGCTGATCACTTCCAGCTGGTTCAGGGTTCGCAAAAAGGTCGACTTGCCGGAGCCGGATGGGCCGATGATCACCACCACCTCCCCGCGCTTAACGGTCGCGCTGACATTTTTCAGCGCATGGCATTGGTTGGGATACACCTTGTTGACATCCGTTGCGACGATCATCTCATCGCCCTGATACGCTCTAGTCACTGCTCGCCATCCTCTTTTCAATCCGCTGAACGCCCCACGACAGGCTTGTGGTCAGCAATAAGTAAAGACCGGCGACCACAAACCAGACTTCAAACGTGGCAAAGCTGCCACTGATCACTTCCCGCCCCGCCTTGGTCAGATCGGTAATGGAAATTACCGACACCAGGGAAGAATCCTTGATCAGGGTGATCAACTGCCCGGCCATGGGCGGCAGGGTGCGCTTGAACGCCTGCGGCAAAATGACGTACACCATGGCTTTGGGGTAGCTCATTCCCAGCGAGCGCGCGGCTTCCATCTGGCCCGGCGGGATCGACTGGATCCCCGAGCGGATGATTTCAGCAATATAGGCCCCGGTGAAAATCGACAGCGCCGCGACCCCGGCGGTAAACCGCTCCAACTCAAAAATGGTGCCGAGGAAAAAGTAGACAATGAAGATTTGCACCAGCAACGGCGTGCCCCGGATCACCTCAACATAAAGCAGCGCCAGGTTTTTACTGACCGGGTTATGGGAGATCCGCATCAGTCCGGCCACCAGTCCGAGTACAATCGCAAAGCACAGTGAGAGGACCGAAATTTTCAGCGTCATCCAGAGCCCTAAAGTCACCGGTCCGATAGTCCACTGTTTGCTGCGGGCGATCACATCGCCTTCAAACACCAGATCGCCGGGCTGAACCAGCCGCTCGTCATCGCCGGTGATCTGCTGTGGGGTATCGCTGTAATCAAGCTGAATGGTCAGCGAGTTGTCGGCATTGAGCACCACAGTGCCGTCCCCCCGGGCCCGGATTTCCTGCGGTGAGGTGTCGACAATAAACGGCAACACCCGTTGCCACTGCCAGTTATAGTTAATGGTTTTGGAGGCCTGGTAGAGGCCCAGCATCAGCGCGCCGACAATGGCGAAGGATGCCAGGTGCCAGAGCCAGCGGTGAGTCGTCTTCATCATACTTCTTCCTTAGACGTCCTGTGGGATCCCAATCAACAGTGACCGCTCCCGCCCGAGCAGCGGCCACTACAGTGCAACGGGTTATTGCACCTGGCTCAACCAGCTATCGCTCTTGAACCACTTGTCGTAGATCCGATCGTACGTCCCGTCACCTTTCACCTGACGCAGGAAGTTATTGAGGAAGTTGAGCATATCGATATCGCCCTGGGCAACGGCCCAGCCCAGCGGCTCGTAAGTGAACGGCTGCTCTAGGTGCACCACTTTGCCGGCATTCTGCGCGGCATAAATCGCATTGAACGGCATGTCATAGACCAGGGCATCGGCTTTGCCGTTGGCCACTTCCAGCGCCGCATCGGCCTGGGTTTCAAACACATTCATCTTAGCCTGGCTGATCATGCGCTTGCTTGCCAGCTCCCCGCTGGTGCCGAGCTTGGACACAATGGTGTACTTACTGTTGTTGAGATCGCGGTAGCTGCTGACTTTCCCTTTCAGCTTCGGATTGAGCAGAATACTCTGGCCGATCACGATATACGGATCGGAAAAATTCACCCGCATATTGCGCTGGGCATTGATCGTCATCCCGGCATTGATCATATGGCACTTACCAGTCAGCAAGGTCGGAATGATCCCGTCCCAGGCCGTATTGACCGGTACGTACTTCACCCCCATCTGGCGAGCCATCAGCCTGCCGAGATCAATGTCAAACCCGATATAAGAACCATTTTTGCTCTTCATCTCGAACGGCATGTACCCGGCATCAAAACAGACACGCAGCTCACCCGACTCAACAATATCATCCAGGATCGGCCCGGCCGTGACGCTGGTCGAGACCCCTATCAATGCACACGTCGCAATCATGCTTTTCAGAAACTTTCGCATAAACATCCCTGTATCCTTTGTTATGAATAAAAATACGCTTTCTCAGCGTGATACAGCTAGGTTATAGCAAAGATAATCTTGTGAACTCAAACTAACACGGATAAAAAACGACCACATCATGACGCAACCACTGATACCGTAACAGCATAAAATGCCACAATAAACGATATAATCAGCATGTGAGATAAATTTCAACCAGCCAAATCAACCATAAACACCATCAGAATAACAATTCACGAATAATGATTTTTTAGTTACTTATTTGAGAATTGAAGCACTAAATAATCAATTTAACTGCAAGATTATTCTAACGAATACTGCCATCCGCCTCTGTGCGCTCTGTGCCCGGATTCCCCCACTGACACCTGACCCCATACAGCCAGCAGGCCCTCTCCGCCAGCGACAGGCGTCAATGCCCCGGCTCTTTTTCTCCGGAGCAAACCCAAAAATATGATCTTGATACAAATGATAATGATTGCTATTTATATTGATAAATTTATTATTTTAGCCATGACGTGTCCTGATGAACGGCGTGACATCCCATACCAGGGATTTCCCCGGCTTCAGAGCACGTTCGAACACGTATGGATACTGCGTAAAGGAGGGGCAATCACGCCACCTGCTTTATTTCACCCGATCACAAGGTACGAAACATGTCAGAACATGCCCTGAACTGGATGCCACTCACGCTGCCCCAACTGGATTTTTGGGAAGAATTTGCCTGCCACCCGGATGAGCCCCTGTCCACCGTCGCCCATACCATCGACATTCGCGGAGCAGTCGATGAGCAGGCGCTCAGCCAAGCCATTGAACAGGCGGTCCGGGAAACCGATGTCCTGTCGCTGCGTTTTCGCCTCCGTGAAGACGGCCACACCCCGGAGCAAGCCCGGGATCCGCAACGGCAACCTCAGCTCCGGCTGATTGATCTGCAAGACCATGCCAATCCGGAGCAGGCTGCCACAGCCCTGATGCAGGCGGATGTCGACGCCCCGCTCAACCTGCTCAGCCAACCGCTGTCCGCCCAGTGGCTGATCAAACTCGATCCATCCCGCTATCTCTGGTATATCCGGGCCCACCACATTGTGATGGACGGCTTTGGAATGACCTTACTGGAGCAGCGCTGTGCCACCCTGTATGCCCACTTCCTGGGTCAAGGGGAAGCCGGTGCACCATTCAACGCCTTCGCCAGCTTCCTCGACGAAGAGCAGAGCTATCGCAGCAGCCGCCGTTTTGAGCAGGATAAAGCCTTCTGGCAGGACTACCTGGCGAGCAGCCGTGATCTGACGGTGCTGAACAAAGAAGACGACTTCGGCGAGGAAACACTGCATTTCAGTTGCGAGCTTTCCCCGGCCCTGAGCGAGCAGCTCAAAGCGATGGCGGGCGAGCTGAAGATGGGCTGGCCGGATCTGCTGGTCAACCTCTCCGGCCTCTACCTGTACCGCTTTTTGGACCAACCCGGCGATAGCCCACGCACCTCAATGCCGCTGTGGGTCCCGTTCATGAGCCGCTGGGGGAGCGTCGGGGCTTATATGCCCGCTTTGCTGGTCAACATCCTGCCGTTCGGTGTCACCGTCAACCCGGATGACACCCTGGCCCAATATCTGACCACCAGCGGCAAGTCGCTGCGACAGCTCTACAGCCGCGGTCGTTACCGGATCGAGCAGATAGCCGCCGATCAGGGGCTGACTGCCAACAGCCGTTACTTTTTCTCACCCTTCATCAATGTGCTGCCGTTCGATCCACCCGTATTTACCGGGTGTGAAGTCAAACATCAGGTGATCACCAGTGGCCCGGCCGATGGCTTCAATATCACCTTCCGTGGCCGGACCAATGCCGATGCCCTGACCCTGAGCCTGGATGCCGATCCCCTGGCGCATCCACGGGAAGCATTTGAACAGCACCAGCGCCGTCTGCTGCTGTTTCTGGAAGCCGTGCTCTCGCCCGGAACCCTGCAACTGCCGCTTCATGCGCTCTATCAACGCGTTGAACACTAGGCACTCCACCACACCTGCAAGACGTGCTCAGGCGTGAACGACGATTGCCTCCGCGCAGCCTTGGAATCGACAGCGCCAAGCCAGATATATCCAGGCGGGCTCTCCCCCGCCTGGATTACCACCCGGGGCTCGTCGCATTAAATGAATTCAGGTGCAAATCAAAGCGTTGCGAACACCTTGACAACCGCGGAGCCTCTTCCCCATAATCACCACTTGATAATAATTACCATTTTCAAGTGAGTAATCTTTTAGCCCGTAAAGAAAGACCTGCCTCGTGAGGGATACACATGCAAATGCTCCAAAAAGTAATGCGCTCAACCGCTGTTGAGTCACTGCCTTATGTTGAAGACCTACTCAGCGACATCGCCCTAGATCCCGCCAGCGACCAGTTGATTGCTCAGAAAAGACAAGCCATCAGCAACATCCTGCGTGGTCACGATGATCGCCTGATGCTGATCGTCGGCCCGTGCTCGATCCATGATCCTCAGGCCGGTCTTGAGTATGCCGCCCGGCTGGCCGAGCTGCAGCAGGACTATCACGATCAATTACTGATCGTGATGCGAACCTATTTTGAAAAGCCGAGAACCCGGGTGGGCTGGAAAGGGCTGGTGGTGGATCCGGATCTCGACGGCAGCCATAACATGCCCAAAGGACTGCGGATCGCCCGCCAGTTTCTCCATGATGTGATCCAACTGGAGCTGGCCACCGCAACCGAGTTTCTTGATACCACGGTGTATCCGTATCTCTGCGATCTGATCTGCTGGGGCGCGATCGGCGCACGGACCACGGAATCTCAAATCCACCGCCAGATGGCTTCCGGCCTGCCGTGTCCGATCGGGTTCAAAAACGGAACGGACGGTAATGTTGAGATTGCTATGGATGCAATCCATGCCGCCCAGGCGTCGCATCATCTGTGTGTTTCCGGGCTGCGCAGCGGGCCGCAAATGGTGATGACCGGAGGGAATCCGGACGGCCATGTGATTTTGCGCGGCGGCAAAACCCCGAACTACAGCTCCGAAGATGTAGTTGCCGTGACCCAGCAGCTCGAAGCCAACCAGCTTTCTCCCCGTCTGATCGTCGACTGCAGTCACGGCAACAGCCTGAAAGTGGCGAAAAACCAGCTTCATGTCGCCGAAGACCTGGCCCGGCAACTGATCGACGGCGAGCAATATATCGCCGGGGTCATGGCGGAAAGCTTCCTGGTCGGCGAAAACCAGAAACTCGGTGATCAGCCGCTGCGCTACGGCCAGTCCATCACCGACGCCTGCCTCAGCTGGGACGATACCCGCACGCTGATCGACACCCTGGCCAACGCCAAGGAAATCGCGCTCAGCAGGCAGTTTTCAACCGTCGCCTGAGTCTGACGCCGGACTTGAAAAACCAATAAAAAACGCCGGTTCGAGTGTCCCGAACCGGCGTCAATCGATAATGAATGAATGGCCTGAACAAGTGACCGGATCCGAAGACAAAGCATCCGCGTTACTGTCAGGCCAGCCTTGCTAGTTATCCAACACTAGTTATCCAACGTTGCCCCGCCGTCAACCCGCAGATCATGCATGGTAATATGATTGGCCGCCTCAGAGAGCAAAAACAGCACGGTATTGGCGATATCTTCCGGCTCGGCAATTTTCTGTAGCGGGATCCCCAATCGATACTGCGCCGCATCCCCGGCAATCACCTGCGGCTCACCGTAGGTGTCAGTCCAGAGCTGCTGCTGCATCTCAGTTCGGGTCGAGCCCGGGCTGACAAGATTACAGCGAATGCCGTGCGGTGCCAGCTCGATGCCCATACTTTTCACCAACATGTGCAGCGCGGCTTTTGACGCCGGATAAGCCCCCATATTCGGCCGCGGGGTATTGGCTGCATTCGAGCCCACCACCACCATCGCGCCACGACCGGCCTGTTTCATCGGCCCACTCAAAGCCTGCATCACCGCCAACGCACCAAAGGCGTTGATCATGAACGTCTCCTGCACCGCCGCGATATTCATGTCACTCAAACTCCCCAAATGCAGGATCCCGGCACAGCTCGCCAAATCCGTGATCGGACCGTACTTATCCTGAAGCGCGGCGATCACCACCGGAACTGCATCCGGTGCTTTCAAATCCAGTCGATCGCAATGCAGCTGCGTTGAATGCTGCGCGCGCAGTGTCTCGGTGTTGGCCAGCAATAAGTCCAGGTCGACATCGGTGGCAATCACACGCGCCCCGGCCCCCAGCAGGGTTTGCACCACACTCAACCCAATGCCCCGCGCAGCGCCGGTCACCAATATGTTTTGCCCCTCAAGTGACAACTTCATCTATCATAACCTCATGATTCACATGTGTTTAATCAAGCTCACCGTATCAACATCAATCGATTCATAAAAAATGTGAGCTTACATCAAAAACAACGATATTTATCAAATACCAATGATAACTATTCGCATTTTTATTGTTATCAATGTAATGTGAGTCGCACAATTTCGCAATAGATCGCGTTTGATATATAAGAGGGAACACCATGCAACGTGAAGTCATCGGCTATTCCAAAATGGCCCAAGAGCTCATCGAGCAGCAGCTGACCACGTCACCTTTCTTTTTTGCCTCACCATCCAATACCTTGTTCGGCGTCGGCGTGGCTCAGGAATTCCACCAGCCAATCCCGTTTACCGATCTGGCCAAACAGGCCACAGCGATGCTTCAGGCCGCCAAAAAAGATGAGTCCGATAATCCGGTCCTGTTCGGAATCGTTCCGTTCAGTGACGACAACCCGACCCGGTTTGTGATCCCCGAGAAACTGTATGTCTCCAGCAGTACGCGCGGTAGCCTGCCCCGCTCGAATATGGTATCGCAAGCTAAACTGATTTCATCGCCATCCGGCCAGCAATACCGCCAGGGGGTAGAAGATCTGCTGGAAATGTTTGCCACCACCGGCCTGTCGAAAGCGGTGCTTTCTCGTGCCGTGGAAGTGGCAACCCATGAAGATATCCCGCTGCAGAATTTGCTCAGCAACCTGCTGGCGATCAACAGCCGGGGATATACATTTGCCGCCAATACCCAGACCGGCACCAAACTCATGGGCGCCAGTCCGGAACTGCTGGTGGCGAAAAAAGGCAGCCACCTGGTGTCCAACCCGTTGGCCGGCTCGCGTCCACGCTCGGAGTCTGAAGCGCTTAACGACGCATCCCGCCTGTCGTTGCTCAACACCCAGAAAGATCTGCATGAGCACGGCCTGGTGGTCGAGGAAGTCGAACGGGTCCTGAGCCGCTACTGCCATAACCTCTACACGCCGATGGTGCCGTCGGTGATCGAAACCCAGACCATGCTACACCTGTCGACGGTGCTGGAAGGCCAGGTCACCGATCCACACCTGAACGTGGTGCAAATAGCCGCCGACCTGCACCCGACGCCGGCCGTCTGCGGCTATCCGCGTGAAGATGCCTATCAGGCGATCCGCAAGATTGAGCAATTTGATCGCGGTTATTTCACTGGCATGGTCGGCTGGTGCGATGCCCGTGGCAATGGTGAGTGGGTGGTCACTATCCGCTGCGCCGAAGTTCAGAAACGGCAGATGAAAGTCTATGCCGGGGCCGGCATCGTCAACGAGTCCGTGCCGCAAAGTGAGCTCGATGAAACCGGCGCCAAAATGGGCACGATTCTCTCGGCCGCCGGAATCCAACTCAACGACTTGCTGACTGCCTAGGAGCTCCCATGAACCACAACACTGATTTGACGGTCTGGCCTGACGCACAAGCCAGGGAGTACCGCGAGCTGGGCTACTGGCAGGATCGAACCCTGCTGGATCACTTCCGCCAAACCGCAGCGCAGTTTCCTGAGCAACCGGCTGTCATTTGTCAGGACCGCACTTTCACTTATCGCGACATGAACCTGCATATTGGCCGTCTCGCCGCCGGATTCAAGGCCCTGGGCCTGGCGCCAGGCGATAATGTGGTGCTGCAAATGACCAATGTCGCCGAGTTCTACACCTGCTTCTTTGCCCTGCTGCAGCTGGGAGTGCGCCCGGTACTGGCGCTGCCGGCTCATCGCCAGGCCGAGATCACCTACTTCTGCGCTCATGCCGAAGCGAAAGCCTATCTCATCGACGGAGCCAGCACCGCGTTCGATTACCAGGCGCTGGCCCGTGACGTCGTCGCGAGCTGCCCGAGCCTCAAGCATGTCATAGTCCGCGGCGAACTGGCCCCGACGGACGATCCGCGCTTTATTCGTCTCGCCAATTGCGAACAAGCGCCCGAGACTGCGCAAACGGCCCATCCTTCGGATATCGCTTTCTTCCAGCTCTCCGGCGGCACTACCGGCACCCCGAAGCTGATCCCCCGCACCCACAATGACTACGCCTACAGCGTTACCGGCAGCGTCGAGATTTGTCAGTTCAGCCCCGACACCCGCTATCTGTGTGCCCTGCCGGTGGCCCATAACTTTCCGCTCAGCTCCCCGGGTGCCCTGGGTGTATTCTGGGCCGGTGGCTGCGTGGTACTGACCCAGAACCCGGCACCGCAAGCCGCCTTCGAACTGATTGAAAAACACCGGGTGACCGTCTCGGCACTGGTGCCACCGCTGGCCTTACTGTGGATGGATCACGCCGCCAACACGCCATACGATCTCTCGAGCCTGGCATTGGTCCAGGTGGGCGGCGCCAAGTTCAGCGAGACCGCTGCCAAAGCGCTGCCGGACAAACTCAACTGTCAGCTCCAGCAGGTGTTCGGCATGGCCGAAGGGCTGGTCAACTACACCCGCCTGGATGACCCGATTGAGGTGATCACCCAAACTCAGGGTCGGCCGATCTCAGCCCACGATCAGGTCCGGGTGGTCGACGACGCCGGTCGGGATGTCGCGATCGGTGAAGAAGGCTTCCTGCTCACGCAAGGGCCTTACACCATTCGCGGCTACTACCGGGCTCCGGCTCATAATGAACGCTCCTTCAGCCAGGACGGCTTCTACCGGACCGGTGATATCGTCAAACGCACCGCCGAGGGCAATTTGATTGTGACCGGTCGGGATAAAGATCAGATCAACCGCGGTGGTGAAAAGATCGCGGCCGAAGAGATCGAAAATCAGCTGCTGCGCCATGAAGGGATCCATGATGCGGCCCTGATCGCGATTCCGGATGACTATCTGGGGGAGCGCAGTTGTGCGGTGATCGTGCCTCAACCGGGCGTTGAACTACGCCCGATTGCGCTCAAGCGGTTTTTGCGCGATTTAGGGATCGCCGATTATAAAATCCCGGATAAGATCGCCTTCAGTGCAGCGTTGCCGAAAACCTCCGTCGGTAAAATTGACAAAAAAGCACTGCGCGCCACGTATGCCTGAAGCCCAGGCTTCACTGACACGCAATCAAAAGCCCGAGGATGTCCTCGGGCTTTGTTGATTGATTCAAATCTGACTCGATTCAAATCTGGCTCGTTTCAAATTTGAATAATAGTGCTGACGCTTTTACCACCAAGGCGGCGGATCAAGCCATTGCAGGCTCTGCGTGTGTCTCTGCCTGCGGGGACGCCATCAGTGCCCACCATTCGCGCAGGGTGACTTTTTCCATCAGCTGCGCAAAGGTGACCTTCGCGCCCTGCTGGTTCCACTGCTCCAGCAGCATCATGGCGCGAATGGAATCCAAGCCCAGGAACATCAGGTTCTCGTCAACATCCACTTCATCCAATTCCAACGCCAGCGCCTCGGCAACATCCTGTTGCATGGCTTCTAAGGTCAGCGCCGGCTTGACCGCCTGCGCCATCGCCGCTAACGCCACAGACAACGGCTGGATGTTACCGGCGCGACCGGCCAGGTAGCTCAGGGCAAACTCGTGATCAGCCAGCGAGAAATCAGCAATGGCATCGCCAATCACAAATGGCTTGATGTCCAGCATAAACGCATCCAGCGCCGTCGACAGAATCCCGATGTGACCGTAAATCCCGCAGATGATCAGCTGATCTTTGCCTTGCGCCTGCATGTAGTCCAGCAACGGGGTCTTTTTAAACGCGCTGTAGCGCCATTTCACATACTGCAGATCGTCACTTTCCGGAGCGAGCTCAGCAATAATAGCGGTCTCTTCCTTCAGTCCCGTTCCCCAGAAGTCGGTCAGCAAGGCGCGATCTTCCGGCGCCTGATTCGCCGGCTGAGCGGTATACACCACCGGGATCCCGGCTTGCTTAGCGGCTGCCTTCAGGGTCTGGATATTTTGCTTGAGCTCCTTCATCGGCGACTGATCCGCCCGATAAAAATTGACAAAATATTCCTGCATATCGTGGATCAACAGCACCGCTTTAGCCGGGTCAATTTGCCAGTCCGTTTTGTTGGCCGGGTAGCTTTCAGTTGCAGGGAGTGTATAACGCTCGATGCTTGGAATCGCCATTGTTGCTTGATCCTTATTTTTTTCATCCAATAGTGCTCGACGACACCGCACGCGCTTGCCTCCGGCAGAATCATGCGAATGAAAGCCGAGATTGAAAATCAGCCGCACGATCAGCAGTGGGTGTTGTTCGAACGACAACAAACACAAATGATATTTATTATCATTGCTTTTTGCAACAATGGATTTGCTGATTTCTTGAAGCCCGTGCAGAAGAATGACAAAAAAATCAAAAAGGATGAGCGAAGTCGACGGCGGCATCAACACCACCAGTGATGACATGCCATCGGGAAAATATGTCCGACAGACATAAAAAACAGTTAAACAAAATTCATATCAATTAATCTGTGCTAGATTTTTCAAAAGAGACGTATGGTTTTTTGCTCAGTTAGGTCGAACATTCCGCACAATCATGCCCGGCCGAGGAGCCAACCGAACCAAACACACAAACAAAGGCTATCTCCGTCAAGTGCTTAGCAGGATGCAGGAGCGAGACTATGTGGACCCCGATAAAATTTTCCCTGATTGCCCTCAGTTTCATCACGATTACCCGCCCCGGTAGCGCGGCTCCGCTGCCTCCCCCGCAAGAGACCGTGATCCTGACCGTCAGCGGCCAAATCGAGCAGACCAACGCCCTGCACCAGGCCCAATTCGACCGCCAGATGTTACTGCAGCTCCCGCAGTCAACCATCACCACCCAAACGCCCTGGACGGAAAAAGCTCATGTCTATGAAGGGGTATTGCTGCGCGATTTCCTACACTATGTCGGCGCTCAAGGACACACGCTCTCAGCCACCGCCCTGAATGATTACCAGACCCAAATTGATCTGGACGTCATTCAGCCCTATCCGGTGCTGCTGGCTCTAAAAGAGAACGGTCGCCTGATGCGGGTCAGGGACAAAGGCCCAATCTGGATCATCTATCCGCTGTCTGAACATCCGGAGCTGGATCAACCTCAGCACCATGAAGATATGATTTGGCAGTTGCGCACCCTGGATGTTCGCCCATGAGAAAAGTAAAAATTCTGCTGGTCGCATGCATGGTGCTATTGTTTGCGATCAGCTCCGTGGTCAGCACCCAGCGCCAGCACCAGGTGTCCGGTTTGATCTCCCTGTCGATTAAAACTATCGGCTGGTCTTCTTCCGAGCTAGAGATGGAAACCCTGAAATTCATGCAGGCCCTGCGGCGCATTGCCCTGAACGATCTCAGCCAGGAGGAAGTCTCGCTGCGCTTTGATCTTCTCTGGAGCCGGATTGATGTGCTCGCCGCCGGCGAAGAATCCCGTCCCTTTCGCAACCAGCCCGGGGCCACCAAGTTACTGCAACGTTTCAAACGGCACCTGATGGCCATTGAACCCGAGGTGTTTGCGCTCAAGCCGGGTGATCAAGCCGCCCGACGCCTGGAGCAAGCACTCATCCCCTTTCAGCAGCAGGTCCGGAACCTGAATGTCCAAAATGCCGCCGGCGATAAGAGCTGGCGCGATCTGCAACAAATTTCAAGCCTGCAACATGAGGCTAACCTCTTTTTACTGGGTTTGCTCCTCAGTGGCAGCATCTTGATTTTCCTGTTGATCCGGGAAAGTACCACCAACCTCAAGCAAGCCCTGCATGACAGCCTGACCGGCCTGGCCAACCGCCATGCTTTTCACCTGAAACTCGAGCAGGCCATTGCCGCCGGCCACAAACATCACACCGGGATAGCCGCCTTGATGCTCGACATGGACGGCTTTAAACACGTCAATGATCAACTGGGTCACGCTGTTGGCGACCAGCTCCTGCAAGCCATCGCTGCACTGCTGAAAACAACGGCCAGCTCCGGCAACACCGTTGCCCGACTGGGCGGCGATGAGTTCGGCATTCTCCTGGATCAGAACGCCACTCCGGCATCCTGCCGCAAGCTGGCGTCGCAGCTCAATACCGCCCTCAAGCAGGGGATCACCATTCAGGGCCATCGGCTTTACCCGCAGCTCAGTATCGGCAGCAGCTTCTTTCCAGAGGATGCAATGCAACCAGACATCCTGATGCGCCATGCCGATCTGGCCATGCATTATGCTAAGCATGATCCCAAAACCGGCTATCGCCGGTTTGAGCAACCAATGGAAGACAAGCGCCAGCGCTTCCATACCCTGGCCGAGGATTTGGTCGCCGCACTGGCCAACAATGAGCTCCAGCAACGTTATCAGCCGATTGTCTGCCTCAAGACCCAGCGTATCGCACTGGTGGAATCCCTGCTGCGCTGGCACCATGCGCAGTACGGGGATATTTCGCCAACCGAGATCGTGACGGTTGCCGAGCGCGCCGGTCTGGCCGAGCAGCTCAACGCCTGGGTGTTGACCACGGCCTGTGCCCAGAGTGTGGCCTGGCGGAAATCCGGGCTACCTGCAATCCGAATGTCGGTGAATATCTCACCCGCCATGTACACCCGATATGATTTGGCCGGGATGCTCACCCGGGTTCTGTCGCAAACCGGTCTGCCAGCGGATCAGCTGGTGCTGGAGATCACCGAAGATACCACGATGCAGGATATCGACAGCTCGCCGCAGATCCTCAGTCAGTTGCACCACCTGGGCGTCGAGCTAGCCCTGGATGACTTTGGCACCGGTTACTCTTCCCTCAGCCATCTCAAATCGATGCCATTTCAGAAATTAAAAATTGATAAAAGCTTTATCCAGGCCTGCTCCCCGACAGCTCATCAAGCCAACAGTTTTCTGCGGACCATCATTCGCCTCGGCCAAAGCTTGGGAATGGCCGTAGTTGCGGAAGGAATTGAGACCAAAGCGCAGTACGAGCATTTGGTTGATGAAGGCTGCCAGTTTGGCCAGGGATTCTGGTTCCACCGCCCCATGACCGGTGACGAGCTTGCCGCCATCCTCAGAGAGCGCCAGCAGGACAACGTCAGCTACCTGAGCAACAAGACAGCGACGGAGCGGCAAGTGTGAGCCGTCATGTGGAATGAAAATACGGCTAAGATTTGGCTATTGAAGCCATCGTCGTTTGTTATACGAATTTTTCCACCAAATCCCGTGTCATAAAGTGACTATGTGGATCCAAATTGTAATCAGCAAATGGGGCACAGCAAGTGAACCCAAACTTTTCATACAGGTTTCTTGCTGGTTGGAAAAACTCATGGGTACCTGTCTCTAAACTAACTTTTTGATACCCTCTGTCTATTGCGACGTTAAGAGCATGAGCAAGCAGTTGAGTTGCTACACCGGATTTACGAGATGAGCTTGAAGTTCTCATTGACTTGAGTTCAATATGCTGAGGAGTTAATTGTTTGATAGCCAAACAACCTTGCAGTTCATTACCAATCCAACCACTGAAAAATGTAATGTCTGGTGATTTCAGCGCATGAACATCAAGAGCGTGAGCACTTTCAGGGGGTGAAGTTGCGTACATATCAGCTAAATGTTCTTCAAGTAATTTGAACACTTCACCACCCGATAAGTTATCTATTTTTATTTCCATATTCTGAATTTTCCTTAATTCGTATAACGAATGGCATGGACTCCCCCTCATCAGGCTTTGCCACACTTGGTATGTCTGATTACAAAATCGCCGGAGGCCACCCTATCACAATCTATCTATGGCATTGATTTAGCCAAACATAGCTTCAGTATCCACGGTGAGGATCATCAAGGCAAGATTCTGATCCACAAAACAATATCACGCTCGAAAGTTCTCTCGACGTTTGCCAATATCCCACCGGCAATTATCGGGATGGAAGCCTACGGAGCCTCTCATTACTGGGCCCGAAAGCTTTGTCAGCACCAGTGCTAAGCTCGGCCATACGCCAAAGATCATGGCATCAAAATATGTGGCGCCTTTCAGAACGGGTGCCAAAAACGATCTCAATGATGCCGTCGCGATTTGCGTGGCTGTTGCCCGCAGTGCCAGCAACGCACGGCCGGGGGAGCCGAAAAAGGCAAACTGAATAAGGAGAATGGCACTGGTGCTGACAACAACTGGTGCTGACAACTGACCGCAACCAGGAGAAAGCCAACGCATGACCGAACTCAGGCGGTAATGTCAGCACCAGTGCTAAATTACCGTAAATCGCCGAAATAGAATGTCCGCTCAACCCAGCATGTACTTTCCTTGTAGTTGTCGAAGCTACGGAGAAAGAAACATGCTAAGCCGAGAGGACTTCTACATGATAAAGCAACTTCGTCAACAAGGGGCATTTATTGTGGATATTGCCCATCAAATTGGGTGCTCTGAGCGCACCGTTCGACGTCAACTGGCGCTGCCTGCGCCGTGCAAAGGCCGGCCTAAGACACCCAGGCCCAGCAAGCTGGAGCCGTTTAAAAACTTCATCGACGGCAAACTGAATGACAATATCTGGAATGCTGAAGTGATTTTCCAGCAGTTGCGAGAGCGGGGATATCAGGGCGGAAGATCGATCCTCCGCGCCTACATTCACCCTAAACGCCGCCTGCGGCCAAGCAACCAAACGGTTCGCTTCGAGACCCTGCCGGGCCAACAGTTACAGCATGACTGGGGAGAAGTACGCACCGTGATTGCAGGCCAACCCTGCAACGTCTCTATTGCCGTGAACGTGCTGTCTTACTCCCGACGTTTCCACGTCTGGTCCTGCCTGAGCCAGGATGCCGAGCATACTTACCAGTCCTTGATAGAAGCGTTCCATCACTTTGGAGGCGTGCCTGAAACCGTCCTGGTGGACAATCAAAAAGCAGCGGTACTTTCACATCACCCTCGGCAAGGCGCGGTCTTCAACGAAGGTTTTCAACTGCTGGCGAAGCATTATGGTTTTCAACCCAAGGCCTGTCGCCCCCAGCGTCCTCAGACCAAGGGGAAGGTCGAGCGCATGGTCGGCTATGTGAAGCACCACTTCTTTGCGCGTTATGCGGCTTTCGACAGTCAGGCTCATCTCAACCAACAACTGCTCCAGTGGCTCGAAGAGACGGCAGATGAGCGCTGCCTGCGCCAGTTCCGGCAATCCCCGCTGACGCGCTTTGATGACGAGCGCCCGAGATTAAAAACGTTGCCGCCAACCGACTTTGACACCCGTTACTATGATGTGCGTCACGTTGCCTGTGATGCGTACATTGAAGTCCGGGGCAACCGCTACAGCGTGCCGTCCGCTTACTGTGGTCAGTCGGTGACCATCCGCATCAGCCTGGAGGGTGAACTGAGCGTCTATGGCATAGAAGGCGAATGTATAGCTTGCCATCGATTATCTCAACAAGGCTGGCAGACGGAGCCGGCACACCACCGCGCCTTGTGGCAACAAACCTTACAGGTGGAAACCCGTGATCTTCGCATCTACGACGAGGTGTCATCATGAACCTCGACAGCTTGCTTCAGAAACTAAAAATGGAGCACCTACAACTGGGCCTCGACAGCATCTGTGAACACGCCGCCAAGCAAGAGCTGGACTACCGAGCCTTCCTGACCCAGGCACTGAGCGAAGAGTGGCATGGCAGGCACCAAAAAGGCTTCGAGTCCCGTCTCAAACAAGCACGGTTGCCTTGGGTGAAAACGGTTGAAGAGTTCGATTTTACCTTCCAGCCCAGCATTGACCGCAAGCTGATACGGGAGTTAAGCGGGCTGGGGTTTATCGAGCGTAATGAAAACGTGGTGCTGCTCGGTCCTCCAGGCGTTGGGAAAACCCATTTGGCGATTGCCCTTGCCGTCAAAGCGGCTGAAGCCGGGCACCGGGTCATGTTCCTGCCCCTGGATAAGCTGCTCAGCACACTGCTGAAAGCGAAGCAGGAAAACCGGCTTGAGCGTCAGCTTCAACTGCTGATTTACCCGAAACTGTTGGTGCTGGATGAAATAGGTTACTTACCCATGTCCAGAGAAG
Source organism: Photobacterium sp. TY1-4 (assembly GCF_025398175.1). Lineage (NCBI taxonomy): Bacteria > Pseudomonadati > Pseudomonadota > Gammaproteobacteria > Vibrionales > Vibrionaceae > Photobacterium > Photobacterium sp. TY1-4. The sequence goes on from NZ_CP099735.1 coordinate 1,424,615, forward strand.
AGGCCAGTCTGTTCTTCCGCCTGGTGAACCGTCGCTATGAGCGCGCCAGTACCATACTGACTTCGAACAAGAGCTTTATTGACTGGGGCGATGTGTTCGGAGATCAAGCGATTGCTACGGCTATCCTTGATCGGCTGCTTCATCATTCCACCACGCTCAATATCAAGGGGGACAGTTATCGACTGAAAGATAAGCGTAAGGCCGGTATGCTCACGAGCCTGCCGGAAGAAGAAACACCCACGACAACCTAAACGTCACGAAAAGTGATGAAAACCGGACATTCTAAACTGGTGAAATGTGGTCAAAGTAAGTTGGTGTTGACAGTAACCCATTGAAGTGAAACAAAGCATGATCACTTCCAGGCTGCGCTCGCCCTGAAGAAAGCCGCAGGTGCAACGCCCACCGAATCCCAAACGAGCAATTTGCTTAATAAGGCCGTCCGGGCTTGTCCAACACCCGGATAGAAGTGTCGGCTGCGCGACACGTATCCTTATTTGTTATGTTTGTGTTTTCAGCTTTCCATCACAATATCAACAATTTGACCATTTTCATCAAATGAAACGCTTATTAGGTAATTAGTGACATCATTGGGTAAAGTGAAATCATAAACGTCGTCCTCGGCGTAAGTTAATATAAGTGCAGACAAAACGTCATCGAAGCTTGGATTTTCTTTACCTATAATTTCTAGCCATACTGTTGCGGGGAGTTCATCTAAATGATGAGATACGAACAAGTCGATACCGTATTCACCTGACTCTGTTCCGTGTGAGGCTCTTATAGCTTCCAAAGCTAACTCTACTTTTTTATCCATTTCAAATCTCCCCCAGATATCGAGAAAAACATAACGAATGACATGGACTCCCCCTCATCAGGCTTTGCCACACTTGGTAAGTCTGATTACGAAATCGCTGGAGGCCACCATGTCACTATCTGTCTATTGCATTGATTTAACCAAACATAGCTTCAGTATCCACGGTGAGGATCACCAAGGCAAGCTGTTGATCCACAAAACAATATCACGATCGAAAGTTCTCTCGACGTTTGCCAATATCCCACCGGCAATTATCAGGATGGAAGCCTGTGGGGCCTCTCATTACTGGGCCCGGGAGCTGGCTAAACTCGGTCATACGCCAAAGATCATGGCATCAAAATATGTGGCGCCTTTCAGAACGAGGGCCAAAAACGATCTCAATGACACCGTCGCGATTTGTGTGGTTGTTGTCCGTCCTTCAACGTACGACCGAACTCAGGCGGTAACCCATTGAAGTGAAACACAGCGTGATCACTTCCAGGCTGCGCTCGCCCTGAAGAAAGCCGCAGGCGCAACGCCCACCGAATCCCAAACGAGCAATTTGCTTAATAAGGCCGTCCGGGCTTGTCCAACACCCGGATAGAAGTGTCGGCTGCGCGACACGTATCCTTATTTGTTATATTAATTTTCACCGCTCACGCTGACATAAAGATCTGTCAAAAAATGGCAGTATGTATCGACACAATGCACTGTAAAACCAGACTGTAAAATAACTTTGTTATCGTCTGTAATATCTAAATGTTCACTTTGCTTTATGTAACCTCGAAGAACTTTATTGCCTGTTTTTATTGTTCCATCAGCATGAACTAGGCTGTTACGAATTTGCTGTATAAATAGTACTTCTTTCCACGCTTCATTATTTTTCGGGAAGTTTACGAGCGCTATTTTTTCTAGATACTTTTGACATTGGTCTATGATCCCATTAGAAGCGAGATCTTTTATTTTGATTGGACTATCGATAGCGTTTTCATAAGTCTCACATAACTGCTGCATTTGATGCTCTAGAACAGAATAAGAGACTATTACTTCTGCTCGACGCTGAATTGAAGGAAAAATATTTTCGATTTCATCTAAGTCTACATCATGAGATTCAAGAGTAACTTCACTTGGCAAAGAGCCTGTATCCCGCATTTTGATTTTTAACTCGGTAACTTGTGTCGCAAGGAAGTCTTCGACTAGAAGCGCATGTAAGCGATATGAGTCTAAATCTGAGCAAAACTTGCCATATTGAAACGAGCTAAAAGTCACTATTATCTCCCAATTAATATAACGCCTTGCTAAGCGGCGTGAAATAGTTGGCTAAACTTGCGAGGAACGAGCGTGAGCCAACTGTTTCACGTCCGTCTAAGCAACTTGTTATAACTCTAAATAGCTGTTCCTAATAGTAGATCTTTCAGGGAAGGGAACTCAGTCCAAATTGTGCGATCTGATCAGTTACCACACCAAATCATATCCACGCAGAGGACTGAGCAATGGCCATCATAGCACCGATTCCACGTCCGGAACGTCGAAGAATGCACAAAGCGATTCAATCAACAGCAGATAAAGGTTTTGCCCGTCGATTAATTGCACTTCTTGCCCTGCATGATGGTAAGTCTATCGTTGAAGTTCATGCCCTGACTGGTGCTGCTCGCTCCTCTATCGGACGCTGGATTAACTGGTTTACTGAGTGTGGTATGGACGGGTTGAAATCAATGGATACCGGCCGTCCACCGCTGTTACCCATGAATGAAATGCTTTCTATGTTAGTACTTCTGATTCAGCTATCACCACAGGATTTAGGATATCAGCGAAGCCGCTGGAGTACCGAGCTGCTGACACTGGAATTGAACAAATTGTTTCGTTCATCCGTTGCCGCCTCAACTGTCCGTCGCTGGTTACCTAAAGCTGGCATTGTTTGGCGACGAGCAGCGCCAACACTCTGTATCAGAGATCCGCATCGCACTGAAAAGATGGATAAAATCAATCAAGCCTTAGCCAATTGCTCTGCAAGACATCCTGTCTTTTACGAGGATGAAGTTGATATCAATTTAAACCCTAAAATCGGTGCTGATTGGGTGATGAAAGGCCAGCAAAAACGCGTCCCGACACCGGGAAAAAATGAAAAACACTATCTTGCGGGAGCGCTTCATTCGGCAACAGGCAAGGTGTTATATGTCAGCAGCTGTAGCAAAAACTCAGAGTTATTCATCGCGATGTTAGAGAAACTCAAGCGCCACTATCGTGGCGCAAAAACGATCACACTTATCCTGGATAACTACATCATTCATAAGAGCCGAAAAACACAAGCCTGGCTAAAACAAAATCCCAAGTTCATTTTGCTGTTTCAGCCTGTTTATTCGCCTTGGGTCAATGTTATCGAGCGGCTGTGGAATGCGCTGCATGAAACCATCACACGGAACCACAAATGTAGCTATATGTGGCAACTTCTTCGGCAGGTGAAGTTCTTCATGGACAACGTATCACCATTTCCAGGAGGCGGGCATGGGATTATCAAAATGTAGCACTATTAGGATCAGCTATTTAGCCTAATTACAGTTTCAATATTTTCAGAATAGTCATCAAGGCAAAGTTCAAAAGGTTCAATTCCGATCTCAAGCGAAACGTTTCCGTCAACACCAGAAATCGTTGTACTTGTAAACTTAAGTTTTTCTATCGGGAAATCTATCATCTTGCACCTGAGTTATAACAGAGTATTAGGCTGCATGCTTACTTTCACGCAACTGGCATGCAGGTCACTTCACATACTATAGCCACAAAAAACCATCATTTTCAATTAGTTAAATCACCAAATCACATCAGTGAATCTTCAATTCACCCGGGCAAAGTAAGCATTGCTGTTTAACGAGACCGCATTTGCACTCAGAGCCACCAGTGAAACCTTTTATTATCAGGTAGATAGCTTTGGGTTATGTTGTGCAATGCAAGTAAATGCTGTCTCGTTAATACCGGAAATGGTTGGATAATTGACCGTATTTTTTATCACTGAGTAAATACAAATTTACTTGGATGACTCATTTATGCGCTGTGAAGCTCAAATCGACAGATCACGGAAATGGCGTGGGATGCTTTGGGTGGATGCAGATGTTCAAACCCAGTTTCAGGCACATTGGCCCAAAACGCAAAAAAGCCCAGCACAGTGGCTGAGGTTTCAAATATGGCGGAGCGCTTGGGGATTGGGGGGATTTACTTCTCCCTTCGGGCCGTTGCTATAAAGCGCCTTCGGCTAGCAACGTTGTCTCGCTTCGCTCGGCTGAACCCGGCCCAGGATTCGCACCCTATCTCAAGATCACAAATTTCAGGCATAAAAAAACCGCTGAAAATTCAGCGGTTTTTTTTAATGTGGCGGAGAGATAGGGATTTGAACCCTAGATACGCTATAAACGTATGCCGGTTTTCAAGACCGGTGCTTTCAACCACTCAGCCATCTCTCCGTAAGTGCGGCGTATAATACGCAAGTCCGGGGCAGCTGTAAACCCCTGATAAGTTCAAGCGTTTATATTTTCGCCACCCTGACTGGCTTCGGCGACACTTCCGGCAAATTGGCAGAAAATAGCGGGCAAAAATCAGCTAGTCCGAGCTAAATTTTGCCGCGGTACCGGATTTTTCCAGTATATGGCTTTCAAATCCGTCCAGGCTGATCTGATTGCGTTGCGCCCAGTAGGCTTCAACACCCGCCGGGCCTTTCTTTTCCGCCCAGGCGATCAAGCTATCCCGCTCCCCGACATAGTCAAACAGCGGCACAGACATCCCGCACGATGATTGCACCTGGTCGATATCCAGTAAAAACAACTGGCGGGTGCCTGGCAACTCGGGAAATAAACTGATGTAGCTCTGCCAGGCTGGATCGGCGCGGTGGATCGCCGTGGCCTGGCCATACAAGCGGAGGATGTCCGGCGCGCCGCGCAAGGCACAGAACATCACCGTCATCCGCGGGTTTTGTTGAACATGGGCCGCGGTTTCATTCCCACTGCCGGTGACATTGAGCCAAATCACCTGCTTCTCGTTCAGGATCCGAAATGAATCCATCCCCTTGGGCGAGAGATTCACCGTCCCTTCAGCCGCAGCCGTGGCGACAAAAAACAAATGTTGCTGCTCAATAAAGCTGATTTGGCGGGGAGATAAGTGTTCGGTCAGTTTTCCCATGATTCGCTTCCTTGCCGTGTTTCCGGTTAACGAAAAATATAACCTAACGAACCCATGTCGTCGGTTGCTCTATCTGTTCAATCGCATCCTTCAGCTCGTCGAACTTATGATCCAAGACGGCCTGGGCATCATACAGGCCGCGATTGTAGAAATAGACGCCGATTTCTTTGGCAATGAAATCCAGCAAGAACTCAGCATCAAACTGTCCCAGCTCCTGATCCAGCTCGTTGTCGAAATAGCGCTGCAACTTCTCGACCAGCACTGCTTTTTCCTGATTGGAGAATTCAATCGATGGCATCGTCTTTCCTTGTGAGTGAATGAGATAGCGCCTGCATCACTGTGCTGTTTACAGTGTAAAGCGACATGCTCTTTCATGGGAGCCAAACCGGAAAAATAACCATCGAATCTGCTGTGCAGTGTCGAAATCAACGCCACCATTCTCCGAATTCTGACGATCCAACATTCCCGCCACCAGCCTCACCACCACTGCCGGGGCTGTTATTCAAATGTCACAATCGGCGCTTAGATTGAGCAAGAGACACTGATAACGAGCTTAATCACGATGATCAATATCGAACGTGCGGTAAATGAAAAGTTTCCATCTTTTTCCCAAAAGCCCAATCTGATCCGCAAACCGACGCTCAGCCTGCTGCGTAAGCTGGTCAACGAATCCGAAATCAATCGTTTCCTCGATCAGCATCAAGAGATACTGGGGATCGATTTTATCGATGCCGTATTTGATTACTTCAACTTCAGCTACGCTGCATCCAGCCGCGATAAAGAAAATATCCCGGCTCAGGGCCGAGTGGTGATTATTGCCAACCACCCGCTGGGCTCACTCGATGGCCTGGCGCTGCTCAAGCTGATCAGTGAAGTGCGCCGCGACGTCCGCATCGTCGCCAACGATTTGCTGATGAACTTCTCGCAACTGGAGGGGCTGTTCATTCCGCTCGATAACCTGACCAGCACCAGTTTCCGCCGCAGTTACAAGGAAGTGATCGCCGCCCTGAACCATGACGAGGCTGTGATCATCTTTCCGGCCGGCGAGGTCTCGCGAACCAGCCCGACCGGGATCAAAGACGGCCAATGGCGCGGCGGGTTCCTGAACTTTGCCCGCAAAACCCAGTCTCCGGTGTTGCCGATCCATATCAACGGCAAGAACTCGGCTCTGTTCTACAGCGCTTCCCTGCTGGCCAAACCGCTTTCCACCGCGATGCTGGCCGGCGAGATGTTCAAGCAGCGCAACGGTACCCTGCTGTTTCGCATCGGCGAGATGATCCCCGCCAGCGAGCTGCACTCCGATCAGGTAGCAGATAAAGCCCTGATCAAGCGCTTGAAAAAACACCTCTACAACCTGGGCAAAGCCCGCAAGCCGTTCCGGAAACGGGCGTTTGTGACAGAAAAAACCGTCGCCCACCCGGAAGATCGCCAGGAAATCCGGCTCGAACTGAAAGCCTCGCAACTGCTGGGCGAAACCCGGGACAACCACCGGATCCAACTGTGTGACTTTGACCAGGCACCGGTGGTCATGCGGGAGGTCGGCCGTTTGCGTGAGCTGACGTTCCGCAAAGTCGGTGAAGGCACCGGGTCGAAGCGGGATCTGGATAAATATGATCGCTATTACCAGCACTTGATCCTGTGGGATGAGAACCGGCTTGAGATCGCCGGTGCCTACCGCCTGGGCCGCGGCTGCGAGATCCTTCGTCAATACGGCCGCCAGGGGCTCTATACCGACGAGCTGTTCGACTATACCGACGCCGTCACCCCCTACCTGCCGACCACCGTCGAGCTGGGCCGCAGCTTCGTCAGCCCGAGCTACTGGGGCAAAGCCAGTCTGGATTATCTGTGGCAGGGGATCGGCGCCTATCTGCGCCATCACCCGGACGTTCGCTACCTGATTGGCCCGGTGACCATGAGTAACGAGTTCCCACCCGCCCTGCAAACCATGCTGGTGTACTACTACACCCGTTACTATGGCGGTGAAACGGACCTCGCCGAAGCCAAACGCCCATACACACTGGATCCCGATACCGAGCAACAGCTGGACGCCCAGTTCGCCGGGCTGGATCGCCAAGCCGGGTTCGAGCTGCTGCAACACACCTTCACCGCACAAGGCTGCAAAGTGCCGGTGCTGTTCAAGCAGTACGCTTCGCTGTTCGAGGACGGTGGGTTCCGGCTCATCACCTTCAGCGTTGACCCCGATTTCGGCAACTGTATCGACGGCCTGTTTATGGCGGATCTGACCCAAATGAAGCCCGCCAAGCGCAAGCGCTACCTGGGCGAGTAACCCACTGCGCCAGACGTGTTCCCAAGTATCCGGGCCGTGTGCGGAGATCGCACGCGGCCCGCGTTTTTATCGCGCCTTTTCTCTGACGGTTTGTGCCGCCCTGAGCACCCAGACCGGCCGAACAGCCTGTCATTAAAGCTTCTCTGCCCTGTCACGGCGCTGCCATCTCAAAAATCCACACTGCAAAGGAAAGGCAATCGATCGGACACGGTCATGCCTTGGCGAGGAGATGCTATGCACTACAATACAATCTGGCTGTCAGACATTCATTTGGGGTTTCGCGATTGCAAAGCGGAATATTTATTGGACCTGCTGAACAACACCCGCTGCGATACCCTGTATCTGGTGGGCGATATTATTGATATCTGGGCGATGAACCGCTCTTTTCACTGGCCGCAATCACACCAGGATGTACTGAGAAAGCTGATTGAAATTGCCGGGGGGGAGACCCGGGTGGTTTATATTCCCGGCAACCACGACCACCAGCTTCGGGATGTGATCGGCTCCATCCTGCTCAATGTGGAAATTCAGTCCCGCCAAGTCCACACCACCGCTGCCGGCAAACAGTTTCTCGTCACCCATGGTGATGAGTTTGACCACGCCGTCATGTGCAGCAACCTGCTCAAAACTATCGGCGATGCCTCCTACTACCAATTGCTGCGCCTCAACCGGGCCATCAACCGGATCAGAAAATGCTTCCGCCTGCCCTACTGGTCACTGGCGTACTACGTCAAAAACCGGGTCGGGAACGCCCGCAAGGCAATTGAACACTACGAAGAAGCTGCAGCCAAAGAAGCGGCGAAACTGGGGCTGGACGGTATTATTTGCGGCCACCTCCACCAGCCGGAGCTACGCACCATCAACGGTGTGCTCTACTGCAATGACGGCGACTGGGTCGAGAGCTGTACCGCACTGGTCGAGCACCCGCAAGGTCGACTGGAGCTGGTGCACTGGGCCGATCTAAAACAACCGATCAAGTGCGACCAGGCTGCCAATGACAAAGAATTTTGCGCCCCCTATGCGCTGCCGGGGCTCCATCGCCGGCAAAACCTGCTCAGCCGCGAGTAAGCCCATCACAACGTCACATCCCTCCCCCACCGCAGAAAAACCAAGACCCGGGCACGCCGGGTCTTTCTGAACTCATCTTTTCTCGTGGTTTACCGCGTCACAGGCTTCGGTTGATCCATCTGTCGAGCTGATGGCGTAACACCCGGTTCCGTTCCTCGGTGTCTTCTGCTCCGGAATTAACGCTGTAGGGTCTGATAAATCACCTCGGTCAGCTCGCCGTCAACATCCCCCGACAGCTCCCAGGTAAAGACCCCGGCTAACCCTTTCTGTTTGGCCCATTCGGTTTTGGCCTGCACTGAGCGTTTATCGTCAAATGAGATATACACCTGCTTTTGCGGATGCCACAGGAACGGCGCTTGCGCAGCCTGATCGTAGCCGTACTGATACCCCTGAGCGGCGGTATAGTTTCGTTTCAGATCCCAGTACATGAAATAGCCAGGCTCTGCGCTGTCGGTGCCGAAGCTGGCCCCTTTTTCCGATGACAAGTTGGCGGTCGGCAACTTACCGTCAAAGCCTTGGGTGCCTTCCCAGCCACGGCCGTAGTAGGCAGCGCCGAGCACCAGTTTCTCAGCCGGTACGCCCAGGGTGATCATCTGGTCAATGTAGGCATCCGCGCCCATGCCCCACCAGCTTCGCTCCGTGGCATGCAGGTTGGTCAGGTGCCCGGTTTGCGGCCCCCAGCCGCCGAGGAAATCGTAGGTCATGGCGAACATGTTATCCATGTAAGGAGCAACCGAACGCCAGTCGATCTGCGCCGATTTCGGTCCGACCCCGATGGCCGAAGAGAGCTTATAAGTGCGATCGGTCTTCGCCGCCAGCTTGTTGAGTTCAATCCGGAGCTGCTTGATCAGCGAGGAAAACGCCTCGCGCTCTGCCGCTTTCTCCGCATCGCTCAGCTTGGTGTTCGGATCCCAGGGCGAAGTCGTCAAACCACCCCCGCCCGGATATTCCCAGTCGAGATCGATCCCGTCGAAAAAGTCATACTCGGCGATCAAGGCCACCGCCGTCTTGGCAAAATGCTCGATATGCCGGGGATCTTTTGCCATCGCATGAAACGGTTCCGACATCGTCCATCCCCCGAAAGACGGCAGGATCTTCAGCGCCGGGTACTGCTGTTTCAATGCAGACAACTGGGCAAAATGCCCCTTATAGGGCACACCGGTCTCCACAGCACCGAAATCAACTTCCAATGCAGCTTTACGATCAACCACCACGGCGCTGAACGGCGCTTTCCCTTCACACGCTTCAGCCACCTGCTGGCGAACTTTCTCACCCGCCCCTTCATGCGGGCCACACATGCTGAGGAACGCATAAATCACATGGGTCAGCTTGTCCGCCGGAATATCTGCAACCGTATAGGGACGGTCAGCATTCTCGTATTGCCAGTCCGCAAAATACCCGGCCACCACCGCAATGCAGTTCACTTAAGGGGAGCTGCATGGCGATTAACCGGGTAGCGGGTCTTTGATATCTTAACTGCCCTGGGCCTAGATGGCCTGGGGCGATTTTCCTTGAAGAGCACTGACAGGTCCCCCCGTAGTGCCTTTAGCCTCTTGGGCGTGTTTCCCGGTGACAGTGCCTTACTCATTACCCTGAGCTGACTTGCAATAAACTGGCAGGCGTACTTGAAGCTTATTTCTGTGGGGGCTCTGTCATGCGCCACAGCCGCCTGGCTTGCCTCTCTCCTGACCAGGTTGTAGCCGAGAAGCAACCCCCATAACTCTTGATAAACCAGCTCGACCGTTTTGCTCCGCAAGGTAAGAGAATTGTGCTGCATGGAGCTCTTTATATCGCGGTAGCCCAGTTCAATCTCCCAGCGTTCGTGGTATAGGGTGGCAACCTGCTCGGCGCTGTACATCTCTCTTGGCAGGGAGGTGAAAACCGTTTTCTCTTTCCCGTCTACCTCATAGGTGACTGCCCGTACCTGCCATTTCTCAGGAAGGGTCGGATTCTTCTTTCTCGCTTGGGGCGAGACCTTCATCTCGATAAGGTTGTCATTGGTTTCCTCCTCGTCGAGAAGTGTGTATACCACGCCTTTTTTAGCAGGAATAAGCCAATGTCGGTTTGCCCCGCTGGCAGAGATGCCCAGCAACAGGCTTGCTCCGTAAAATCCCTTATCCAGCAAAGTCACCGAGTTATCCGGCAGCGAGTTGATAAAGGGTTGGGCCAGCGGTATTTCACCTCGGCGATAAGGGCTGATATCGGCATCAATGATGATATGGGAACGCACGTTCATCATGGTGACAAGACGGAGTACAGGGTAAGGTGTCTGGCGCTTTCCGGATGTGTTTCCCGAACCGAAGTGTTCGCGAAGCCCGGGGGTATCCGGGGTCCTGAACAGAGCCCCATCAACAGCAAAAACCTGAAGTTTATTCCAGCTGTCTTCCGGGTACCTTTCTTTACCCCATACCTGAGCACACTGTTTGAACAGCCATTTAGGCGCTTCCTTTCCCAGTCGCTGACGGGCTTGTGTCAGAGCACTCTTGGCCAGGAGTTCCTCGTTTGCCAACCCTTCGGCACAGACATTCATACGGCGGGCCACTTCAGCTATAGGCTCATTGCGGAAAAAGGCCATACCGACAATAAGCCAGAGCACCATATCACTGGGGAGCCGTCTTCGTCTGATGGTTGCCTGAGTCGATAAAGATGTAGCTCTGGCAACCCACTCGTCGGGAACGTGTTCAGAGAAAGTGGTCAGCTGGGAGATATCGACAGGAGACTCTTCAAGAAAATCTGTGAGTGCGGAAGCTAAGGGCATAAAAAAACCGGAAACCAGTAAATGATTTCCGATTTTGACGCATCAGAAGGATCAGTCAACCGATCCTTAACTGATCAGCATTGGGCCACCACCGGGGGTTGGGCCATGGCCGGCGCAATCATCAGACTGCCTGCCAACGCCCCAAAGACCAACTTCTTCATATCCGCTCCTTGTCTATTGTTTGACCACATTATTAATGGCTTTGGCCCGAACCGGCAGCGAAGATGGCGAACGAATCAACAATTCTCGAGTCACTTCATGGAATCACGGTCAGATGCCGCTCCGGCCCCCCCAGGAAACGAGACAGACACGGTCCACAATTGGCACAGCAGCGCAGGCAGGATCCATTACACTTGCAGGAGAGCCTTACGTGGCACACTCACCCATCGATATTCCGGGGGAAGTTATGTTCAGCACGATTATGGTACCGGTCGATCTCAGACATGAAGCGCACCTCGGCCCCTCACTGGATTTGGTCGGCCATCTGGCCAAAGCCTACGAGGCCAAAGTGATCTTCGTCGGCGTTTCGCTCTCTGCGCCGACGGAAATTGCCCATAACCCGAAGGAGTTCAAGGCCAAGCTGGCCTATTTCACCCGGGATCAAAGCCGCCATTATGGATTTGAAGCCGAGAGCCATCCGGTCTTCAGTGTCGATCCGGCGGCCGATCTGAACCGCAAGCTGCTCGACACCATTGACGAGCTGAGCGCCGATCTGGTGATCATGGCGACCCATATTCCCAATGTCAGCGATTATCTGTTTGCCAATCACGGCAGCTATATTGCGACCCATTGCAAAACCTCGGTATGCTTGGTACGAGCGACCGAATGACGGTCGCCCGGCACCATTGGCCACCGGTTACGATGACTGCCATAGAGCATGGCTGCCGAAGATCATCATCACCGTCCATCATCGCTGTCGATCCGGGACACGATTGAGAAGGAATTTTTTATGTCTGTCACCCGCTATGCTGAGATCCTCCAGCTCGGCAACCCGCTGCTGCGCCAGCTGGCAGCGCCGCTTACCCCGGCCCAGTTCAAGGAGCATACCGCCCTGTTTCGCAGCCTGGCGCAGATCATGCACGAACATCAGGGCGTCGGGATCGCCGCCCCGCAAATCGGTGCGTCAGTCCGGGCGTTTATTGTCGCCTCCAACCCCAACCCGCGCTATCCCGACGCGCCGTTGATGCCCCCGACACTGATGCTCAACCCGCAACTGGTCTGGGCCGGTGACACCATGGTCAAAGACTGGGAGGGTTGTTTGAGTATTCCCGGCATGCGGGCCCGGGTCAGCCGCCACCGCGAGATCGATGTCAGCTATACCACCCTCGCCGGCGAAACCGTCCAAGCCCGGCTGAGCGATTTTGTCGCCCGGATTTTTCAGCATGAGCTGGATCATCTTGACGGCATCGTCTTTCTTGACCGGGCAACACCGCAGGACTACGCCACCGAAGCCGAATACCGCAAGCAGATCGCCGGGCCGGGTTCGGCCTGAGCAAGGTCTGGCTCGCTAAACCATTGGATTTCATCGATAAAAATCAGCGCACTGTGACAAATCTCTCATCTTTTCGCCATCAGATTGTCATATTTTCCCGCCACAATGCCCCCATCCAGCACGGAGTGCGATGTAAGGCTGTAGAGAGCAAAATGCAAACTTTGACACGATCGAATGACAATCCGGCGCCCGAGAAGCAACAACGCCCGATGGGGTTCAGCGAGTTCAACCACTGCATCGATATCCTGCTCGGCCATGGAATCGCCAACGGGCCGGACAGTGTACAGATAATCCCGGCGGCGAAAACAACACCGTCAGCTCCACGAACAACGCCGTCAACAACATCGGCCTGCCACAGCTGGAACTCCCCCGATCACTTTGCCGGCTCGCAGGCTGCCTGAGCCGGCCCCTGAGATCCCGAGCGGTCAGCGCCAGTCGCTCAGGACTTCGGGGTCTCATCCCGGGCCAACTGCTGCGCCAACTGACGGGCAACAAACTCCGGACTATGAGTCCGGCGCGCCAGCTGACTGTAGACCACCGGGATCACCAGCAGGGTAAACACGGTCGCGACCGAAATGCCGACCAACACGACAATCCCGATCACCAGCCGGGTTTCCGCCCCGGCGCCGGTCGCCAGGATCAGCGGCACCGCGCCCGCCGCCGTGGTCACCGCAGTCATCAGGATCGGACGCAGCCGCGCCGCGGCCGCATCGATAATCGCCTGCTCAAAGGCCTCGCCCTGATCCCGCAACTGGTTAGCAAACTCGACAATCAGGATCCCGTTCTTGGCCGCCAGACCGACCAGCATGATGATCCCAATCTGCGAATAGATATTGAGGCTTTGATCGGTGAAATAGAGCCCGAGCAGGGCGCCGAAGGTGGCCAGCGGAACGGTCAGCATGATCACGAAGGGGTGAATATAACTTTCAAACTGGGCAGCCAGCACCAGGAACACCACCACCAGCGCCAACAGGAATACAAACAGCACCGAGGTACTGGCATCCTGATAATCCTGGGACGGGCCCTTATAATTGACCACCGCATCCGGCGGCAACAGCTGCCGGGTCAGCTCGTTAAGGTACGCCAGCCCTTCCCCCAGGGTATAGTCATCGGCCAGGTTGGCTTCAATGGTGATTGCCCGGACCCGGTTATAGCGATTGAGCTGCGGCGCATCAGCAAATTCGGTCACGGTGATCAGGCTCGACAACGGGATCAACGCGCCGGTCCGTGCGGAGCGAACATACAGGTTGCTCAGATCCGCCGCGGTATTTTGCCGCTCCCGCTGACCTTCCACCACCACATCATATTCCTCACCGTGCCACTGATACGTGGTCACCAGCCGCGAGCCGAGCATGGACTCCAGCGTCTGGCCGATATCGCGCAACGATACCCCGAGATCACCGGCCCGATCCCGGTCAATCGCCACCCGAAACTGCGGCTTGGTCTCTTTGTAGTCATGATCCAGCCCGGTCAGGCCGGGATTTTTCGCCGCTTCTTCCAGCAAGATATCCCGCCACCGGGCCAGTTCGGCATAGCTACCGCCCCCCAACACAAACTGCAACGGCTTTCCGACTCCACGCCCGAACGGCTGGCGCATGACGGCAAAGGCCCGCACCCCCGCCAGATCGGCCAGTCGTTGCTGGATGTCCCGGGTGATCGCCCCGGCGCTGCGGCGCTGCGCCCAGTCTTCCAATACCACAATCGCGAAGCCGTTAGAGAAATCTTCAAGCCGGCCCCAACCCCGCGGCGCCCGAACCAGCAGGCGCTTGATTTCCCCGGCTTCCACCAGCGGCATCAGGCGGTGCTCAATCTCACTCATGTAAGGCTGCATAAACTCAAAGCTGGCCCCCTGCGGGCCGTTGACGATGATAAACATCGCGCCCCGATCTTCCCGGGGGGCAAACTCAGACGGGATTCGGCTGGCCAGCAGCGCGCTTCCGGCCAGCGCGACCATGATGATCCCGGCCACCCAGGCCGGGCGCCGGATCCACTGCACCAATGCCCGGCGGTAAGCCGCCGTGACCCGGGCCAGCAAACTACTCATCATAGTGACCAGCCAGGGCTCCTTGGCCACCTGACGCATCAGCTTTGAGCCCATCATCGGGCTCAGGGTCAGCGCCACCAGCGAAGACAGGATCACCGCCGCGCTCATCGCCACCGAAAACTCCCGGAACAGTTTGCCCAAATCCCCCTGGAGAAACCCGATCGGCAGGAACACCGAAACCAGCACCACGGTGGTGGCAATAATGGCAAAGCTGACCTGACGCGCACCGAGAAACGCCGCCTTGAGCGGCGGCTCCCCCAGCTCGATCCGGCGATGGATATTCTCCAGCATCACGATGGCATCATCCACCACGATGCCGATGGCCAGCAACAGCGCCAGCAGGGTCAGCAAATTAATGGTATAGCCCAAGGCAAACAGCACGATAAAACTGCCGATCAGCGACACCGGCAGCGTCAGCGCCGGGATCAGCATCGCCCGGACACTGCCAAGGAACAGATAAATGACCAGAACCACCAGACACAGGGCAATCAACAGGGTTTTATAGACCTCGTCAATGGAGGCCTGAATGAAGACCGACGAGTCATAGGAGCGCTTGATCTCCATGCCCTCCGGTAAGGTCGGATTGAGCTGATCCACCAGGGCATTGGCCGCATTGGCGACCGCCAGAGTGTTGGCCGTCGACTGGCGGGTAATGCCGATACCAATCATATCCTGGGTGTTGCCACGAAAGGTGATCCGCTCTTCTTCAGCCGCCAGCGCGACCCGGGCCACATCTCCCAACCGGATCAGATAGCCGTCCGTGCCAGAGCCAACCACCAGCTGGGCAAAGTCTTCCGGGGCAACAAAACTGCGTTGGGTGCGGATGGAGAATTGGCGTTGCTGCGATTCAAGCGAGCCGGCCGGCAGCTCTACATTGTCCGAGCGCAGGGCCGCTTCCACATCGGCAACCGTCAGCCCGCGCGCCGCCAGTTTCTGACGGTCGATCCAGATCCGCAGGGCATAGTTTTTCCCGCCCCCGATGCGGATGTTGGCCACCCCGTCGATCACCGAAAAGCGATCCACCAGATACCGCTGGGCATAATCCGTCAGCTCCAGGGTATTGAGCCGATCGGACACCAGATTCAGCCACATGATCACTTCCGAGTTGCCTGCGGCCTTTTCGACCTCCGGCGGATCCGCTTCATCAGGCAGGGTGTTGATCAACCCGGCGATCCGATCCCGGACGTCATTGGCGGCGGCATCAATATCCCGGCCGATCCCGAACTCCAGGGTAACGGTGGATCGCCCGTCGCTGCTTTGGGAGCTGATATTGCGGATCCCGGCAAGCCCGGAGACCTGATCTTCCACCACCTGGGTGATCCGGCTCTCGACGATCGCCGCCGATGCCCCCCGGTAATTGGTCGATACAGTGACCACCGGCGGATCGATATTGGGATATTCCCGCAACGGCAGCATCTGGTAGGCCACCAGGCCGAAGGTGATCAGCAACAGGCTGATCACCGAGCCCAGCACCGGCCGCTTGACCGAGAGATCTGTCAGAATCATCCGCTCACCTCCCGGAAGCTAAACCGCTCCGCAACCCGCGTTTCCACGGTTTGTCCCGGCCGGACCCGCTCAATGCCACGGGTAATGATCTGCTCACCCTCGGCGATCCCGCTGGTGATTTCGGCACTGCCTCGGCTGCGGTAGCCCACTTCAACCCGGCGCTGCTCAACCACCTTGTCGGGCGTCACCACAAACAGGAAATGGTCCTGCTGGCGTGCAATCAACGCTTCTTCCGGCACCACCAGCCCGGCGTGCTGATCCACAATTAGCTGCAGCGTCATCAGCATTCCGGGGCGCAGCAGCAGTTGCGGGTTGGCAATTTCCGCCCGCACCACGATTGCCCGGGTCAGCGGGTTGACCCGGCTGTCAATCCCAGTCACCCGGCCGGCAAAACGCTGCTCGGGGAAAGCGGCAACCTGGCCTTCAATTGCCGAGCCTATCCGCAGTTGGCCGATAAACTGCTCGGACACCGCAAAATCAAGCTTCACAATCGCCAGATCGTCCAAGGTGGTCAGCACAGTTCCCGGCGTCACCAGGGCGCCGGGGCTGATCTGGCGAAATCCCAGCAGCCCGGCAAACGGGGCATGAATAAACCGAGCATCCAGCTCCGCCTGGTTCTGCGCCAGCACCGCCCGAGCCACTTCGATATCGGTCTGCAACCGATCCAGTTCGGAGCGGGCAATGGTATTGCGCCGCACCAGCCCTTCAATCCGCCGGTATTCCCGCTCCTGCTCTTTGAGATTAGCCTCGGCAGCCCGCACCTTGGCCTGCTGCTCTCCCGAGCGCAGGGTGACCAGCAGCTCTCCCCGCCGGACCTGCTGACCGTCGCTGAAATGGACCTGATCCACCTTTTCGGTCACTTTGGCCGACAACACCACGGACTCACGTGATTTCACCGTCCCGAGCGCTTCGACTTCACGCCGTACCGCCTCCCGTTGCACGGTCGCCACCACCACACTGGGCACCGAGGCGGAATAGACCGCCCCCTGACTACCGCCCCGCTCTTTGTACCACACCCCGACCGCCAAAGCGGCCAGGGCAATCACGCCAATGATCAAGGTTGATTTCATGGTCCCTGCCTGATACCTGCGCCACAGCATCGTCAAAAGAAAGGTCATGATGTCTCCGCCGTCTCAGTGGATCCGCAGCGGAGATCAGAATTGGATTGATTTAAGTATAGGCAGGAGAATGCGCAGCGATGCTGCTGCAAATTCAGGAAGGTCCGCGGTAAAACAGGCAAAAAAAAGCGAGCCGCAGAGGACTCGCCAAAACTCATATATGCTTTTCGAAGGGTGGCTGATGAATGACTCCGACAACCATTTCAGGTCTTTCACCGCATTTCGAAAGGGACAAAGGTTATATCACGAACAAGTATGCCGGATTTCGTTGCCGTCATGTCAGGGGGATGTCAGAACTCTGTCCGGATGCGGTCAGCCCCGCGGGTCTGGACAGAAGATCACAGTTTTGTGCTTATATCCCGCGGGCCATGTCATCCAGCGCCGTCATCACCTGCTCATTCATATGCCCCTGGAGGATCAATTTACACACCTTGCGCCGTACCGCCAGGCCGGAGATCAGCCGCTCGATCGACAAGTGGCGCTCATCCTGCTGGGTGTTATAGAGCTCAATCGTCTGACTCAGCGTTTCGTATGGGATCACCTCATCCCCGACGCGCAGCCAGTCCAGCTTCTCCAGAAGCCCGTGACACTCTTCTGAGATAGAGGCAGCGGAGTGCCCTGTCATGGCCGATAACGCCGTGATACTGCGCTGGAGGGCTTCTGAGGAGGTATATTTGGACAAGATGATCGTCAACTCGTCGGCATTGATCTCCACCAGATGCTTTCTCAGCTTCACTCGACGCCCCAGACGACCCTTAGTACGACCTTCCTTGCGCTGGATCGGCTCGAACTCACCGTCGATGATCTCGGAAAGCTGATCAAGCTCCTGCTTGGGCAAAATTTCATTGCGCAGCGGGTTCGGCATGGTCGGCGCCATAGTCCGCTTGCCTTCGTTGGTGGTCTTGGCACGGGAGAAGCGGATCACCTCGTCGGCATCGCAGCGGATGTCGATCCGGTAGTCGCAATAACGCTTGTCCTGATCCTCGGGGCTGATCGTCAGATGGTAACCCCACAGATTGACCGCAAACACATGGTCGGTGATCTTACCTTCCGCAAGCTTGCGCAGCTCACGGATTAAATCCGTGGAAAAACGCCGCCATTCGATATTGCGCGCCAGCTTCTGGTTCAGCTCGCTCAGCAGCATCGAATCATTGGCCCGGCGTGACATCCGGCTGCGGAAAAACGAGTACAGCTGAAACACCAGAGTATGCTGGCGCAGAATTTCCGGCGGGAACAGGAAAAAATAATCCCGGGTCAGCAGCTCATCGAAAAACGACGGCTCCCAGACCAGAATGTAAAGATTCGGCTTGATCCGGATCTCGCCGTCTTCCCCTTCCTGCGGGGCTTCTTCAGAAGCGGTGATCGTCCGGGCCAGGAAGCGGAACCGATCACTCTTGAACCCTTCCGGCATGTTCTCGCTCAGCCAGCGGCCGGTCAGCTCATGAAGCTGGAAATCAGTAAATTCAATCCGATCAATACTTTCGCGAATGGAATCCCGGGCCGGGCCGCTGTCTTTCTTACCGCGCAGGGCCAGAATATCCGTGATGTAAATTGGGGTTTTATTACCCATCTGCCGGGACTGCAACTCATAATCAGGCAAGTGATGATCATGGTACTGCACGGTCAGGGTGAACAGGGCAAACAGCGTCATCAGATCATCGACCGTCATGATCGACTTGGAAGATCGGGTTTCAATGATCGCCTTGGTGCCGCTGATCGCCACCATCGACTTTTGGTAACTTTTCTTGGTCCGTGGCGGTGCCAGGGCCTGGTCAATGATCCCGGCCCAGCTGGTGGGAGAGACAACAATCTGATCAGCCTCATCCGGCATGGCGGGTGGCGTGCCCAGACCATATTCGGTCAACAGGCGACGGTTGACCTGATTTTGGGCCAAAGCTTTGGAGCGCTTCTGTTTCTCTTTGACCTTGCTTTGTTCTGAGTTCAGGCTGCCGACCCCGAGCTGGGCAATCAAGGAGGCCGGGTTGATGAAGTGGTGCAGCATGGTTTTGCCGGCCAGACCTTCTTCAAAGCGAACCGGTTGCTGGGTAAACAAGCCAATATTCACGGCTGCCCGCAAACGTTGCTGGACCGCAGCACGGGTTAATTGGCCTTCCGTCGCTTCAACCAGCTCAGTCGTCGAGACCATGCCATCCTGACAGGACAGGCCGCGCAGAGAAATCAGGTTCAATAATTCGATGATGCTTTTGGTCACGCCCTTGAAGTGTTGGTACTGCGGTAGCCAGTCAACCAGCGCATCAGGGATCGCAAAGAGATGGCCGTCTTTGTGGGATCGCGGAGCAGGGATCAGGATCTTTTCAGGATGTTTTGTGTTTGGGTGATCTGGCGCGTTCATCTGTCAATAGCCGTAGATTCATCATCTTTCCGGAAAGATTAATAGAAATAAACCAAGAAAGAAAGTTCTTTTTATTGAATCAGTTAAATACTGATCTTTTTGTTTTTGATGATCTATATGATGATGTGATCTTATGATCTGGCCAGGGTTTTCGCTATAACTTTATGAAATATATAGTGTTTCAAATCAGCCTGTTCGGAAAGATGATCAATGGCGGTCCGGAACGTTGATCAACACATCCCGGAAACCATGATCAAACCACGGC
The DNA here is from genome assembly GCF_025398175.1 of Photobacterium sp. TY1-4. NCBI lineage: Bacteria > Pseudomonadati > Pseudomonadota > Gammaproteobacteria > Vibrionales > Vibrionaceae > Photobacterium > Photobacterium sp. TY1-4. The sequence continues at coordinate 1,444,463 of NZ_CP099735.1, forward strand.
TGCAACGATGATCATCGGATCCTCGTATCAATGATCATTAGCGACCAGCAACGATGATCAGGGTGTGATTACAGGTTATCCACAGGGTTATCCCAGTCCATGGTTCCCCTCCCCTTTCCATGAGGTTCTTTGCGGCGATTTTTAGCCGATTTTGCCCCGGAACAATGATCAAGTTCAGGCCATTGCAATGCCGTGCGGCTAAAAAGCCATCGCTTTGGTGGCCTTGTCAGCACAGTTGAATCGACACCGACCGTAATTGGCCGAGCCGTTTGCATCTATCCGGCTGGATTACAGGGCGGAGAACAAGCTACGTGAATCCGGAAAAATGATCAAGTGTCGCGCGCTGCATTTCAATTCTATTTCACGATCCGGTTTTCAGGGCTCCGGGGCGACCGATTTCCGGCCCTTACTGACGTTTTTCCCAGTTCCGGCCTGCATTCACCGTAATTTAGCTGATGTTTTCCATGCTTCCGCAATGCCTCGAAGCAGTACCTGAAAAGATGATCGTTGGCTTGATCATTTTTCCGGATCTAGGCTCAAGTCGATCGGTCCGATGTCAGTTCAATACACGGCGTTTTTCGACCTTGATCATTGTTTCAGAATTTCGCTGGATCCGGTTGAAATTACGGAAGATTGATCAAGAGAGTGGAGATTGCCTTGCTTAAAGTGATCCGGTGTCCGGGTTGACGTTCGCTGTTTTATCGCCGCTATATCGAAGCTTTTACTCGGTTTGACGTAGCCGCCGCTGGCATGATTTCAGCCTGATCGGCTCGATGGTCATGAAATTATTCGATTTCATCATCTTTTTTGCTATTTTCTCAAGTTGAGCAGAAACTGAACGGAAATTACAGCGGAAAATCCAAATAACACACGCCGTAATTTGGCCCATGAAATATACGCTTCCGGCACGGATCCTTCAGGATCCAAATTTACATTGTAAAATAGTGACGCTGTAACTGTTTAAATCTGAGTATGTTCACTGTCTTGTTAGTCGCATTTGAAGCTTGCGTTGGTGTCGAAAATAGCGCTGTTTTTTTGCATTAAAAGCGGATTTTTACTTGAGACGAACATCACACGACTCTGTTCAGCTTTTTATTGTATGCGGTGTATATTGCTGTACAATAACGCAAAATACTCATAATGGCGAATTACACCAATGAATAGGGAACAGACGATTCAAAACTTGCTCCATATTGCGGAGCAGACGAAGCAGGTTCAGGCGGATAGGATCGAGATCGTGTTGGAAGAGCGTCGTGAAGAGCTTTTCCCTCCGATGTCCAAAGCGCTGATGGAAACGCGCTCGGGGCTGACGCGCCGGAAGCTTGATGATGCGATTGCACGTATGGAAGCCGCGGGCCACCAGTTTACTAAAAACAATGCCAACCATTATTCCATTACGCTTGAAGAAGCACACCAGTTGATGACTGCGGCAAAGAAGCCGGCATTCCACGAGCGTGAAGGCGCAGGCCGTAAACCTTGGATTGTAAATGTGCAAAACCAGAAAGGGGGCACCGGGAAGTCGATGACCGCCGTTCACCTGGCGGCATGCCTGGCTCTGGATCTCGATAAGCGCTACCGAATCTGTCTGATTGACCTCGATCCCCAGGGCTCGCTGCGTCTGTTCCTGAACCCGCAGATCAGCATTGGTGATCAGGAAACCATTTATTCGGCAGTTGATGTGATGCTGGGGAATGTGCCGGAAGGTCAGGCCATGGATAAAACCTTCCTGATGGAAAACGTGGTGATGCCGACCCAGTATCCGAACCTGAAAACCATTGCAGCCTTCCCGGAAGATGCGATGTTTAACGCCGATGCCTGGCAGGATTTGGCGGTAAATCAGGATCTGGATATTGTTCGCTTGCTCAAAGAGCGGGTGATTGATCCGATTGCCGATGAATTCGATGTGATCATGATTGACACCGGTCCGCATATCGACCCATTGGTGTGGAATGCAATGTACGCCTCGAATGCGCTGTTAATTCCCTGTGCCGCGAAGCGGCTGGACTGGGCATCGACGGTGAACTTCTTCCAGCATTTGCCGACGGTTTATGAGATGTTTCCGGACAATTGGCATGGACTGGAGTTTATCCGTCTGATGCCGACCATGTTTGAAGATGATAACAAGAAGCAGGTTTCAGTCCTGACGGAAATGAATTATTTGATGCGGGAGCAGGTGATGATGGCGACGGTGCCGCGGAGCCGGGCGTTTGAGACTTGCGCAGATACTTACAGTACCGTGTTTGATTTGACGGCTGCCGAATTTGAAGGTGGTAAAAAGACGCTTTCGACGGCTCAGGAAGCGATCCAACGGGTCGGGCTTGAGCTGGAGCGGGTCATGCACAGCCATTGGGCGAATTTGAATCAGGAGTAATTTAGCAGATGGCAATTAAAACCACAGATCTCAATGCACGTCTGTTCGGCAAGGCGGATAAACGCCGGGCTACGACCCCGGCGGAGGCGCAAACAGCGGCCCGGGATAAAGCGGCGGTGATTGAACTGGCTGTTGCCGGCGAGCAAACGGTCGCGTTCGAACTGGTCAAAATCAATGCTGCCGATGTGGCCGCCAAGACTCAGGTCTTTGCGGAAAATGCCCGTGAACAGGCATTTTTGAATGAACATGCGCTGGCAGATATTTTAAATACCCTCAAAGAGCGTGGTCAGCAATATCCGGCCGTCGGCCGATGGCTTGACGATGGTCGTATTGAAGTGCTGGACGGTAGTCGGCGTCGGATGTCCTGTATCCTGGCCGAGCGGGATTTTCTGATTTATGTCGCCAAGGGGATCAATGGCGAGCATGCCAAGTTCCTGTCTGACGTCGCCAATGCCCATAAACCACTGTCGCTGTACGAGCGCGGCAAAGAGATGCAATTGTTGCTCAGTAGCGGCAAAGTGGCCGATCAAAAAGAGCTGGCCAAGTATTGCCAGTGTAGTGAGGCCTTGGTGAGTGGTGCGCTGAAGGCCGCCAGCCTGCCGATGGAGCTGCTGATGGCCTATCCGAGTGTGGGTGAGCTGGGGCGTCCGACGATTGTTAAACTACACCGTTTATACTTTGGCCTGGATGACACGCAGCGTGATCAGCTGGTGCGCCAGGTGAATAACGGCGGCCAGGCTTTGTGGAAGACCATCGATGCCCAGGGGATCACCCGGATCACCCGTGAGGTCACCACCCAACTGGAGAGCTTCAGCGAAACGCTGCAGCCGAAGGTTGAAGTGGAAAAACCGAAAGCCCAAGAGTTGGTGAAAGGGAAGGTGAGCTATACCCGGGATGGCGATAAGCTGCAGCTCAAACTGAAAAAGCTGACCGAGCGCCAGAGTGAGGAAATCCTGGCGTATCTGGCCGATTATTTGAAGTAACCGTCATCAGCGTAAACCAGCCACGCCCGGCAACCATGCCCGGCGTGGCTTTTTTATACCTGCACATTTTGTTCGTGAGGGTATCAATCATCACGCTGTTGATTGTACTTTGCGGAGTCTACAGTTCGACAATTTATCCATGCTATGATCTGGCCTGAATATCAGCGTTGAGTACGAGCATGTTAGATCTTATCGATTATCAAAGCGCCCTGATCGAGCGCGCCAAGCAGGCCAATATCCGATACCTGGTGACGGTTCAGGGGGAGTGGGCCTGGTGCGAGCAGCAGGCGCGCCATTTGGCACAGCCATTTCCCCGGGTGCTGTGGGCAGGGGATCATGCGCCTGAGAACATGCAAGGTTTGGCGCAGAAAAAGGCCCGGCAATGGCTGGGGCAGGAATGCGATTGTTTAATTTTTAATGGTTATGACTCGATTAGTGCGGATGCCCTTGGCGCGTTATCCGGCACAGTGGCCGGCGGCGGGCTGTTGTTGTTACTTCTGCCACCGGACGGGGAGACGGCGTCGGCGCCCCCCTCTCGCCAACGCTTGTTCAATCTGATCGATGCGCCGGGTGTAATCGGCTTGAAACAAGGCCACCCGTTACCGCTGTTACCGGGCAACGTACTGCCGGCGCCAATTTACCAGGATCCGGAATTTGGCTGCCTGACCGCAGAGCAAACTGATGCTGTTCATGCGATCCGCCGGGTGGTGCTCGGTCACCGTAAACGCCCTTTGGTCCTGACGGCTGATCGCGGACGGGGAAAATCGGCGGCGCTGGGTATTGCTGCCGCCAGTCTGATGCGAGAGCGCTCGCTGCGGATTGTCGTTACCGCGCCATCATTTGCCTGCGCCGAAACCTTATTCCGTCACGCTGCTGCGGGTTTGGGCCAGGCTGAATCGTCGCAGAAGCAGTTGTCTTTCCTGCACAGTACGATCGAATTTATTGCGCCGGATGCGTTGCTCGACGATGGGGCTGCGGTGGATTTTCTGATCGTCGATGAAGCAGCCGCCATTCCGGCGCCATTGCTGCAAGCTTTCTTAAACCGTTTTCGCCGGATTGCATTTGCCAGTACGGTCCATGGCTATGAAGGGACCGGTCGTGGTTTTGCGATTAAATTTCGCCAGCAGCTCGACCGGATCGCGCCGCAATGGCGGGCGATGAAACTCAGCACTCCAATTCGCTGGGCTGCCGGTGATCCGCTAGAGTCCTGGATGTTCAAGGCCCTGTTGCTTGATGCCGAGTATCCGCAGTTCACCCTTCCGCTGAAATCGCCGGTTCAGTATCGCACGGTGTCTGCTGCTGAGCTCTTGAACCACGAATCGTATTTGTCGGCGCTGTTCGGCTTGTTGGTGAATGCGCATTACCAGACTTCGCCATCCGACCTGACGCAAATTCTCGATGACCCGGATGTTCAGGTGATTGTGGCGGAGGCGGCGCAGCAACTGGTGGGATGTGTGCTGCTGGCATCAGAAGGTGGATTTAGCGCGACGTTAGCCCAGCAAGTTATGCTTGGACAGCGTCGGCCGCGGGGGCATTTACTGGCGCAGTCGGTGGCGGCGCACTTGGGACTTGACGTTGGGGCGCAGCAGCGATGTGCTCGGATCATGCGAATTGCGGTTCATCCCGATTGTCAGCAGCAGGGGATCGGTAGCGGTTTGTTGGCTTACTGCCGGGCATGGGGGCAAACCCAATCCCTGGATTACCTGGGAACCAGTTTTGGGTTAGTCCCGGAGCTATTGAGCTTTTGGCAGCAAGCCGGGTATCGACCCGTTCGTCTCGGGATCAGCAAAGATGCAGCCAGCGGCGCCCATTCCATGTTGATGGTGTTGCCGCTCAGTACAGAGGCACAGACCTGGTGTGAGAGCGCAAGTGATATCTTTGCCGACAATTTTAATGCCCAGCGTGTCGAGCAATTTCGTAGCTTGAATACGACTTTGTTTTGTCAGCTTTACCAGAACCTGCTCGTATCGCAACCGACACGGTTACCCGGCCTGACGGCTGTTCATCGCCATCAATTACAAATCTATGCCGAGGGTGGTTTGGGTTATGATTTGATTGTCGCTGCACTGGAGCGCTGGTTGGTTGCACAGCTGGCACAGGCAACAGTGATTGAGCCGGTTCTGCAGATGGCGGTCGCCAAAATTTTGCAACGTCAGTCATGGGAGCAAGTGGTAAAAGAGTTTGGATATGCCGGGAAGCAGCAGGCGGATGCAGCACTACGTCAATTGGTGGCTCAAACCCCTTTATAGCCTGTTCACCATCACTTTACACTGTAAATTTAAGTTGAGCGTCTGCCATTCATACGGGTTTACAGTGTAAATTCAACAGCGACAAACAAGCATCATCCGATTCACCCCTGTAAAGCCCTGCCATAATAAAACATCGTTTCATTATGGCAGGGCTTTGTTCGATAGAAATATACGAGATTGGACCTTACTGCCAGAAAAATGGACTAAAGTTAGAAAGGAGAGGGAAGACTTTTTTGCGGTTAAATTAGTCCATGCGGAGTATGGCCACAGGAATATGGGGGAAACGAGATGAGTTTTGTCAAAGTTCATAGCCGGGCGTTGGAAAAGCTGACGCTGCCTGTATTTCATCCTGTGCAGCCGGATATCTTTTATTCACCGGGCAAGGCGGGGCTCGCTGCGCGCCTGTATCATCACTCTGTACTCGACAATGAGCTAGGATTTGGCATCGGATCCCGGGTTTGTGTGGCGCGGCTGAGCAAGCGTAGCCTCTACCTTCGTGCAAGTACGCCATTGGAGATGACCGCGGTGTATGAGATCGGGCTGCAAGGCATGCCGCCGTTGGCGGGGTATCTGACACCGGTTGAGCGGGGTGATACAGAAGGGCGTGGGTGTCAGTACCAGTTTCATTTCAATCATTGGCTGACAGATGAACAGCTGATGCGGCTGGTGATTGATCTGGATTAAGCCCTGTGCCCCGGTCATCGGGGCATACCCGTTTGACCGAGGTTGAGACAAAGGTTCGGTTGCCCTGCTGCCGGGTTGATAAAAACCTTGGCTTTCAATCAATGTTGATACGCACTGATGATAACAGACGCTAACTGACAGGCTGATAGTCGTGGGTTGCCGCCAATATATTTCAAAGCCCGCCCGAAAATTTACCCGGCGGGCAGCACTGCTCTTCGCATGTGACCGTCTGGGTCAAATCTCACTCGAAAATCTATCGTCTGCTCAGAAAAGAGTGGCTTTGACGGCTGCCCGGCAATACCTTTTCTGCTCTAATAGTGTCATAGACTCCTTGTTATTGCTCTTATCAATAAATTTGCAAATAGAAGTGTGACTAAGGCGTGATCCACTACATTGTCGCAGAGGTAGGATGAGTGGTAGTGTGGTCCTGTCGTGTTTTATTTCAATTATTTCCGGATACTTATGGATTGGTGTCAGAGGTGATACGTGCCCGTTCTTCAATTCTCTCAAGATGGTTGTTCGCTCTCATTGATTGCAAATTCTGGTCAGCGCCAGCATGAGCCGCCGCTGACGCGGGAGCTGATCACAGCCCAGATGATTGAACTGGGTGCGGAGCATTTTTTTGTGTTCGAACCGGCGCTTGCTGAGGCACTGGCGCAGCTAAACGCGGCTGCGACGGCAGAAGACGGCGATACCGATGTCGCCGTTGAAATTCGCCAGATTGTGATTGCTGAACGGCGGGATACCGGATTATTGGTCAAGACGGAACCGGATTTAATGACTGCATCGGTGACGGTGACAGGCGCATATGGCGGCGCGTTGCTCTCCGGCCAGCAGTTGATCACCGCGCTGCAGGAAAATCACATCGTCAAGGGGATCAGCAAGGCTGTGTTGCAGGAGCTCCTGGTTCAAGCTCAGCAATTGAAGCCGGGAGAAAAGCTGACGATGGCGGTGGCATTTGGCCGGGAGCCGTGCCATGGGTCGGATACCCGATTCGAACCTCTGGTCGCAGACGCCAGTCAGCGGATCCTGTGTCCGCAGGCGACTGAAGATGGCAAAGTAGATATGCTGGATTTGGGCGCCTTGATCACCGTTGAAGCCGGGCAGGCCCTGATGAAGCGGCATCCACCGACGCCGGGAAAAGACGGTTTTAATGTGCTTGGCAAAATGATGTCTGCGACGCCGGGCCAGGCGCTTGATTTTGAGGTGGGTGAAGGGACGGTAATGGATCCTTCAGATGAGAGCCTGTTACTGGCCGTAAAATCTGGGATCCCGCTGCGGAAGGGGCGCGGGATGCAGGTTGACGATGCGTTGACCTTAGCCGGGGTTGATGTTTCTACCGGACACATCCAATTTGATGGTAGCGTGGTGATTAACGGGGATATTAAACCGGGAATGAAAGTCGCCGCGACGGGGAATATAACCGTCAGTGGCTTCGTTGAGTTGGCAGTATTGGAAGCCGGCGGTGATATTCTGGTGACACAAGGGATCATTGGTCGTCAGCAGGACGGCAAAGCATTGCCTTGTCGGCTTCAGGCCGGGGGGAAGGTGGTCAGTAAGTTTGCCCAGTACGCCGATATCAGCGCTGGCGAAGGGATTTCATGCACCCTGCATGTGCTGCATTGTCGGGTGCAGACACCGGGCTTGGTTTCGGTTATGGATCAGACCCGACGGCAGGGAACGTTGAGTGGTGGGCTGATTGACGCGGGCCAGGGCGTGATTGCGGTAAATATTGGTGCCGCGGCCGGAGTTCCCACTGAGATTGTCGTCTTCAGCCAATATGGTGAGTGGCGTGAACGTCTCGGCGAGTTGCATCAGCAAATTGAAAGCGAGCAGCGCAATGGGTTCAAGCTCAAGCAAGCAAAGTTGAAGTTACTCAAAGTGACGGCGGACAAACGTCCGCCGGCGCTGATTGAAAAATTGAAAGCGGCCTCGTTATCTCATCAGCACAACCTGGATGATTTGAAGCAGCGCTATCAGACGTTACGTCAGCGCTATGATGAAACCCTTGAAGGGGCTCAGATCACCGCCGTCGGGCATTTCTATGCGCAGATCCGTTGTCAGATAGAAAAAGAAATGATGACGGTGACTGAAGAGCACGGTCCGACGGTTGTCCACTATTCAGAACGGAGCTTACAGCGCGCTCCTTACCATGCCTGAAATTTACACTGTAAATGCCTTTTTCATGATGCTCAAACTTTTCTGCGGATTGCCGGTTTGAAGGCAACTGAGCAATTTACAGTGTAAATGACCTAGTCCGATTTTACCGATGCGCAACCAAAGGTTGTAAGGGTGGCTGCGGACGATAGCCCTCGGTAATAAACCCCTGAAAACCACTCACGAATAATTCCGATAGCCGTTCGAGCTGTGTTTCCGTTTCGACGCGGGTTGCAATCGTCATGATATCCAAGCTATGCGCCGTCCTCGAAATAGAGGAAAGCAACTGGGACTTGGTCGGATCATTGAGCTGGTGAGTATACGCAAAATCGATTTTGACATAGTTCGGGCGAAAATCTGTCAGGTAGTCGAGCGATTTGAAATGGCGGCCATAATGATCGACCCCAAAACCAAACTGGTAAAAACGGATGGCGGCACACAACAAGCTTGTGGCGTCGGGGTGGTGAATGAAACAGGCTTCGGGAATTTCAAAATAGAGCCGGCCGGCTAAAGCCTGGTTTTTGTCGAGCAACTGGTTGAGCCAATGAATAAATGCCGGATCTCGGGTGCTGGTGCTGGTCAGGTTAATCGCCAGGGGACCGAGCTGTGTATCAGCATTGAGTCGGTTAATCTGCTGGGCCAGCACGTGGCGGTCGAATAAACTGCCGGCCCCGAGATCTTCGATGGCCCCGAGGAACTGGCTGGCTGAATAAGATTGACCATGCTTGGTGATTGCGCTGAATACTTCATGATGATAAACCTCATTTTGATCGGCAATCACCGGTTGGAAGCGGTAGCTGAACAAGTCGTTGTCGATTGCTTCAATCAGCAGCGCTTTCCATTGCTGTTTGCCCATGGCTGTCTGGCTATCGGGATCGGATACAAAGGCGATAGGTTGTTGCGGAGACAGTGCGGCCTGGCTCAGGGCGTTATCGAGCTGGGTTAGCAAGGTACTGGCATTGGATGCGTGATAGTTCAGGATCAGGCCGACATGGGCGGGGGTGGCTTGCTGGCTAGCGACCCGGGGTTGTAGCTGCGCGACGACAGAAAGCATGAACTGCCCGATTTCGAACAGCTTCTCCCGGCTGATATCCGGCGCCAACAAGGCAAACTCATCATAAGAAAGCCGGGCCAAGGTGAGATCGCTATAGGTGATCGACTGATTCAATCCATCGGCAATATCCCGGACCAGCGCATCGCCCGCCGTATAGCCCTGTTCACGATAACAGGCTTCAATCAGTGACGTTTTCATTAACGCCAGCCCGCCCTGGGCAGAGTTCGTCAGCCAGGAGTTGAGTTGACTGATAAAAAAGCTGCGGTTTCCCATGCCCGACACCTGATCCCGGTAGACCTGCTCGCGCAGCTGCATCGCTTCTCGGGCCTGAGTTTTGAAATTCTTCTCCAGTTGTACCGAGACATGATTGATGGCTTTGGCCAAACCTTGTAAATCACTGGCTGTGGGGAGGGAAAGTGGCGCACCAAACTGGTTTCGCAGCAGGGCATCGGCTCGACCTACCAGACTGCGCAGCGGTTTTAATGGCTGATTCACCGCCCAATGTATTCCTATCAGTGTCAGGGCCAACAGCACACCCAACGTCACCGAGGTCGTCAGCAGGGTTTGCCCCCACTGTTGATAAAACGCCTGCGGATTAGAAGAGACGGTGAGCCGGGCCATTATGGCACCTTCATTTGTGATCAGGCGCGTTTGGGTTTTACCGGGAAATAAATCAAAGGGCACTGCCCAAGCCGGTATCACAGCTTCAGCAGCCTGTGGATTGAACGAGAGCGTGAGGTCGTGCGCCAGCACTTCCAACTGAGCAGTATGCCAGCCCGAAGCATGGGCCAGCTCGGTCAGACGTTGTTCCAGCGCACGCGGTTCCGGCTGAGCGATTTCAGTAGCCAGGACCTGCGTCGCCAGCTGGAGATGTCGGTTCATCAGGGATGTTTGCTGTTGGATCAGCTGTTGATACTGGCTGTAGACAAACTGTGCTGCGATGGTGAGCAGGAGGACCACCACCAGAGCAACCAGACGGCGAAATAATTGTTTTTGTAATGTCATAGGGCACACTCATGCAGCGCTCGGATTCAGTCTCTGGCGTGTTCCTACCATTGGGGGCCGAGTTGTTGATGAATATGAGTCACTGCGTCGATAAGATTTATCAACACGAAATCACGGGGAGCGATGATGACCTGCCGCGATCGCTTGACAGAAATGGATAACCAAATTTAACAAAGTTGCTGTGCCATGGCGGTGAAAGATGCAAGCTTGTGAACAGTTTCGGAAGATGATTCAAAATATTACTGCATATCCGAGAGGCTTTCAGTTGAAAGAGCTGAGCCGGGACAAGATTGGTTGGGGGTCACAGGTCGGTGCATCGGAGAGCACCGATCCGTGGTTTATGTTGTGACGGAAGAATGCCTGTCTTCCTGCCCTCTGTATTTGGTCATCGCATCTTGCGCGGCTTAAGTTAACTGAATCGAATTACTCGCGCTGGCGACGGTGCAGGCTACGTGTGAACGAACCATTTTCCCCGGAATACTTTGGTATTACTGAGAGAGTTTGAAATCGTCCTTATCAATGTTGTGCTTTTTCATTTTGTCGTACAGCGTTTTGCGTGCCAGTCCCAGCTCTGATTGCACCTCCTTCAAGCGGCCGTGATGGCGTTTCAGTGCATCGGTCAGCAAGGTGTATTCGAATTGGTTGATGCGTTCAGCCAGAGTCGCTGTCTGCGTGTCGTCATCGAACGGATTGCTTTCGTTGAGGCGCGATGCATCTCCCATCAGCACCATCCGCTCGGCAAGATTGCGGAGCTCACGGATATTGCCCGGCCAGTCGTGCGCCATCAGGGTCTGTAGTTGCGCCAGGCTGATTTGCGGTGGCTCTGTCCCGTAGCGGGTGGCGGTAGTGCGAATAAAGTTTTGAAACAGGATCGGGATATCCTCCTGGCGCTCGCGCAGCGGTGGCAGGTTGATGCTGACCGCGTTGAGTCGGTAGTAGAGATCCGGTAGAAATCGGCCCCGATCACTGAGCTGCTGGAGGTCGGTTTTGGTCGCCGCGACAATACGGAGATCCAGCGGGAGGGCCGGCTGGGTGTCGGAGGCCTCGATGTGCCGCGCTTCCAGGACCCGGAGCAGTTTGGTCTGTATTGCCATCGGCATCGACTCTATTTCATCAAGAAACAGGGTGCCGCCGTTGGCGTGGATGAGCTTGCCGGTCCGTTTCTTCTGTCCGCTGGTCGGCATGGCAGGGTCGTTGCCGAATAGCTCGCTCTCCATCATGGCTTCCGGAATGGCGTCACAGTTGATTGGCACAAAGGGCTGATGTTGGCGGGCACTGTGCTCATGGAGAAAACGTGCGACGAGCTCTTTGCCGGTACCGGTTTCACCCTGGATCATCACATCTGTCCGGGTATCTTTGATATGGGACAGGATCCGGCGTAGTTGCTTGATTTGCGGGGTATTGCCGAGGATCCGCTGGCCCGGACCGCTCTGCGCCTCCAGCTCACGGCGCAGCTCCCGGTTTTCCAGCACGAGTTCTCGCTTATCGGCAGCGCGCTTGACCACGTCGAGCAAGTGATCGGTCGAAAACGGTTTTTCCAGGAAATCGTAGGCGCCGAGGCGCATGGCTTCAACCGCCATGGAGATGTCGCCGTGTCCGGTCAGCAGGATCACCGACAGCTCCGGGTCGATTGCCAGCGCCCGTTCGAGAAACGCCAGTCCATCGATCCCCGGCATGTTAATGTCGGAAATAATCACCCCCGGATAGTGGTTATCCAACACCTCCAGGGCCGGTTTGGCACCGGAAAAAAGCTGGACGTCGTAATCTTCGAGTTCCAGGGTTTGGCCCAGCGCGTCGCGGATCGATTTCTCGTCATCAATAAAAATTACTTGTGGCTTCATGCGGTGTCCTTGGTACTGCGGGGAAGGGTGATCACAAACTCAGCGCCGCCTTCGGGGTGATCGGTGACGGTGAGCGTCCCGGCAAATGAATCAATGATCCGGCGGGAAATGGTCAGCCCCAGTCCGAGCCCGTCATGTTTGGTGGTAAAAAACGGGGTAAAAATCTGGTGTTTCTGCGTCTCATCCATGCCGGGACCATTGTCCCAGATACGTACTTCCACCTGCTCGCCATCGGCCTGGAGTTGGATGCCGATTTGCGGCTGATGGGCGTCGGCCAGGGCCTGGATGGCATTGTGGAGCAGATTGACCAGCACCTGCTCGAACTGGACCGCATCGGCGTTGACCTGAATGTCCGGGGAAAGCTCGCCGACCCGAAGGATAATCCCCGCTTTGATCAGCTGATTGTGGAGCAGGGTGGTGGCCGCCCGGATGGCGTCGGCGGCAACGGTCCGGTTGTCACTGCCGCGGGCTTTGCGGGCAAATACTTTGAACCGGGCGATGATCTCAGCAACGCTGTGGTTGAGGTGAAGGATTTCATCTAAATTGCTGGCGACGGCATCGTAGCGCTCCTTCGCCAGCAGCTTGCGTGAGTTTTCCGTATATGTACGCATGGCGGCCAGAGGCTGGTTGATCTCATGGTTAATACTGGCCGATAACTCCCCCAGGGTGGCGAGTTTGGCAGCCTGGACCAACTCACTCTGGGTTTGCTTCAGTTCGGCCTGGCTGTGTTCATATTGCTTGACCGTTTCGCGCAGCCGCTGGTTGCTCTCGAGTAAGTTATTGGTTCGCTTGATCACCAGTTGTTCCAGGCGATCGTTCAGCTGGGCCAAGGCGCGCTGTGCCTTGCGGGTCTGCCACCAGGAAATCACGGCCAGACACAGCAGGGTATAGATCAGGGCAAACATCATGATGGCCTGGAAGACATAGCGATAAGCCACGGTGATCGGGCTGAATCCGTAAATTGTCATACCGGCCTGGGCCATGTCGCGGCTGGCAACCACGAAAGAAGCCCGGTGATCCTGGGCCGGCAGGGTCATCTGGCTGATGCTGTTTTGCTGAAAGGCTGCCAGCTCCCGGTGGGCGGTCAGCGGTGCCAGCGGCGCATTGCCGTATTGGCGGGAGGCGAAAATCTGGCTTTTCTGCTGGGCGGTGAGCGGCACCAGGGCGCGATACAGCCAGCTGGGCTCTGAGCTGTAAAAAATGACGCCGAACGGGTCGGCAATGACGTATTCCAGATCTTCGTATTGCCAGATATCTTCAATCAGCGACAGATCGACTTTGATTGTCAGGACCCCGATGATTTGCTCCCCTTGCGATACCGGCGAGGAGAAATAGTAGCCGCGCTTGTTTGAAAGCACGCCCAGCGCAAAAAATTGCCCTTTGCCGCCTTCGATGGCATCGCGAAAATAAGGGCGATAGCCGTAGTTGTGGCCGACAAAACTGTCCGCCTGCTGCCAGTTGCTGGCAGCAAGCGTGGTACCGGACTGGTTCAACAGGTAAATGGTATCGGCCCCGAGAATGGTGCCCCATTGCTCCAGTAATTCGCTGGTTGCCTGGTATTGCTGGGCGCTAGGTTCAGCAGGGGGCTCAATGGCCATATCTTGCAGCAAAGGCCGCAGCAGGCGGGGATCGCGGGCCAGTACTTCCGGCAGTTTACTGTAGCGCATCAGCTGGGCGTCGAGCTTTTGCCCCAGTTGGTTCACATTGAGGGTCAGTTTCTCCGTGGTATGTCGGGCAACCTGATGGTAAGTCAGGTAACCGATCCCTGCGCAAAGAAGCAGTCCGACGCCTGCCATCCACAATAGCGTTTTGAATTTTTGCACGATCATCATCCGGCTGGGTTGAACCGGCTTGTATAGCAGACTTTGGCGCCTGAAAATACGAGCTGGCTAGCAGAGCTGCAAGTCTCCGGGAAAAGAGTTGATAAACAGCTGAAAAACCGACCATTCTGCTATCGGAACTTGTTTTTCCGCCACGCAGGGCGCACAATTTCCCCAGCATAACCAAACGCGGAGTTAACAATGGAACTGTCTGATATTCGACGTGAGTATACTCGTGGCGGCTTACGGCGTCATGATTTACCCGAAGAGCCAATAAGCTTGTTCAGCAAATGGCTGCAGCAAGCGGTGGACGCACAATTGAGTGATCCGACAGCGATGACAGTGGCAACGGTGGATCCGCAGGGGCAGCCTTATCAGCGGATCGTGTTGCTGAAGCATTTTGATCAGGATGGATTTGTTTTTTATACCAATCTGGGGAGCCGGAAAGCGTCACAACTGGGCGAGAATCCGCGGATCAGTCTGCATTTTCCATGGCACCCGATTGAGCGACAGGTGCATATCACGGGTGAAGCCGAGAAACTCTCGACGATGGAAGTCATGAAGTATTTCTCTTCCCGGCCGAAAGAAAGCCAGATTGCGGCCTGGGCCAGCAAGCAGAGCAGCCGCATTTCGGCACGTCAGGCGCTGGAGAGTAAGTTCATGGAGCTGAAACAGAAGTTCGCGAAAGGGGAAGTGCCTGTCCCGACATTCTGGGGCGGTTACCGGGTGAAAGTGAACAGCATTGAATTCTGGCAGGGCGGTGCCAACCGGCTGCACGATCGGTTTTTGTTTACCCGGGACGGCGAGCAGTGGGATATCGAACGTCTGGCGCCTTAATTCGACCTTATCTGAGTGCAGCGCAATGCTGCACTTTTTATGGCTGAAGGGGATGCATTTTCCATCGGGCGTCATGTCGCATCGCCGACGGTCTTTTCATCGACACGCTCAACTACTGTCTGTAAATAGATATATTGGTGTTCAGAATATTTGCGTAGCTGTCATGATGCAGAGAAGCGCTGGACATGATCACTCGCCTGCGCCGGTAAAATGACACCAGGTTCAATAGATGATGCCAAATTCAGTGAGCCATGTGCAGGACGTTTATTGATTTCAGTTGTGGTTTATTTTATTACCGGAAGAATTCATTGTATCCATAAAGTTGATGTGCCGATTCGGAAATAAAAAATATTCTGAAAATAAAATAATCAAATAAAGTTTATTCTTTCAAAATAACCGAGAGTTGCCGCTTAAGCATACTCTCCGGAATATTCGATCCGAACCCCAGATCCAACGCGAGGTCGATTAATTCATTTTTCGAATTCGCGTTAAATTTCTCCCGCAGTCGCAACACATAGTTTTCAACGGTTTTGACGGAAACATTGAGGACCTTGGCAATGTATTGCGGCTTTTTACCATACAGCAGCAGAAACAGCACCTCAGACTCCCGGGTGTTCAGGGCGATGGGTTGGTTGGTTAAATCCAGGTTGAACGAGGCCTGCTCTTTGGTGCTGAGGCCGGCTGCCCGGCAGATCCAATGGCCGACTTCCAATATTGCCGTGTCTTTGAGTTCCACCCCTGAGAAAATGGTGCCGACGGTTTCATTGTCCTGATTTTTCCAGGGCGTCTTCGTGAATAAATGTGCACGCCAGCTACCGTCGGAATAAGGGTGAATATCTAAAATTCGCATCCGATTTCCGGTATTCATCACCAAATGGTCCTGCTCTTGAAAAGAATCCGCGCATTCGACCGTTGGGCTCGGCATATCAAAATCAGTGCGGCCGATACAATCTAAATGATGGTTAACACCGATGATATTTCCATATTCCTCGTTGGCGTAGACAAAAACAGAGTCTTTATCTTTACATCCCCAGCAACCGGGAAGTTGATCAAAGAGGTGGATAAGAGAGGGGTCGACTTTTTCTTTCACGGTGCAGTGCCTGGTCAATAGCGGATAGATTCACGGACTGGACAAAGTGTAATAGAAAGGAAAAATCTTACAATATCTCAATGCCGGATAGTTGGACACAAATCCAGAGAAAGGCAAAAAAAAGCCGGTCCAAGATGACCGGCAAAGACAAGAGTTTGACTCCGAAGAGCACAATCCTGTACGACGTGTAGAAGAGGTATCCAATTTAGTTCATATCTTTGATATGAGGGTGTATATCAAAGAAAACTCAATTGGCATGTATCCAATTGGATACTGCAAACAGTGAACTGTGTAGTTAGCTCCCTGTCTACGAGATGAAATATAGCGAATCGGGGTCGGCGAGATAAGGGGGGAAATCACCTATTGACATCGTTTGGATTATCTGAATGTTGATTATTTTGCTGTCGCGCCATATGCCGCAAAAAATTATGCATCATTTTGATTCTATTGTGAAAATAAAAAATGGAGCAAAAGCTCCATTTTTGATTAACGATGCATTTTGGCCGCATGAATTATACTGTTGCCGATCTGCCAGAGCGGTCACTGATGCCGCAGGCTTGAGCCCGGTGAAAGGTTCGGGGTTAAACCCATTCAAACCACGCAAAATAACCGTAGGCGACCACTAAGGCCGGGAGGGTTGAGTAAACCGTTGCCATCAAGGCTGCTTTCGGAGCCAGCGCAATTGCCGGGAAGAGGGCGTCGCCGTCATTGCTGATCGCATTGCCTAACTGTGCAGACAGTGGCACTGCGCCGGTGAGATATAAGCTGGTCACCAAAATCTGTGGGCCACAGCCGGGCAACAGGCCTACCATCACGCCCATCAGTGGCAGCAAGATGTACCATTGGGAGAAAAATTCGGTTGGATCCAATCCGGTCCAGAAAATCGTCAGTTCAAACAGCAGGAACGCTCCTACCACCCAGCTGGTGACGAAGTTGGTATCCTGGGCGACTCGCTGAAACAGGGTGTTGGTGGTGGGTTTTGGGTCTTCGGACACTGCAGATTGGTAGTTTGTGACATCCCGGCTGGTTGCCCACAGGAGCATTGCGACGAGGGCTGCGACGGCACCGATGATGCTGATGGTGCCACTGCCAAGGTGGAACATCTGATCAATATCGAGCTGGAGTGAACCCATGACGGCAATCACCGCAGCGGGAAGCAGCGCCCATTTCCAGAACAGTCCTTGCAGCTTCAGCGTTGAAGCCGTTGGCCGGTCTGATGATTGACCGGCGGCCTCTGGAGCATGTTGCGGTTTGGCCGGGCGCATAAAGTCGGGGCCGTGGATCCGATCGACGATCAGGCCGGAGATCAAACCGACGGCAAAACCGGTACCGACAATGGCCAGCCCGGTCGTCGGCTGGGCTGCGAGGAGCAGAAATGCGGCATCACCCATGGTCGCGGTTAATACGGCGACCACGGCTCCGAAGCTGAGCTTGCCGCTGACAAATTGGGTGATGACCACAATCGCGCCACCACATCCGGGCAAGGCGCCCATCAAAGATGCAAACAGCACTTGGTAGCGCGATTGGCCTTCCAGCAGATGTGTGAGTTTACTCTTTCGGGCCAGCCGGTCGGCAATCACATGATAAAGCGCCAGCGTTGCTGCGACGTAACTGGCCACCTGCCAGAACGCATCGGCGAGGACGCCGACGGTCAGTTCGGTGGTGCTGGGGGTCAGTAGTAAGGCGAACAGACAGACCGGCAGGATCAGCCGTTTATTCGCCAGCCGCCAGCGGTGCGATTGCAACTGTTGGTTGAAGACTTTTTGTAGCGATGCCATAGGGGCTCCCGAAAACTGAAGACAGATAATCTTTGATTCTCTTCATAGTAGATGTTAATGAGAATGATTATCAAGTGCCTTTGAGGTTTTTTCGGGAGAACTTGACTCAGTGCAACAATCCGGCGCTACTCAGGGCGGTGATCCCCAGGCTGCAGGTCAGCAGGGAGCCCAGCGTGGTCAAGGCTATCACATTGGCTGCCAGCCGGGCATTGGCACCCATCGATCGGGCCATGACATAGCTGGCTGCCGCGGTGGGGGCGGCGCTCATCAGAAAAAGGATCCCCAGCTCCATACCCCGAAAGCCGATTAGGCCGCCGGCGAGGGTGATCAACACCGGAGCGATGATCAAGCGGCCGCAGGTCGCATAGTTGGCGTGGGCCGAGTCCTGGCGCAGTTGGTTCAGATCCAGACTGGCGCCGGTGCACAGCAGCGCCAACGGCAGGGTCATATCCGCAAAATAACGGCCCGATTGCACCAGCACCGTCGGAAGCTCAATCTGGAGCAGGGAAAATGGCAGGGCTGCGCAGATACTGATGATCAGCGGGTTTTTGAGGATCGAGCGACACAGGCCGCTCAGGCTGAGCCCTTGCTGGCCGTTGGCCCGGGTTAAGGTGATCACGGCCAGGATGTTATAGAGCACCGTGATCACCGCAACATATAAAGAGCCGACGACAAGCCCGGTGTCACCGAAAGCATTGCTGACGTAGGCCAGTCCGATGATCCCGGTGTTGGCCCGAAAAGCGCCCTGGACCACGACGCCGACTTCCCGTTTATCTTTGATCAGCCAGGGGGCGAGCAGTTCGAACAGCAGGTAAACCAGGATGTTGGCGACAATCGCGAAGCCAAGCAGGCCGGCATTGCCGATTTGTTGCAGATCGGAGCCCACCACGCTGAGAAACAGCAGGGCCGGTAAGGTGACGGTAAATACCAGCCGGGAGCCTGATTCGACAAATTTTTCCTCAATCAGCCCTTGCCGGCGTAACAGCACCCCAAGCCCGAGCATAATAAAGATCGGCCCGGTCACCGAGAACGAGTAGTCAAGCTGGGTCAGAAATTCATCCATGATCTGTTTCCTTAGCATTTTATCAATTTGTATCACAAAGCATTGAAATACGGTATCTTTCGACGGAACGATGATCAAGTGCGGCCAGATAACGGTGAATGTCATTTCAATTGGAACGATGATCAAGAATGATCGGATTGGGATCTGATTTCCGGACCAATGATCAAGGTGCTTGCCGTATTTTTTCACCTGGAGATCAACCGGCCCCGCGTGTCTCCATCCGGAAAACCGGAACGATGATCAAGTGATCCTTTTTATAAGCTATTGATATTTATCGGGTGACGTGGTTTTGTGGGCGCAGGCCTCCAGCGAAACCCTGTCGGCATGGGCAGAGGAACCCTAGGAAAGTGCTGGGATATCTGTACTGAATCGCGCCGGGAAACAGTTGAAATGACACTCACCGTAATGAAAGCCAGCTTGATCATTGTTCCAGATTCTCCTGATCATCGATCCGCTTTTTTGCCTTCAGGCACTGTTGCTGGGGGAGCCGATCCGTCATGCTTGCGGTGATCCTTTGTGGCGGCGTGCCCCTGCGGGAGATATTCTGTCCACAATGGTGTGTTTACCGGCAATGATAATCACACGCATTACAAGCCGTAGGTGGCGAACGAGCGAGTTATGGTATGCTTCGTTAATGATGGAAACGTTAATCTCATTGAGTGCAATGCGCGATGAATGACAAGCATGATCCGAGCGTGTTTAAGCCTTCAGAATTGATCAAACTGCCGGAGCAGATGGAACACCATAACCATGGTTACAACCAGGTAGTGATTGGGCTGTCCGGGCAAACTGAGTTTGATATTGAAGGGTACGGCAATCTGGTGTGCCCGGGCCAGGGCTGTCTGGTGACCGCGGACTCAGAACATGCGTTTTCCGGCGTTGGCCGTAATGAAATTCTGGTGCTCAATATTCCGGCCAAACAGTTGCACCCGAGTTACGCCGGGGATCGGATGACCCGGTTGTTTGAACAATCGTCTTATTTCCACCTTGATACTCAGGCGCAGAATCTGATCCAGGCCCTGACGGCGGAAATGGCCGCGCATCCTGATGATCTGCTGCTGAGTAAGGCGTGTACTGATACCCTGATGTGTGTGTTGCAGCGTCATTTTAAACCCCAGCACGGGGAGCGCACGCTGCAGCGGCTGAACATGGATATTATTGATCAGTACATACTTCAGCATCTGACGCGCAAAATCTCGGTAACACAGCTGGCCGGGCTGGTGTTTCTCGGCGAGAGCCAGTTTCACCATTTGTTCAAAGAACAGACTGGGGTGACCCCTCACCAATACGTGTTGAAAAAACGGCTGGAGATGGCCAAACAACTGATCGAGGAAACCCCGCTGAGCATGGCGCAAGTGGCCCAGACCTCAGGGTTTGCCAGCCAGAGTAGTTTTACCCAGGCGTTTACCCGCCTTTACGGGGTGCCACCGGCCCGCTATCGGAAAGAACACGGCTGAAACTGCTAACTAATTGAATTATCAAGGCCCGGTGACGAATGTACCGGGCCTTTTTTATTCATCTTTCCTGAGTTTCTATTGATTTTCCGCAAAATCATGGTGGCTCGGCGTGTGGCGTTTTGTCCGGATCGCGCCTTGATCAGCGTTCCGCACATGCCATCAAAATGGGTTGGTGCGGAACGGGCAAACAGCCCGTGAGTGTCATGTAAATTTTGCAATCGGCGATATGAAACTGAAATTTTTGCTGTGGTTTTGTGTCAATTTCTGTTAAAAAACGGAGTTTTTCTAAAAACTATCGGAGAATCCAGCAAGACGGCGAGTGCGGCGGAAAAATACAATCCACCTCAATCCTAACACTGGTGTAACATTTATGGGTGACGCGATCGCCTTGGATATGGCTTACACTGGTCTTCAATCAGGTTCTTAATTGAGGGAATGATTATGTTCAATGCGGCAGATGTACTTCAGCCATCTTTTATTGAGCGACCATTGGATGAAATCTGGCAACTGATTTCCCCGCTCTATTCTGTTGATGAGTCTCAGTGGCTGAATCAACTTTTGCCGATGGCAGAGCCAACGGCGCAAGAGCGTCAGGCGACGGCAGATGAGGCAACGACACTGATTGAGCGTGTCCGTGCCGATCAGAATGCCATCCAGATGATCGATGCGTTGCTGCTGGAATACAGCCTGGATACCAAAGAAGGGATTTTGCTGATGTGTCTGGCAGAAGCCCTGATGCGGATCCCGGATGCGGCCACGGCTGATGCGCTGATCCGCGATAAGCTCAGTGTGGCAGACTGGAAGTCGCACCTGAAAAATTCCGACAAGCTGTTTGTGAACGCCTCCACCTGGGGCCTGATGCTGACCGGTAAGGTGGTCACGATGGATGCCAAGGAAGACGGGACACCAAGCCATGTGATCAACCGTCTGGTGAACAAAATGTCTGAGCCGGTGATCCGCCAGGCGATGAACCAGGCTATGAAGATCATGGGGCACCAGTTCGTGCTGGGTCGCAGTATCAGCGAAGCAATGAAAAATGGGAAGGAAAAGCGCGATCAGGGCTTTACTTACTCGTTTGACATGCTGGGTGAAGCCGCGCTGACTGTGCAGGATGCCCAGAAGTATTTTAAAGATTACATCATGGCGATCGAAGCGGTCGGCCGTGATAGCTACGGCAGCCAGAAGAGCAGCAACACCCGTTCACCGGATCCGACGGTGTCGATCAAGCTGTCGGCGCTGCATCCGCGATACGACGTGTCGAATGAAGCGCGGGTGATGGGCGAAATGTACGACTCCGTCCTGGCGCTGCTCAAGCGTGCCCGTGAACTGAATGTCGGGATCACCATTGATGCCGAGGAAGCGGACCGCTTGGAGCTGTCGCTGAAACTGTTTGAAAAGCTGTACCGCGCTGATGAAGTGCGTGGCTGGGGTCGGTTTGGCCTGGTGGTTCAGGCTTACTCGAAGCGGGCTCTGCCGGTTCTGGCCTGGTTGGCCGCACTGAGTAAAGAGCAGGGCGATGTGATCCCGCTGCGTCTGGTGAAAGGGGCGTACTGGGACAGTGAGCTCAAACTGTGTCAGCAAAGCGGTTATGAAGGTTACCCGGTCTTTACCCGTAAAGAAGGGACCGACTGTTCATACCTGGCCTGTGCCCGCTTCCTGCTGTCAGAGCACCTGCGTGGCCTGATTTACCCGCAGTTCGCCAGCCATAACGCCCACACGGTGTCAGCGATTGTGGCCATGGCCGGGAACAGCCGTAATTTTGAATTCCAGCGTCTGCATGGGATGGGCGATGCCCTCTACAACCATGTAATGGAAATGCACAAGGTGAACGTGCGGATTTACGCACCGGTCGGCAGCCACAAAGATCTGCTGCCGTACCTGGTTCGCCGCCTGCTGGAAAACGGGGCCAACAGCTCATTTGTTCACCGTCTGGTGGATGCCAACTGTCCGGTGGAAACCCTGATCCAGCATCCGGTTGATCAGCTGCGCTCGCGTGCGACGCTGCACAACCACCTGATCCCGCTGCCGCCGGCAATTTTCGGCGACACGCGTAAAAACTCAGCCGGGATCAACATTGATATTGAATCGCAGTGGCAGCCATTTACCGCCGCGGTGAAGGGCTTCAACGATCACCAGTGGACGGCCGGCCCGATCATCAACGGGGAGCACCTTGCCGGTGATGCGCAGGCGGTGACCGCACCTTACGATCGTCGTGAGTCGGTGGGGACTGTGGGCTTTGCCAACGCGGAGCAGGTTGATGCGGCGATTTCAGCGGCTGCGGATGCTTATCCTGCCTGGTCGGCGCGTCCGGCGGCGGAGCGTGCGGAATATCTGCAGCGTCTGGCGGACCTGCTGGAAAGCAATACCCCTGAGCTGGTGGCCCTGTGTCACCGTGAGGCTGGGAAGACCATCCAGGACAGCATTGATGAAATTCGTGAAGCGGTCGATTTCTGCCGTTTCTACGCCCATCAGGCTGCGACTGAGTTTGCTGACGCGAAGGAAGTGACCTGCTTTGATGGTACTTCAAAGCTGCTGAGCTACCAGGGCCGTGGCGTCTTTGTCTGTATCAGTCCGTGGAACTTCCCGCTGGCGATCTTCCTTGGTCAGGTGTCTGCGGCGCTGGCGGCAGGGAACACCGTGGTGGCCAAACCGGCAGAGCAGACCTCGCTGATTGCCCACCGCGGGATTGAGCTGATGCTGGAAGCCGGCTTGCCGGCCGGGGCGATTCAGTTTGTGCCGGGCACCGGGGCTGTGGTGGGGACGCCACTGACGTCGGATCCGCGCATCGCCGGGGTGGCCTTTACCGGCTCCACCGAAACCGCGCAGCGGATCAACCGCACGCTGGCTGCCCGCGACTGTGAGCCTGCGGTTCTGGTGGCCGAGACTGGTGGCCAGAATGCAATGATTGTCGACAGTACGGCGTTGCCGGAGCAGGTGGTCCGCGATGTGGTTCGTTCGGCCTTTGCGTCGGCGGGTCAGCGCTGTTCCGCTCTGCGGGTGCTGTATGTTCAGGCGGATATTGCCGATCGTATTGTCGACCTGATCAAAGGGGCGATGGCAGAGCTCTCCGTTGGCCGCCCGCAGCTGCATAGCACGGATGTGGGCCCGGTGATTGACAAGGGTGCCCGTCAGAAACTGCTGACGCACATCGAGTCGCTGAAGAACCAGGCCAAGCTGGTTGCGCAGGCGAAACTGGGTGAGGTTTGTCAGCATGGTGATTTCGTTGCGCCGACGGCGTTTGAAATCAGCGGCATTGATGTGCTGAAAAATGAAAACTTTGGTCCGATCCTTCACATCGTTCGCTTCAAGGCCAACGAGCTTGATCAGGTGATCGATCAAATCAACAACACCGGATTCGGTCTGACGATGGGGGTTCATAGCCGCAATGAGCGCACCTATGGCCACATTGAGCGTCGTGCCCGGGTGGGGAACTGCTATGTGAACCGCGATCAGGTCGGTGCCGTGGTCGGCGTACAGCCGTTCGGCGGCCAGGGTCTGTCCGGGACGGGTCCGAAAGCGGGTGGTCCGCACTACCTGTACCGCTTTACCCAAGATGTGTTTAACGCTTGATGGTTGTTGAGTTGAGAAGGAATAAATGATGACACAGATTCAAACCCTGATTGAAAACAGCTCAGCAGCCTGGGAAGGCTGGAACGGACTGGGCTATGAAGCGCGGACGCAAATTCTGGAGCGCTGGACGGAAACGCTGGCGCCGGAAGCTCGGGCGATGGTGACCTTTCAGTGTCGCAATGCGGCCGAGCATGTGGCCGAAACCCTGCTGATGCCGGGGCCGACCGGGGAAAGCAATGAGCTGTACTGCGCCGGTCGCGGCAGCTTTGTGGTCACGGCGGATGCCGAGACGCCGCTGGTGGCTGTGGTGGGTCAGATCGCCGCAGTCTTGGTGACCGGGAATACGGCTTTCGTTTGCCTGCCGTCGAATAGTGTGGTGTCGGCAGGTGAGTTGGTGGCACAGCTGGAACAGTGTGGCTGTGTCGGCGGTGTGATCACCGCAGTTGACAGTGCTGACCTGACTGCTTTGGTCAGCCACCCGTCTGTAGCCGGCGTGGCTTATGCCGGGACACTGTCAACATCTCAGGCGCTCGCGCGCCAACTGGCTGCCCGTGACGGTTTGCTGGCTCAGCTGATCTGTGAAACAGATTGCGAGTCACTGCCGGTGATTGGCAGCCCGACGTACTCACTGCGTTTCGTGACCGAACGGACACGAACCATCAATGTGACAGCGGTCGGCGGTAACGCCACGCTGCTGGAGCTGGGGAGCGGTGAGGAGCATTAACGAGCGTTGTAGTAAGGCGGCAAGCGGTCGGATGGAACCCGGCTGATCGGCGCCGTTACAACATGGCTGAATTATTCAGCGCCATAAACAAAGCCCCTGCTATGGACAGGGGCTCAAAGTGAGGGAACTCAAAAATGATAGAAAATAGCTTTGCTATTACAGGAACGTTTATCGTCTACCTGATCGGGATGATGGCGATTGGTTACTATGCATACAAGCGAACGTCTGATTCATCGGATTATTTCCTGGGTGGCCGCTCTCTGGGGCCATGGCCTGCGGCCATTTCTGCCGGTGCCTCCGACATGAGTGGCTGGCTGTTGCTGGGTCTGCCGGGTTACGCCTATGCAGCGGGGATGGAATCGCTGTGGCTGGCGGGCGGCCTGATGCTGGGAACCTGGCTGAACTGGCTGATCTGTGCCAAGCGCTTGCGGACCTACACCATCACCGCAGATAACTCGATCACACTTCCTGAATATCTGTCCCGTCGTTTCCACGACAACTCGAAACTGATTCAGACGATTTCGGCATTTTTCATTCTGCTGTTCTTCCTTTTCTACACCAGTTCGGGTCTGGTTGCCGGCGGCAAGTTGTTTGAAACCGTCTTTGGCCTGGATTACACCATCGCGGTCATTGTGGGCACGGTCTGCGTGGTGTCTTACACCCTGTTCGGTGGCTTCCTGGCGGTATCCTGGACGGACCTGGTTCAGGGCCTGCTGATGGCCGCAGCGTTGCTGATCGTGCCGATTGCAGCAATGGAAGGCGGTGTGGGCGACCTGAGCGCTGCGCTGACGGCGAAGAACCCGGAGCTGATGACTCTGTTCAACGATATGAAGGGTGAGCCGCTTTCTGCCATCGCGATCATTTCGCTGGCGGCCTGGGGCCTGGGCTATTTCGGTCAGCCACACATCCTGGCGCGTTTTAATGCTACCCGTTCAAACCGGGATATCGTTACCGCGCGTCGTATCGCGGTGACCTGGACTGCGCTGTCAATGGCGGGTGCTATCCTGGTGGGCTTGGTGGGGATCCTGTATGTGGATAACCAGCTTGCGGGCTCACTGGACGATGGCGAACGTATCTTCATGCTGCTGGTGAATGCCATCTTCCACCCAGTGATTGCCGGTATCCTGCTGGCTGCGATCCTGGCGGCGATCATGAGTACTGCTGATTCTCAGTTGCTGGTGTCTTCTTCTGCCCTGGCGGAAGACTTCTACAAGCAAGTGTTCCGCCCGCAAGCTTCGACGGAAGAGATTGTCCTGGTTGGCCGTGTAGCGGTAATCGCTCTATCCGTCATTGCCCTGATGCTGGCGATGAATCCGGACAGCACGGTTCTGGGTCTGGTGTCTTACGCCTGGGCTGGTTTCGGTGCTGCCTTTGGTCCGGCGCTGCTGCTGAGCCTGTACTGGAAAGACATGAACCGCAATGGTGCCCTGGCGGGGATCGTGGTGGGTGCACTCACCGTGGTGGTTTGGAAGCAACTGAGCGGCGGTCTGTTCGACCTGTACGAAATCGTCCCGGGCTTCATTTTCGCGACGGTTGCGATCATCGCGATCAGCAAGGCGACCGGTGGTGCTTCGCGTGAAGTGATTGCACAGTTCGACACCTACGAGAAAAACCTGGTTGAGTTCGATTAATTCAGCCTGATTGATCGTCTTCACGACGATGCATTAAAAAGCCAGTCGCGGTAACGCGGCTGGCTTTTTTGATGCCTGTCTTTCGAGGTCCAATTCGGTTCAATGATCAAGGTAGAGATAGTTCTGCCAGCTCTTCATCCGGATCAGCACTTTGCGCATCACCGACACATGTTCGAAACTGTCTGAGTAGACGGCGATTTCGACGCTGGCTCCCTGCGGCAGTTGGTACGCGCTCAAATCATCTGTGATTTTCAGTTTCACCAGCGGACGGCCCTGGTTCTGCAGCAGGGCACTGCCGTAGAGCGCCCCGGCCGCCTGAACCTGGCCTTCGCCAATGGCCGGCAACACTTCAACCACTTCACCGGCAAAGGTTTTGCCGGGCAAGGCCCGAAAAACAAAGTCGGCTTTAAACCCCGGGCGCAGGCGCATCAATGAGTTCTGGCGAAACGCGCCGATATAGAATTGCTCCTCCCGGTGTATAAAGGTCATCACCGGGCGCAGCGGAACCGGCACCGCCATCATCCCCGGCCGGAGGGTCACCTGGGTCACATAGCCGTCCGTGGGGGCCTCGACGACAGTCTGGCTGAGGTTGAACTGCGCCTGGGTCAGTTGGGCCCGAATTTTGGCAACGGTGGTATTTTCTCCCATCACTTCGGAATCATAGGCCAGCTTGGCCCGGCGCTCTTCGGCTTGAGCAGCCTCCAGCGCGGCTTCGGCACTGAGATAAAACTGGCGTCGGTTGTCGACATCAGCCCGGGTAAACGCCCCGCGTTTGAAGCCTTTTTCGTAGCGACGGAACTGTTGCAAGGTCCGGTCGCGTTCGGCTTGCGCTTTGGCAGTCGTCGCCTGCGATGACTTATAGGCGGCTTCCAACCCGAGGACGCTCTGCTTGGCTTCGGCCAGGGCGGCTTCTTGCAGCCGGACCTCGGCAGCAAACGGGGTCGGGTCGATCTTAAACAGGATATCGCCTTTTTTTAGTGGTTGGTTGGGGGTGACGGGAACCTCGATCACCTTGCCTCTGACGCCGGGAACTATCGGGGTGGAGACGAAAAACTGCCCGCCGAAGTTGGTATGCGGGTGGTTGTAGTTCATCAGTAGGATCAGGCTGCCGATGAGAATAATTCCGCCCAGCACTGCTGTCGGAACGGTCCACTTGTTCAGGGGGATCTTGAAAATCTTAAAGATGGCCACGCAAAATGCGGCATAGGTCAGAATCAGCAAGAGATCCATTAGTCTTGCCCTCCGGAAGTTGTGCCGGGTTTGGCTGATACAGAATTGGCCGCTGCATTGGCGCCTGCATTTACCCCGGTGGCCTGGCCGGTGCGTGACAGCTCCAGCTGGGTAACCTTCTCGCTGAGTTTTTCTATCTGTTCGCTCAGCTTCAGGACTTCATGGTGCAGCTCGTGTTGTTCGTTCTGGATCTGGGTAAATCCCCAGCCGCGATCTTCGCGCCACAGCGTGGCCCAAATCCAGAGAAACGGCCACAGGACATGCAGGGTAAACAGGCTGACCCATCCGGCGTAATGGATGGCATCCTGGTGGGGGTGATTGCGGCTCTTGGCAATTTCATAGGGAATGTCATGGAGCGCAATAATGCCGTAGAACAAGACGACAGCAACGAAAATTAAGATCCCTAGCGCGAAGTAATCAAGAAACATGGCGGCTCCTTCTGATGTCTGTGTCACCCCGAACGGGGCCGGGCAGGCGTGACAGGGCGCTTGCGGGCGGTATGGGGAGACGGAACGGCATACATAAAAAGTAGCACTGAATCACGGTGTTAGCCCCGAGCCTAGCGTCAGAGCCGTATTGATTTCGGGACAAATGCCGAAGATGTAGTCGGATCCCGACGATTTTTACGATTTTGTTGCAGTTTTCCGGTATCCTGCCGCTATATAGCAGGATCAATATTGTTTCTACGAGGGGTTATGTCGAACCTGGTTATCGGTTTAAGCCTGGCCGGCGGTGCACTGGTTGCGGTGGTGGTGCATTACTTTGCGGTGATGAATCGTCAGCGTCGCAAGCAGCAGACGCAAGTCCTGAAAGATGAGAATTACCAACGGGTTCTGGAAAAGGCCAAGATCGCTGAACGTGAAGAAAAGATCTTCAAAGCCAATACCGGTCATATCGCCAGCCAGCTGTCGCTGGCCAAAGAGTATGAAATGGTCAGTATCGCTAAGGCGATTTTCTGGTACCGCAAGGCGGCTGAACTGGGAAATGAGATTGCCCAGAATGCCTTGGCGCGTCTGCACCGGCTGGACTCGTCCGATTCGGACGGGGAGGCGAAGTCCCGTTATTGGGAGCAGGTGGTCCGTGCGAAGCAACAGGAGCCGGAGGCCCTGTTTTTACTCGGCTCCTACCAATATCAGGGCTATGGCACCGAGCAGAATATCGCGGCAGCGATAGAGCATATGACGTTAGCTGCGGAGCAGGATCATGTCGAGGCGCAATTGTTTCTGGGCGACTGGTATGTCGCCGAGAGCAATCCGGATAAAATGCCGTTGCTGGCGTTTGGCTGGCGAGTCCGGGCGGCTTTGAACGAGAGTGTCAAAGGCTGTATCAAGGTTGCTTATTGCTATCAGGCTGGGATTGGGGTGGCGAAAGATCGACGCCGGGCCATCTATTGGCTGGAAAGGGCCGCGGAAACCGGCAGTGCGGAAGGCCAGTTCCTGGCGGCCAAAATGCATCTGGGCGGTGAAGCCACCGAGGCGGCCATTGCTTATGTCTGGTACTCCATCGCCCATGCTTTCGGCCACCCGCAAGCGCGGACGGAGCGGGATCAGGCGGCGCATTCGATCGCCATTGATGCGATTTTATCGGCGCAAAGTGTCGCCAACTCGGTGTATCGTAAATTGAAAGATCAGCCGGTGGCGCGCCATGCGGTGATCTCGGTGCTGGACAAAGTCTACGATCGGCAGCGATACCGGCCGGATGAGCAGGTGCTGGTATCGTTGTCCGGCGGTGAGTTGGCCGGGGATCCTGATCAGGCCGAAGCCATTGCCAGCCGCGACGGCGAGGTGACGTTGATTGAGAGCCCAAGCCAAAGCTCAAACTCTGGTCAAACAAGCCAGCGCCAGGAGCCGCCTGAGGTCGCGGCGGCTGAAACTGAGGCCGAGATCGAGACTGCGGAGGTCAACGTGACGGCAGCCAACGAGTATCGTGAGCAGGGCTGGGCGACCTCCTGGGATAAACTCACCACAGAAACGCAACCAGCTCCGCCTTCCCGGAACCGCTGAGCCGACAGCGGATCAGCCTGCGGGGAGTGATACATAATCCAGCAGCTGCGGCATCGCCGTCAGGGTGGTGACCCGCGGGTGAACGATGGCGCGGCTGTAGGGATTGGCTGCAAAATGGAATGTGCGGATCCCGGCATTAATCCCTGCCTGAACCCCTTTCGGGGTGTCATCAACAAATACGCATTCTGACAGAGCCATGCCCATGTGCATGGCCGCAAAGTGCAGGATGTCCGGCTCCGGCTTCCAGCTGCTGGCTTCAAAGCCGCTGAACAATTTCCCGTCAAAGTAGGGCAGCAGCCCGGTCAGGCTGAGGGTGTGCTCAATTTTGCTGACCGGCGCATTGGAGGCGATGCACATTTCACAACCCCGGGCGTTTAGGGTTGCCAGCAGTTCCGGTACGCCGGGGATCGGGGATAGTCCTTGCTCAAACAGGCGTCGGCACTCCGCCCGGTAGAGGGGCTCCAGCGTATCGACCGAAACCCGGATCCCGGCCCGGACCCGGGTTTCGGTGAGGATATCGGTCAGCTTGCCGCCCTGAAAGTGGCGCAGGCATTCCTCCAGACTCAACTGGGCGCCAAAGCGGTTAAACACATTGACCAATGCCTGGTTACACAGGGTTTCGCTGTCGACCAGGGTGCCGTCGCAATCAAAAATGATGCAGCGAATGTCAGATTGTGCTGTCTGGCGATCATCGGATTCGTTCATCATGGGTGTCCGGATAGGCTGTTGTCACTGATATCTCATTGTTAATACCTCAATTGAGGTTCTACAACCGGCGGATGAAGGTTTTGCTATCTTTATCGTACTTAAGGTGGGATTTTTGCGCTTTCTGAGAGTTCTCCCTCAACCTGCACAATGCAATGAAAAATTGTCTGGCAAGCGTGGTGTTCAGGAGATTGTGTCGGATCCGCGAGGCCCTCGCGGCGAGGATGACAGCGGTGGCTTGCCGCGGCAAGCATTGTTGGGTAAGTTGTCAGAAACAGGGAACCACAGGCGAAGCGAGGCGGGAGGAACCCAGCCGCGCAGCAGCGAACCTTGGGAACCGTTGGCCAGCCATGCCGGGTTGGTCGTGCGCAGTGGTTAAGGACAGTCAGATAATAATAGGGGTGGCCTATGTCATCATCCATCTTCCCTTCATGGCTGGGCGGCTATGAAGTGCGTGAACATCTCAAAAACCCGAATATTTCCGTCGGCGAGCATACGTATTACTCCGGGTATTACCACGATAAACATTTTGAGGATCACTGTGTCCGGTATTTGTTGGGGGATCATTCCAGCCGGGCGGTATGGGAATCCGGGATCTTCGGGGAGGTAGATAAACTGGAGATCGGCAAATTTTGCTCCATTGCATCAGGGGCAACTTTTATGCTGGCCGGCAATCAGGGTCATCGGCACGACTGGATCTCTTCGTTTCCGTTTGATGTGAGTAAGTTCGGCAATAAAGTGAAATCCGGCTTTGAACGCGCCGGGGATACCATCATCGGCAATGACGTCTGGATTGGCACCGAGTGCGTCATTATGCCGGGCGTCACCATTGGCGACGGTGCAGTGATTGGTGCCCGGGCTGTGGTCACCAAAGATGTCGCACCGTACGCGGTGGTGGTGGGAAATCCGGGGCAAACCGTGAAAAAGCGTTTCAGTGACGAGCAGATTGCGATGCTGCTGGAAATGAAATGGTGGGACTGGCCGCTGAAAACCCTGCAGGCCAATATGGATATGATGTGCAGCGCCGACGTCGAAGGGCTGTTTGAACGCTATTGCCATTTCCCCCGCGAGTCTTCGTAAAGCTGTCAGCCACAGCGAGTCACTGTGGCTGACGGTGGCTTTCGGTTGGTGTGCCCCTCCGGAAGTCATTGCCCGCCGGAACTGCGGGCTGTAGATGGCCTGTAACCAAGTCCTGAGGTGAGTGCTGGCGACCTTAAGGTTTCAGACGATACAGCGCGCTTGGGTCGATTGGTTGGGTGTAGTCGATATTCTCAAACCCGAAGCCGTTCAGGTGAAGGAAATCAGTCAAATAGCCATCAACATCGCCGTATTCACGGAAGTTTTCCGGTGTCATTTGCGCCAGCAAGCGGCTGACTTCCTGTTGCACATCATCGCTTAATTCCCAATCATCGACCCGGATCAATCGCTGCGGGTCTGTCACCACCCTGCCGTTCTCCGGATAAAGACGCTGGCTGAGTAGGCGTTGCATCTGCTCGATACAGCCTTCATGCAAGCCTTTGGCTTTCATGACCTGAAACAGCGCCAGCAAATAGGGCGACAGGCCGGGAATAAATACACTGGCTTTGGTGATCAGCGCTTTGCAAACCGCCACATAAGCTTCACCGCCGATGGACGCCAGCTGCTGGTGGAGCCGATCGGCGGTCTGATGCAAATCTTCCTTGGCTTTCCCCAGCGTGCCGTGGTGATAAATCGGGTAGGTGTGCGATGGGCCGATATAGGAGTAAGCCAGCGTTTTGCAACCGGGCGCCAAGACATCGGCCTGAGCCAGGGCGTCAATCCAGCTTGCCCAGTCTTCGCCGCCCATCACTTTGACAGTGTCATGGATTTCCTGCGCAGAGGCCGGCGGTAGGGTGGTTTGCGTTAAGATCTGGTGCTCCAGATCCAACGTTGCTCCCTGGTAGGGCTGGCCGATTGGCTTGATACTTGAGCGCCAGAAATCGCCAGTGTCCGGATTGGGGCGAATCCCGCTGGCCAGGCTATAGACGATCAGATCGACTTGTCCGCCGAAGTCCGTGCGGATGGTATCAATGACCTGTTGGCGTGTTGCTGGGGAAAACGCATCACCTACCAGGTTCGGGGCCTTGAGCCCGGCTTGCTCGGCGGCCTGACGGAAATAGACGTTGTTGTACCATCCGGCACTGCCGACCCCTTTGTCCGACGGACCCCGTTCGAATGAGACGCCGAGGGTGTCGGTACCGGTGCCGCCGAACGCCAGTGCGATCCGGGTGGCGAGGCCAAAACCGGACGAGGCGCCGAGGATCAAGGCGCGTTTGGGTCCAGGTCCGATCGGCTGGGCTCCCCGGCAATAGGTGATTTGGCGTCGGATGGCCTCTTCACAGCCGGACGGATGCGCAGAGCGGGCGATCACGCCCTGAATGATGGGGTTAATAATCATCAGCTTGAATATCCTGAAAAATTGAATATGCATTTGGATACGTTTTGCTGATCATCTGAATGCATACGAAATTTGTTGATTGATGAATCAATTATTTGAAAAACAGATCGGCTCAGGTGGTATTTTGACCAAGGGTAAACGTTTTCGATGCTCAAAACTTGATCTCTTACATTAAAATCTAAATTTTTCTTACTTTTTTAAAAGCAAAAGTTGAGTTATTCAAAAAAAATTGAATAATGTAATCAAAATACATAATGCATGAGGTCATGCTGCTCCACACATGCCTCAGACATTATACCTCCGTGTTATGGGACATCACTGTGATCAGAGGTGTTCTGAGCCAACCTAATCTGATGAGATAACTATGAGCAACTCTCTTGTACTGGTAATCAACTCTGGTAGCTCTTCGCTGAAGTTTGCATTGATTGACACTGTCACCGGTGAAGCGACACTCAGTGGCTTGGGTGAGTGCTTCGGTTTGCCTGAAGCAAACGTAAGCTGGAAAATTAACGGCGAAAAGCAGGAAGTGAAGCTGGAAGCGACGGGCAGCCACCATCAGCAGGCCGTTGATCGCATTGTCGCGCTGCTGGATGAGCTGGGTATCAAGCAAGATATCGTTGCCATTGGTCACCGTGTCGTCCATGGCGGCGAGAAGTTTACTCATACGGTGAAGGTGGATGACACGGTTCTGGAAGAGATTGAGAAGCTGAGCGATCTGGCGCCGCTGCACAACCCGGCCCACGTGATTGGCATGCGTGCGACCATGAAAGCTTTCCCGGCGCTGTCTCAGTACGCTGTATTCGATACCGCCTTCCATCAGTCTATGCCAGCCAAAGCCTACACCGGCGCCATCTCCCGCAAGCTGTACGACGACTACGGTATCCGCCGCTACGGTTTCCACGGCACCAGCCATTACTTTGTCAGCCGTGAAGCGGCCAAGGTGATGAACAAGCCGGTTGAGAAGAGTAACTTTATCTCGGTTCACCTGGGCAATGGCGCCTCGGTTTGTGCCGTGAAGAACGGCAAGAGTGTCGATACCAGCATGGGCTTCACCCCGCTGGCCGGTCTGATGATGGGCACCCGCTGTGGCGACCTGGACCCAAGTATCATCGAGTTCCTGCTGAAAAAAGGCTGGAGCCAGGAAGATGTGTTCACTGAGCTGAACAAGAACTCGGGCCTGTTGGGCGTTTCCGGCCTGACCAGCGACTGCCGCGGCATCGTGGAAGCGATGGAAAACGGTCACGAAGGCGCGACCCTGGCGTTCGAAATTTTCTGTTACCGTGTGGCCAAATACATCGGCTCTTACATGGTGGCACTGGATGAGCTGGATGCGATTATCTTCACCGCGGGGATTGGTGAAAACTCCCTGCCGGTTCGCAGCAAGATCCTGGAAAACCTGAAGATCTTTGGCTACCGCGAAGATGCAGAAGCGAACGCGGCCGCGCGCTTCGGTAACCAAGGCATCATTACCCAGCCAAATACCCCGGTTGCCATGGTGATCCCGACCAATGAAGAGTGGGTGATTGCCAAGCAGTCGATGGAAATGCTACACAGCTAATCCACCCGGCGATATCGCTGACACCATACATCAAACCCCGGCTGACCTTCAGTTCGGGGTTTTTTATTATCCGTTGAATCTGAGGTTCGGCTCAGGAGCACGAGCCGCAGCAGAATCCCGGCTCACCATGTTTTCCTTTCTTCTGCTCGTTCTCGTCGGCGTGCTGATGCTGAACCGCATCATCAGCGGCGGTGTGTTCAGCCGTTGCTTGCTCGGGTTGGGTGTCTTCTTTTTTGAAAATCTTTTTCACTGAGAATGTCATGCGGATCTCCTTACGGTGGTTTTAATGTTTCATATGAAATGCATGTTAAGGTTTGTTCGGAAGACAGTCAATGCGTATGGCGGTGCGGGAACGTCGTAACACTGTTTTTTGTGACTGATGGGGTGATATCACGCCTTGAGAGCGTCGCTTCAGGGCATGAGACATTTGACTCAAAGTCTGTATGTATATACAGTTCGTTTCAGATGTGAAATTTAGATCTGCTTTGGCAATCTGAAGGGAAGACATGGGATTGGAACAAGGAGAGAAGATGATACTTAAGCATATCGATGGCTTTGAGGTGAGGGGATTTTCAGTCAGAACCACCAATGGCGATGAAATGAATCCATCGACAGCCAAAATCGGCCAGCTTTGGGAAACGTTTTATGCCCAGGCTTATCCTAAGTTAACGGCTGGATCGAACGTCTACGGTGTTTATACCCACTATGAATCTGATTTTACCGGTGCATATGATGTGATGGCGTGCTCAGACGGTTTGGCTGCTGATGCGCTGAAGGGAGCGGTCGCCACGCAGATTGTGTCCGGGAAGTACCTGACATTTACTGCACAAGGTGAAATGCCCCAGGCTGTTATCAGTTTGTGGGGAACCATTTGGGATTACTTTCGTGCTGATGACTGCCCACACACCCGGGCCTATACGACAGATTTTGAACAATACTTCAGTGTCGATGAAGTCGCGATCTCCATCGCCATTCAATAGCGGAGTCCCTTCATTTGATGCTGATCGCGCATGGGCTCATCGGATTTGATGAGCCTGTGACAACCCCGGGGAAACAGCCGACTAACCATCGATCAGGCACACTTTGCATTTCCTGAATCATCCGCGCCTCCTGCAACGTTGATATTTCGTTATCTTCTGACACGCTTTTTATGCCAAGATGCTGTATTCACCCCTGTTCATTCACTCAATAACAAACAAGCCAGGCCATTGACGCCGGATGGATTGAGTCGAAGTTGTTCTGTCTGTTTACAAGGAAGTAAAGATGAATCTCGCGTTGTTAAGTCTATTTATTCCCACCTTCTTTTTTGTCTCCATTACGCCGGGAATGTGCATGACGCTGGCCCTGACGTTGGGGATGAGTATTGGCTATAGACGCACCCTCTGGATGATGCTCGGCGAAGTGATTGGTGTCGGTCTGGTGGCGGTTGCGGCAGTGCTGGGGATTGCCTCGGTGATGCTGAATTATCCCTGGTTATTTACCCTGCTCAAGTCGGTCGGGGCAGCCTACTTGTGTTACCTGGGAATTTCGATGTGGCAGTCGAAAGGTAAGCTGGCCCTGAGCGAAGACAATACCGAAGTTCAGGCGGGCCGGAATTGGGATCTCGTGATGCAGGGCTTTGTTACTGCGGTGGCCAATCCCAAGGGCTGGGCGTTCATGGTGTCGCTGCTGCCGCCTTTTATTGACAGCAGCCAGCCGCTGGCTTCGCAACTGAGTCTGCTGGTGGCGATTATCCTGTTGTTTGAGTTTATCTGTATGACCATTTACGCCACGGGTGGCAAGGGACTGAAGCGGATACTGGGCCATGCAAAGAACATCCGCCTGATCAACCGGATTTCCGGAAGTTTGATGATGGGTGTGGGCGTGTGGCTGTTTGTGAGCTGAGTCGCTTGTAAGTTGAGTCGCTGTTGAGTTGAGTTGCTTTTGAGTCGAATTGTTGCGCGGCGAGCAGGAAAGCTCTTGAACCAAAAAGCCCTGACCGGAAGGTCAGGGCTGGAATCAAGACATTTAGTCGGCAAAGCGTGCTTGCAGTTCGTTGAGCGCCTTGGTGACGCTCTGATAACCACCGGTTGCCAGGTACCAATCCCGCGGGTTGAGGTAATAGACATGCTTCGCCTGCCAGGCTTTTGAGTTCGCAATCTGAGCATTCCCTGCCAGTGTCTGCGCGCCGATCCCTTCACCGCCGGTTGCTGCACCGCGATCCAGGACCACCAACCAGTCAGGATTGTTGTCCAGAGCTTTGGCAAGACGTTGCTTGCGGGCTTCTTGCTGCGCTTTCGCCGCTTCAGACCCTGGTTTTGCACGCGGCGAAGGGGCGGCCGGGGTGACGACCGGTGCCAGACCCGTGAGATCATACAGCATCCCGAAACGTTCGCCGGGCGCATGGGCGATAATGTGCTCTTTCATCGTAAACAGCACCAGGCCGGTGCCCGGTGCCTGGCCTTTCAGCGATGCTAGGGTCTTGTCCAGTGTTGTATTCAGTTCCTGCGCTTTATTTTGCTTGTCGAAAATCTCCCCCAACAGCGAAATATTGCGCTGCATTCCCGCGACAAAGTGCTGATCGCCCAGGCTTAAATCAATGGTCGGAGCCAGCTGGCTCAGTGCTGGATAGGCACTTCTGGAGCGCCCTGAAACAATGATCAAATCGGGTTGGAGTGTTTTCAGCGCATCATAATCCGGATCAAACAGGCTCCCCACCTTGGCATAGCGCTCGTTTGAATAGCGTTTGAGATAATCAGGCCAGAACGCATTGGCATCCGGCACGTCTGCGGCAGAAACCCCCAGGGCATTCATGGTGTCCAGTGAAGCGAGATCAAACACCGCAACCCGTTTGGGCAGCTGGGCAATCACGGTTGTCCCCTGAGCATGTTCAACCGTTAAAGGGAAGGCGTAGCTGTAACGGACAGTGGAAAAAAGACAGCAGAGTGAGACCAGTAATAAAGACAGTTTTTTCATATCGGATTCCCGGCAAATGCCCTGAACAATAAGGTGTCAGCTTTCAGTTCGTGGTGAAAAAGCAGATCAGGGCGGTTTAGCTGCTTTTCCGGTCATGACCCGAACATACACTTAAATGAAAATGATTATCAAATTCAGGTGTGGATTTAGGCATAAATTCAGCGCAAAGGAAAGGCCGGCTGCTGGAATGCTTCGGACCAGTTATGGAACATCCGGCTGTGTGGGGGCTGAGATGCTGTTAGGCGTCGAAATGCATCAGCCTGGTCCAAAAAACATCAGCCTCAGTCAGACTGAGGCTTATTGGCGTGAGAAGGTACTGCGGGGGCTATTGTGGCTCCTGGAGATGACTTAAGATCACGCTCCATTGGTCATCCAGTTGTTGGTTTGCGATGCGCGGGGTACTGATCCGGTTGAGCACCTCGGTGGTGAGCTGCGCGCTCAGGCGGCTCACGACGCATAATTCAATGACGAGTAGCAGGCCAATCAACAGGATGTGTCCACCTTGTTTAAACCATGTTTGCATGGATGACGCCATAGACAAAATGGTAGGAGTCATACGGTGTCTTGTTTGCCTTTGACGTTTATTTTTCATGATCAGTCGACCTCATCAAGTACGTTCAACGAATTGCGTATATGTAACTTTTGAGGCAGTCTAAGACCTTAACTTAAGTTAAGGTAAAGCGGAAAATGACAAATAATCACAGCCAGTTTGCAATCTGGGTTTCCGTCGGTGAAGTGGCGGAGCGTACCGGACTGAGTATTTCGGCCATCCATTTTTACGAGCGGAAAGGGCTCATCCACAGTATCCGGAATGAATCCAACCACCGTCGTTACCCCCGTGTCACCTTCCGGATTTTGTCGATTGTCCGGGTTGCCCAAAATGCCGGATACACTCTGGAACAGATCAAGGCAGAGCTCAGCAGTCTGCCCGACCGGGCAGCCATCACCAAGCAGGATTGGGGGCGGTTGTCTGCACACTGGCGGGATGACTTGAACCAGAAGATCGAACAGCTCACCTTGCTGCGGGACAATATGACCGAATGTATCGGCTGTGGTTGTCTCTCGATGGAAAAATGCGCCCTGGTCAACCCGGATGACATTCTGTCCCGGCAAGGGCCCGGCCCGCACTTTGTCCCCCAAGAGCCTTCCGAGTAGGTGGGCTATCCGGTTGCTATCACTGCGCCAGGCTGTCTATCTGCTGGTGGAGATCTTCCCATGTTCTTCCCGTCGGTTTGCTTCTACGATTGAAAAGATTCAGGTCATTGAGCCGGGGTGAACCCGGCACTTTCGTGTCTTCTGGAGTGCGTGATGCGATTACCGATGAAAGACAGACGACGAGCCGGTTTGGCTTTGGCCTGAGCCTTGCAATCTTTGCCGGAGCTCAGCGCCCCGCTGGTCCTGGCCACGTCCGAGCCGTTTTATGCCATCAGTTGTTGGTACCGCGACTTTGATCAGGTCAGTGACGAGGAGGTGAGCACCCTGTTGTTGATGTCACAACAAAACCATGGCTAAGCGCTTTCTGCCGGGCGATTTGTTGTGCATCAGAACCAGAAAGCGCCGCTTAATCACCAACCTCGTATGGCATGCTGCCGTTCGATTTGGGCGGGTTTCTTGGTTAATGGACGCAATGCGAGCCGCCCCCCTTAGCCATGAAACCGTTGGTCGGTGTTGCGGGTCAGCCGTTGCAGGTCAGGCGAAATGTTCAGTGCGAATCTGGCTGGCTTAGACAGATCCGCCAACGCCGGCGTCAGTATGGTTAATTGCTGTGTCACCCGCTGACGTAAGGTGTCGAGTGATTCCGGTGTTGCGAGCTGTTTGCCGTTCCGCATGACCGGCTGTAGCAAGGGCTGTCCTTGCTCAGGTATTTCTGTGGCTAAGCAAAGCTGATCATAGTCCAGTTGCCCGTTGTCTTTCAGATGGCGATAAACCTGCTTGCAGCCAGGCCAGGTCGCTTTGCCTTGGGAGCGTTTGCGTCGTGCGATGCCCGCGTATTCCTGGAGCTTATAGGCACAGTTCAGGAAAGGGGCATCTTCCGAGGTCGTCAGGCTGGTACCAATGCCATACCCATCAACCGGGGCCTGTTGCCGGCGTAATTGTTCGATCAGATACTCATCGACACTGCTGCTGACCAGGATCCCGATTTCCGGATGACCTGAGCGATCAAGCAGCGCCCTGATTTTGACGGCTTCCTCCTCCAGAACGCCGCTGTCGATCCGTACCGCCTTGATCGATTTCCCTTCGTGTTTTAACTGCTCCGCCAGTTCGATCACCCGTTCAGCGCCACGGGAACAATCGTAGGTGTCGATGAGTAACACAAGATTATCCGGCTGGCTGGCGGCAAAGTGTTGAAATGCTTTCGTTTCCGAGTCATGAGCCTGAATATAGGCATGCGCCATCGTGCCATAAATCGGAATACCATACTGTTGGCCGGCAAGGACATTGGACGTACCGTCTAAGCCGGCAAGATAACTGGCCCGCGCCGCCAGCATCCCGGCTTCTGCGCCATGGGCGCGACGCAGGCCAAAATCAATCAATCGCTTGTCGGCTGCGG
Organism: Photobacterium sp. TY1-4; assembly: GCF_025398175.1. NCBI lineage: Bacteria > Pseudomonadati > Pseudomonadota > Gammaproteobacteria > Vibrionales > Vibrionaceae > Photobacterium > Photobacterium sp. TY1-4. Next base: position 1,484,195 of record NZ_CP099735.1, read on the forward strand.
CAAGCCGACAACGCGCGGCTTTGGTGGCGACCAGGATGGGGAACTGCAACAGATTAATGAGCCGTGTCTCGATTAACTGCGCTTCCGGTAACGATGCGGTGATCCGAACCACCGGTTCATTGGCAAAAAACAAGGTTCCTTCCGGCATGGCATCAACTTGCCCGGTAAACCGAAATTTTCTGAGGTAATCAATCAGATTCCGTCGGAAATAGCCGCTGTTGGCCAGATACTCCAGCTCATCCTCGCGAAAGCGAGCCTGTGCCAGAAAGTCCAGTAATTGCGCTAACCCGGCAGCCACTAAAAAGTTGCGTTTGGGCGGCAACTTGCGCACGAAAAATTCAAACACCGCCTTCTCTGCCATCCCATGATCAAGATAGCTCTGGACCATCGTCAGCTGGTAAAGATCGGTTAACTGCGGGCTCTCATCGATGGCCATGTTCTAGCTCCTTTACACCCGTCTCCGTGGATCCGGCCTCTCTCCCGGCGCGTATCGCGAACATCACCGGAATTGAGGATCGCCTTTTGCGTAGCCGACTTCAGTCGAATCACATTCCCCCCTTTCATTTTGTCAGGTCTCGTATTCAAGAATAGGATACCTGCGGATGCGCAGTCCCCCTCTCTGCCAGACTTGTCTATGCTTTTGAAGCGACCATTTTTAATGTTTCGCGAGCCACTGCGGCAACGTGCCCGGCTGATGTTACATCGGAGGAGGTCCTATGAGCTTTCGTCACCTGCTGCTTCCTGTCGCCCCGGAGCAACCGCTGGGGGACGCCTTCCAGGAAGTGTTGAAAATTGCTGATACCCTGTCGTCCAAGGTTACATTGGTCACGGTTATTGAAAAGCTTGATGAATTAAAAGAGATTGCCCAGTACTCCTGCACCGCGTTGGGGCTTTTGGATGAGGCGACGAAATCATCGCATCAGGCCCTGGAAGAGAACGTCCAGTTTTTGAAATCCAAATACCCGAATATCCAGTTTTCAGCGTTTGTCCGGCTGGGGATTCCGTTCATTGAGATTATCAAGGCGGCTGATGAATTTGAGGCCAGCATGATCGTCATTGATACGCATCGCCAGGATAAAACGCAAGCCTGTCAGCGGGGGAGTACCACCCGTCATTTAATGCGAAAATCGGTGCTGCCGATTTGGTCCAGCAGCATGCGTGACGCCTCGATCCGCCGGATTGCCGTGGCGGTCGATGTGTCCTCACCGGAACAGTCTTCCTTTAATGAGAAAATCTTGTCATTGGCTTTAGAGGTTTGCGCCCTGACCGGGGCGGAGTTGATTCTGCTGCATGCTTGGCGCATGGAGCTTGAGGGTTTTTTCCGCCGGTGGGGAAGTTACCGCGAGCTGGATGTCGATTTAATCGCGAAAGACATGCGTACCGACCGTGCGGAACGGATGAAATCCTTACTGGCACCGTATACCCGTTCGCCGGTGAAACAGCAAATGCAACTGCTTGAAGGGGAAGCCAAAGTGGTGATCCCGCGCTTTGTGACGGAGCAGGCGATCGACATGGTGATTATGGGCTCGTTGTCCCGGACCGGGATCGCCGGTTTTTTGATGGGCAACACCGCAGAATCCATGCTCGATAGGCTCACTTGCTCCGTGCTCACTCTTAAACCCGATGCGTTTCGCTCGCCGGTGCTGGCGGGAAAATAAGGGAGCCGACTCGAAAGATTCAGCGTGGCGCCGACGGGTGCTATCGACCTTCGCCGCTGAGTTGCGCGCGGTTGCGGCTGACCAGATCGACCAGAAAGTCAGCCACCGCCCGGGTGCGGCGCGACTGCGCCAGATCCGACTGGATGGCCAGATAAATCGGCTGATCGACCCCGAGATCTGACGCCACACAAACCAACCCGGCCTTCACGGCAAGGAAGTGGGGTAACACCGCCAGTCCGAGCCCGGCTTGGGCTGCGGCGATCTGCGTTGCAACTGAGGTGGTGGTCAATACTGGCTCACGCCCTTGCAGGACTCGCTCGACCCATTGTGCGGCAGGCAGGTGGGACTGCATTTCGTTCCAGGTGATGAAGGCATCCTGATCAAAATTGCCTGAATCGGGATGGATGTCGCGCTGCGTCAGATAGCTCGGGTGGCCGTACAGCCCGTAACCCAGCGAGCCCAAACGTCGGAGCGTGACGTTACCCCGTTCCGGTTTTACCATCCGCAGCGCCAGATCGGCATCGCGTCGATGCAGGCTGACTGTCGCGATATCTGTCACCAGTTCAATCGTAATGCCGGGATACTGTTGGTGAAATTCAGGCAGAGCCGGGAGGATGAGCTCCGTTGCCAGGTTCTCGGCAGTGGCCAGCCGTACTTTCCCTGTCATTTGTGCGTAGGTGGCGACCCCGGAGGTGAATGCCGCGGCCGCCGCTTCCAATGCTTCCGCTTTCTCAAGCAGCCCCGTGCCTTCCTCCGTCAATTGATAGCCTGATTGCTGGCGCACGAATAGCGGCAGGTTGAACGCTGCTTCCAGCCGCTCAATGCGTCGGGACAGGGTGGCAATACCGAGGTTGAGCTCGGAGGCTGCGCCGCTCAGCGTGCCGTGGCGGGCGACTGCAAGAAACGCGCGGGTGTCGTCCCAGACCCAGGATCGCGGCATCTGTTTTTCAAAACTGGAAATCGGGTTACCTAAATCGTTCATTTTTTTCATTACCGGATGGTGCCACGATGTCACTACACGATTCAAGAAAAACGGCAAGAAGAACGAAAAGGAGAACGATGATGGAAAAACGTACACTGGGCGCTAATTTATCGGTTTCGGCCATTGGCCTGGGTTGCATGGGCATGAGTGAGTTTTACGGCCCGCGGGAAGATCGTGAATCGCTGCGGGTCCTTGCACGCGCCGTCGAGCTTGGGATCGACTTTTTTGATACGGCAGACATGTACGGACCGCATCACAACGAGGAACTGCTGGGGCGTTTTCTGGCGCAACAGCAGCAACCGGTTCGCATTGCAACCAAGTTCGGCATTGTGCGCCGCCCCGGTGAGTATCGGCGCAGTCTGAACAATAGTGCGGCATATGCCCGCCAGTCCTGTGAGGCGTCGCTGAAACGGCTTGGCGTAGAGCAGATTGATCTCTATTACGTGCATCGCATCAATCCCGAAGAGCCGATCGAAGAGACAATCGACGGGCTGTCGGCTCTGGTCAAAGAAGGGAAGATCGCCCACATCGGTTTGTGCGAGGTCAGTGCCGACACCCTACGCAGGGCGCATGCGGTCCATCCGATCACCGCGCTCCAGACCGAATATTCCCTTTGGACCCGCGATGTGGAGCAGGACATTTTGCCGACTTGCCGTGAGCTCGGGGTGGGATTTGTGCCTTATTCTCCGCTCGGCCGCGGCTTCCTGACCGGCCGGTTCCAGGACACGGCGGCGTTTGAGGAAGGGGATTTCCGTGCGCATCTGCCGCGCTTTGCCGAAGCAGCAATAGACAGCAACCGCCGGATCGCGGACGTGATTGCCGGCATGGCAGCAGAGAAGGGCTGCACCCCGGCGCAGCTGTCGCTGGCCTGGCTGTTGTCCAAGGGGCCCGATATTGTACCGATCCCGGGGACCAAGAAACTGCGCTATATCGATGAAAATGCAGCGGCGGCACAAGTGACGCTCAGTGCCGCGGAGCAGCGCCAGCTTGAAGCCGCGACCGAACGCCTGCCGGTGATGGGAGCGCGCTATACCCCGGAAGGCATGAAGGGGGTGAATGCATGAGCGACGAGTTTTCCGCGAGCCATGCGGGGCAACCGGCATCTGAGATGGCTGCTCAGAAGACGAGCTGGCGGAACTGGGTTGCCGTGACGGCACTCGGCATTGGCAGCTTCACCATTGTGACTTCTGAACTGGCACCGATCGGGTTGCTTTCCGGCATCGGCGATGATCTCGGGATATCCACCTCACAAGCGGGGCTGATCGTGACGCTCTATGCCTGGATCGCGGCCGCTGCGGCATTGTTCTCGGCGATGGTGTTGTCCCGGGTGCCGCGACGACCGTTGTTGACTGCCCTGATGTTGATCTTGGCGGTGTCCAGTGGTGCTGCCGCGATGGCCGGGTCTTTTCCTGTGTTGATGGGCGCACGGGTGATTGGCGCGCTTTCCCACGGTGCGTTTTGGGTCTCCATTGGTATTGTGAGTACCCAGTTAGTCCCGCCTCATCGGGTTGGCTTGGCGACATCGATTATTTTCGGAGGCGTTTCGGCTGCCAGTGTGCTGGGAGTGCCGCTGGCGAGTCTGATTGGTACCGACGAAGGGTGGCGCACTGCTTTTGCCGCGGTTTCCGCATTGTCTTTCGCGGTGGCGCTCATCTGTGGCATGACGTTGCCGAAGCTGCCCGGGAGCCAGAGTGTCGGTTTTTCCGATATGGGCCGGGTGTTGTCGAACCCACGTTTCTTGCGCATTTTCGCTGCGGCGGTGCTGGCGATCACCGCACATTTCATGGCATTCACCTATATCGAGCCTTACCTTCATGTACAAAGCGCGATCAAGCCTTCATTCATCGCGCCGTTGCTGCTCGCGTTTGGTGGTGCCGGGCTGGTCGCGAATATTGTGACCGGCGGCCTTATCGATCGCAGGCTCAAACAGGTACTCATGTTCTCGCTTTCTGTCGCTTCGGGCGCGCTGTGGCTGTTGTCCTCGTCGGCAAATATGCTCGGGCTTTCGGGGACGGTGCTGATGCTGATCCTGTGGGGTGGGGCAATCGCCGTTGTGATGGTGAGCTTCCAGACCTGGATCCTCAAAGAAGCGGGTGTGGATGCTTTGCCGGCCTCTGCAATTTACGTGGCGATCTTTAATCTCTCGATTGGTCTGGGTGCCGTGATCGGCGCTTTCATCCTGACGTTGGCCGAGCTCTCACAGATCTTTTTTAGCGCAGCCACGGCAACAGCGATGGGGGCGTTCCTGATTGTTCTCATTGCCGCCCCGGCGACTGCGCCGAGTGATCAACAAATGGCATCAGGTTCGGATGGGATAGCGGACACGTGACATACAAGGACGCATGAAAAGCACCTGATATTCTCAGCCTGTCAGTAGAAGGGACGCACTGATCGACCTTTGGGTCAGTGCGTCGTGAGGGGGAGCTGTGGTCTGTCAACGGGCGTAAAACCGGGTGGCGACGATCCGGTGCTTCTGTGGCGCGGTGGTGAGGTTGTCCTCGGTCAGCAGCCGGACAATGGCGCTGACAAACTCGTCTTTACAATAGCCGATGGTGGAGAACCGGTAGCTGCCTAGCTGGGAAAACGGTGTGTTATCAAACCCGAAGATTGCTTGTCGCTCGATCATCGCCGGGCTGGTGGTGCGGAAGAAATCCATTGCCGCCATTGCCATGGAATCTGAGGTGCAGAAGACGCCGAGTCCGTCAGTTTGCGGGATCGGGTGGGACTGCAAGTAGTCCAGCGCCGTTTCATAGGCGTAATCACAGTAGCCGAGCTGAACGAGTGTGATCCCGTGCTGGTGCATGGCCTGGCGGTAACTTTCCACCCGCTGCAACTCGACCTGAGATGTTTCACGGCCACAGAGCAAAATGGCCTGGCGGATCTGTTTGCGCTGCGCCTCGGCAATTGCCTGTTCAATGCCAAGCGATTCGTTGATGGTCACCGACAGGCCCTGCTCGTCTTTCCTGCCGTTCAGCATGATGACCTGATTGGTATAGAACAGGTTGGGGGCTTCGTCGGGTTCGATGAGGTCGGAGAAAATCAGAGCCGCGTCGACGCGGTGGACAAAGGGGTTGCGCTTGATTTCGGCAATATCCTGCTGCGATCGCAGACGGATAAACAGGGTTTGTTTGCCGAGGGCCTGAATGGCCTGGATCAGCGAGTCAAACAGGGTCAGGTCACTGATGTCGGCAATATGGTTGACGACAATGGCGATCAGGCCGGTCGACTTGTTGCTCAGGCTCTGGGCGAACGGGTTCGCGACATAGCCTAAGGTTTCGGCGGCATCTAGCACCCGCTGTTTTTTATCCGCCGAGATCGGGCGGTTCTTTCCGGACAGCGCCCGGGACGCGACGGCTTTCGAGACGCCGGCCAATGCTGCTACATCATCTAAGGTCGGAAGAGAAGGTTTACTGGTCATTGAGCTGTTTCACTACATGATGAATGATCTGAGCGTCCGTGACATCGATAAAGTTATCATTCGCCGAATTGTTGCCCATGACGGCGGCGTCAGCAGGCCGGTTCATTTTGCTAGGTCTTTGTTTTTTACCTGATAAATGTATCTCAGTGGCACCGGTGATATCAATGATTTGCTTTGCATTGTCCCGGTTGATCCCACATCCCGGCATGATGGAGAGCTGGTTGCCTGCCTGTTTGACCAGATCCCGAATGCACAAAGCCCCCTGCTCGGCGCTGGCTTGCAGTCCTGAGGTCAGAATGCGCTCGCAACCGAGATCGATCACCTGCGCCAGGGCGATGGCCGGGTCTGCGACCAGGTCAAATGCGCGGTGAAAGGTGATCCCCAATCCGGCTGCCTGAGCAACCCATTGCCTGACGGCGTGCTGGTCGATTTGCCGGTCTGCGGTCAGGGCGCCGATGACGATGCCATCCACACCGGCGTCCCGGAAATACGCAATTTCATCGCTTATCATCGCCACTTCGTCGGGCGAAAACAGGAAGTCGCCGCTGCGGGGGCGGATCATGGCATACACCGGGATCGGCGCATGCTGAACCGCATACCGGGTCAGCCCGGGCGTGGGCGTGAGGCCGCCGAGTGAGAGGGCGCTGCACAGCTCGATTCGATCTGCGCCTGCGGCGATCGCGGTTTGAAGTGATTCGATGTTATCGACGCAGACTTCTACGTTTATGTGATGCATTTGTTTTTTCACTGCTGTTGGGTGATGATGAGCGCCCTTTCGCCTCAGTGTCGTACATGTGCCGGAACAGAGACGCTGTCAAGACGAAAGGGCCGTTTCAATCGCTGATGACGAGTTTACCAGACGCCAATCAGCGCTGGTGGATTGGCATCATCTCCCCACCATTTATGGTAAGACTTCTCGTAATCGCCGGAGTTGATGTAATCAGAGACGAACATGTCCATCCAACGCAAAAACTCCGGGTCGCCTTTGCGGATCCCGATGGCAATCGGATCATTGGAGTGTAGTCCCGGTAGCGTCGCCAGCCGCTGGTTTTGGGTGGCGAGGTAATCAATCAGCGAGCTGTCTTCAATCCCTGCATCGACCCGTCCCTGGCGCAGCAGCAAAATCCCGTCCGGCGCGAAGTTATCGGTATACACCAGCTTGGCGCCCGGCACCGCCCGCTTCAGGAAGGCTTCCCCGGTGGAGCCCCGGCCGACGACGACTTTCTTGCCGTCCAGATCGGCAAGTGATTGGATCTTCTGATCTTTTTGGTACACCACCCGCAGACCGGCACGGGCGTACGGGAGCGTGAAGTTGACGGATTTTGCCCGGGCCAGTGTGGCCGACATGTTGCCGATCACGGCATCGAGTTGGTCCGAGAACAGCATGGAAACCCGCGCGTCACCGTGAACATCGGTAAAGCGGGGCTCAACTCCCAGTTTTTCGGCCAGGCGGTAGGCCAGATCCACGTCGTAGCCTGCCGGTTGGTTCTTGGCATCGCGAAATCCGATAGGCTCGCCGCCGAGCGAGACGCCGATTTTGATAAACCCGCGCTCGCGGATCTCTTCCATCTTGCCCGCCAGCGCGGCGGTTGAGCTCAGCGCGATCACGCCGCTCAGTAATGTTGCCATTAACGTTTTTAGTTTCATTGCCTTGCTCCCTCGTTAACATTTTTCCGCGATGAACTGCTGCGGCTTTTCCATGGCTGATGTGTAAACCCAGTACTTGATGTCTCCCTCACAACCGACATTGACCACGCGGTAGTTGTCGTCTTTGTCGATGGCATGAATCACCACGCCGGCGAGAAATCCCCCGCGCAGTGCTTTCAAATCTTCGATGGCCATATCCACCGCCTGATGCAGGGAATAGCCCAGTTTCATGGCCATGACGATGGCGTGGGACGTGTTGGCCCGGATGGTCATTTCGCCGGTGTGGGTACAGGCGGCGGCCCCGAACCGGCTGTCGGCGTAGAACCCCGCCCCGACAATCGGGGAGTCGCCCAGGCGGCCGGGATACTTCCAGGCCCAGCCGGAGGTGCTGGTGGCGGTATAAATACTCTGGTTGCGATCTTTGGTGAGAAACACGGTGGTATCGCGCACTTTTTCCGGATCAGTGATCAAGGTATTGAGCTTGGCCAGCGGTCGCTTCGACATGTCCGGGTTTGACTCGCCGGTGATCTCCTGCAGCTTTTTGAACCAGACTTCTTTTGAGTTTTCCATTAGCGGGTTGCTGCATTGAAACCCCATTTCGTCAGCAAAGCGGGTTGCGCCTTCGCCGACTAAGATCTCGTGGTTGAGCTCTTCCATCACTTTGCGGGCGACGCGGGTGACATGAAAATGGTTTTTGACCGCGCCGACGGCACCGGTGCGCAGGGTGTCCCCGTCCATCACCGCTCCGTCAAACTCCATCTCGCCGAGGAGGTTCGGCCAGCCGCCGTAGCCGACGCTGCGGACTTTCGGCTCGGCCTCGACCCGTTCAATACCACAGAGAATGGCGTCCAGGCCGTTCTCGCCGTGGTCCAGCATGTCGGCGGTTTCCTCAATGCCCGGCCAGGCTTCTGAATTCGAAAGAACAATCATTATTTGCTATCCATTTTGTCTAAGAATCGTTGAATGCGGGGATCCTGCTTGCCGCCCTGCTCGGAGAAGAACTGATCTTTGTCCATGTCGACGCGCACCCGGCCTTCGTCCAGAAAGACGATCCGGTTGGAAATCTTGCGCGCGAAAGCAATTTCGTGGGTGACGAAAATCAGGGTGGTGCCGGTATTGCTCGCCAGATCGGCCAGCACGTCCAGCACTTCCGAGGTCATTTCCGGGTCCAGCGCGCTGGTGACTTCGTCGAGCAACAGGCATGACGGATCCATCGCCAGCGCCCGGCAAATGCCGACCCGTTGTTTCTGGCCGCCGGAGAGCTGGGCCGGGTAGGCATCCTGTTTGTCGGCCAGCCCGACTAAATCCAGCAGTTCCTGCGCTTTCTGCCGGGCCTGGGCTTTGGGGATCCCGAGCACTTCCACCGGGGCCAGGGTAATGTTGTCGATCACTTTCAAATGCGGATACAGGTTGAAGTGCTGGAAGACCGTTGCGACGTTTTTTCGGATTTCCGCCAGTTCATTGGCGTTGGTGACGGTGAGTCCGCCGATCCTGATGTCGCCGCCGTTGAGTTTTTCCAGGCCGTTGATACAGCGAATCAGGGTGGACTTCCCGGATCCGCTGGCCCCGAGGATCGAGACCACATCGCCTCGGCGGATGTGGAGCGAAACCCCGTTGAGAATGGTGGCGTTTCCGAAACGCTTTTCGACATTGTCTATCTGAATCATGATCAATCCTTACAGGCTGGCCCAGTCCTGATGCTTCTTGAGATGGGTTTCTAACGTCCGGCCGAGCTTGGTGAGCAGCCAGGACAACATGAAATAGGTCGCGCCGATCACCGGCCAGACGATAAACGGCTGCCAGGTGCGCTGATTCAGGATCTGCCCGACTTTGGTGATGTCCATGACGCCAATCACCGAGATCAGCGAGGTGACCTGAAGCTGGTTCACCGCCAGCCCGACCAAAGGTGCAATCGCCACTAGCAAGGCTTGCGGGGTAATGATCTTGGCGAGGACTTTCCACTCGCTCAGGCCGAATGAGCGCGCCGCTTCCACTTGCCCCTTATCGATGGAGGCCAGGGCGGAAACCACAATTACGGAGATGAAGGCCGCGGTATTGCCGGACAGGGTGATCACCGCTGCTTCCGTCGCGGTCATATCGACCCCCAGCAAAATGGGCAGGCCGAAGTAGATCAAGAACAGCTGCACCAGCACCGGGGAGTTTTTCAGAAACTCGCTGGTAAAGGTCGCGGCATGTCCCAGCCCAGGCACCTGATAATGGCGCGTGAGCGCGAGCAGCGTTCCCAGCACCGCGCCGATCAGGCTGGAGATCAGAAACACCTGCAGGGACACGCCGATGCCGCTGAGCAAGACGATGAAATCGTAGGGTACGAATGCGTTATTCGACACGGTTAATCCTCCAGGACAAATTGTTTGTTCAAACGGGCGTGCAGGCGTGAAATGGCCAGCGACAGGATGTAAGTCAGCACGCAGTAAAACAGCAGCAGCAAGAAATAGACTTCAAAGGGCCGGAAGGTTTCTGCGGCAATGATCTTGGCGGTGCCGGTGAGCTCATTCAGCGTGACCGTCGAGAGAATGGAAGTCGTCAGGATCAGGTTGATAAAAATCGACCCCAGCGGGCGAATGGCGTTGCGCAGTGCGATGGGCAAGATCACTTTCTGGTAGATCACCCGGCGCTTGAGGCCAAACGACTGGGCGGCTTCAATCACGTCTTTGTCCACCTGCAGCACACTGGCCCGCAGCACATCGGCGCAGTAGGCCCCGACGGCGAGTGACAGGGCAATTACGCCGGTGGTGTAGGGGTCGATGAAAATCCCGAGTTCAGGCAAGCCGTAGAAAATGAAAAAGACCTGAACGATAAACGGAATATTGCGGAAACAGTTGATGTATCCGTTGCCGAATCGGCTCTGCCACGGATGGCGGCTGACACAGGCAAACATGACGGCCAGGCCGACGCCAAAGCTGCCGAGAATCGCCAGAGAGCTGACCGTTGCGGTGATGATAAACCCGTCGGTAAAGGACCCGAAATATTGCGAGATGATACTGAGATCAAACATAAAACCGCCATCCAGTTGCAAAAGTGAAACCGATTTCACTTTAGGCGGTGATGGCTTATTCGCAATGTACAAAATAAGAATTTGCTATCTGGATCGGCTCAATTGAATGAAACAACGGTGTGTGTGCATAAAAAGATGTCGGGAAGGACTAACTTTTCATCATCGTGGATACTCTTGGATCGAAATATGCTTTATGCCGCAAAACACAAAACACAAAACACAAAACACAAAACACAAAGCACAAGGAACAAGCACATTTGGCGAGAAAAGTGGCGCATGAGGACGAATGGTGGCGTATCAAGGTACATGGTTTCCGTCACAGCGCCGGCTTCGCGCAAACGCTGGGGGATGTGACGGTTGAGCCGGTGCGAATTCCTTAGCTCTGAAGCTGCGCTTCAAAAATTTCCGGCATGGATTTGGCGGCGTTTTTGATCGACTCGGTAAAGCTGTGGAGCGATTTATGATGCCGGGTGTTGGTCGGGTAGGCGAGGTTATAGGGGTAGTAAATCGCCGGTTCAAATGGGCGGGTGACGACGCCGTTGGCGGCCCATACCCGGGCGGCGAACGGCTCCAGGACGCCGACGGCCAGCCCGGCGGCGATCATCGAATAGCCAGTGTGCGAGGTGTCGATAAACAGCTGCTTGCTGACCTTGGTTTCAACCGGCTCCAGCGCCTGGCCCAGTTTACTCCAGTAGGTCGGGTTGGAATCGAGGACAGTGAGCACCGACTCCCCGATCAGATCTTCGGCCGTGATGACGCTTTTTCGGGTCAGCGGGTGGTCATGACGGGCGGCGAAAACAAAACGCGCATTGCCGATAAATTCCTGCTCAATGCCGCTTAATTGCGGCAGTTGCAGCCCCACGGCCAGATCGACCGAGTTGGTTTGCAGCTTCATGACGATTTCCGCCATGCCGTCGGTGTGCACCACGATCCGCTCGTTTGGAAAATATTTCTTATGCTCGCTGAGCGCCAGCGGGAGCAGGGTGCTGGCAATTGCCGAGGTGCTGGCAATTTTGAGCTCTTTCGGCGCCCGGGTCCGGATATGGGCCGCTACTGATTGCAGCTTTTCCAACCCTAAAAAACTCTCCTCCACCGAGCGGAAAAACTCGGCTGCTTCGTGGGTCGGGTGCAGGCGTCCCTTGCGCCGTTCAAACAGCAAGAAACCGAGCGAGTGCTCCAGATCACTGATGAGTCGGCTGACCGCGGGTTGGGTGACGTGCATTTCCGCAGCGGCGGCGGCGGTGGTCCCGCGTAACATGATGTAGCGGAAGGCTTCAATCTGTCGAAATTTCATGGGTTGTCCATAACAAGTGCTAAGCCGTAACAAGTGTTTATTCACAGCAAGTGCTTATCCATCCCAAATGTTCATCCATAACATTTGTTTATCGACCATGCCTGAATATAAGTGGATGGTATTACATTTAGTTTACATGATGGACTTAGTTACACAATGCTCAGGAGACATCCCTCCCTGAGTTTCAGCCGTGGTTTCCTGTCATGCACGGAGGTGTGAAGGAGCCAATTTGCAGCCCAATGTACTGTCAGCACAAGGATGAACACGTGACCGATCCGTCTACATCTCAAATTCTTTCCGTCGAAAACTTATCGGTGGCTTTTGGCCCAAATCAGGTGATTGAGAACCTGAGCTTTTCCGTGGTGCCCGGTCGGACCCTGGCGATTGTCGGTGAATCCGGCTCCGGGAAATCGGTGACGTCGCAGTCGATCATGCGGCTGGCTGATATGAGCGGTGCCCGGTATGTCTCCGGTCGGATCCAGTATCGCGGGGCAGCGCAACCGGTCGATTTGTTGACGCTGACCCAGCCCCAGATGCGGCAGGTGCGGGGCAAAGAGATCGCGATGATTTTCCAGGAGCCGATGACCTCGCTCAACCCGGTGTTCACTATCGGCGATCAGCTCTGTGAAGCCTTGCTGCTGCATGAAAATCTCTCGAAATCCGAAGCGATGGCTGAAAGTCAGCACTTACTTGAAATGGTGCGCTTGCCGGATGCCAGGGAGATGCTCGGTCGCTATCCGCATCAGCTCTCGGGCGGCATGCGCCAGCGGGTGATGATTGCGATGGCGCTGGCATGTAAGCCGAAAATCCTGATCGCCGATGAGCCGACCACCGCCCTCGATGTGACCATTCAGGCGCAGATCCTGGCGATTATGGCGGATCTGCAAAAAGAGCTGAATATGGCAGTGATTTTCATCACTCACGACATGGGCGTGGTGGCTGAAATTGCCGATGATGTGGTGGTGATGTGGCAAGGCAAGAAAGTGGAGCAGGGCACGGTGCAGGACATCTTCGCCCGGCCGCAGCATCCGTATACCCAGGCGCTGCTGGCGTCGGTGCCTCGCCTCGGGAGTATGGCGGGCGAGCCTTTGCCCAAGCGTTTTCCGGTCACGGTGATGGAAGGCGGGATGCCGACCGTGGTCGGCGAAGAGCAGGTGCAGGACACCGCCGATTACAGCCAGCCGCCGCTGCTCAGTGTTCGTGATCTGGTGACCCGTTTTGATGCCCGCAAAGGTTTCTGGGGCCGGGTCACCCACCGCATTCATGCGGTCGAGCAGGTGAATTTTGATATCTACCCCGGTGAAACCCTGGCGCTGGTCGGGGAGTCCGGCTCCGGAAAATCCACCATCGGCCGTACCATTCAGCAATTGCAGGCGGCAACCAGCGGCACCATCAGCTTTGAAGGTCAGCCGTTAACGGCGTGCAGCAAGGCCGAGCAGCGCCGGTTGAAACAGGAAATTCAGTATATCTTTCAGGATCCGTATGCCTCACTGGATCCGAGAAAAACCATCGGCTTCTCCATTGCCGAGCCGATCAAAACCCATCGCCTGATCCAGGGCGAGCAGAACATTCGCCGGCGGGTGGCCGAGCTGCTGGAACGGGTCGGGCTGAGTCCCGAACATGCCTCGCGCTATCCCCATGAGTTTTCCGGCGGCCAGCGCCAGCGGATCTGTATTGCCCGGGCCCTGGCCTCGAACCCGAAATTAATCATTGCCGATGAAGCACTGTCTGCGCTCGATGTCTCCATTCAGGCGCAAATCATCAACCTGTTTATGGCACTGCAGGCGGAGTACGGCATTGCGTACCTGTTTATCAGCCACGATATGGCGGTGGTCGAAAAAATGAGTCACCGGGTCGCGGTGCTCTATCTGGGACAAATCGCCGAAATCGGCTCGCGCCGACAAATTCTGGAGACGCCGCAACACCCGTATACCCAACGCTTGCTGAGTGCGGTGCCCGTGGCGGACCCGAACCATGTCCGCACCAGCGTTCGTTTGACCGGAGACATTCCCAGCCCGATTCGGGCAGTCGGCGATGAGCCGAGCACCCTGGCTTATCTCGAAGTCGCCCCCGGCCACTTTGTCGCACAAGCCCCACAGGAAGGGGCACTCCAACCTACCTTTGACGGAGAATATTTCAATGATGAAGCACAACCCTCAACACTGGCTTAAGACCCTGTCGCTCACGGCCGGACTGACCTTTTCATCCCTGGCGATGGCGGGCGGAACGCTGACCGTCGCGTCGCCGCAGGACCCGGGCAGCTGGGATCCGGTGGACACTTTTTTGGTCAACTGGGCCTCGGTCGCCACCAATATTTATGACGGTCTGACCTATCGCGGTCCGGATCTGAAACTCCAGCCGGGTCTGGCGACCAACTGGGAGCTGCTCGATGACGGGCGGCGGATCCGCTTTACGCTGCGTCAGAACGTGACTTTCCATAATGGCGAGGCGTTTAACGCCAACGCGGTGAAGTTTACCTTTGATCGCCTGTTGGGCGAGGAAGGGAAAAAGGGCCCGCAACGCTCGAACTATACCGCGATTGCGCGGGTGGACATCGTTGATGACTACACGGTGGATTTCTTCCTCAACAAGCCTGATCCGGTGCTGCTGACCAAGCTGGCGGGCTACGGCGCGATGATTGTGCCTCCGAAATATATTGCCGAGAAAGGCGAGCAGTATTTCAACACCCATCCTGTCGGCACCGGGCCGTTTCAGTTTGTGAACTATGAGCCGAAAGTCGGCATTGAACTGAAAGCCTACGGTAATCACTGGGGCAGCGCGCCGAACATCTCGCAGCTGAACTATCGCTTTATTTCCGAGCCGTCGACCGCGGTTGCTGAGTTGCAGGCCGGCCGAGTGGATCTGGTGATCCCGCCGACCATTCCGATTGCGATGATCCCGACCATTGAAGCCAACCCGAAACTGTCGGTCGTGGCCACACCAAGCCCGACCGTATACGCGCTGCGCTTTAACTCAGAAAGCGGGATCACCCAAGATGAGCGGGTGCGCAAGGCGATGATTTACGGCGTGGATCGTAAGGCGATTATCGACTCGATCCTCGGCGGTCAGGCCGAGCAGATTGCCAGCTTCCAAAGCTCTATCTCATTCGGCAACGATCCGGCGATGCAGCCGCTGCCGTACGATCCGTCCAAAGCCATGCAGCTGCTGAAACAGGCTGGGGTGAAACCCGGCGCTAAGGTGCAGATTGATATTCGCGGCAACGATGCCACTTTTAACGAAGTGACGCAGGCGGTGGCCAGCTACCTGCAAATCATCGGCCTGAATGCCACCATCAAGCCGTACGAAACCAATGTGCTGCTGAACGATATTATCCCGGCGGGGAAAACCGGGGCGATGTTCCAGCAGTCCTGGGGCGGCTGGACCTTAGATTACGACAACACGGCGTACTTTATGTATCACACCGGCGAGAAGTGGAATCCGTATGACAGCGATCCTGAGCTTGATCAGCAGCTTGAATCGCAGCGTACCCTGCTGGATCCCGAGCAACGGGAAGCCATTCTGCAGTCGATTGCCCGTTATACCGCCAATCGCGCGCTGGAAATGCCGCTGTACAGTCTTAACGCCATTTACGGCGTGTCGAACCGGGTGAAAAACTTTACCCCGGTGCCGGACAGCCGCTTGCGCTTTACGGACGTCACCGTCGACTAAGCAGGACGACGTGCCCTTCAGGACGGAGGGCACGGATTGCCGTTTCAAGGAATTCTCATGACTAACTTTATTTTAAAACGCTTGCTGCAGGCGGTGTTTGTGCTGTTTGCGATCACCCTGGTGGTTGCCTACGCGATCCGAATGACGGGCGATCCGGCGCTGATGCTGACGCAGGGTGCAGGCAGTATTACCGAAGCCGATCTGGCGCTGATCCGCGAGGCGCTGGGGCTTAACAAACCGTTTCTGACCCAGTATGGCGAGTTTATCACCGGGCTGTTTGTCGGTGACTTCGGCAACAGCTTTTTGGGCGGCACACCGGTGTCTCAGCTCATCGAAATGTCTCTGCCGGCCACCTTTATGCTGGCGATCTCGGTGATGCTGGTGTCGATTGCGATTTCGATCCCGCTGGGGATCAAAGCCGCAACGGCGCGTGGCAAATGGGCCGATCAGCTGATCCGGATCTGCTCGCTGATTGGCTTGTCATTTCCCAACTTCTGGCTGGCGCTGATGATGGTGCTGGTGTTTTCCATCACCCTGCAATGGCTGCCACCGAGCGGCATGGACGGCTTCGCCAGCTTTGTGATGCCGTCGCTGACCATGGCGATTATTCTCACCGCGACCAATGTGCGGCTGGTCAGAACGGCGATGCTGGAAATCCTGCAATCTCAGTACATCATGGTGGCGCGCGCCAAGGGCGTCAGCGAAACGGCGGTGCTCTACAAGCATGCGCTGCGCAACTGTGCGATCCCGTTGATCACCTATTTCGGCCTGCAATTTGGCGGCCTGCTCGGCGGGATTGTGGTGATTGAAAAAGTCTTCAACTGGCCGGGGCTCGGCACACTGGCCTTTGAAGCGGTCGGGTCGCGGGATTACCCGGTGTTGCAGGCGGTGATCACCGTGCTGTCGATGCTCATCGTCGGGGTAAACCTTTTGGTCGATATTGCTTACGGCCTCATTGATCCACGCATCAGAACGGAGTAAGGCCGATGTCTACTGCAATGTCTTCTACACGATTTTCCGGGCTGAAAAACCTGGAGTTTATCCTCGGCGCCACGCTGACGGGCGGCATTATTTTGCTGGTGCTGCTGTCGGATGTGATTTTTCAGGATGCCGCGAGTCAGATTAACTTATCGGCCCGGCTGATTGCGCCCTTCACCGATGCCAGACACTTTTTCGGCACTGATCCGCTGGGCCGGGATGTGCTGGCCCGCGTTGTGGCCGGGGGTACGGTGTCGCTTCAGGTCGGCTTTTTGTCGGTGCTGGGGGCGGTGATCTTCGGCGTTATCATGGGGTTAGTGTCCGGTTACTATCGCGGGATCTGGGATGTGATCGTGATGCGCTGCGCGGACATCCAACTGGCGATGCCGTTTATTTTGCTGGCGATCACTTTCATTGCCATTGTCGGCGGCGGCCTGACCAACATGATCATTTTGCTGATTGTCTCGCAGTGGGTGCAATATGCCCGCTTGGTGCGCGGTTCGGTGTTGTCGCTGCGGGATCGGGAGTTCATCCAGTCGGCCAAAGCGATTGGGGTCAGCCATTTCAGTATCCTGTTCCGTCATCTGCTGCCGAACCTGATTGGCCCGGTGATTGTGCTGATGACGCTCAATGTAGCGAACAACATTCTGCTGGAAAGTAGCCTGACGTTTCTGGGGCTGGGCGTCGATCCGCTGACTCCGAGCTGGGGCGGGATGCTCGCCGATGGCCGGACCTATATCCAGACGGCGTGGTGGGTGAGTGTGTTCCCGGGACTGGCGATCCTGCTCACCGTGCTGGGGCTGAACCTGCTCGGGGATTGGCTCCGCGATAGCCTGGATCCGACCGGGAGAACATCACGATGAGCCAGATTTTTACCACCACTATTCCTTCCTCGCTGGTGGACCTTGTCGAGCAATTGCGGGATCCCCGTTATCACGGCTGCACGGTCGAGGCCTGGGTGTTCAGTGATCGCGCGTCACGCCAGACGGCGGAAGCGTCATTGCGAGCGATTGGGGTTCAGGCCCGGATCCACAGCGCCTATAAGCCGCTGCTGCAATTTTTCCTCGAAGATGTGCCGCAAGACGGGTTGCTTGAACCGACAGTGCCAAGTGAATCGGCCGATTCGCTGGAAGCGATCGAGATCACCTATCCGGTTCGCGAGCATGCCGATCCCAAACGGTTCCTGTTGGAAGCGTACCCGCTGGCGGCGCTGATCCGCTGCGACAACCTGACGTTTATCCCGGATGACGGAGAGCCGGACCATTACACCGTGACCGCGCATTGGGTGTCGGGCGAGGTGCGTCGCTTTTCGGTGTTTGCGCCCAACCATGTTCATGTGTCCGCCTGCGAGACAACTTACCTGTCCCCGACGGGCTGGCTGCGGGTTGATGATCGCGCGGGGAATCGGGTTCGCGATGAGCGTTTCATCACCGACTATGAAAAGGCATTTGCCACGGTGATGACGCAGATTCAGAACCATGACTGGCCGGTGCAGGGGCCGTATTTCGAGCAACTGGAGATTCATGTAGCCGTTCCGGCTTGCGATGAGCCGATGGGCTACGGGCATGAAGTGGTCAGCCTGAAAGAAGCGCTGCATGAGGATCTGTATTTTTCGGTTCAGGAGTGGTTTAAGTTTCGCGAAGGCAAAGATCTGAATGACCGGAATAGTCAGCCTGGACAAATTATTCCGCTGATTGATGCTGCGGAAGGGCCGGATTACGCCATTGAAATCCGGTTGGGGCACCATAGTGAGGGGCTGATACGGGACGCCGAATATGACGCGCCGACGCTGGCGTTGGATACGGTCGGTGCACCTCTGCCGGTGGCACTGGTTGGTCAAGCCCTGGCGGACATTCCGGGTCAGGCCATTGAAGTCAGCGCCTACTCCGGCCGGACGGTACGGGCAAAGTATCATCCGGGTGCGGACAAGGCGGTGATGATCAGCGGTGGTCAGCATGCCAACGAAACCACCGGGGTGGTGGGCGCTTTGCGCGCGGCGACGGTATTGGCGCAGCAAGCAGAGGCGCATTTCGTGATTTCGCCGCTGGAGAATCCCGACGGTTATGCACTGCATCAGGCGCTGATCCAGGACAATCCGCACCATATGCACCACGCCGCTCGCTATACGGCGCTGGGGGATGATCTCGAATACCGTACCGGGGATGCGTTGTACGAAAAGGCCATTCGGCATCGGGCCGTTGAGCACAGTGGTGCCGGGTTGCACCTGAACCTGCATGGTTACCCGTCGCATGAATGGACGCGGCCCCTGTCCGGATATGTTCCGGCCGGTTTTGAAATGTGGACCATCCCGAAGGGCTTTTTCTTAATCGTCCGTCATCGGGACACCCCGGAATGGGCGGAGTATGCCGAGCGTTTTATTCACGAGCTGACACTGGCGCTGGGCCATCTGTCTGAGGTGCTGGCGCTGAATCGGGCGCAGACGACGCTGTATCAGCAACACGCCGGAGAAACCGGATTTCAAATCATCAATGATTTTCCGTGCCTGATTTCCGCCGTTACCCAGTGCGATGTGCCGCTGCAGATCATCACCGAATACCCGGATGAAACGATCTACGGCGCGGATTTCATTGCCGGGCATGACGTGCAGAGCGCAACCGTGCTGGCGGCCTATCAGATCCATCAGCGATTATCTCAGCCAGCGTGTTGAGGTCTTCTGACGCGGTTGAATGATTGAACATCAGCAGCACTTCGGTGCTGCTGTTGTTTTTGGATATAGGATGGTAGTGACGTTGTCATATATCGCGGTCACTTACCAATGATTCGTAAAACACATAAATGTGATCGGTTGCGTATCTTTTGGGGCCAGTGACAGGTAGGTTTTCTGGCGGTGCGCGGTATCGCTCTGTAACCAGCGGTGATTTATCTTTCCGCTCTGATCCCGGTTCTTTATACCAACCGTTACTTATGCAAGGATTCATCGGTGTTCGGTGGGTGCCCCAGTGGCTCTTTTTCTTCTCCCAAATCGCTTAAATGCTCATCAACGATTGCTTCGACCTGTTTGAGCTGCTCGGGCGCAGCGGCGGTTACTGAATCCAGTAGCCCGGTCACGCAGTGTTCAATATTGATTTTCTCCCGGTCCGGGGCTCGGAGACTGGCAACATTTTCAGCCATGGCGTCGACATATTCCTGGCTAAACGCCTGTATTTGTTCCGGGTTGGTTTGGGCCAGGGTGTCTACAACATTGGCCTGCTGTGCTTGCGCGACGAAGGCAATGTTGGCCAGCAGGGTTAAGGCGTTTTCCGGCTCTTTGTCGAGTAACCAGGTGACCAGCGCTTCAACCTGTTCCGGAGTCCCCTGGGCCAGGCGGTTGGCAATATCAACCGCCAGCTCGGAGTTGAGCATCGTCAGCGCCCGAAACAGCAGCACAGTATCGACTTCCGGGAACTGAGCGGCTTTTTCAGTCAGCGTAGCCGCCCAGTCCGGCCGGGCGGCTGACATCGCGCGGATAAAGGCTATCGCATTATTCGGATGTTCGGCGGCTAGTCGCTCGAGTTCATCCATGGCTTGTTCTAAGTCTTCGGATGTTTCCCGGTATGCCGTTCGCGGATCCAGCTCTTCATGGATGGTGTTGGGGTTGTGCATCACAAAGGTTTCCTGCGCTTCCACCGTGATGGGGGCTGCGACCTTCATGCGGTACAGGGTAAAGGCAATCAGCAGTAGTTCGACGGCCAGCATGAACCCGAATACCGCCACTTCTCCCTGGTGTTGCATCACGACGGTCGCACTATAGGGCGCAATCATCGCGCCGGTGGCATACACACTGAGTAAGCCGGCCAGTACCGGAACCAGCTGCTCTTGCCGGGCCTGGTCGAAGGCTTCTGAGATACTGAGCGGGTAGAGGCAGGCGATGATCCCCATGGTGATGGCACTACAGAGCAACGCAGCGCCAAAAAGTCCTGCTGCGACGGTAGCCGGCAAAGCCAGGGTGGTCAGGGACAGGAGCAGACAGCAGCCCAGAATGACTTTTTTGCGCTCGAAGCGGTCAGACAAGTAGCCGATGGGCAGTTGAAGCACAATGCCGCCCACCATTGCGGCACCCATGAACAAGGACAGCCTGAGCCCGGTGATGTGTTCACTGCCCGCATACAGGGGCAGCAAGTTGACCATGGCCGAATAGAGCATGCCGCATAGAAAGCCGGTGACGACGCCCTGAGGAGACAGGGCAAACAGTTGTCGCAGCGGGAACAGGGGCGTCTGCTCGATACTCGGCTCGTAATGAGACACAAAAACCAGCGGTGTGATCGACAAACTGAACAGGATGCCGCACAGGACAAACAGGGTACTTCCGCTTGGCGGCGAGATGAGCAGGGCAAACTGGCCCAGGGTGAGCGCTGTCAAGATAACTAACTGGTTGATCCCCAGAATCCGTCCCCGGTTTTGCTCGTTTGAGACACTGCCGAACCAGGAGTCGAGGGTGACGCAGGCGCATGCAATGCAGAACCCCATCAGGCCGCGCATGGCTGCCCAAAGGTAAACCTCATCACGCAATCCCATCAGCAGAATCGCTGTGGCCGTCAGGCTGCCACACATGGCAAACGTGCGCACCTGGCCGATCTGGTTCAGGATGCGCTTGGCAATATTGGCCCCGAGCAGGAATCCGAAGGAGTACATGGACAGAATAAAACCGGAGACCGGCAGGCTGATATTGTCGGTCGCGAGCCGAACCGGCAGCAAAATACCACTCAGCCCATGCCCTGTCATCAGGATCAAAGAGCTGACAAACAGGAGTATCAGCGGTTGCAATGTCGCGGTAATGGACACGATAGTGCCTCCCCGGATCCAGTGAATGCGCGGTGATCACGCCATGATTATTTATCAGCATATACTCGTGCTTTGCGTCGTCGCATTATGAACAACTATAGAGGTCGATTAGCCGTTCAGTGGGCCAGACTGGCTCAGGAACGCTGTTGCGACCCGAGACGTGAGATCACTTTCACGCAAAAAAAACGATGGTGTATGCCATCAAGCAAATTGGCACCAGCGTGATGAGTGTCGATGGTTTCATTCGCCGATCCGGCGTTGGAAACGCGTTCACTGTGCTGTCGCAGCAACACCATCTGGATGTGTGATTGTTTTTTATGCAAATAAGATAACTGTTTACTCGCGGCTGCTTCCGGGTCACAGATCGCGCATCAGGATCTCAAATTCATCTTCGCCTCATGAATCAACCGGATAAGCTCTTTCGCATCTTCCCTCGAAAGTTCTATACGCCAGCAGTGCTATTTCTGTTGGCTGTGTTTCTGGCAAAACAGGATGGTTATTTTGCCATCTTTTTGAAAGGATAAATCTTCAAAATCTCCATCCAGTCTCTTCTGCTCATCATTGGCATCGATGTGAAGGGTCCCAGTGGGATTGATGGTGACCTGTACTTTCGGATGTATTTATTGGCGAGGATATAGGCGCGGCGTTTGGCAAACATGGTTCTTATCCCGTTCCGTGCGATGAGAATAAATATTCAAATTATAGTGCTGAGAAACATCGCTGCCACTCTAAATTAAGGCGGGTTGACTGATCGCAAATTCTGTTGTTTTAGGCCGGGCAGTCGCAGATGTGCAGTTGGTGACATGAAGGAAGTGCACTCGCAGCGGCGCGATTCTTGTGTACGTGTGAGGGGGCTGTTGGCTGAACGATGCAACCCCCTCATTTCGTGTTACGGTTGGTGTTTCCAGCCACTTCAGACCGGATAACCGTTGGCATTCCGGAGCACTAAGACCCGGTCTTCCTTGCGAACTTCGGCGGCAATCAGTGCTGCGTTCTGGTCTTGTAGTCGTTAATCATCTATTTGATGTAAGAATCCAGAACTTTCAGCACCACGTCCAGATCGGCCTCGCGCTTCTTGAGATCTTCTTCGAGCACAATATGCTCAATCAAGTGGCCTTTAATCACTTCTCGCATGAGCCCATTCACGGCGCCGCGAATGGCCGCAATTTGTTGGAGTACATCCTGGCACTCGTGCTCTACTTCCAGCATATTTTTCAGACCATTCACCTGCCCTTGTATTTTACTGACACGAGCATTGAGTTTCTTTTGATCTCGGGTGGTATGAGACATGACATCTCTCTACGTAATGAAAACACGGATTCTAGCCGATAATATATCATTGAAATGATACTGGGGGGTAGTATTGGGTACTGGGGGGGAGTATAGTTCGCACTCAATCAATCACAATAAAGAGGGTGGGCAATGGACTTCGCAGCATTACTACAACAGGGAAATGGTTGGTTTTTCATCCCGAGCGCTATTCTTTTAGGGGCTTTGCATGGCTTGGAGCCCGGGCATTCCAAAACCATGATGGCAGCGTTTATTGTTGCGGTAAAAGGGACCGTCAGACAGGCGGTAATGCTCGGCTTAGCGGCGACACTTTCTCATACGGCCATTGTTTGGTTGATCGCGGTGGGTGGTATGTATGTTAGCCAGAAATTTACCGCCCAAGCCGTAGAGCCCTGGATGCAGCTCATCTCTGGGGTGATTATTCTCGCGACAGGGATCTGGATGTTCTGGAGAACGTGGCATGGTGAACGCGCATGGCATCGAGCCCGCGGTCATGCGCATGACTGGACAACGCAAGTTGTGGACACCGGGCATGGGCACCTGTCCCTTTCGATTGTTGAAGAGGGTTTGCACCACCGCTTTCAGCTGAAAATGCTCAACGGCAAGCCATTGAAATCCGATGAAGTTCAGCTCTCCATTGCAACACATTCAGGTAAGCCTTCGGACACGTATCATTTTGTTGCCCGAGATGGCTATCTGGAGTCTGCCTCCTGTATTGAAAACACGGAAAACCTCTCTGTGACCTTGGTGATTGGCCATCATGATCATACCCATGATTTTGAGGT
Organism: Photobacterium sp. TY1-4; assembly: GCF_025398175.1. Taxonomy (NCBI): domain Bacteria; kingdom Pseudomonadati; phylum Pseudomonadota; class Gammaproteobacteria; order Vibrionales; family Vibrionaceae; genus Photobacterium; species Photobacterium sp. TY1-4. The sequence continues at coordinate 1,507,714 of NZ_CP099735.1, forward strand.
TCACTTTCATGACTATGTTCATGACGGGGCTGAGAATCAAGAATATCAGGATGCTCACGAGCGATCGCATGCTTTAGATATCCAAAAACGTTTTGGGAATCGCGATGTGACGAACGGGCAAATCCTGCTCTTCGGGTTAACCGGTGGTCTGATCCCATGTCCTGCTGCTGTCACGGTGTTGTTAATCTGTCTCCAACTGAAGGCGATGACCCTGGGCGCAACCTTGGTTGTGTCATTCAGCGTAGGGTTGGCACTGACTCTCGTTGCTGTGGGGATTGTGGCAGCAGTTGGTGTGCAAAAAGCAACGTCTAAATGGAGCGGATTAAATGATGTCGCTCGCCGTGCGCCTTATCTCTCGGGTGTATTGATTAGCGCGGTAGGGCTATACATGGGGATGCACGGATACACGGCCCTAATAAGCTAGAATCTACTGTACTGCTTAGATTTTTCGTTTTCAGCAAAGGGTAACGGCCGTCTGTTATGGATAATAACCAAATACATACTCACCGCAGGGGTTGTGGTACTGATATCTGAAGTCGCGAATAGAAGTGATAAAGTCGGAGCGCTGATGCTTGATAACTGCCGTGTGACTCGCAGCTGGTGACATGAGGAATGTGCACCAGCTGAAGTTATCATCTTAAAGTTGATATGATGGCGAGGTATCTGAGTTCACGAAAGCTTACTTCAGGCTTTCATTAAGATAAACATGTGGTAGCCAAACTCCTCGGCAAACTGGGTACAGACGTTCACCTCATGCTTGATATCTTTCAGGGCCGCAGAAGAAGGCATTGAAGGTTCAAGCTCGGCGACTCTCTCGCTTAACGGGGTGTAGTAATTGAGCCGGGCTGTTTCACTTTGCGGGAAGTGTTCAATCACTTGATATCCGGCTTTCTCCATTTGCTTGAGCCGCGTTTGCACGCATTGAATATCCGGATACGCCTGTTTCCAAAACGCAATAGGCTCGCTGCTCGGAGTCTGCGTTCGCCAAACCATATCGCTGATCACCAGGTAGCCCTGCTCACGTAGAACTGGTTTCCATTCCGCCAGCGCTTTTTCGATCCCCATGATGTAAGCACAGCCTTCGGCCCAAATCAGGTCAAAGCTTTTATTGCTGAAAGGCAAGTCCGTCATACTGGCGCAAATAGTTTCGAGTCGATCGGAGATCACCTCTGGCTTGAACCGTTGTATCACTTGGTTCAGTGCAGACTGTTCGTTGTCGATCACGGTGATTTTGGCTTCACTCTGCTCGACCAGAACTGTTGTTGCCAGTCCTTTGCCGCAACCGACTTCAAGAATTGTTCTCGGTGCTTTGGGTACCAGCGACAGTGCTTTTCGGGTATCTTCCTCACTGCCAGGTCCCCATCGTTCCAAGGTTTCGAAAACTTTCATAAAGTCGGCCATATATAAATCGTGTTCGTTCATGTCTTTTGATAACCATCTCAGTCGCAAAGCTTCTTTCTCACTAAAGCCTTGTTTGATTAACCAGTCCAGATGCGCATCCGGCGCTACAGTCTCGAGACTTTGATGCCAGGCTTTCAGATCGCCCTCTCCAAGCATGGCTGTAAGAAGCAGTCGTGACTGTTGCTTTCGCGCTATCTCTTCATCAAGCGCCTTCAGGCGGTTTCGTAACAGTTGCTTATCCACTTTCGCCTCAAGGCATACCTTGCACTCTTGTAGGGTTAAGCCGCCGGCCTGCAAGCGCTGAATCAAACGGACACGTTGCAGATCGTTATCACTGTATACCCGGTAGCCATTTTCCAATCGATGACCTGAGATAAGTCCTTGCTTTTCGTAGTAAAGTATTGCCGTTCGTGATAGCCCTACTTTCGCCGCAAGTTCAGAGATCTGATACACAGTGATAAGCCCTTTGTCCGTTGATGGTTTGAGAGGATGAACTATAAAGCTATAGACAGGTCAATGAATATTTTCTAATTGTCCCTGATAAATGATGGTTACCCGGCGATTGGTTTGCCTGTATTGCTTGTGCAATCGGTCACTGGCTTGCTGCTGGCGATGATCACGGGTCGGGCGAAAGGAAACCGGCAGCCGAAGCTGGAAAGCCATCGCAAAGCTGCGCTGGTATTTGTGGCCAGTTGCGGGCTTGTGCTGGCGTCGGTTGTATTACTGATGATTTGATGTTTGAGAGAAATCGTGGTCGAGAAAAATAAAGAGGTTCAGCTTCCCCTGCAGGCAAGTTTAGGGTGGCTCGTGGCTGTATTGGGGGGCCAAATGGCCGATTCCCTGGATCAGCGACTGAAAGCACTGGAGTTGAATATGGGGCTCTGGCCCACTCTGTTTGTGTTGTGGTGACTCAGTCGGAGCTGGCAGCACGTTGCCAGACGGCGAACTACACCACCACCCGGGTACTCGATACGCTGGAAAAACTGGCGCTGGTGGAGCGGCGAAAGCATCCGACCAGCCGACGGGCCTATCAGATTTTTCTTACCGAGCAAGGACGCGCGCTGGAAGCGGAAGCCACGGCGTTAGCCAAAGCCTGCAACCACGAATTTCTGTCCGCACTGTCGGAAGCTGAGCGCGATCTTTTGAAGTGACCTGCATGATTTGCTGATCCGGTTTAACTTTCCGGCTTTTCGGCCGATAAACAATACTGTCTGCGTATAAGAAATGGGATAAACCCCACACTGAGTGGGTTGTTGCATATTTGTAACGGCTTTATGATGAGCTTTCCATCAGTTATCGGACCAGTCGTCTGACCAACTTTCTCGTAACAGATGCCGACCTGATTCCGGCTGTTTGCGTTCCCCACAATGTTTTGTGTGACTGGGAATGGCTGAAATCAAGAAAAGAACACAACGCGTCTCAGCGTGGCTATAAGGTTATTCACAGTGAAAAAAATTATCTTACTTGTTGTCAGTGCGATGTTTGCGATAGCCGCAATCGCCAGTATTACTTCGACCTCCTATATCTCCCACCATGAAATCGACAGCATCATCCTCAAGCGCTCTCAGGCTCAGGCCGAATTGCTGGCTAAACATGTGGAGTATGTACTGGAGACATCCGCACAACCTCAAGCTGATCTTCAGGCGCTGGTTCAATCGCTGAAACAGCGGGGAGACATCAGTTATGCGGTGGTGATTGATAAAAATATTCAGGCAATTGCCCACAGTGATACGCAGAAGCTGAATAAAGTGTATGACGACAGCTATACCGTTGCCGGTGCCGGGAGTGGGAAAGCGCAGCACCTGAAATGGTATGCCGATGTCCAGCAGGTGTGGGTGTATGACATTATGACCCCGGTGTATGTCAACGGTGCGCTGTATGGCTCCTTTGATGTCGGGATCCCGATTACCGAAGTGAGTGATGCCGCGGAAGAGATCGTCGTAGCGCAGTTGTCGGCGATTGTCGCAATTTTCCTGTTGTGTGCCGCGGTACTGGTATGGGTACTGGGCCGGTTGTTTAAACCTTTGGTCGGCTTGCAGCATGCCCTGGTTGATATTTCCCGCGGGGACGGCGATTTGACCGTCAGGCTGCCGGTGGACGGGAAAGATGAGATTGCCCAGATCTCCGAGTCGTTCAACATCTTTGTCGCCAAGATTGACGGGATTGTCAGCCAGGTGGTGAAAACCGGTCAGGATCTCGGTCATTCGGCGGCCGAGCTGCGTCATCAGTCGGTACAGGCATTGTCGCGCGGACAAGATCAAAGCGAGCAAACCCTGCTGGTGGTGACCTCGATGAATGAAATGATCGCCACCATTAACGAAATTTCCCAGAATGCGGCGGGCGCGGCGGAATCAGCTGGCCATGCCAATGACGAGACTCAGGCCGGTCGCACAACCTTGCAGGGCGCGACGCATACCATGACGGATCTGGCGGGAGAAATGGACCAGATGTCCGGCGTGGTGACCAATCTGGCTCAACGGACCCAGTCGATTGGCTCGATTCTGGAAGTGATCCGCGGGATTTCTGATCAGACCAACCTGCTGGCGCTGAATGCGGCCATTGAAGCGGCGCGGGCCGGAGAAGCCGGTCGTGGTTTCTCGGTAGTTGCCGATGAAGTGCGGAACCTGGCGACCAAAACAGCATCGTCGACCGATGAGATCCAAACCATGATCGATCAGCTGCAGCTGGAAGCCGGAAAAGCGGTGAATGCGATGGATAGCAGTAAGGCGCTGACCGCGGCCGGAACCGAGGCGACCGAGCAGGCGTTCGCAGCTTTGGAAGCGATTACAGCACAGGTTCGGATGATTCTGGATATGAACACTCAGGTGGCGACGGCAACCGAGGAGCAGTCCAGCGTGGCGAATGAAATCAACCAGAATATGGATACCGTCAACAATTCGGTCAAAGCCGGATTGGACGCCAGCCATAAACTGGAGCAAACGTCGCAGCACCTGGACGATTTAGCCAGGGCTCTGGATCGCCATGTGGGTTCTTTTAAAGTCTCACACTGAGGATTGTCCTGTAGCGGTGTGAGAGATGAATGTGAAAGCCCCTGACTTGAGTCAGGGGCTTTTTCTTTGAATATCAATAAACTTATCAACAATTTATTTGTGGGGCAGGCATCGCATTCTGGTTGACGAGCTGACATCAAATGCACTTGATTGCTGCTAATCTTGTCGCATCTGGTTCGGACCATGGAGCAAATGATGAAAAAGTTAGGACTTACTTTCGGCGTGTTGGTGTTGAGCGGCTGTACCCAAATGACGGCACAGCAAGAATCTCAATCTGCCGCCGAAGCAACATCGACATCTACTACACCAACAACGACAGCAATATCAGGAACAACTGTAGCAGTTGCAGCGGCACAGGCATGTCAGGGAGAGATGTCATTACCCCAGGGGATCGCGGCCCATTTTGAAGCGGCCGATGATCCTGCGCTGCTCAGCAGCGCTTTGGGGGAGCCGGAGCAGGGCAAGCTCTGTCAGGGGCAGGTGTATCAGAGTAAGCCAGATGCCAAGGTGGTGCTCTTTCGGGCCTGGAACAGCACCAACCCGAACAGCCAGTTTGGCCAGTGGTGGGCGTTCCATCAACCGTCCGGAAAGATCGCGGCCTATCGTTCGGATTATGAAATCTGCTACCAGTGGTCGCCGCTGGATAAACTCGTGAGCTGTACGCTGAAACCCGGCACGAAAGTCGTGGTCGGGAACGGGCAAAGTGCCAAATGCTCGGCGTACCTGACTTATCCTACGTCCGAGAAGCAGCAGGTTTATCTGGTCGATGCGGCTAATGCGGTGATGGATTGTTCGGTCTATGACGGCGTGATGAGCTGGCAGTAAATGGTAACGACGCCCTTCCGCTCATGCCGGCTCAATGAAACATGAGGGAAGGGCAGCCCGATTGCGTTAGGCCCCGTCTTTTTGGCGACTGAGTCCGTGCCAGTATATCGGCCAGTTGCCTTCTTCACCGTAATTATTGATGACCGAGGCGATCACAACCAAGGTCACACTGCCGATCAGAACCGGCGTGATCAGATAATCAAATCCAATGACCCCTTGGCCGGCCAAAATGATAGCAACCGGGTTGGCGCCCGCCGGTGGGTGGACCGCACGGAAAAATTGCATCAGCATAATGGCGACCCCGACGGCCAGAGACATCACGATGATTGAGTCGCCGAACCCGTACAGGAACACCAGCCCGACCGCCGAGGTGAGCATATGACCCACAATGACATTGCGTGGCTGGGCCAGGGGAGAAGCCGGTGCGGCAAACAGGATCACGCATGTTGCGCCGAACGGGGCCATCAGCCAGGGCATGCCGGTTGACTGGCCGAGGTAGCTGAGGGTCAGGATCCCCAGAAATCCGCCGACAAGTCCTTTCATCATGTGAATCATTTTAGGTTTTGGGGGCAGCGCGCCGCCGCCTTTTAGCTTCTGCATTGTCGTATCTCCATATGATTAACAGGCGACTGCTTGGCCTGTGTGCGAAAGTTGTGTACAGGTCTGTACACTTCTGGGGTTTAATAATACAGATCTGTACACATTGTGACAACACCTAATTTATGAAAGCATGCGGATAAGAAGGAGTGGGTATGAGCAAGAAAACGCATATTCTGGATGTTGCCGAGCAACTGTTTAATGAATTGGGCTACACGGCGGTTGGGGTCGATTTGATCCGGGACCGGGCTGAGGTCTCGAAAACCTCGATGTACCGGCATTTTGGTTCCAAACATAAATTGATTGAAGCCGTATTGATGCGTCGGCATCAGCGTTTTGAGGAAGCACTGAAGGGGCAAGTGGCTGCTGCGAATGACAGCTTGGGTCGGCTGGATGCCATTCTTGACTGGCATTTCGACTGGTTTAAAGCCTCTCATTTTAAAGGCTGTATGTTCATGCATGCGCTGGCGGAATTTAAAGGCCATGATCAGACGTTGGCGGACCAGGCGCTGTCGCATAAAGCCTGGTTGAAATCCTTGGTTCTGACGGTATTCGAAGCGGGCGAAACGGAGACAGCGGTGAGAGCCGAGTCTTTGATGACATTCTTGGAAGGCATGATTGTCAGGGCTGAGTTTGGCGATATCTCCGGGCAGGAAATCGTTTATCGCCAGGGAGCCCGGGCACTGGCTTTTGGGGACCTCTGAGAGGAGCTCGCCCGACCATCATGTGTGCAGAAAATATCGCCTATGGATTATCGTCTGCCGGGAATTTTGTGAATCTATTGTTGAATAACTCAGGGAGAGAAAACAATGCAATCACCAGTAACGCAAGGCGTCCACCATGTGGGCTTGACCGTCTCCAGACTTGAGGAGAGCGCGCAATTTTTTACATCCCTGCTGGGATGGAAGGAAGTAAAACGACGGGAGGATTACCCGGCCATTTTCGTCAGTGACGGGGCGATCATGTTGACCCTTTGGGCGGCGAAAACGGAGACTCCGGTCCGCTTTGACCGCAAAGAGAATGTCGGGCTACATCATCTGGCACTGACGGTCGGCAGTAAAGACACGTTGTTCGCCATCCATGAAAAACTCGCGGCTTCCGGTGTGGACATCGAATTTGCCCCGGAGCTGATCCGGGAAGGCCCGGCAATGCACATGATGTGTTATGAACCGAGCGGGATCCGGGTCGAATTTCACTGGCCTGGGATGTAATGACTTTTTCTTCGGAGAACGGTCTGCACCAAGACGATTAACGAAAGGGAGGCGATGCCTCCCTTTTTGATCTACGGGTTGATGACGCACCGAGCTTCGGTACGTTCATCATCAAAAAGACTTAAAATGCCCAGTTTGCAGAAGCCCCGAAAATTGGTTTTGCCCAATTGTCGGCGTCGGAACCTGCGATTGTCGCCCGAAGCGCCACACTTTCGCTCATATTATGGGTTGTCCCAATGGCAAGCGCAGAGGAACCGTTATAGTGCCCCATGCCGACGGAGATCACAGTATCACCTTGATAGCGCGGGGTGATCATTGAGCCGACCGCCGTCGACGCAGCAATGGCGCCATCTAAGCGTTTGACTTCACTGTAGAGGTCCTGGACCTGAAACTCAATTTTCCGGATACGCTTGGTGTTATCGCTGATACGTGCATCGTGATCGGCTGTAGTTTCGTATAACGCATTGATATCTGAGACGTTGTTGGCAATTTCAGTCGATGCCGCTGTAATCTGTTGCTCCAACTGCTGATCTGCAGTTTTACGTTCATTGCTTTCTGATGTGATTGCAGTGTTATTTGCAGCGATTTCACTGTTTGCTGTTGCGATAGCATCGGTGTTGGCTTTGATTACAGTGTTTGCGGCCGTAATCGCATCAGCGTTGGTGCTGATTTTATCGGTGTTGGCATTGATCGCAGTGTTTGCCGTCGTGATGGCATCGGTATTCGCGCTGATTGCAGTGTTCGCCGTTGTGATGGCATCGGTATTCGCGCTGATTGCGGTGTTTGCAGCCGTAATCGCATGAGCATTGGTGCTGATTTTATTGGTGTTGGCACTGATCACAGTGTTCGCTGTCGTGATGGCATCGGTGTTGGTACTGATTGCCGTGTTTGTAGCCGTAATCGCATCAGCGTTGGTGCTGATTTTATTGGTGTTGGCACTGATCGCAATGTTTGCCGTCGTGATGGCACCGGAGTTGGCTTTGATTGCCGTGTTGGCAGCCGTAATCGCATCAGCGTTGGTACTGATTGCGGTGTTTGCAGCCGTAATCGCATGAGCGTTGGTACTGATTTTATCGGTGTTGGCACTGATCGCCGTGTTTGCCGTCGTGATGGCATCGGTATTCGCGCTGATTGCCGTGTTCGCCGTCGTGATGGCATCAGCGTTGGTGCTGATTTTATCGGTGTTGGCACTGATCGCAATGTTTGCCGTCGTGATGGCATCGGTATTCGCGCTGATTGCAGCGTTAGCCGTTGTGATGGCATTGGTGTTGGCGTTGATTGTAGTGTTCGCCGTCGTGATGGCATTGGTATTGGCGCTGATTGTAGTGTTCGCCGTCGTGATGGCATTGGTATTGGCGTTAATGGTGTTGGTAGCAGAATAAATGGCGTTCGTGTTCTGATTTACCGATGTTTTTGTCTGGTTAACAGTCGTGCTTAGCGAGGAAATTCTATTTTGGTTTTACTTGGCTTTTGATTGTGCCATCCCGACACCGCCGGTGAGTTTTTGGATCTGTGTTTCTGAAGAGGCATTCTTCATTTCATCCTGCGTGTAAATAAAGTAAGTATTCGCTTCACCTTCATAGTTCCCTCCAGAGGTGTTCACCTCTCCCCATCCGCGGTTATCATCCGTAAATCCGTCGTAGTGGCCTGCCATGGCAGGGAGAGTAAATACCGAAGCGATGAGTGAAGCTACAACTGTCTTTTTCACAAGTGAACCTTGATACTGTTTGATATATGAGAAAGTAAAATGCCAATAAGAATTTAAAATGCGTCAATTCTTATTGCATCCAATGGCTAGGACGCCAAAATCTCTGAAGACCATTCTTAACGATGATGGTTTAGAGTAAATGCTTTATTTTTCGGGGCGGAATTTTAATTAACAAAGTAGTTAATTGCAACTATTTCAACTTTGAGTTTGTTGGCTTAATTGTTTCAAGCTTTGTAATTTGCATTAGTGACTTTGGTTGTTTTTTGGTCTGTGCATTTAGCGGATAGCTTCGTATGGTCCGAAGAGATGGAAGTTGGGGGGAATGGAGAGGAAACAAACTGCCGGGGAAGTGAAGCCTGGCTGTATGGTCAGATCGGAATGAAAGTTATCTGAGAGGGGGATCGAAGCAGTATAGGCGGAGGATGTACTGATTCATTATCGTTTGCTCAATTAGAGAAAGTTGCATGGGAGAGGGGCCTTCCCCCATGCATAGAACACAGCATTTGGCGTTTAGAGTAAGATCAATCTCTGAGTGACTGTGGTGTTGTGGGGTATTTTAGAATGTTCATCGTAATACGCTGCGCCAGCGGCGAGGTGAAAAACGAAATCACGCCGGCGGCCGGCCAGGCCATGATAAATGCCTGTCCCCACATGTTGATAAAGTGGGGGGTATTTCCCAGGTTGAGATAAGTGACCCAGAGCGTCATCAGCGATGACAGAAAAAAAGACATAATCACGGTAAAGATAATGCGCTGCTTCATAGTAAGACCTCGAATAGGTTGAAGGAGTCCGCAAAAGACTATAACGTGTGCCAAATATGACATCCACGGAACTTAATGGGCTTATAAAACCCATAAATGGGATTTACAGGTGCTGGATAATATTTCGTTATTTGTTGCGGTCGTTCAGGCCGGCAGTCTGAAGGCGGCCAGTGAGAGCTTGCAGATCCCGTCTTCGACGGTCAGTCGGCGGATCAAGGCGCTTGAAGATGCATTGGGTTGTAAATTACTGAGTCGAAACAGCCATTATTTTGAGTTGACCCGGGAAGGGAGCCAGCTGTTTGAAAAAGCCAGCTTTCATGTCAATGCAATGGAAGCGATCACCGATGAGCTCCAGAGTGATATTTCCGGCGATAAGGGGCATATTAAAGTGCTGGCGCCGACGAATCTGGTCGCGACTTGTCTGCAACCGTACTTCTCCCGTTATCTGAAACAATATCCGGCCATTGAGTTAGAACTTGAACTGAGTAATTCACTCAAGCATTTTTATTCTGAAAATGCCGACTTCGCGATTCGAGTTGGCAAGCAACCCGACTCTGATCTGACCCAGTTGAAATTAGGTCAAATTGAGACATTACTCGTCGCGAGTCCGGCATACCTTGCCTCGCATGGTGTCGTGGAACAGCCCCGTCAACTGGCAGATCGGGATTTAATCATCAGTCGCCCGCTGGCACAGTGGGAGTTATTGTTGCGCGCGGATACCCAGCATCGCGCTCTGGTGAAATCCCGACAGCGCCGGGTGCAGGTCAACGATATTCAGGTCGCAAAGCAGTTTGTCGTCGACGGACTTGGCATTACCTTATTGCCCAAAACGGAGGTGGTGCGGGAGTTGCGGGATCAGCAGCTGGTTCAGGTGTTACCGGATTGGCGCGGGGAAAAACGGGATGTATACGCGGTGTGGTACAGGCGTCAGCTTCTGAGTACGCGAGCAGCCAGGTTGATCGATTACCTCAAACAGCAGGTCATGTTTTAAAGCTAAGAAGCCACCGCCCGGCGAAATTCGCCATCGGAGACAATGTTAGGGGATGGGTACCAGCTTACGCTCAGCGTCTGGATTTGCAGGCGCTGAGCAGAACCTGTTGTTCAGGTGGCTGGTGCGGTGTCGTGGCAGTCTGCAAAGTGGTGGGCGCAGTTCCGTCCGTTGGCCTTGGCCTGGTATAGCGCTTTGTCTGCCTGGGCGATCAGGCATTTGGAGAGTTCGTGGATACCGCTTTTTTCCAACTCGGCAGGTGCCACAAACGTTGTCAGTCCGATACTGACCGTGACCCGGCCGTGTTCGACACTGGCCCGGTAACGCTCGCCTGCCGCTTTACTCTCGGTTTCATCCGTTTGGTACATCAGAATAATGAACTCGTCCCCGGCCAGACGCGCGACGACATCGCTGTGCCTGGCTGTATTCGTTAAGGTTGTGCTGACGGTACACAGGGCATGATCCCCTTCCTGGTGTCCCCAGTTGTCATTGATGGCCTTAAAATTGTCAATATCGATAATTGCGATGGACAGCGGGGTTTGATAACGGGCACTTTTGGCCAGCTCTTTTTCCAGCATTTCGTGAAAAATACGGCGATTGTACAAAGACGTCAGCGGATCCCGGCAGGCCAGCTTCTCCAGCTCGCGATTCTTCTGTTTTAACTCTTCTTCGACTTGCTTATAAGCGGTGAGATCGTTGTGTGAGCCCAGCATTCGTACCGGCTTGCCGGATTGGTCACGAATGGCGACGCCCCGACAGCGCACCCAGACGGTCGAGCCGTTTTTGTGCTTGTAGCGGACAATTTGATCATACGGATGGGTTGGATCCAGGCTGTGTTTGCGGAAGTTCTCCATCGCGGCCTCGAGATCTTCAGGAAAGATCAGGTCTTGCCACTCGGCAGCCAGATGCTTCTTCTCACTGGGGTCATAACCAAGCAACGTCCAGAACCGCTCGTTCATCCACTCGTGTTCCGGATTTTCCAAATCCCAGTACCACAAGCCATCCAGTGAACCATCCTGAAGGAACTCGAAGATCCCGGCCTCTTCATTCAGCAGTTGGTAGAGCTCAGATTTGAGATAGTTGTCTTGAATATTCATCATCATGCGCCCCTAGTAGGTGGAAGCAATATCACACTTTTTCTGTGTTGATATTATCAAACTTGTTGTTTAAAGGATGGAATTTATCTCTAAAACCGACTTCCGCTCTCATTTTCGCTGAAGTAAGCGGTTTGAATTGAAGCACGTCCTATCCACCTGATCTATAAAGATAAGTCGCAGTCTCTGAAGATTCGAAACTTCATTGATTTCTTCATGTCACAGGTCCGATCGTCTTGAAGACACGCTGATGATAGCTGAGCGAAAAGCGCAACTGGATACAGCTTGTTGAAAATAAAAGCTATTTTAAGGGTGATATTTAGTTGTATTTAAAATGCATGTTAAATTAAGATGTCCCCAATACAGAGCGAAACAGGTGAGATGGCAGATGGGGATCGAGGCATTATTGGGTCGCAGAGCAAGACGTCGGGCTGAGAAAATTAAACAGCTGGAGGCTGAACTGGCGCAGATCAGTTCGGCGCTGCAGCAGCAACAGGCAGTGGCTAAGCAACAACAACAGCAGCTTTCGGAGCAGGAATCCGCGTTGCAGGCAGCGATGGCTGCCCGGCAGCATTATGAAGCAGAATTGGCTGCGCTGTATCAGCGCACGGAGCGGATGCGGAAGTCGTTTGTCTGGCTGGATGAAAGTTTGCAGCAAAGCAGCATCGCCATTGGCACCTCCGTTTCGGTGTCGCATCAAGCCAAGCAACGGATTGAAAAACTAGCCCATGAACTGTCTGAGCTGACGGCATTGCAGGGGCAGCAGATGAGCTCGTTTACAGACTTATCGCAAGAGATCCAAAGCACCGCGGCCGTGATCGGTAAAATCAGCGAGATTGCCAAACAAACCAGTTTACTGTCTCTCAATGCCTCCATCGAGGCTGCCAGAGCGGGCGTACATGGGCGTGGGTTTGCTATTGTTGCCGATGAAGTGCGTTCGCTCTCCGGTACCACGGGGCAGTCTGCGCAAGCGGCCGATACGCTCTTATCCAATCTGTCCGGCTGCTCCTCACAACTTGGCGAGGTCAGTGCCAGCCTTTCAGCTCGGGTCGAGCAAATCGCGGGTGATACCGAGCAAACGCTGGATAACCTGGGGATCGAGCTGGACCGGATCGGGGCCACTCAGGGCGATTTGGAAGCGGCCAATTGGCGCTCCAAACTGGAGCTGGCGATGATCGATGAAACCTTCTTGCGCAGCGATATCATCCAGTATGTGAACCGGCCGGACCAAACGGCGCCGCCTGCGGTGATCACTTCTCAGGCGTGCGGGATCGGGAAGTGGTACAATGCGGCGCATGTGCGGGAGAAATTTCAGCATCACCATCAATTTAAAGCGCTGGAAGTACCGCATCACGGGGTACATGACCATGCCGAGCGTGCCGTAGCCCTGGCGATGCAGGGCGATCGCGAGGGAGCCCTGCAGGCGATCGGACACATGGAGGCCCAGTATCAGCGGGTTGAATCCATTCTGCTGGCCTTGATCGGAGAAACCGATCGCTAGCGCAACGCATTTCCGGGGTATTGCAGTCAAGGTGAGTACGTCTAAGTCGGTGAGGGCACTCAATCTGAACGCAGCGCAAAAGAAACAGAGCAGCCCCTGGGGCTGCTCTGTTTCGGTTTGCACTTGGATTTAACCGGCTTTACTGTGCTTCTCGTGCACCATCTCCGAGATGCTGTCGATGACCCCGTTGCTGGACGCTTCGGCTTGCTCAATCGTCTCGATGAGGTGCTCAAGAATATTGTCGTCATTGAGCCAGTCTTGCTGGACGATATCCATCGCGGTGTGGATCTTCTGGTGAACCGCTTCATGATGGCCTTCTAAGCGGCGGTAAGAAGGCAGTTGACGGAAACCGGTATAGCCTTCTCCTTCGTAATACCATTTACCCAGGCGACAATGGAAGTGATCGACCTGGACGGCTTCTGCTTCGGCGCCTTTCCCGCATTTCTCAAGCCCGATGTAACCATTTTGCATGTAGATGACATGATCCAGTTTGACCAGGGAGGCGAAGGAAAGGTCTTTGGCCTGGTTCATCAGCTGAATGGTGGCCTGGGATGAGTTGGCGACTTTGTCGAAGTTGGCATGGAAGTTATTCACCTCGCCGCTGACATTCTTCGATTGCTCGCCCACGGTCATGGTCTGGGACACCATGTCTTCAATCTGGGTGGTCAGTGAACTGATGATGCTGCTGATTTCCGAAGTGGATGAGCGGGTACGATCCGCCAGCTGGCGGACTTCATCGGCCACCACGGCAAACCCGCGCCCGACATCGCCGGCTCGCGCGGCTTCGATCGCTGCATTCAGCGCCAGTAAATTGGTTTGCTCGGCAATATCCGTAATAATTTTGATGGTATCGGCGATACGGACACTTTCCTGTCCGAGGACCTGCGCGGTGCTTTCCATCGTCGCCATCCGGGCGTTCATGTCATCCAGGGCGTTGCGAATATCGCCGACGACTTCCCGGCTGTGTTCTGCGCCGTCACGGCTCTCACTGGCAATCGACAGCACATCATCCATCTTGTTGGACAAGGTCACCAGTTCCTGCTGATTATTTTTCAAATTGATCAGTAGATTCGAGGTATTAATTTGGTGCAATTCACTTTTTAATCGATTCTGCCGGGAATAAATGTGGGCTTCATGGATGGCATGAATCGAGGTATTGACATTGCTCATGGCTTTGGAAAATTCATTCGGCAACCCGGCTGTAAGTCCTTTGCGGTGGAACTCTTTTTTACCGGCACGGTTGAAACTGTTGGCCAATTCCTTGAAATTGGTTTCCATGATATCGAGAAAATCATTGAGCGCCCAGGCCACATGCCCCACTTCCCCCAGCCCTTTGGTGCGGGTAATGCGCACATGCAGGTTCCCGTCCTTGGCGGAATCCAGGGCTTCGCGAATCCGATCAAGCACCATGATTGGCCGGCGTTGATCCCGGTAGGCATAGACGGCAAAAAATACCGCAAAGATTGGAGAGACGATATTTAAAGTATTCAAACCGTGCTGGTACATATTGACGACAGACAGCGCGAAGGTGACCGTAATAAATACCACGCATAAGACGAGGAACTTTTGTTGCAACAGCAAAATATTCTTACTGACTTGGCTGGTTTTCATGTGATGTCCCCCTTATTGATGCTTGTGATAAAGGCTGAGCACATATTCCTCATACCCCATCTGATGTTCACGCTGAATCTGATCAGCCAGCCATTGCCAGGAGGTTTCACCGGCTTGCTTATGTCCGGCGGATTGCTCGATTTCTCTCATCTTCTGGTAGATCGTTTCGATTTCGTGAACCGCAGCTTTGGGCGCAAATCGGCGCACTGAATAATAGCCAATCGTTTGATCTCTGAGATTGTCGGATGTGATATTGGCGAAGACCCAGTAGTAATTTCCGTCTGATGTGTAATTCTTGACAAACCCGAAAAACTCCTCGCCGGACTTCAGGGTTTTCCACAAGCCGAAAAACACGCCTTTGGGCATATCCGGATGCCGGATAAGATTGTGGTTTTTACCAAGCAACTCGAGCTCTGAGTAATTGGCAATCCGCATAAAGGTGCGGTTTGCATAGGTGATTTTCCCTTCCAGGTTTGTTTTACTCACAATGAGCTCGTTGGGCTCAAACGATATTTCTTTTTCTTGCAGCATTATTCCACCCTGAACAATTACTCAGATTATTTATGATCAACTACATACGTTTGTATCCGGCTATCAATTGTATGCTTTGTAATTTTGCATGGGTATGATGGCTGCTGTGATCTTCTTCGAATTCGCTCTAGGTATATGACTTTTATCACCCATATCACAGTTTTTGTGTAATCAAAGAAATAATAAACGTAAAAGTTAGAGGATGGGTCATCAATAAGAATACTGGCTTTTCAGGCGGCCATGATTTATTTTAATTGTGTTTTTTGTCATTAAGTGGGTGTTGGATTTGTGAGTATAGCGGTGAAAGCAGTGTTGATTCATTATCTGGATCAGCTGGAGAATCTGGTAGCAAAAGTTAGTGATGATGTCTTTGAGCAAGCGCTCACCGAAGATATGTTTCCCTTTGCAATGCAGGTAAAAATCGCCGCAAATTTTGCCTTGCGTGGCTATTGTCCGTTGCTGGGTAATCCGGTGGTTTCCTTTCAGGCACAGGAGAACACCCGACACGCGGTGTCGCAGCAAATTGTGCAGACCCGGGATTATTTGCGCGGGCAACCTGAAGTGACGGCATTGGATCCGGATGTGATGTTGTCCGACAAAGCCGGTTTTACCGAAGTGAGCCTGCCGCAACCGCAGTTTATCCATCATTACATCCTGCCGAATTTCTTTTTCCATATCAGCATGGCGTACGCTATCGCCAAAGTGCAGGGCGAGCCGGTCAGCAAAGCAGATTTTGATGGCTATCATGCTTACCCGCCGGGCTTTAGTTTTATCCAGCCTTCTTAACTGCGCCTGGACGATCGCGTTGGCGCTTAGGCCTGTCGGTGGCAGTCACCGGATTCATCGGATTAGCGCGCAGCCATATATTGTTTCGGTGGTCGTCCTAGGCTCTTTTTGAAAAAAGTGATAAAGGCGCTGACGGACTCATATCCCAATTGCTCGGAAACCTGCTGGACCGGATTGCCGGAAGTCAGCTGCTGGAGCGCCACCACAATGTGTAGCTGTTTACGCCAGTTGCCGAAGGTCAGCCCGGTTTGTTGTTTCACCAACCGCGAAAGGGTCTTTTCGCTCATTGCATACGCGTTGGCCCACTGGGCCATGGTGCGGCGATCGGCCGGGTCAGCCAGTAAGGCGGTGGCGATTTGGTTGAGCCGTGGCTCCTGCGGGATCGGGAAATCGAATTGCTCACGTGGCATGGTTGGTAGTTCATCGAGCAATACCTGTACTAGCCTCGCGGTCGGGCTGTCTGCCGGATAATCCTGCGGGCGGGCGGCGAGGGTGATCAGGATTTCGCGGATCAACGGGCTGACGGACAAGGTACAAACCTGATCCGGCATGTCGGCGGCATCAGGCTCAATAAACAACATGTAGCCTTCCCCCTCCGGTGTGAGCTGGTTGCTGTGGGGAACATCGCCCGGGATCCAGACCGCAGAGTACGGCGGGACAATCCAGATGGCATCTTTGATCCGGCTGGTGACAGAGCCGCAGGTCGGCATCACCAGTTGTCCTTTGCGGTGTTGGTGGTAGGGCGACTCTGCGACCCGTTCATTGGCCTGGGTATACAGGATGTCGACAGCGTGCGTTGTGTTGTCGACATCCGAGAATAGGGGCGTTTGGGCGGTCATCTTGTCCGAATTTAGCAATAAAATGTCTATTTATCTTAATTCAGCAATCCGTAAACCGTCTATAGTGCCGGGCATGGATTCTTCATTTGGTCATTGTTATGCGAAATAAATCGCTTACGCCCATCTCGTGCTGGTTTTTACTGGCATTACTGTTTATCGCCCTCAATATGCGGGCGCCGTTTACCAGCTTGTCCCCCTTGCTGGATGAGATCAGCCTGTCGCTGTCTCTGAGTGCGACTCAGGCTGGCTTGTTGACAACCTTGCCGTTGATTGCATTTGCGTTCTTCTCGCCGTTTGCTTCGGTGCTGGCCCGGCGACTGGGGCTGGAGGTAACGATCATGCTGGGGTTGGTGTCGATTGCGGTCGGCGTGATGGTGCGCTCGCTGCATGCGATTCCGGCGCTGTTTTCCGGCACCCTGCTGCTGGGGATCGGGATTGCGATTGCGAATGTATTACTGCCGGGATTGCTCAAACGCGATCATGCCCGTCATGCGGCCTCGCTGACCGCCTTGTATGTGCTGATCATGAGTGTCGGAGCCGCCCTGGGCTCGAGCCTTGTGATCCCGCTCGCCCGGCTGGCAACGACGGTGACCGAGGCGAGTGTGCCGGGTTGGTCTGTCGCGCTGCTCTGGTGCTTGCCTCTCTCATTGTGTGCGGTTCTGGCCTGGTTGCCCCGACTGCGGGTCAGCCGTCAGGTTGCGCCGCAGCCGAATTCCGGTCAGGGGATCGGGGATCTGCTGCGCTCAAAGGTGGCCTGGCAGATCACCCTGTTTCTCGGACTGAACTCCTTTATCAACTATGTCTTTGTCAGCTGGTTTGCCGTGATGGCACTGGATCTGGGGTTCAGTGCTGAAAAAGCCGGGGTCTACCACGGGTTGATGCAACTGGCAGGGGCTGCCCCTGCGTTGGTGATGGTGCCCTTGATGGCCAAAGTGAAGAACGTTCGGTTGATTGCGGCGGTAATGATTATGGCGACGTTGGTCGGTGTGGCTGGCCTGATGATGATGCCGTCACTGGCGTTGTTCTGGGCACTATTGCTCGGCGTCGGGCAGGGTGGCGCCTT
The DNA here is from genome assembly GCF_025398175.1 of Photobacterium sp. TY1-4. NCBI lineage: Bacteria > Pseudomonadati > Pseudomonadota > Gammaproteobacteria > Vibrionales > Vibrionaceae > Photobacterium > Photobacterium sp. TY1-4. The sequence continues at coordinate 1,525,641 of NZ_CP099735.1, forward strand.
CATTCTCGGCCTGTCGATGATCAGTCTGCGCAGTGATAGTCCGGAGCAAGCCACCGCGTTATCCGGCATGGCGCAGTGCCTTGGTTATCTGCTGGCAGCGACCGGACCTGTGGTGATCGGCTATCTGTACGAAATCAGCCAGAACTGGGATTCGGCGCTAACCTTGATGCTGGGCGTCACGCTGGTGTGGGGATACTGCGGGCTGATGGCTTGTCAACCTGAACCGGAACCGACGGAAAGTGTTTCAGCTACGGCTTAAGCGTGAGTTGTCCGTTGCGTCAGTGCTATCTGCATCGAAGACACTATCTGCATCGAAAACACTATCTGCAGCGAAGATATATCTGTTGCGAAAACGCTATCTGCTGTGAAATCAGCTTTCTCCCGCCGCTGACGATCTTTCTTTGAGTGACAGCACGTATTGGCCCGGCATCATTGCCGGGCCGATTGGTTTGTTGTTCTCCTGAACATGAAATGACAAGTGATGCATAAACGCTGAGTGAGTCAGTGTGTCCGCTACGCAACTGTGACTGTCCCGAATGCGTAAGACGGTCAGATCGCCGCGCCATAGACTGAGGATCACAACTGAACCAAAGCGATATCAAGCGCATATCACAGGAGCATGAGCGATGACTTACCCCGCAGGAAAATATACCCCGACCCCGGTGATCGATTTGGCCGAACGGACCTGGCCCGGCAAACAGCTCACCACCGCGCCTCGCTGGTGCTCGACGGATTTACGTGACGGCAACCAGGCCCTGGCCAACCCGATGGATCAGGACAAGAAGGTGCTGTTGTTTGACCATCTGATCCGCTGTGGGTTTCAGGAAATTGAAGTGGCGTTCCCGTCCGCGTCCCAGACTGATTTTGACTTTGTCCGCGCTTTGATTAAGCAGGACAAAATCCCTGATGCGGTCTGGATTCAGGTGATCACCCAGTCGCGGCCCGATTTAATCGAGCGGACTATCGCTTCCCTGGCCGGTGCTCCCCGAGCGATTGTGCATTTGTACAACGCTACCGCGCCGGTGTTTCGTGAGTTGGTGTTTAACAAGAGCAAAGCCGAGACGATTGCACTGGCGGTGGCCGGGTTGAAGCAAATGCGCACCCTGTGCGAGCAACAGCCGGAAACCGACTGGGTGCTGGAGTATTCCCCGGAAACCTTTTGTTTCACCGAGTTGGACTTTGCCCTGGCGGTGTGCGAAGCGGTGAAAGCGGCTTGGCAGCCGAGCGCAGAGCGGCCGATGATCCTCAACTTACCGGCCACGGTTGAGGTCAATACGCCCAATGTTTATGCCGATCAGATTGAATCTTTCATCCGCCAGTTTTCGGATCTCAGCCATATAACGATCAGCATTCACCCGCACAATGATCGCGGCACCGGGGTGGCTTCGGCCGAGCTGGCGATGCTGGCCGGAGCGCAGCGAATCGAAGGTTGTTTGTTCGGCAATGGTGAGCGGACCGGCAACGTCGATTTGGTGACCCTGGCGATGAATCTCTATACCCAGGGGATCGATCCGCAGCTCGATTATTCGGATATCCGCCAAACCGTCGAGCTGATCGAGTATTGCAATCAGATCCCGGTGCATCCCCGCCATCCGTATGCCGGTGAGCTGGTGTTTACCGCTTTTTCTGGCTCGCATCAGGATGCGATCAAAAAAGGGTTCGCTATAAAGTCAGCCAGTTCAAATGCGCCGTGGTTGATCCCTTATTTGCCGCTTGACCCCCAGGATGTCGGTTGCAGTTATGAAGCCGTGATCCGCGTCAACAGCCAGTCCGGCAAAAGCGGCGTGGCTTGGCTGATAGAGCAAAATCACGGCCTGAAGTTGCCCAGAGCCTTGCAAATTGACTTCAGTCAGCGGGTCAAACTGCAGGCAGATATCAGTGGACAGGAGATGGGCCTGTCGCCGATTTGGTCGCTGTTCCGCCGGTCCTACGGTTTGGTACCGACGCCGGACCTGGCCCTGCTGGATTATCGCTGCGAGCCGGGAAAAACTGGGCAGCAGCTTAGCGCCAAAGTCGCGTTTCGCGGCAAGACGGTCAGCATCCGGGCTGAAGGGAACGGCTTGCTGTCGGCCCTGCTCGATGGCTTGCGGCAAAAATGGGGGATTGAAGTCAATATCTTAGATTATGCCGAGCATACGCTGGGGCAGAAAACCCAAAGTAAAGCGGTGGCCTATGTTGCGTGTGAAACTGCCGATCAGCAACGCTTCTTCGGCGTTGCGATTGAAGCCGACTCGAGTCGGGCTTCATTGCAGGCGGCGCTCAATGCGATTGGAAATGCCCTGAAGGGATCCGCTTCTGCCGCGCAGCTGAACGTTGATCTGGAACAGCTCAGCTAGCGGGCGCCGGGGTGCCAAGGTCGACATCTGACGCCGGAGTTTGCAGGTATTCGGTCGGCGACAGGCCAACCCGGCTTTTGAAGACCTGGCTGAAAGCGCCGGGGCTCTCGTAGCCCACCGCCAGGGCCGCTTCAATGACACTGTGTCCGGCGGCCAGCAACTCCATACTGCGGAGCAGCCGCTGGCGGCGCAACCATTCACCGAAGTTTAATCCCAGTTGCTGGTGGAATTTACGCGAAACGGTCCGTTCACTTACATTTAATAGCTGCGCGGCATCGCTGATCGACCAGGGATGATCAATACGCTGGGTGATGGTGTCACACAGTTGATGGAGTGATTTGTCCCGGGCGACCGGCACATGGAACCCCAGCAGCGGTAAACTGCGCAGCTCATCTAAAATCAACTCCACTAGACGCTCATCCCGGCTACCGGGTTTGACCTGATTCGGAATATCGACTGCTGCAACAATGAGTTCGCGCAATAACGGGCTGACCGAAAAAACGCCGCACTCGCCGGGTAAATCGGCACGGGCCAACGGATCGAGAAACAGGGTTCGCACTTCCACACTGCCGGTCGCCTGCAGGCTGTGCTCGATCCCGGCCGGGATCCATAAACCGCGACCCGGTGGGACCACCCAACTGCCGGACGGGGTATCAATTCGGAGCACCCCACTGATGGTATGCAGGAGCTGGGTAGTGGTATGCGTATGCAGCGGCTCGCAGTCGCCATGGTCATAGTGATGGGCCAGTGCGACTAAGTTTTGCGTTAGGTTATCGGTCTGAAAATGCATCATATCACCCCTAGATTTCCGTAGCTTGAGCCCTAAGTTACTGGAACTGAAAGTTGAATGCGAACATATCTTTTGGTATGGCGCCAGAGAATGGATTGAAGCGACACTGCAATCATGAGTCGTTAAATTCAAAAAAAATTGAAGAATGTATATAAATTTTAAACTTGTGGTTATTGAACCATGAGCGTGTGATTTGCCCTTCAGGCGAGAAATAGGCTTACAGCTGAGTTTTGGTTGTTTTTTATATTAATGATTTTTAAGGTTTTATTGATTTTCCATTGCTGGATGTTCAACATAGTGTATCCGGCTGCCTTTCGGTAGGCTTCACTATCGGCTTAGAGCTGAACTTAGGTGTACGAAATAGCGCTTAAATTTCGCACCATGATCAAAAATATCTTTATTTATTCAAAATTATTTGATCTTATCAAAATGTGTGATAAATTAGCCCCAGATTTGAGCAACTCGAATCCCCGAACATTGCAATGGCCAGGTAACGGAGGCGGTTGCATTCCTGGCGATGCACTTCATGGTTATTACAGTGCAGCGTCAGCGCGCTGGCGAGCCAGCAACCCTGCTTGGAACACAGGGTTTAAACGGAACGGAAAACGGCCCAGGGCATCTGCTCTGGGCCGTTTTTTCATGGCTTGCTTTCGGGAGGCCCGAGTTGCTTTTGGGAGACCGGAGTAGCTTTGGGAGACCTGAGTAACTTTACTGGCTGGTTTCCAGCACGTAGTAATCAATTTCAGCTTGCGTGTGGTCATAGCCAAACCCGAGCTTCTCCAGCACCTTTTGAGACGCTGCGTTGACCGGATCAATCCCGGCAATGAATCGGGTCGTCTTATTTGATCCAGCCAGATGGTTGATCAGCCCCTGCATTGCTTCGGTGGCCAGTCCTTTCCCCCAGTAGGATTCGGCAATCACATAACCGATCCGGTATTGCGCCGCTTCTTCCGGAAATACGAACAAGTAACCTGCCACCTGATCGGTCGAACTTAATCGGACAATTGTGCCGATGCTGAGCCGGCTATCGAGCCACTGCGCTACATCATCCTGCGTTTCCAGTTGGCTGCAGTCCGGCGGCAAATAGCGGCTGACCTTGTCGGTAAACAGGGTTCTGATTTCCAGGCCGAGTCCCGGTTGGGCTCTGTCCAGCGTTGCGGCTTGCAAGCGCTCAGTCTCAAAAACAATGGGTTCAAGCATCTGTGGGGTTTCTCATTGGGGATCGAATTGGGGGAGTTTACCATTAATCCCGAATTGACCGAATAAGCTGCCTGCTTGTCCCGAGATCTTAATCCAACGCGCTGCAAACCCGGTTCCGGCCGGACGCTTTGGCGACATACAGATACTTATCGGCTTCGGCCAGCGCGCGATCGATACTGCCGTCGAGTTTGGCGATGCCCATCGATACGGTGACCTGCGGGTCCAGCGGGGCTGATTCGATACACTGGCGGATCCGGTTAAAAATTCTGTCGGCTTCGATCAGGGAATCCGCATTCAGGACCATCAGAAATTCTTCGCCGCCGTAGCGGAATACAATGTCCTTCTTGCGGGCATTATCTTTTAGCAATTGGGAAATTTGTTTAATGATTTTATCGCCGGTGATATGGCCGAAGGTGTCATTGACGCTTTTGAAGTGGTCGATATCCAACAGGGCAACAAACTGATCAGGCTGGGCTTCGATCTTGCGCTTGTTGCGGTGCAGGTGTTTGCGGTTAAACAGTTGCGACAGTTCATCAATCGAAGACTGGTAATGGGCCTGTTTTCGTTTGTTATTGATCTGATAAACGCTGAGCAGCAGCACCATCGCAAGAAATCCAATGATAATCATCAGAAAATAGATCCGATCCACCAGACGGAAGCGATCGATAAACAGCATGTATAGGGTCTGGCCACCGGAAGTCATGATGCGGTATGAGATATTTTCGTTGCGGTAGAGATAGTAACCAGCCGACGCCTCGCTGGTTTTGAGCGTGTGCAGCAGCAACTTGTCGAGTTTGCCCTGATTTTCACGGTGGGAAAACAGCACGTTGCCCTGGCTGTCGGTGTTGACCACCATGACGTTGTTGTTCGGCACCGTCCAGAACTGCTCGCTGTTCACGGTGGCTACATAGTACAGCGGAATTTGGCGATCGGCTGACGTACGGATGAAATAACTGTTGCCGTTATCCGCGAGGGCGATATTGAACGGCTCTTCGCTGGCGTAGTGATCCCAGGCACCGATATTGAGCTTCATGTCGGCAACGAATGTGCGGTAGTGGGACGGGTCCAACACTTCAATACGGGTGATATTGCTCGACAGCGATTTGGGTAACGCGGCTGCGGCCTCGTTGGCATCAAAGGTGGTGGCGGCTTGCTGCGCGATGAGCGCCAGCGCGGCTTCGATGGTCTGAATCCGTTGCAGATAAACCAACTCCACCAGTTCCAAATCTTCTGCCTGAGCGCGCAGCTTGTAATTGTCGATAAAATTTTTCGGGGTGGTGACCAGCAGGATAAACAACATGATCAGCAACGTGGCGGTCAGCTCTCCTTTGACCGGGGAGAAAAAAGCGAACAATCTCAAAACAATCCCTTTTTGATAATCCATGAGCACATCTCTTCGCAGGGGTAATGTCACGGTAATTCGGGATGTCGTTGCTAGGTGACGCGGTTAGCAGTTCTCCCTTTCCCCAGGTACATCGGCTTGAACGCATTTTCATGCCGAAGGTCACGCTTCAGCAGGCCGGTGTCGTCGAAACGACGACCATTCAAATGCAGCGCGAGCACACTCTAACTGATGATTGTGACAAAATAATGATGAGTATTTTCAGATAATTACCGGAGAAGTCATGATGAGTTGAGCGCGTCGTCTGCGCGCTCAACATCGGATTGGGAGTGTGGTGGACAATGCCGGCTAAGTCGAGTGCGGATGATGCCGCCGGGCCTGCGGCCAGTAAAATCCGATATATTTCCAGCTGACCCAAAAGACCAGTGTGGTCGCGACCATCAATTCGATCAGGGCCAGGGATTTGAGCCAGGTCCAGTGCGGATAGTCGATCATCAGCCAGTCGGTCAGGCGTTCAATCGCCACGGCGCTGATAACCGACGGGAATGTCACGGCAGCCAGCGGCGGCTGGAACCTTTGGTTGAGCAGGTTGATGTAGAACAGGTAGACCAGAATCGTCATGGTGATGGCCACCCCGGCCAGCGCCCCGGTCAGAACCGGATCAGGCTGCGTCACATTACTCAGATAGGCGGCCAGCGACAAATTGACCGGCGCGGCCATAATCGCCAGCGTCGGTCGGGCTGGTCGCGGCAGACGACCGGCAAAACAGAGCCGGTAAAGCACCACAGGCAACATCATAAAGTAGATCGCGACACAGACATGGGTCATCAGCAAAGCGAATTCAGTGTGTCCGAGTTGCGGACCGGCGAGCGTGCCGCTGATGGCACCCACCGGGTACAGGAACCAGCTGGGATACAGATTGATCAATCGAAAGTTTTTGATTTGATGGAAAAAGAAGTACACCAGCATGAAGAAATGCAGGGCCATGGCCGGATACCAGAGTACACGCGCCACATGAAGGTGAATCGAGGAAAGATAGTCGGCCAGCACCAGCATGGTCATGGTCATCGGTGCCATCAGACTGCCGTACAGCGGGTGGCGCAGATCCAGCAGGAAATTGCGCGGAAACAGCAGATACTTGAGAATGACCGGCATCAGGAGGGCGGCCCCCAACACGGCGCAGACCCCCCGGATCACATCGCCGCTGCCGGGCATAAACAGCGCCCACGCCAGGCCGATCCCTGTGGTCGACAGGGCCAGTGCCGCTTGCGCCGTGGGTACTTGTCTCAGCGTCCCTCTAAATCCCGCCATGAGTGTCTGATCGCTCCATATGTCATTCAAATGTTAATGTAGCGTTGGATTCTACACCAAAGCGGTGGGGCCGTGCGCAGTTTTGCGAGTGAGATAACAGTGCGGGCGGTCACGTTTTGCGGAGCTTTTCATCAAAAATGGATTTGCCAAACGCAGCAATGCATACCATATTTATAAGGAAGCTTGTAATGAGCCGTTCTTGCTTAGCTCCTGGAGGATTCAGCTGATTTCAAAGGGCTCAAGGGTGCAAGTTTCCTGTTGGTGGTGGCGTGAGCCAACGCTGGCAGAGCGGAAAGCTAAGTCGTGAGACTTGGTGACTTACAATTTGGTTAAGTGACAAAAAGTGAAATTACTTCTTCGTCAAATGACACTAAAGTCCGATTTAAAGAAGTGACTGCATCGGACTCGGCATACTCAACGTAATGAGTGGCGAAGCCTCAAGTAACAACGGCCTCGGATGTGCCCAAACGGTCAACTGAGGTGTTCATAAAACTTAATCCAAGCCGCACTGCAACGGTGCGGCTTTTTATGTGTGTCAGTGTATGTTTTTCTGTATTTTCCAAGCCTGTCAGAACCAGTGGATTAAGGATCTTCTGTTTATTCTGAATCTATCAGATTTGCATCTCGGTATGGTCTCCCAGAACGCAGCCTTTAAAGCTGAATTCGTTGCGCACCTAATTTAAACCTAAACTCAGCCCAACCTCTATGGCCTGCGCACCCCAACACCCTGAGTTTCGAGCAGGTGGCGTTTGTGGATGAAGTGATAGAGGATGACCGCGCCGGGCAAGCTAGGAGCTAAGGATATGAATACCGCAGAGAAAATGCCTGAGCGCTACGGTATGAAAGCCAGCGCGGCCAACGAGTTGCCCGTGAAAGAAGTGGTTTGCCAGTGTGGTCACCGGATCTGTGATAACGAAGGGGTGATCCGTTCCCGCTGTGTGAAGATTGTGGAAGGGGGGGCGCTGTGTCGCTGTAAGCGATGGGTGGAAGTGCCGGTGGCTGGTTCGTAGCCGATAAAGTACGAACGGTAAACAGGGCATACTGTCAATAGATAGTGTGCCTTTTTTGTGAGATCTGTTGACTATCGTTGGCTAAGTATGAATTAATACTAAAACTATTTTCGGAGCTGTTGATAATAATAATTAGGTGGTTTAGTGAATGTTGAAAAACTGAAAGATTACTTTTACGTAAATATAGCATCTCTCTTTTGGACTTCTTTTTTGTTGGTTGGTGGTGGGGTTTTTATTTGGTATTTCTCTTATATTGAATATATGCCCGATTTTGATTTAAAGTCTTCTCTTACTATATTGTCTGCTGCATCAATAACGTCGATTATTATAATTGTGTTTTTTATTGCGGTTTTGATCTTTCCTGGTTCTTTTTGGTCTGATGTGTGGGCTAATAATTCATCGTTGAAAGAAAACTGGGAGGATGATAACGGTGAAAATGATTTATCTAAAACAGTACTTTGGTTCGGCCTTCCTGTTTTATATTGTTTCGGGCTCTGGGTTCTTATTATTTATGTCGGATTGGTGGCGTTTTTCTATGCTGCTGTAGGGGTGATATTGGCATTTTTAATAGTTCGACATAATTCAGAACTGTCAGGGTGGGAACTACGAAAACAGGTTGTTGGCTTTGTGTTGGTCTCTTTATTTTGTTCCTTTATGTCACTTTATCCGGCATATTTAGTATTATCATTTGTTCATTCAGGTCTTCCCAAAACCAAGGAAGAAGGAGAGTTAATTTGGGTAGGAGTTGCTATATTTATTGCCTTTGCAAATGTTGTTTTAACGGCAAAACCGAAGAATAGATATAGGGCAATATATTATTTATGGATAGGAGGTATAACTTTATTTGTTGTCTTCGACTCCTATAGCAAAATGTATCGAATTCCTGAGCGTGTGATGGAAATATTTAAGTTTGGGGCTATCGATGCGAAGTCGTTGGTTGTGACGAAAGATTCATATGAGTTTTTAAAAATCCAGGGGTTTGTAACTGGAGATAATTGTGAACAAGAAATATGCTTAATTTCAAATGTAAAAATATTATCTCGACTAGGAAAGGAAATGTATCTAGAGTCTGGTAAATTAAGATTCTCGATTAAGAATTCAGACGTGTTATCATGGTCAGTAGAAAAACCATCTAAATAAGGTTCGTTTATGGGAATATGCTCAAATCCTTTTGGTGCGATAAAGTTGAGCGGAGATGATGCCGCTCGCTTCGTGGAGCTGGTTAGAAAAAAGAAACTGAACCCACGTGCTGCGAGGACTTTACGGCGTGGCCGAGATGTATTGGCCAAGATGAGAGCAAAGCCTGAGTGAGAACTCAGGTTTTTTTGCTCTAAATCCTCATACGACTTTAGTTGTATCTTGTTGTGAGTATTGTTGCATTGTGCTAGCTTGATTATAAACTGTTCAGTAGGAGCTGTTATGCCAAGCATTTTCGTAAAAGAGTTTTCAGCCATTGCAACCCAAGGCGGGACTAAGAAGCTAACTCTGATCAAAAGGCAAAAGAATAAAGGGCCATATCATCCAAGTTCCGATTATTACAAAAGCTTTCGAGAAAAAATCGTTGATATCATTAAGAATCAAAAGCAGTTGAGTGAGCTGACAAAGTTACCGAAAACGTTAAATGATAAGAGAAAAACAAGTAATTATAGCCTTTTAGCTAAGAAATTTGTTGCTTGGGCTAAAGGTAAAAACATTCGTTGGCATGACCCGGTTAGGAATTCTTACCACTCAAATGTAACAGAGATTGTTTGTAACCCGGAGCTTAATGTTGTTATCGACGGGGTAGAACATATTATCAAGCTGTACTTTAGTGTTAATGAACCAATGACTAAAGAGCGAGCAAACTATATTTGCTACCTTATGCAATCTTGTATTGATATCAATACAGCAGTTTATGCTGTGTTGGATATCAATACGAGAAAGATGTACACATTTAGTGGTGATCCGACTGTTTTCTCGATTGCTGTTGAGTCAGAAATAGCTGCGTTTGAAAGAGCTTGGCAACAATTATAGGAAATGATTTCTTGCCGGTGTAGCTGCGCCGGTATTTCTTATAAATCCAATCTAGACTCCTTGACATCCCCCAAATGGAACATTTAATTCTATCTACTGAATTGGTAGTTATTCAGGTTTCATTTGTGATTCCTCACTTGGCCCCCATCTCATTTGCTGTTTAAATTACCGAATCATATCGTTCATATTTTTTAGACCTGTAGGTGAGTATGTTCCGCGTTGTTGATCAAGCCCTATTGGATGAGTTGTTGGCTCAGGCCCATCAAAGTCCCCGCAAACGGAGTCATTTGGCGTTTCATGCTGATTTTGAAGCGCCGGTGCAGCGGATGGTAATTGGTCTGGCGGCGGGCACTTATGTCAGGCCGCACATGCACCCGCAGACGAATAAATGGGAAATGCTGTTTCTGGTTCGGGGGAGCGTGCTGCTGCTGATGTTTGACCCGCAAGGTGTCGTGACGGAGCGAATTATATTCTCTGCAAACAATCAAACCTGTGGGATTGAGATGGCGCCCGGCACTTGGCATACCATTTTGCCGTTAGAAGGGGATGCGGCGATTCTGGAAGTCAAACAGGGGCCGTATGATCCTGCGGATGTCACCGCGTTCGCGGACTGGGCCCCGGCAGAGCAGGATGCTGAGTCTGATGACTTTCTTCGCTGGGCAGAGCTGGCGCAAGTCGGGGATAAATACAGCGCATCTTAGTTTTTCTCAGATGTGCAGACTCTGTTCTGAACCCACCGGATATGGCTGCCGGTGGGTTCCCGGACATGCTGCTTAGCTACATGGCCTAAGTCGCTAACCCAACCACCTGTGCCGCTGTTTCGCTCAAGGTGAATTTCCCTTTTGCATCTTTGGTAACTCGGCCCAGCGCGATATCCGGATCGTGGGTCAGGACGATGCGTCCGTTGCGGCTGAGTAAATCGTTCAGCAAGGCTTCTTTTTCTTCAATGAGTCCTTCAGGGAAGCGGTCGTAGCCCATGGTGATCGGCAAATGGACCCAGGGCGCGCCGGGGATCAGATCGCCGGTGAACACCACCGGGCCGTCGGGCATGGCGATCTCCGGCAGCATTTGTCCCGGCGTGTGGCCGTCGCTGAAATGGAAACTCCAGTCTGGCCCCAGCAACGGCAGCTTGCCGTCATCGTCGACCAGGATCACGCGTCCGCTGAGAGCCAGCGGTTCGAGAATATCGGCCAGGTATGAGGCTCTGTCGCGTGGGTGCGGATTCATCGCGCGTGCCCATTGGCGCTTGCCGGTGATAAATTGTGCGTTGGGAAACAGCAACTCGGGCGGGCTGTCGGGTTGCCAGGTCGAGAGCAGGCCGCCAGCATGGTCAAAATGCAGGTGCGTTAAGATCACCAGATCGATGTCTTCGTGGCTCAGGCCGTGTTCGGCCAGGCTGTCGAGCAGGACATGCTGCGCTTCCTGAACGCCGAAGCGGGTTTTCATCTCAGGCGAGAAGAAAGCGCCGATCCCGGCTTCAATCAGGATGTTGCGGTTTGGCTCCTGAACGAGCAGGGCGCGACAACCCAAGCGGATGCGGTTGTGCTCGTCCGCTTCCATCCAGCGGGTCCACAGGGCTTTCGGGGCGTTGCCGAACATGGCGCCGCCATCGAGTTTCTGGCTGTTGCCGGTTAAGGTAGTCAGGGTACGCATATTCTCTTCCTTGATCGTGATTATCAGTCGGGTCGAAGCAAAATTGCACCGGGACAGGTGGATCCGTCCCGGTGCGGCTTGACGCAAATTGGGTGATCGTTAGCTGTTGTTCAGGGCTTTTTCGTCTTTCTCTTTGACCCGGAAGCGCAGAATATGGGTGCGCTCAATCAGGATATAGAGGATCACTCCGGTGGCCAGTCCCCAGCTCGCGCCATACACCGCCAGCACAACGCCCATGGTGCCGGCAATCCCGCGCTCGGTATTGGTGGTGAGTTGCTCCAATCCTACCATCAGGCAGATATAGCCGGTCAACAGTAGGGTCAGCGAAAGCGCAATCGGCAACACCGGCTGGAAGAAGCTGACCAGCGGTAGCGCGAACAGCGCAATGAAACCGGTGATCCAGAAGGTGCCTGCACCGCTGTAAATCGAATCCATCGCTTCGCGGCCGTGCTTGTAGCGCTCGGCCATGGTGGCGGCAACGGCGGTCCAGAGCGGACCGGCGAGGCCGGGATACGGCGCGAAGAACGCATGCAGGGCATTGCGAAGCGCCGTGACCAGATGCACCCGGTCGATGTTGTTTTCGATCACTTCGTCGGTACGCAATTCATCGGCGCGCTGCATCAGCGACTGGCCGACAATGATGTCACCAAAGGCAATGATATAAGCGATCACCGCGGTTGGAATCGCCATCAGGAATACATCGAGTCCCGGGAAACCGACGCTGAACGGCAGGTATTGCCACATGCCGGCAAAGTCCGGTGCGGTGATGCCCCAACGGACATCCGGCATCGGGTATTCACCCACGGCGATCCCGACCCCAATCGCAATGACCATCCCCGGCACCATGCCGTAGTTGACGATTTTCCTTGCCATCGGCACCCGCTCCAGCAGTCCTTTGAACGAGACCGAGAACATCAGGTAGAGACAGATCAGGCTACCGATCACCAGCGAGATCGGGGTTGCAGCTAAGCGGCCACCGCTGGAGATTTCCCCCATCAGGGCGGCGATCCCGGCGCCGATGATGATCCCGCCTTTGAGCGAGTTCGGCACCAGCTTAACCATGGTGGAGCCAAGGCGGGTCACGCCCAGGATCAGGAAGATGATAAACACCAGCAATTGCAGGGCAAACAGCGCCTGAATCGCCGCCGGGCCCGGTTCAAAATCACCGAGGAACAGCAGCACCACCGGAATGCCGGGGGTGATCCAGCCGGGGACGAACGGGACCCCCAGCAGCGCGGGCAACATAAAGCCGACGCCGCACACCACGACATAGGCCAGCGCAATGTCGTAGGGGAGGCCGAGGTATTTTTCCAGCAGCGGGATCATGGCCAGGCTGACCACAAACATGATCAGGGCTTGGAGCATTTCCGCAAACTCCCAGCGGTAATGGATAAAGGGGATACGGACTTGAAAAGGACCCAGCGGCCAGTACGGCTGCTCGGACCCCTGCTGTCGTTGATAAACCTGCATGAGATCTTCCTTGTTCTGTGTGTTCACGTATTGGATAGGTTGAAAAGCGTTTGCGACGGATCGCTGTGTTGTTGTATTGCGAATCCGGTGGTGCGTTTGCTCAGGCAGCGCAGGCGGTTACCTGCGCTGCCCGGGGTTCAGGCTTTCTTCGCCCAGTCGCGCAGGACGTATTTCTGCACTTTGCCGGTCGAGGTTTTCGGGAGATTGGTGAAGATGATGGTCTTCGGAATTTTGAAGCCCGCCAGATGCTGGCGGCAGAAATCAATGATTTCCTGCTCGGTGGCGTATTCGCTCTGCTTGAGCGTGACGAAAGCACAAGGCGATTCGCCCCACTTCTCATCCGGCTTGGCCACCACGGACACCTCCATAATGGCCGGGTGCTTATACAGCACATCTTCCAGCTCGATGGTGGAAATATTTTCGCCACCGGAGATGATGATATCTTTCAGCCGATCTTTGATTTCGATATAGCCGTTGGGATGGCATACGCCGAGATCGCCGGTATGGAACCAGCCGCCCTCAAAGGCTTCCGCGGTCGCAGTCGGGTTTTTCAGGTAGCCTTTCATCACGGTGTTGCCGCGCATGAAGATTTCACCGATGGTTTTGCCGTCTTGGGCGACCGGCTTGAGGGTCTGGATATCGGCGACCATCACCCCTTCCAACGTTGGGTAGCGTACGCCCTGGCGGGATTTGAGCGTTGCGCGCTCTTCCAGGCTGAGCTCGTCCCATTCTTCATGCCAGGCACACACGGTCACCGGGCCGTAAACTTCGGTCAGGCCGTAGACATGGGTGACTTTGATCCCCATTTTCTCGACATCGCCGATCACCTGAGCCGGTGGCGCGGCACCGGCCACCATGGCCTCGACCGGGTGATCAATCGCGGCCTTGGCGGTTTCCGGCATGTTGATCAGCGCGTTGAGAACAATCGGCGCACCACACAAATGGCTGACCCGGTGCTCGCGGATCAGGGTCAGGATTTTCTGCGGATCGACCCGGCGCAGGAATACATGCACCCCGGCCAGCGCGGTGACGGTCCACGGGTAGCACCAGCCGTTACAGTGGAACATCGGCAGGGTCCACAAATAGACCGGATGCTGGCCCATCGACCAGGTCATCTGGTTGCCCAGTGAGTTCAGGTAAGCGCCGCGATGGTGATACACCACGCCTTTCGGGTTGCCCGTGGTGCCGGAGGTGTAGTTGAGGGAGATGGCCTGCCATTCATCACTCGGCCATTGCCAGGCGTAGTCGGGATTGCCTTCGGCCAGGAAAGCCTCGTAGTCGAGTTCGCTGGTGGCTTCGCCTTCGCCGTATTCCGGATCATCGACATCGACGACCAGCGGCGGGTTATCCAGCATCGCAATCGCATCGCGGATCACGTCATGGAATTCGCGATCGCAGATCAGCACCTTGGCTTCTCCGTGGCCCAGCATGAAGGCAATGGCTTCGGCATCGAGGCGGACGTTCAGGGTATTGAGGACTGCGCCGATCATCGGCACGCCGAAGTGGGCTTCCAGCATCGCCGGAATATTGGGCAGCATGACCGCGACGGTATCGCCTTTGCCGATCCCGCGTCCGGCCAGCGCAGACGCCAGTTGGCGGCAGCGCTGATAAGTTTCCGACCAGTTGCGGCGAATGGCACCGTGAATCACCGCCGGGTAGTCCGGGTAGACTGCCGCTGTGCGCTCAAGAAAGCTCAGTGGCGTGAGTGCGATGTGGTTGACGTCACAAGGTGTCAGACCCGTCTCATACATAGACATGCAGTTTCCCTCTTTCTGTCTGTTATTCCGTGATCAGATATGTATCGTAAATTTAATGTTTTCTTAACATGTGGTAATTTATAGCAAGTCAGAACGAATTATGGAAATAGCCTATAGTCTTATAGTGTTTTTACTATATGCCTTTAATTGTGGTTGCAACGATGGTTGCAATGATGCCAGTGCCAGTGCCAGTGCCAGTGCCAGTGCCAGTGCCAGTGCCAGTGCCAGTGCCAGGCGAGTTGAGTCGGGGTTTTTCAAGGGATCTCAGGATGCTCAAGGCGCTTGAAGGCATGACAGGACCTCGCAGGCACGGCTAAGAATTACGAAACATGGTGAGGGATCACACAGCATGACAAGTCATCAGGGACAGCTCTACCTCGATCTGTGGTTGCGGTTGCTCCAGCAGGGATCGGCGGCCGATCAGGCGGCGGCCTTGTGTCGTTACGCGCAGTCCTGGCCCGGGGTGAGCCAGGCCTACTGGCTCAGCTGGCAACCGCATGAGCAAATCTATGCCCATGACGGCGGCGGTCCGGCACTGCCGCCGGGTCAGGGCGACCCGCTCAAAGCCAGTGATGCGCTGTTGTTTGAACAACTCAGCCGTGAATGGTGCTTGCCGCTCGCTCAGGTGCGCCAGGGGCAAACATGGCTGTCGGGGCGGTTGCGCCGGGCCGGGTTGGCCGAGGGATCTTTGATTGCCCTGACGCCGAAGACCCCCGGTGTGCTGGTGGTTGCGATCGAAACAGCGCAGCACGCCGCAGCCTTACCGGCGATGGCCACGCTGTTGCAAACCCTGCTCGCCAATCGGCCGGAGCAACCGGCGGATGTGATGCTGCTGCAATGCGATCCCCTGCCCGGACTTCGCATGAATTCGCTGGCCACTCCTGTCGCGATGAATGCAGCGATGCAGCAATTGTTGGCGCACCATCCTGGCTCGGTGATATCCGATCTGTTGCCGGTGAATTACGCCCAGTTGGTTACGGCTTGTTTGAATCAGAGCCGGGCGATTGGTGAAGTAGAATCTACCTGGGCCGGCAAGTTCCTGCTGTGGCAGTTTATCCCGGAACCGTCGCTGGATGCAGTGATGGTGCGCTGCCGGGATGCGACCACGGAAATTCGCCGTAAGCGGGAAGCGGCGGTGGCCTCGCGCCTGTATCGGTTGATCACTGAAAATACGACGGATTTGATCTCCCGCCATACCCCGGACGGTCGGTTTCTCGATGCTTCGCCTGCGTCCTGGACCCTGCTCGGCTACTGGCCGGAGGCGCTGCGGGGGCGGTCGGCGCAGTCGCTGCTTCATCCTCGCGATCGGGGCCGCTCCCTGTTTCAGGCGGCGGAAGCGCTGGCACGGGATGGCTACCTGACGTTGACTTACCGGATCCGCCATCGCGACGGGCACTATTTATGGTTTGAAACCGCTTGTCGTGGGATCCGGGAAACCTATACCGGCGATGTGGTCGAGATTGTCTGTATCTCGCGGGACATTACCGCCCGGGTGCGGGCAGAAGAAGAAAACAGGCGGCTGGCGGAAGTGGTCCGGGCCAATACCGATCTGGTACTGTTTCTTGATTCACAAGGGCAGCTGACCATGGTGAATCCTTCTGCCCGCCGGGCGCTGGGGATCCGTGGGGAGCAGGACTTACCTTCGCTGGCTGAACTGCTTAATCCGGAAGATTTTCACCGGTTGCGTCAGCAAGGCTGGTCCGGCGCGATCCAGCGGGGGGCCTGGGCAACGGAAGCCCGGCTGATGCCACTGGGCGCAGAGACCGGCTTTGTGGTGTCTTTGGTGTTGCTGGCTCACCGAGGGGCGGGCGGCCAGTATTATTTTTCGTTGGTGGCCCGGGACATGACCGAGCGTGAACTCCGTGAAACGGAGCAGCGCCGTCATCAGGATGAACTGGCGCATACTGCCCGGCTCATTACCATGGGAGAGTTGGCTTCCGGTATTGCCCATGAGATCAATCAACCGCTGGCGGCGGTGATGAATTATGCTGGTGCCAGTCAACGTTATCTGAAGACCCTCCATGAACAGCCGGAAAATGCTGCCCGGGTGGCCGAAGGATTGCGGTTGATTGCCGATCAGGCCCGTCATGCGGCCGCGGTGATCAGCCGGTTGCGGGGTTTTTTACGCAAAGGCTCACGCAATATTCAGCGGCTGGATATTGAAACTGTGGTGCGCGAAGCGATGGATTTGTGTGCCTGGGAAGCCAGCCGTCACCAGGTCACGATTTATTTTGAAAACAGTCATTTTGAAAACAGTCATTTTGAAAAAAATCGCTCTGAAAATGATGATGCCGGGTTTGAGGAGCCGCAGACTCATAGCCTATCGGCACTTCCGCCGGTATACGGTGATGCGGTCTTGCTGGAACAAGTGCTGGTGAACTTGCTGCGCAATGCCATTGAAGCCAACTGGGAGCAGGCGCCGCAGCAGGCTTCGCGGATTGTGCTTCGGGTAGATGTTGAAGGGGACCGCTTGTGTCTGCGGGTGGTCGATCAAGGGCCGGGATTGCCGGACGAGGCGCGGGAAAAACTGTTCACTCCGTTTTATACCAGTAAGCACGATGGCCTGGGGCTGGGATTGTCGATGAGCCGGACCATTGCCGAAGGGTTCGGCGGCGGGCTGGATATCGAAGCATCCGATCAGCGGGGTGCCACCTTTTGCTGCTGGCTTCCGCTGCGCCGGGAGTGAGGGGTGTTGGTGGGCATGATGAGGGAAATGGTTGTGAATACAGGATGGGATGAGGAGAGGGAAATTCATGCCGGATGAGCAAATTGTATATGTCGTGGATGATGATCAGGGCATGCGGGACTCGACCTTGTGGCTGTTTGAGTCGGTCGGGCTGAAAGCCGTACCGTTCAGCAGCGGTCAGGCGTTCCTTGAAGCCTGCGATCCCAAAGCCAATGCCTGCGTGTTACTGGATATCCGGATGCCCGGAATGGGCGGATTGCATGTGCAGGAAGAAATGCAGCGTCGCGAGATTCACCTGCCGGTGATTTTTGTCAGTGGTCATGCCGATGTGCCGATTGTGGTGCGGGCATTTAAAGCTGGCGCTATAGATTTCATTGAAAAACCCTATAACGAGCAGTTGCTGCTCGACAGCGTTCAGCAGGCGCTCAACCGCCAGCCGGTGATGATGGCGGGTCAGCATCAATCGGCGTTGCAGGAGCGGCTGGCCAGTTTGACGCCGCGGGAGCAGGATGTTTTTTTGCCGCTGGTGAAGGGCTATACCAACCGGGAAATTGCCGAACAACTGGGGATCAGCGTTAAAACTGTTGATCTGTATCGGTCCCGGGTGATGAAGCGCCTGGCAGCGGATCACCTGCCCGCCTTGGTCGGCATGGCGATTGCTGCGGGGATGGTCGACCCCTTGGATCTCAGGGCAACATAGGGTTCGAATCGCCTGACATGTCATAAAGCCGCTGCGTGATCTCAGCGGTTTTTTTTATCCCTTTTGGTTGCTGTGATTATCGCATTTTTCGTCCGTCCGGTTGATTGTCTCAAGATGGGACAGCCGGCGCCGCGGGGATACGTTTTACTTAGGAAGAAAGTTGTCCAGGGTCTCGGCAGTGGCTGAGCGCCCGGATAAAGCGATCCTATGAGGCTCGACAACGACTCAGGAGGCAGGTATGAGCCAGCTAGAAGCGGCAACGATCGAGAAGTTTAAAGCGCATTTTCAGGGGACCATTTGTCTCCCCAAAGATGATAAATATGACGAACTGCGAGCGATCTGGAATGCGATGATCGACCGGAAACCGGCGGTGATTGCACAGTGTATCTCCGCCGAGTGCGTGGTGCAGGCGGTGAATTTTGCCCGGGAGCATGATCTGCTGGTGTCCATTCGCGGCGGCGGCCATAACATTGCCGGGAATGCGGTGTGTGACGGCGGGATCATGATTGATCTTTCACTGATGAACAATGTGGTGGTCAATCCCAACACCCGGCGGGCCATTGTTGAGCCCGGTTGTACCCTGGGAGATTTTGATGCAGCCGCGCAGGCACACGGGCTGGCCACACCTCTGGGGATTAACTCAACCACCGGGGTGGCTGGCCTGACGCTCGGCGGCGGGTTTGGCTGGCTGAGCCGGAAATACGGTATGACCGTGGATAACCTGCTGGCGGTGAATATGGTCACGGCAGATGGCCATCAGGTTCGGGCCAGCGCGACCGAGAATGAAGATTTGTTTTGGGGCGTCCGGGGCGGTGGCGGTAATTTCGGTGTGGTCACCAGCTTTGAGTTTGCACTGCACCCGGTTGGCCCGGAGGTGTTGAGTGGGTTGATCGTGTTCCCGTTTGCACAGGCGAAGCAGATCCTGACGCAGTTTGCCCGCTTTACTGAAACCATGCCGGACGAGTTGAATGTCTGGATGGTGACCCGCAAGGCACCACCACTGCCGTTCTTGCCGGAAGTGGTTCACGGCACTGAAATTATCGCGTTAGCTGTTTTTTATGCCGGTGATCCGGCCGAAGGCGAAGCTTTGATTGCACCGCTGCGCGGATTCGGGACGCCGCTGGGGGAACATGTCGGTGTGCAGCCCTTTGTCGACTGGCAGCAGGCGTTCGATCCCTTACTCACCCCTGGGGCCCGGAATTATTGGAAGTCTCATAACTTTGCCACCCTAACGGACGAAGCGCTGGATGTGCTGATTGAATACGCCGGTCAGTTGCCCTCCGATCAATGTGAGATTTTTATCGGGACCATTGGAGCGCAAACTGGACGCGTTGCAGCGGATGCAATGGCCTATTCCAGTAGGGATGCCAACTATGTCATGAACGTACATGCCCGCTGGGAGACGGCCGCGGAGGATGAAGCCTGTATCGGCTGGTCGCGGGCGTTCTTTGCCAAATCCCAGCCGTTTGCCAGCGGCGGGGCCTATATCAATTTCCTGACTCAGGACGAAGGCGATCGGATCGCATTTGCCTACGGCAGCACCTATGAACGGCTGGTGGCGATCAAGAAAAAATATGATCCGGCCAATCTGTTCCGGATGAACCAGAATATCAAGCCGGACTGACTTTCGGTTTGGGTGTACACCTGCGGCGGCCTCTGCAGAGCCGCCGCGGGCGCACGATTGCTGTCTCAGGAATTGATATAACAACCAGCTAGATCGAATGCGGTTTGTCGTAGAGCGGACGGGCTGTGCCTTTGAGATCCTGAAACAGCAGGACCATTTTCGGGTTGAAGCCGGTCGTTCTTAAGGCAACTGCGGTTTCGGTAAAGGAACGTCCGACCGTCAACTCACCCTGGAAAGGGGCCACCAGACCGTTTTCTCCCTGGGTACTCAGGGTACCGGAGAGTTGCGCCAGTTTGCCATCCGGTGTCCAGGGTGAACTCGGTAAAATATTATCACCGGTAGACTCCAGCGGCATCGCGACAGCTTCCCGTAAATCGAACCAAACCTGAAGGACCATTTCCTTGTGATGCAGTCGGCCTGATTGTCTCACCGGCTCCCAGACTTGCAGCGCCCGCATGGCCTGTTTTGCGGGGGCTTTGTAGCTCAGTAAAGCCTGTTGTTTCGGGTAACCCCACTGCGTTTTACCGGCTTGGATCGCATCCGGGTTATCCAGCAGCAGATGATGATTATAAAAACCGTACTGATGGGGAAGTCCGGCAACCTGATCCGGATAAGTGGCGACGCCCAAGGTGTACAGAGCTGCTTGCAGATAGTCCATGGCCTGGACGGGATCTGTCAGATCTCCCGGTGTTTTGAGCGGCAACGGCGGCGCGTCCTTTCGTTTTACCAGGAATGTATTGACGGTCTCGGTATAGCGGCCGACCGAGCTGTCTTTGACCTGCTGAATATACAAAATACAGACGGTTTGGGTGGTGTTCGGAATAGTGACGGTTTCCCAATCCGGGTTTCGGACAAATTGCTGTGCCTTCTCAGCTTGGCAGAGGCCGACCAGGGCTGTGGTTTCACCATAGATCACAAAGTCCTTGTCAGTGGCAGCAGCACCAGCGCTAAAGCATAAGATTAAAACCAGCATCATGGGGTGGAGCAAAGTGCGTTTTTTCATGTGTTTCTCCTCCGGGGGGTGAGATGTGAAGCCGGAAGACTGCAGGCGCCGGATAGTAATCACATGGCTCTTGGCGTCTCTTCGTGAACTCAGTCAGCTCAGTTATCGAATTCAGGCATAGCGCCCGAGTATTGTTCGCTACCTTTCATACCAGCTCGGGATACGGACGGGTACAGTATGCATTAAAGTGAATAACTATAGAGATAGAGCGACGGGGATTGCCAAATGATAGAAATAAATTTTGGAACCGAAGTATGATTTTGGGAGCTTATATTTTAGCCATAAATAAACAGCTCAATTAAACATGTAAAAAATAGGATGTAATAGTAAAAATACGCATTGAGATGTAATCGAATACATTTCATCTTATATTTTGTGTGGGAATTAGCGAGGGCTGTATTCGCATGTTCTATTTATGATGGTTTTATTATGTGTTGAAACAAAATGAAATTGATAAATTTATATATAAGTGGGTTATCCCATGCAATTTTTTACGAAGAAATCATGCGTAACTGAATAAATTTTCTTTATTTTGACATTCGTCCCATGATCACGTGACATTATTTTTATTTGCACTGCAACTATGGATAATGCGCGTCGAACATTAGTGCATGGTTGCATATGTTGATAAATCTATTATCACCGTGGGGGAGGCCACATGGCGGCACTACACATGAATTGCCCAAAATGCAAGCAGCAACGGACGTTTATGCGCTCTAAAAGAACGGTCATCGAGCGGGTTTTGAAGAAAAACACCATGAAAGTCACCTGCCAGGTCTGTGAATCTCAGTACTGGCACAAGCCATTTGACGATCACAAGCTGAAAGAAATCTAGCGGTGAGTTTGTTTTGATCCCTGCCTGGATCACGAGCGCATGACCTGATTGCGAACAGGGTCGATATAATCTATGGACAATAAAAGAGCACGGAATCATGAAAAAGTGGTATTTACTCTACTGCAAAAATAATGAAATTGAGCGAGCGATTATTAATTTGGAACGGGTGGGCGTGGCTTGTTATACCCCCTTCGTCAATAAGGACGTCATTCGGCGAGGTAAGAAAGTCTCGGTCAAAACAGCGTTGTTTCCATCTTATTTATTTATTCATTTTGATTATGAACGCGGGCCGAGTTTTACCACGATTCGTTCGACAAGAGGCGTTGCGGATTTTATTCGATTTGGTCAGATGCCCAAAGAAATACCGGCTGAGCTGATCACCCAGATCCAGCTTCGCAATGTACACGCTGATGTGGCGTTTATCGCCGGTGATAAAGTGAGTATTAATGAAGGCGCATTACAGGAAATTCAGGCGATTTTCCTCGAGCCGGATGGCGAGAAACGCTCCATGCTGCTCATCCAGATGATTAACCGGGATGTGAAAGTGAGCGTGGAAAATAGAAATATCCGTAAAGTTGTATAACGGGCTGTGAAGCCTGTACAACACATAGGACTGGCTATGTGTTGTCCATATTGACGTCCGTCAGTCAATCGGCGGACGGTTAACGGCTGTAGTCACCGCTACGCTCAGGTTGGTAGACAATCTCCTCGATCTGCACATGCAAGATGCCGCCCCCCGGTTTTGGCCACTCAATGGTATCACCGACCGAGAGTCCCAGCAGGGCACTGCCGACCGGGGCCAGGATTGAAATGCGGTCCGCTTTACCTTCTGTTTCATTCGGATACACCAACGTCAGGCAAAAGGTTTTCTCCGAGGATTCCACCGCGAAACGGACCGTGGAGTTCATGGTCACGACGGTCGACGGGATGTCCTGTGGCGCCGCAATCTCGGCGCGATCCAGTTCCGCTTCCAGCGCAGCTTTACCGGGAAATGCCGCATCCGGCAGGGTTTCCAGCAGGTTATCCAGCCTTTCGGCATCCAGTGAAGAGATGATGATACGGGGTTGTTGGGTCATGGTTTCACCGTCATTAAAGTTTGTCAGATTGAACAAATCAACCAGTGCCCGGCAGCGCTTGTCAGAGCAGCTCCGGGGAGTCCTTATTGCGTTACGGAAATGGTTACGATGAGGTCTGCAGACACTGGGATCGGTGCAGGAATGCACCGGAAGATATTATCCCAATCGCCAACACATGACAAACGAATTGCATACCATTTCCAGCATTGACCCGACAGCCCTCCTGCCAGTGCTGCGAGGAGCAGAATACACGGGTGATTGGAACGTTGCGGCGCTATTCATTAAATTGCAAAAAATCGCACTTATAAGATTGCAATTGATAACATCATGTTTTTAAAGAGGTAAAAAACTTTATCCACAAAAACAGTGGGTAACTTTTTGAAACGACGAGGTGCAGCTGATGCTTTTTTGAACAGGGCTTGCGTGTGCTGATACTCAGTCTCGTTTCGAGGTTCAGCCCGGTGACGGGGTTGCCGAATCTGTATCATCTCCGATGGGTTGTTGCGGTGCCAGTTTGAGCTGGTTCATAGTTTAATGAAATATGCCTCATAAGTATTCAGGTGCATTGCTGGCCTTTGCTATCTTGGGGCTAGAGATCCATTGTTGAGGGTGATGTATGCTGAATCTGGGCCGTGCTATGAATTTGCGTAAAACAATTTTTACCGTATTTATTATTCCTACTATTTTATTGCTCGGTGTGATCGGCTATCAAATCAAACAGGCCAATCAGCAGGTGGCGGAGACGGGGCTGTCACTGGAAACCGTGACTCTGTTTGAGCTGTATGATGACGTTGCGCATCAGTTTGCGGTTGAGCGCGGTCTGACCGCTGGGGTGATTGCCGCGAAGGGGCAAAGCCAACAGCAGGGTGCCCTGCTGGCGCAAAGGAAAAAGGCAGATGCGGCTTATCAGCACCTGCTGGCTTTCTCACCGCAATATTTGGATCCTGCTTTAGTGACGACCTTATTGGGGGATGTGAAATCTGAGCTGGATCGGCGTGAGGCGATTCGTCGCCAGGTTGATAGCTTATCCCTGAAGGAATCCCCGTTTGCGTTTTATTCAAACATCAACAAGCTGGCGCTGGATAATCTGGCGGTGGTGATGACTCAGATCAGTGATCCGGATTTGAAGCAGGACATGCAGGGACTGTGGGCACTGCTGGTGATTAAAGAGCAGGCCGGTATGGCCCGGGGGGCCCTGAATGGCGTCTTTGCCGGAAAGCAGTCGACACCGGAGCGTTACACGCAGATCACTAATTATCTTAGTGCCGAGCGATATGCCTTGCGTCAGGCCAGAGTTTTGCTGGATGGCAAGAGTCTGCAACAGTTGCAGTCGATCCTCAATGAGTCGGTCTGGCAGCAGGTGATATCGATTCAGCAACAGTTTTTGGCGCAGAAAGACAACCTCTCTGTCATTGAAGGGCCGGAAGCATCGGTCTGGTTCCCGCTGGCCACCCAACGGATTGGTTTGGTGAAAGCGCTGCGGGATGACGTGGCCGGATCGATTCGGGAGCATGCGTTGCATCACCAGGCGGAAGCAACGTTGATCCGCAACGGGATGATTGGGGTGATCCTGTTTCTGGTGTTGCCGTTGGTCCTGCTGACGGTGAAAATTGTCAACAACGTGCGCGAGCGGGTTGAGCAGTTTACCGCGCAGTTGGATCGCATGGCGTCGAATAACGACTTGAGTATCCGTCTGGATGACGGTCGGCGGGATGAATTTGGCCGGATCGCCAGTCATGTCGATCACCTGGCGAGTAGTTTGAGTGAGACGTTAGACAAGACATTGCGCTTCGCCAGCCAGACGGAGAAAGAGATGGCGGCAATGGTTGATTTGGTGGCTAAAGCGAAAGACTCCAGCCAACAGACTCACCTGCGCTGCGATAATATCGCCACGGCGATGACGGAAATGGCCCAGACCAGTGAGGAGGTGGCCGGGATCACCGTGGATGCGCAGCACAGTACGGATCAGGTGAAAGAAAACGCCGAAGCCTGTTTTGAACACAGTGATCGTTCATTCCAGTCAGCCACGGAGCTGCTCGAAAATGTCGACCAGACGTTCGCCTGTATTGAGGCGCTGGAGAAGCAGATGGGCAGCGTGACGGAAATCCTGGATACGATTAATGCGATCTCGGAACAGACCAACCTGTTGGCACTGAACGCTGCCATTGAAGCAGCCCGTGCGGGTGAGCAGGGACGGGGCTTTGCTGTGGTGGCGGATGAGGTCCGGACGTTGGCACAACGCAGCAAGCAATCGACGGAAGACATCCGCCAGCTGCTGGAGGGGATTGGCCAGAATGCCAAAGACTCCTTTGACAATATGCAGCAAAGCCGTGAAGCCAGTTACGAAGCCCAGGAAGTGGTGTCGGATACCAAGTCTTTGGTGGAAAAACTAATCTTGGCGGTGAATGAAATTGCCCAGTTCAACGTTAGCATTGCCACGGCTTCCACCCAGCAATCGCAAACGGCGAAAAGTGTCGATACGGATGTGGATGAATTGTTGGATCTGGCGGATCATACCAAAAAGACCATTGCCGATATTCATCAGGAAATGGAACTGGTGCAAGGCCGGATGGCTGAGTTGATGGAAGAAGTCAGTCACTTTACGATTGCGCAGTCCGGCGAAGCGCCGATGCGAATGACGGCCCGATAGCGGGGCTGCAATCGAGATCATCAAATGAAAATACCGGGCTCAGTGCCCGGTATTTTTATGCCAGTTGCGGCAGCGCTCTGATATCCGGCAGAGGCTCAGTCATACATTTTCCAGTTCTGCTCGCGGATCTGACTGATAAAGAGGCGCAGCTCGCCTTCGAGCGGCCGATCTTCACGCACCATTTCAAAATCTTTCTGAACGGAAGCCAGCATGGCTTGCAGTGCCGGGCTGAGGTGGCTGGTTTGCAACTCGCCCTGGGCTTCGCGAAGCAGCAGGGCCTGCGTTGAGGCGAGCAGCGAGGCGGAAGCAACTTGTTCCGTCAGCTCAAGCACTCGGAGGCAGTCACGGGAGGCGATGGTCCCCATGCTGACTTTGTCCTGGTTATGACACTCGGTTGAGCGTGAGAAGACACTGGCCGGCATGGTGTGCTTGAGTGCTTCCGCAGTCCAGGCTGAGATCCCGATCTGCACGGCTTTGAAGCCATGGTTGATGGGTTTGCGCGCACCAGTCGCGCCGGTCAGGTTAAACGGCAGGCCGTTGTTGAACTTGTAATCCATCAACTGGGCCATCTGACGGTCCAGCAGATCGGCCAGGTTGGCAACCGCCACTTTCAGGGTGTCCATCGCCAT
Organism: Photobacterium sp. TY1-4; assembly: GCF_025398175.1. NCBI lineage: Bacteria > Pseudomonadati > Pseudomonadota > Gammaproteobacteria > Vibrionales > Vibrionaceae > Photobacterium > Photobacterium sp. TY1-4. The sequence goes on from NZ_CP099735.1 coordinate 1,551,726, forward strand.
CGCAATATGACCGCCGTAGAAATGACCGCCATGCAGGACGCGTTCATTGTCACCGTCAATAATTGGGTTGTCGTTGGCACTGTTGAGTTCATTTTCAATCAGCTGGCGCAACCAGGGCAGGCTGTCCTGCAGCACGCCGATCACATGCGGTGCACAACGCAGAGAGTAGCGATCCTGCAAGCGGTCGCTGTTCCGTGGCGGCAGGGAAGATTGTAGGTCGCTGCGCAACCAGCCGGCGATTTGCTGTTGTCCTTGATGCGGCTTCACGGCAAATAAGGCTTCATCGAAGTGGAAGTCATTACCTTGCATGCCGACAGAGACCATCGCGGTGATCCGGGTCGCGAGCTGGGCCAGATACTCAGCGCGTTTATACGCCAGGCAGGCCAGCGCGGTCATCACGGAGGTGCCGTTCATCAGCGCCAGGCCTTCTTTCGGCTTGAGCGTGATTGGATGCAAACTCAGTTCGGTATAGACGTCGGCAGCTGCACGGACCTCACCTTGATACACCACGTCACGCTCGCCGATCAGGGCGGCGGCCAGATAAGAGAGTGGCGTCAGATCGCCGCTGGCTCCTACAGAGCCTTCCTGAGGGATCCGCGGGGTGATGTCGTGATTGATCAGGGTGACGATTTGATTCAGCAGCTCATGGCTGACCCCGGAAACGCCCTGCGTTAGTGAGCACAGACGTGTCGCCAGCACCGCACGGGCCTGCTGGTGATCAAGATGCTCACCGAGCCCGCAGCCATGAAAGCGGGTCAGGTGCAACGGCAGCTCATCGACCAGCTCCGGCGGGATCGCCACGGTACAGGAATCCCCGTAACCGGTTGTCACGCCGTAGATCACGCCTTCTTCTTTCAGCAGGCTTTCAAGGAACGCAACACCGCGGTCAATTTTTGCGGTAAATGCAGGGGAATTATTGATTTTGGCCTGGGCACCGTTGGCAATATCAACCACGTCTTCAATGGTCAGGCGATCGGCGCCAAACAGAATGGCATCTTGATTATCAGAGTTCATGAGAAAATCCATTAATTATCAGCAGATTAGAGGCTTGCCCTCTTATTGACGATCTCATCCTATACAATATACATCATGTAGCATAATGCGGAAGGACGGTTTTTCGAGGTTTGTCACGACATGGGAAGTGGCTTGGTAGAGACAAGGGGCATCTCATGGCTGGCATCGTGCCAGCCATTTTGGAGCTTGTGTATGCCTGCTTTGAAGATTGTTTCGAATGAAAGCGCTAACGATTCAAGATCACGATGATGGGTGTTACTTGTTCTGGAGCATGCGCAGTAAACCCGGAAACTTTGATTCTATTTCAGCATGACGGAGCTTGGCCAAAGAGCGGTTCCCGTGATCTACATGCTCGATCAGCCCTGATTCTTTCAGGATCTTAAAGTGATGAGAACGTGTGGCTTTTGAGATGGAAAGGTCGAAAGAAGTACAGTGTCTTTCTGCGTTTGGCTCATCGTTGATCAGGTCAATGATGATTTTGAGCCGAACTGGGTGCGCAAGGGCTTTCAACATCTCCAGTGTTTCCTCGCGCGGTTGATTTGCGAGCGTCTCATGTTCTGACATGTCGTTTTCCTATTTTATCGTTATGAAACAGATTGACACGGATGTTCCGCACCTATAAGGTTCGAAATATATCGAACGTTCGTGTTTTTCGTTACGTATTGGCGTTGCCATACGTGTAATATTTTTCAAACCATTGTAGTGACAAAGACTGCGTCTGTCATGGACGAGATGAGTATCGAACACGCGCCGCTCGCGAGGTGCTGCAACGGGCTCGTACTGAGATGATGGATTCGTTCGAGGTAACTACAGAGAATGATGAAAGGCTAACTATGGGTGGAATACATCGAACAAACCGCACGTTCATGCTGTTTGCTGTCTTAATGGCTGTCTTTGTCGTGCCGAGCTCTATTTCTGGTACGGCAATTGCCTTGCCGTTTATCAGCGTAGAGTTGCAATCGGACCCGGCTAGTTTGCAGTGGGTGGTGAATGCTTTTAATTTGACGTTTGCCTGTTTTACGCTGATTTGGGGTAAATTTGCCGATGTGTTCGGCCGAAAGCGTTCGTTTATCGCAGGCGCATTGATTTATACACTGGCATCCATTGGTTCCGGGCTTGCGCCGAATATATTGTGGCTTGATATATTTCGGGCGCTTGCCGGTATCGGTGGCGCGGCTATTTTTTCCTGCGGCAGCGCGCTCTTTACTCAGACTTTTGAGGGGGAGCAAAGAACAAGAGTATTCGCTTTGTTTGGGGTGACCGCAGGTTTAGGGATTACGTTCGGCCCCACGGTTTCCGGAATTTTACTGGAATTGTGGAGCTGGCAAGCCATTTTTGCCATGCACGCTGTGGTGCTTACCGCCGTACTTGTGATGAGCTCTAACATTCCAAGCGATGCTGACGAAGTAGGATCCGTGTCCCAGGTTGATTTCCCCGGAGCAGCTTTATTTATTGCCGGCATGTTCTTGTTGATGCTGGCGGTGTCCAGGGGGTACGAATGGGGATGGTTGAGTTTGAAGACTGCTCTTGCCGTGTTATTGGGCGGGGTCATGTTCATTCTATTTATCGTACGGGTAAAAAGAGCAGTACATCCGGTGCTGAATCTGGGGTTGCTCAGAAACCATGGTTTCCTTGGCCTGATCTTAGTACCTGTGGTTGCCAGCTTTACCTTTGTGACATTGCTGACGTACTTTCCCACTTATTTGACCGGAATGATGCAACAGTCCGCAGCAACTGCGGGTCTTATGATGCTGTTTTTGACTTTGCCCGTGTTGGTGTTGCCGCTGATTGCCGGGAACTTAGTCTCGCGAGGGGTGAGAACAACGCGACTGATTTTCTTCAGCATCGTGTGCATGTTGCTTGGGATTGGCTTACTGGGTCTGTTGGTTGAGTTGTCGGTCTCCCTTTCATGGTTGGCGGCTGCCCTGTTGTTGATTGGAATAGGGATGGGAATCTCTGCGGGTTTAGTGGATGGAGAAGCACTTAGCAGCGTCAACGCTGATGAAACCGGCATGGCTGCCGGGGTACTCAATACTTTCCGGTTAGGGAGTGAAGCCGTTGCCGTTGCCCTGTATGGCGCGTTCATAAGCGCTTCGTTGACTCGACTTGTGCCTGAACATCTGAGTCAGTTGAAAGGGGGGAATGACGAGGCGTGGATTGCGGGCATGGCGTCAGGAAACTTTACCGAACTCCTCGAGCAGGTGAATGCTCGTGAGCAAGCAGTGCTAAGCCATGAAATGATCGCAGTGTATAAAATGGCGTTTACAACGACGAATGCGCTCTTAGGAAGTATTGCTGTGATTGTGAGCCTATTGGCCATGTACTGTTTACGAAAAGGGAACCGTTTAGTTCACTGTCGCGAGGCGTTGAGGCGTTGAGGCGTTGAGGCGTTGAGGCGTTGAGGCGTTGAGGCGTTGAGGCGTTAGCCAACGGTGTAATGTGGTGTGCGCTGGGAGCGGTTTGCTTGATTCACCTCGCCTTACTAGACAGCACATATTGCATGATAGACAACCGCCCCCGCTGTATAGCGCGGGGGCAGTTTTTCTTTCCTGAAACAGCGCTTTCACGAAGCTGCTTTTACGCGAAACTCGTCTTGCTGGCAGAAGCTCAATTCAGGCTCAGGCTGCCTTCACAGACGAGATATAATCGGCGAGGCTAGCGACGGAAGCAAAGTGCTGGCGGGCGTCATTGTCATCGCTGTCCAGTGAGATCTGATATTTTTTCTTCAGCGCCAGTCCTAGTTCCAGCGCGTCAATTGAATCCAGCCCCAGTCCGTCATTAAATAACGGCTCATCCGTCCCGATATCGTCAACGCTGATATCTTCAAGGTTGAGTGACTCAATGATCAGCTTTTTCAGTTCAAGATGAAGTTGTTCCATACGTAACGTCCTTTCTGCGTCGGTTAGACTCGTTGTTAATATGCTCATTGTGACATATGTGTTGAGGTGGTTCATGACTGAGAAGCGGAAATTGGATCGAATTAACACTGTAATGTTTGTGCCCCGTATTCCGGCTTTTCAGGGTGTTCGATTCGGCTCGTCAGAGCTCATGATGGCGTTGCCAGGACCAGCAATGGCGATCGGTTGTTAATTGCCACTGGTGCTGGTTGCTCAACAAGTGTTTGATAAATTTGAGAGTTATCGGGCCTTCCTCTGGCTCAGGGGCGGTCGGGGTATCCCAGTGAACCCGATAGTGTTCGCCGCCGGTCAACAGCATCGCCAGAGCATAACTCTGGTAGTTTCCGGCATCGAATGACTGAAACTGTGACGGCAGCGGGGCGTCATAGTCAACCAGCAAGACCCGGTGATCGGGATGCTCTGCCAGATACGCGGCAGCATCCACGAATGCGTTGTGCAGGGTGTCCTGTCCGGCCGCGATGGCTGTGACGGGCACCGGGCGGTTGGCGGCGATGGTAAACAGGCCGGCTGCCGTGTTGTGCACGGTTTGGGCAAAATTGGTTGGTGACGCTTCTTCTCCTTGCTGGATGCTTTCGATCAGGGCGATGGTGCGTGCCAGTTCACCGTGCCGACTGGCAAAGACGATATAGTCTACCGGTTGATCCTGAGTCAGGGTGAGTGCAGCCTGTAGGGCCAGTTTACTTAACTGACTGGTGCGTCGACGCATCATCGGCGGGATCAGATTGGCCGGGACGGGGGCCGGGTCTTCGGGCCAGCGCATATCTTGCTGCGCCCATTCTTGCCACTGGCGGGTGTCGGTTAATCCGGGAGACAGGGCCAGCCAGTCGAGTAGCGTGAAGGAAAATGTGTTCATATTCATAGCCATCGTGATTACTTTATGGCTATGGTTGCATATATTAAAAATACGCCCCAGCAGAACCGGAATGATTATTGAGGCACTTCACTTTTTTTGCGTCGTGCGGCCTGGAGGGGGGCGAGGAAAGCCCGCCACCCGGCAGAGATTAGATGGCGAGGATCAGGGGGAAAACAGCGTTACTGATGACGCGTGTCCCACCATTGCTGAGCCTGCTCGAGTGCGGCAGCCTGATCCGGACACACCTGCATCATCTTCAGCACAATCGCCATGGTTGAGACGACCGCATGGGCGCCGTAATTGTTGTCGACTTCCCCGTCCCAGACTTGCCGCAGGTACTCGCCGCTGATCTCCCCGTGCTTACCGGAGGCACCTTCCAGGAACGTTGGCCACTCTTCTTCATAGAGCTCCCCGCGCGATACCCCGGCTAGGCGGCATGCGGTGCGGGGGCTGCGCTCACTTTCGCCGCCCTCTCCCTTGAAGGCGACCATGTTCAGATCGCCGACCCGTTGCGCCGCTTCTGCGTGCAATTTTTCATAGCCTTGGTGGAAAATCCCATGGATGGCAAAGGGAGCACGCGCCGGATTGAGCGCGCGGGCGACGGTGTTGAGCGGGGTTCGCAGGCCGACCTGGTTGCGCAGGGCGAGCAAATCAACCAGAGGCTCGCAATAGGCAGACAGCGGGATGTAGCAGATGTCGTCGTGGGCGAGAATGATTTTGGCTTCTTCGGGGGTTGCGGCCTGCCGGATCCCGAGTGCCGGGCAGGCCGACTCAATCTGGAATTTCACCGCATCGACCGCGGCGTGGCCGTGCAGCAGGATCCGTACACCATTTTTGGCTAACAGTTTGGCTGCCAGCAGCAGCCAGGGCGGTTGGCGCCGCTTGCCGGCGAAGCAGGGCCAGTCGAGGTCAATAGCAAGCTCCTGCCAGTCCGGAGCGATCCGCTCGCGCAGCGCCTGAATATATCCGGCGGCCTCTTCACCGGTTTCGCAGCGGACCCGTTGCAGCATCAGCAGCACTGCCAACTGGAGCAACTCGGCTTTGCCGTCTAGGTACATGGTCAGTGCTTCCCGGGCTTCTTCCTGGGTCAGTGGCCGACGGCCTTTCTCGCCTCGGCCGACATGTTTAATAAATTCTGTAAATGCTGGCATTGCTTTCCCTAGTTCCATTTTTCACACTGATTATAACTATACCCCATTGAAACGGAATGCGAATGTCTCGGTTTTTAACAAATCACCTACACTGTTAGAACTGTTGACGCGATGTAGATGCTTTGGAGGGAGAATGAAAATCGGACGTTTGGCAGCCACGTTATCCTTGTTGGTTGCTTGTACCGCGTTTGGTGAAGGGCAGATGGTCAGCTACCAGATCAATGGCGAGGCGTATGAAGGGTATTACACCACCCCGGCGGAAAGCGGCAAATCCGCTCCTTTGGTGTTGCTGGTTCATGATTGGGACGGGCTGACCGATTACGAAGTCAAACGGGCAGAGATGCTGGCTGAAGCCGGCTATGCCGTCTTTGCTGCAGATTTATTTGGTGCCGGAGTCCGCCCAACCAAAAATGAAGACAAGCGCCAGCATACCGGTGAGTTGTACAAAGATCGCCAGAAAATGCGTGACTTGCTTCAGGGCGCCATGACCAAGGCCCAATCCTTGGGAGCGAATACCCAGCAGGCGGTGGCGATGGGGTACTGTTTCGGCGGCGCAGCAGTGCTGGAGATGGCCCGATCCGGGAGCGAGATGAAAGGGTTCGTGACCTTTCACGGCGGATTGAGCACCCCCGCAGGGCAGGATTATTCGCAAACCAAAGGCAGCGTACTGATTCTGCATGGCGGGGCCGATCAGGCGATTTCCATGAACGACTTCGCCGCCCTGTCGCAGGCACTGGAGCAAGCCAAAGTTAATAGTGAAATGATCGTTTACAGCGGCGCGCCCCATGCCTTTACCGTGTATGGATCGCCGAACTACCGTCAGGATGCGGATGTGAAATCGTGGCAACGCTTTCTGACTTATCTGAAATCTGTGCTCCCTGCCGGATAATCAGAGGCTGGTGCGGCACATTGCATCATCATGATTTGTTTGATTTTTATTGCGGCCTTGGTCATGCTGAGGGCAGGAGGGACTTATCATGAAGCAGTGTCCGGAAAAACCGATCCGTTGGGGGATCATCGGTTGTGGCAACGTCACGGAAGTGAAAAGCGGCCCGGCCTATCAGATGGCGGAAGGGTTTGAGCTGGTGGCTGTCATGCGCCGGGATGAGGCCAAAGCCCGCGATTATGCCAAGCGCCATGGTGTCGCCCGGTATTACACCGATGCTGATCAGCTTATTGCCGATCCTGAGGTGGATGCGGTGTATATCGCCACGCCGCCGGATAGTCACAAAACCTATGCGTTAAAAGTCGCCGAGGCCGGCAAGCCGTGTTGTATCGAAAAGCCCCTGGCACCTGACTATGCCGACAGTGCGTTGATCACTGCGGCTTTTCGTAAGCGCTCACTGCCGTTGTTTGTCGCTTATTATCGGCGCTCACTGCCACGGTTTCGTCAGGTTCAATCCTGGCTGGCCGACGGAAAAATCGGTGAGGTTCGCCATGTCAGCTGGCAGCTCTCTAAACCGGCCAATGCGCTTGATTTGTCCGGTCAATATAACTGGCGCACCGATGCGGCGATTGCACCGGGCGGTTATTTCGATGATTTGGCTAGCCATGGGTTAGATTTGCTGATGTTCCTGCTGGGCGATATTTCCCGGGCTATGGGAATCTGCCTCAATCAGCAAGGGCTTTACAGCGCCGGAGATGCGGTGACCGGCTGTTGGCAGCATGAATCCGGCGTCACCGGGTGCGGCAGCTGGCATTTTGGTGCCGCCAAGCGTGAAGATCGGGTGGAAATTATCGGCAGCCGGGGCAAGCTGGTGTTTTCCGTCTTTGATGAAGCGCCGGTGATTTTAATTAACGGCACCGGCGAGCAAAGCCGTCTAATTGAAAATCCACCGCACATCCAGCAGTTCCATGTCGCAGCGATTGCAGAACACTTAATGGGTGGCGAACCGCATCCTTCTACAGGGGAAACGGCGACCCGAACTGCCTGGGTCATGTCCCAAATCCTGGGCCAGCCTAACTCATAACCATCTTATTAAGGGGAAGAGCTATGTTGTGTGTGACAACATCTGAAATCGCTCACCGGACCATTACCGAAACACTGGGGACAGTCTGTGGGAACGTGGTGCAATCGAAACATGTTGGTCGCGATATTATGGCCGGCTTTAAAACCATTTTTGGTGGCGAGATCCGCGGCTATACCGAAATGCTGGTGGAAGCGCGGGAAAAAGCCATGAGCCGGGCGATCGCCGAGGCCGAAGCTATGGGGGCCGATGCAATCGTCAACGTGCGTTTTACCACCAGTGCGATCATGCAGGGCGCCTCCGAAATTCTGGTTTATGGTACGGCGGTGAAGCTGAGATAGACACTGTAATCAAGAGTGAATAACGTATTTCGGGTATTTGAGAAAATAGAAGCTCGCAATTTGCGAACTTCTATTGATTGATAAGCAATTAATATTTTGATGAACGACATTCTTTCAAATACGTTTTATAGTCAAACCCGTCTAAAGATGCATACTGTCCCCCCAAATAGATCACGAGTCGTCCGTCGTTCGTGACTCTAAATCCAGTCGCGCCATCGGCTCCTTCGTCGGTAACACTGACGGAATAACCCACGCTGGTTGAAGCTGCCGGGGTGGGGCTGGTTGCGACGCTGAATGTGCCGTCTTCGTTAAAGTAAGCAGGGTAAGCTTTGACTTGGTTCGTCCCCATATTTGCGCCACATATGGTGTCTGTATAGGCGTGAACGATATACCAGTTCCCCGTACTATCTTCGACTAATTGAGCATTTTGACCGAGGCTCTTGTTACAGCCGGTGTTGGACGGTGAGGTATAGCTGTTGACATAGGAGAAGGCGCGAATGTTCATTTCACCTTCGTTATCCGTGCCATATTGAAATAAATCTGCCACCGATGCCTTGTACGCCGCGCCTTGTGCATTGTCCATGTCGTGTAAAATTAACCAATAGTCATCTTCATGGCGGTTAATCCAAACATCTGTGATTTCTTCTATTTTATGATCCGTTTGAGTCAATGTCGCCACCTGTCCTTGGTCGCCGTCGATGGTGAATTTACGAAAGCGAACCGTTTTTTCATATTGAGAGGCGACAAGTAAATAACCCTGATCCTTTGCGCTGTTCGTGGGTGCAGGTAACCAGGCAATACCAGATGGGTGTTGCTCACTAATATAAATCTTATCTTCAAGAGGCATGGTTTCGTTGCCGGAAATAAGGTCGTGGTTTGGGTCAAACATACTTTCTGTGACTCGAAAGGCGAGAATTTGTCCCTCATCACCTGAGCCTGTTTCGGAGTGGGAAATGAACGCAGTATGGGTACCATTACTCCACTGGTGCGACAGTGCAAAAGATTGATGGTGGTCACTGATCTCAAAGCTTTGATCAACTTCCGTATCGGCGACAAACGCTTGGCAGCTCTCTGCCAGGCCGGACAACACTTGCTCCATGGAAAGATTTAACCGGGGCTGCTGATAAGCATCAGAGGTTGCATAGACTGAGCTACTTAAACCCAAGATAACCGTTGGTATTATATGTTTCATATTGAAAGTTCCATCTTTAATATTCAGATTAATTACAGGTGTTTAAATGGTGAGACGTTGAATTCTTACCGGGAAAATAATAGTCATGTTTAATGTTCAGATTTCATCATGCTGTTTTCTGTTCATAATTAACGCCCAATTTTTGACAGCATCTCTGGAGATATAAATCGGCTGATCACAAACATAAACAGAATCGATGGGACGAGTAATATCAGCGCCGTAATCGATGCGATTTGATAATTGCCTTCCATGCTTGCCGTATATAACAGGAGCGGTAAGGTGCTTATCTCTGGTGCACCGACAAAGAAAGTTCCGGTGAACTCATCAAGAGATTCAAGGAACACGAAGATACCACTGGCCACAATACCCGGTGTCGCTTGAGGCAAAGTGATATGGAAGAAGGTATAGACAGGGCCTGCGCCCAAATTTCTGGATGCCCGGACCATCAAAGGGTCTATACCGGAAAAAGCGGCGACGCTAATCCAGACCGAAAACATCAGACCATGGACACTGTGTACCAGGACGACCCCGAGAAAAGTCCCGTTGAGTCCGAAGTCGTAGAATATTCTCGCGATGTTCATGTACACCGTTAGGTTAGGAAACGCCTGAGGGATCAGAAACAAAAGCATCCAGAATATTCTGAAAGGCATCTTCTGCTTTGCAAGCGCATAACCCGCAGGTATAGAGACGGAGAGACAGACCACAACCGTGGTTAAAGCGATCAAGATACTGGTTGTTAGTGAGCCGGAAACATCACTATAAGGGCTGAACACCTGATCCCAGTATTTGAGCCCCCATTGGGAGGGTAAAGCGTAAGGAAAATACCAAACCTCGGCCACTGTCCAGATGAGCAAATTGATGATCGGGCCGAACATGATCAATGCCAGACAGATGACAAAGACAAACTGTGGAAAGGCATCCAGACGAATTAAGTTTGAAAATCGGGATGTACTTGCTCTGGTCAAAGAGCGCATTGTTAGTTCTTGACTCACTATACACCAGCCTTATCTTTAAGATTCTGACGAAGATAGAACCAGGCAAACGCAGCACAAATACAGTAAGAAATCAGGCCCAGTGCATTTGCGGTATGGTAATCACCGTAAGAGTTGATTCGAAATGCCATGTCGGCGGTCATCATGGTGGGTGTGCCGGTGCCAATCATCAGCGGTACAGATAATGCTGACATCATCGTCACAACAGACAGGACCATGGCGACACCGATTGTTGGGATAATCTGAGGCAGGATAATCTGAAACAGGATCCGAGTTCTTGAGCCCCCTAAGTTTCTCGCGGCACGGACCTGGGATTCATCGATGGCTGACATCGCCCCGGAAATAAGCAGCGTCGAAAAAGCGAGTTGTTTCCAGACAAAAGTAATGATGATGCCACTCCAGCCGAGGAATGAAATGGTTTCCAGAGGGGTAAATAATCCGGCCTCAATGAGCGCGTTATTCATCAACCCATTTTTAGCTAAAAAGGTTCTCATCATCTGAGCTGTCACGATGAGCGGGATGAACAGAGGCAGTCGATAAAGTACCCCTAAAACCCGAACGAGCGATGTAAAGGGAGAGAGGCGTAATGTTGCTGCAATGAATATCGACAGCACACATAAAATGACCATTGAACTCAGCACGATAATTATCGTAAACAGAATATCGTTGGAGTACAGTTCGACCGCATTCTCCAGATGCGCTGTCGTCAACGCACCAGTATCGGTGAACAGCGCGGAAAAAAGAGAAAAGGCTAATGGGTAGAGGAAAAACAGACCCACCATGAATGCCGCCGGCAGTACCATCGAGATGTTTTTGATTGGGTTGTAATGCATAATATTTCCAGTGAAATCAGCCACGATGTAAAGCTCAAGAGGTGTGTAACCTCTTGAGCATACAGCGATTAATTTGCAACCTTACGCTCGTAACCTTCTTTGATATCATCAAAATAGGGTGCGATCGGGAAACTCTTACCGTACTGAGAGAGATCCTCCGGCGTAATTTCCGCGAATAACTTCTGCCAGCTCTGCTTATCCAGGTGCTTTTTAACGTACGTTGCATCAATGCCCGGATACCAGTTGAAGCGTTTCACGATGCCCTCCGCTTGGATGTCAGGGCTGGTCGCCAGCTCGATAAATTCGCGAGCGAGCTCTGGATTGGCCGCTTTTTCCGGCACCACGTAGTACATTGGTTGTCCTGGCATGCCCGGCGCAAGCAGAGAGAGTTTCAGTGAAGGCGGGATCTTGCCCTGTTCTTTCCAGCTATAGAACATATCGACCCAGACCGGTCCCATGAAGATCTCGCCCCGGTTGAGCATGTCCAGCGTCCCGGCGTTACCCGGCGTGAACGTGATGTTCTTATTAAACGCTTTCAGTTGTTCGAACGCGGCATCCCACTGAGACAGAACACCTTTTTGATATGGTTTGCTGGACAGCTTGTCTGCATCCGAGCCATATGCATAAACCCAACCGGTCACAAAGCTCACACCGGACATCCCGTTCTTGATGCCGTTGTAGCCGAATGCTTTGGGATTTTTTTCAACCCATTGAACAAGCTCATCATATGATTTCGGGGGGATCGGGATCAGGTCGCTGTTATACGCAATAGCGGTCTGGCTGTGGAACATTGGCATGACATAACCATCAACATTGGTACCCAGCGCATTTCTGGCACTGTCACGGGTGACCATCGCGCCTGTATTGATATCGTCCCGGTAGCTAGCCAATAGCCCTTGCTGAACCATCTCCCCACCAATTTTTTGATGGACAACCGCGACATCGATATCCCACGCTTTCAGGCCACTTTTATTTTGAGCAGAGAGCTTTTCCAGAATTTTATGAGAGCCCGCATCGCCAGGGCCGGTACCGACAACATTAATCTTGACGCCTGGATGCGCGGCTTCAAACTTTGGCGCTAAGTAGGTTTTTACGTAGTCGACCATGTTTTGGCTTCCTGCAGATGCGACATTCAGTGTTGTTTCCGCTTGGCTTGCGCCGGAAACAAGAATGGCACCCATAGCTGTCAGTAAAGTCATCTTGGTTTTTACAAACATCGCTAATCCTTAATTGAGGTAGTTACTCGTGGGTGAGTGAATCGTTAGTGTTGCCCGTGATACATATGGAGCGAATGGTGTGGCACGCGTAATAAAACGTTTAACTCGGGTTCAAGGGGAGTCGGGTGAACCGCTTGAATCAGCTGACCCTCACACTCGACGCTGACACGATAGTTGTGGCCAAAGAACGCACTTTGCAGAACCCTCCCGGAAAGCTGCAGCCCGTCTTCTTCAGACAGGGAGCGACAAGGCGTTTCGCAATGCTGCTCCACCAATTGCGCTTTCTCGCTTCGGAAGTAAATTTGCAGCTCTTTGCTGTTTTCAGGCCAGATAATCCGATTGTCCGCCCCCATAAAGTCGGCGACAAAAGGCGTTTTTGGTTGGTGGTAAACCTCCTCAGATGTCCCCAGTTGCTCGATTTTCCCCTGATTCAGAACAGCAATGCGGTCTGCCATGACCAGGGCTTCTTCCTGATCATGGGTCACGATCAGGGATGTAAAACCGAATTGCTTTTGCAAAGATTTAATTTCATGACGGACCTGAAGCCTGACTTTTGCATCCAGATTCGACAAAGGCTCATCGAGAACCAAAATATCTGGCCGAATTGCCAAAGCTCTTGCCAAAGCCACGCGTTGGCGTTGGCCGCCGGACAAATCCGTCACTTTCTGATCTTTGAGCCCTGCTAGATTGACGATCGCCAAAAACTCATCGATTCTTTGAGCAATTTGTTGCGCGGGAACCTTTCTCACTTTCAGGCCATAGCCGATGTTCTGTGCAACAGTCATATGCGGCCAGAGCGCATAACTTTGGAAAACCATGGTGATATTTCGTTTCTCTGCCGGTAGGTTGGTCATGTTTCTGTCACCAAACCGGATCTCGCCTTCAGAAACAGGAAGAAAGCCACAAAGCGCATTCAGTAGCGTCGTTTTACCGCAGCCGGAAGGGCCAAGCAGAGCAATCATCTCGCCTTGATGAACGGTCAGATTTATATCTGAGAGTATCTGCTTATCTCCGTAACCGGCACATAAGCCCTGAATGTTTAAACTCGTCATTGTTACCTCAAAAATCAGAAAGATATAAAGTTCACTTCTGATGCTTAGATTTTTTTGCCTCGATGAACACGTGTTCACTGGCGTGTAAAAAAAATGCAAAACTTAACAGACATCATATGAGCGTACTTTGAGCTTGCTTTATGACAAATTAATTAATGAAAGAAGAAAGTTTGGTTTAAACAATGAAAATTGAAGTTATTGGATGTGGCAGTGCTTTCTCAACAATCAGCAATACATCGGCGTTACTTGTAACAGACAATACAGGGAACCAGCTATTGATAGATTGCGGTCCGACTATTCCCCGGGCGTTATTTAGTCGTGCTGCAAGCGTCAACGAAATAGGCGCTATATATTTTACGCACATTCATCCGGATCATTGCACGGGGCTCACGGCATTATTTAATTACTGGAAAAGCCATCACCGTACTGAGCCTGTGACTATTTTTTGTCAGGAAGAGAATAAAGCCCCGTTGCAGTTTCTCGCCTTATTTGCCAACTGGCCAGCCAAAGAACTGTGCTTCGAAGTTCACTGGCAAATGATCACGGATCATTTCGTATGGAATCACTGGCAGTTGGACACGGCTGAAACACAGCATGAGCTGACGAATAGGGCAGTACGAATTTCAGCTGATGGCCAGCGGTTGTTTTATAGCGGGGACGGCAGGCCGACTCAGGCGACGATTGATTTAATGCAACATACCGATTTGGCATTCCAGGAGTGTGCTTCATTTGACGCCCTGGATGAAACTTCATCCCACGGCGACTTCTATGCCTGTAAAGCTTTGTTAGAAAAATTCAATATAAAACGGCTCGGCCTTTATCATTGCTGGGATGAAGCCATTGCGGAAATAAAACAGAGCGCAGCAACAATCGAACATCTGTTTGTGAGTCATGATGGTTTAACCATCGATTTATCAGAATGACAAAATGGTGGATACCAAGTTGAGTACCAAAAATAAACCCAATGTCGTGACCGCGCAGGATGTGGCGAATTTAGCCGGCGTATCACGATCAGTTGTTTCGAGGACGTTTACTGAAAACGGCAGTCTCTCGGAAGCGACGAAGCAAAAAGTACTGAAAGCCGCTGAACAACTCGGTTACCAGGTGAACTTTCTGGCACAAGGGTTAAACCGGCGCCGCAGCCAGCTGATAGGGGTGGTTGTCGCGCATATCAATGACCCTTTCAGAAGCCATTTGCTGGAAGCCCTGCTAAAAGAGATCCAGGCGCGAGGCTACCAGGCCATGGTGACTGAGGTTCGCCCGGGAGATGAACTTGATGAAACCATGCGCCGATTTACGCAATACCGAGTATCCGGCGTCATCGTCACTTCCGGTCAGCCGCCGGAGGCGTTGGTTAAAGAGTGTCTTCAATACAGTATTCCGATTGTCGGTATTAACCGAGAAATAGATCTGCCCAAAGTCGACGTCGTTTGCTCCGATAACAACGCTGGCGCCAAATTGGCAGCCGATCAGCTGATCGCTGTCGGATGCCGTTCAATCGGTTGGCTGAATTACAAACACTCGACCTGGTCGGGTTTAGATCGGGAAAAGGGCTTTCAAAGTTCACTCAAGGGCTGGTTAGAAAACAAGGACTATGAATATATTGAGATTCAATCGGAAAGAAATGGATATGAAGGTGGATTTCTTGCTGCTGAGCAGTTGATAGCCTCTGGTCAACGACTCGATGGTATTTTCTGTGCCACAGCGCTCATGGCCTGCGGTTTTCTCGATGGCATGCGAAAAAATGGGCTGGATTCGCCCAAAGACTTTCACATCATTGGCTTCGATAACACGCCTTTAACGGCTCAATATAGCTACCGGCTGACCACGATAGAGCACGATGTCGTTGAAACGGCCAAGCGCGCCTTATGGTGTCTGGAAAGCAGAGCGCGTCATGAGGACATGGAACAGAGAGTTGAGCTGATTCCGGTCAAACTCATCACAAGAAACACCTCACCCATCCACACGCAGGATTCATAGGTACGAAAATGAAAGCAGCAGAGAAACTGGAAGCGCTGGAAAAGGCAATTAGAATCGCAGGAGACAAAGCGCTGTCTTTTCGCGAACAAGGTTTAACGATCGAAGTCAAAGGTAAGAATGATTTTGTGACTCAGGTCGACAGGGAAGTTGAAACAGAGATTAAAAGCGTCATCAGTCATCTGTTCCCTGAGGATGGTTTTTTGGGTGAAGAGAGCGGCATTAGCGCAGGAGAAGAAGGGATTTGGGTGATCGACCCAATTGATGGCACGACCAACTATATACAAGGGATGGATTATTGGTGTATCTCCGTTGCCTATGTAAATAATGATCAAATTGAACTGGGTTATATTTATGCGCCGGAAAGGAATGAATTCTTTGCGGCTCGAAAGGGGCAGGGCGCTTGGTTGAACGGACGTTGTTTAAAGATGGAAAATGAAGCGGAAGGCCAGTCTATCATTGGCATTGGCCACTCTAACCGCAGACCCCTGTCAGACGTGATCAACCTATTGGCCATTTTAGATGAAAACAACGTTGATCATCGCCGTTTTGGCGCTGGTGCGCTGATGCTTGCTCATGTTGCTTCAGGACTCGTTCATGGATATTTTGAAGCGCACCTCAACAGCTGGGATGCGCTTGCGGGGTTACTTCTGGTCGAGGAAGCTGGCGGATGTGTTCCCGACTTTCTGGCCAATGATGGATTAATCAATGGGAATCCCGTTTGGGTCAGTACTCAGCGTCTGTGGCCTGTCCTCAACACCTATATGGAACAATTCTCATGATGGCTATCGACATCTCCCTTATTGGCTATAGTGCTGCCCTCTGTACAACCTGCTCGTTTATTCCTCAGGTTTGGCAAGTCATTCAGTCAAGAAATACCGAGTCCATTTCAATCCTGATGTACTGTATTTTTGTCTTTGGTGTCTTTCTCTGGTGTGTCTACGGTGTGGTCGTCAAAGATTTACCATTAATCATGGCCAATCTCGTGACGCTCATTCTGGCGGCTATCATACTGGCAATGAAGCTTCGAGATACTATCAGTAAGGCAGAACATTAGTTCATTGATGGTTGCATTGAATGATGCTGATGGGTGATGTTGATTTGTATTGCACGTATCACTGATGATACGTGTACCCTCCGGTCTGTCCGGAGGGGCTGTGTGATTGAGACACGCGTTCGGGGCTAGGCGGTAGGGAGCTGTGCCAGCCAGTTTAAAATGATTTCATTGGTTTCTTCCGGTTTTTCTTGCTGGATCCAATGGCCGCAATCCAGATTGGCGACTGTCACATTCGGCACGAACGCTTGGAGTTTTTCAGACTTCGGGATCGCATCCCGCTCGCCATAAATCATCAGTGTCGGCTGGCGGATGATCGGGCTCACTTCCGCCAGGATGTACCAGTTGCGATCAAGATTTCGGTACCAGTTGATGCTGCCGGTGAATCCTGTTGCTTCAAAGGCTGAGACGAAAACGGCCAGTTCGCTGTCATTCATGATGGGATCACCGTGTGGTGTTTCCGCCCTGGCGAGGTTGATCATCGCCATGCCTGGCTCCGGCTCTCTTAGTGGCTCGTTCTTCCTGAACAGGTTGCGAAGGAATCGGGACGTATTCTCTTCCAATACCGCATCTGCGACACCGGTTTGTCGATTGAAGTGAACAAAATAGTAGTCACTGCCAAGGCATTGTTCCATGAACTCGATCCACGGCATTGCTCCGCGTTCTTGATAAGGCAAGCTTAGATTGATCACTTGTTTGACACGGTTTGGATGCAGTAAGGCCAGGCCCCAAACGACCATTGCCCCCCAGTCATGACCGACAAAGGTCGCATCTTCATAACCGTAATGATCGAGCAGCGCAACGAGATCCCCCGCCAAATGATCAATGTCATAGGCAGTGACTTCCGTCGGGCAGGATGAGTGACCATAACCCCGCTGGTTTGGGACGATGACATGGTAGCCCGCTGCAGCAAGGGCAGGGATTTGATAACGCCAGGAAAAGGCATGCTCTGGCCAGCCATGACAGAGCACAATCGGATTTCCGGCATGTTGCCGGCCCGCTTCGAAGACTTCGAGTGTCACGCCATTGACTGAAATTAGGCTGGGCGTGGGAAAATCAGTTGGATTAAACATTGCTATGTATCCTTGAATATTTGGAAGGATCACACGACACCTCCTGTTTGGGTTGGCGTGCTTTCCAGTCTCAGGAATCTACGGATGTACGTGACCACTTCGACATTTCCATGCGGATGTGTGGACAAACAATGTATATAACGTAATGGTGACAAATACTGGCACCATTGAAGGATACTCTGAGGATATGAATGTTCGCCTACGACAAGACGCCATCGTGCGAAGCCTGCGCCGCAACGGGACTTCGACAGTCGCTGACTTAGCGAAGGAAGTTGGCGCATCCAGGCGTACCGTGTTACGTGATATCAGCGCACTGCGCGATGAGGGTTTTGTCATCCATTCAGAACCCGGGCGCGGGGGTGGCCTGCAACTTGATCCGCAATCGGTTCAGACCACAGCGCGACTTTCGGTTGCCGAGGTTTTTGCGTTGCTCATCAGTGTAGAATCGATGCGTGCAGCCGGATGTCTGCCTTTCTCGGAACTTGCAGGCGTTGGGCTTGCCAAAATCGAGAAAGCCTTGCCTTCTGATAAGGTGCGCGACCTGCGCCGTTTCCTCGATTGTTTGTATGTCGGGCAACTTGCGCCGCAAGTGGACATCTCAGATATGGGCGCGATGGACCCCGCGTTGCTGCCCGTCTTCGAGACCGCTTTTCTGCAACGGCGGCACCTGCGCTTTCAATACCGCGACGCAAAAGGGATCATCACCAACCGGGAGGTTGAACCGCAAGCAATGCTGATCCTGCCGCCGCTTTGGTATTTGGTGGCCTGGGATCCGGGGCGCGCAGACTTCCGTCATTTTCGAATGGATCGGATCCGTGCGCCTGAACTCGTCGAAGGGATAACTTTCCGGCGACGAGTTGTGCCGTTTGCGGAGAACGTCTCGCCATATCGTAATTTAGCGCGCTGAGGTTCACTACTGAACGAGGGCTGCCAATTGAAGCGAACGAACGCTGCAATTTCAGAGACAACCGATTGAGCGTATCATTGCAGGTTGATGCTTTATTGCACGTAGCCAAAGACATGCGGCAACCGGGTCTCCCAGGCAGTCTGTCCGTATTCAGCTGAAAGGAATCACGCTTGAAGATTATCCCTGAAATTGAAGTCACTGGTCGGGAGCATGATGCGATCACCCAACTTCGCAATGCTTCCTTTCCTGACCACCAAGTTGAACGTTCATATTATAAGCGACTGCCCCACATGCGCGCGCTCCAATACGGCCATGGCAAGCTCATCGGCTATATGGGGCTGGATTATCGCGTGGTTTGTGTGGGCGGCACTCCGTTGAAGGTGTTGGGAGTGATCGACATTTGTATCGACAAATCCTATCAGGGCCAAGGCATTGGCTCTGCCATGCTCACCGAGCTGAGCGATTATGCTGCTGCCGGGGATGTGGATTTCATTATTTTGATGTTGGAGCTGGATGCTTTTTATACGTCCAATGGTTTCAACAAAGTCTGCGGATCGAGTTCCTGGTTGCGATTGCACGAGCATCAGAACTACGGGGTTGCCTTTGACCAGCTCGACGGCATATTTGTAAAACCCATGAGCGGCAAAGCCTGGGCACCCGGCCAACTGGACTGGCTGGGTTATTTGTATTAACCCAGCCTGGTCAGGCGAGAGCGCGTTTAACAAGGAAGTACACATGAGCGAACAAGTAAAGACAGCTTTAAGATGGATCAAAGC
Source organism: Photobacterium sp. TY1-4 (assembly GCF_025398175.1). Lineage (NCBI taxonomy): Bacteria > Pseudomonadati > Pseudomonadota > Gammaproteobacteria > Vibrionales > Vibrionaceae > Photobacterium > Photobacterium sp. TY1-4. The sequence goes on from NZ_CP099735.1 coordinate 1,571,043, forward strand.
GATTCTAGAGCAGGAAAACATCCCCTATCAGATCGTTGGCGGTCTGGCGGCCAATATTCATGGCGGCTCGCGAGAAGTGGCTGATATCGATCTCTACATACCCAAGTCCCAGGTGAATAACCTCTTGCCTCACGCAGGGGCTTATATCTCAAAGCCGCTCGCGCATTATGTCGAGGAATGCTGGGATCTCGAGTATTTTCAGCTGATTTATCACAATCAAAAAATTGAAATTGGCCTGCTCCCCGGCACCAAAATACGTGCTGCCGAGGGTGATACGTGGTTTGAGGTGGAAGCCAACTTCGAGCAATCTGTCCCCGGGAGTTACGACGGAGTCGTAGTACCGGTCATGCCAGTGGTTGAGTTGGTGGCCTATAAAAAGGTGCTTGGTCGGGAAGTCGATCTGATTGATATTGCAGAGTTATCGGGTAAATAAGCATGACACTTGTCATTCGTTTTTTTGATTCATGGTGGTCAGTCTCGATAGTGTGATTCTCCAAGACGCAGACTTTTTCTTTCAATGCTTACTCGTATCGAACAGTTTTAACCCTTCTTGATCATCTTTACGGCCATGATCAGCTTGTCGAATATTGAGCTGGTTTCCGGCCGGTATTTAGGTAAATCATTCTTTTTCTTATTGACTAGACAAAAGTGATACGCCCAGCACATATTGCGCATTTTTTGAGTGCTTATGTTGCATATTGGTTGTTGCTATGCAAATTTTGTATATACATATGTAAACCATCAATAAGAAAGGAACTCGATATGCCACTTCAGGGAAAGGGTATTAAAGCTAGTGTGTTTATTCCCTCATTCGTCATCGTGTTAGTTGCCGTGACGGTGGGGATTGTTGATAACGAATTGCTTGTTGCATCCGCCAAAGCGGTTTTTTACTTCTCATTGTCAGATTTTGCATGGCTGTACCAACTATTGTCAGTGACTGCGCTGATTGTGATTGCTTACATCTTTTTCTCGGATGCAGGCAACATTCGACTGGGCGGAAAGGATGCCAAACCAAGATTCTCACTGCTTTCAACGTTTGCGATGGCTTTAACCGGTGGTATTGCGACGGGGGTCGTGACTTATTCGGTGAATGAACCGGTAATTTACTTTGGCAATATTTATGGAGAAATCGCCAAGCAGGATTTTGCGCCGTTCTCTGATGAAGCGGCGATCTTTTCTCTGGCGAGAAGCTTTCACAACTGGAGTTTTATTCCCTATGCCATCTACTCCATCGTAGGTTTGATGATTGGCTATATGCACTTTAATCGGAAGAAAGCTTTCTCTATTTCATCGACACTGTCGCCAATTCTGGGAAAACATGGTCAACACAGCAGTGTTCAAACCATCATTGAGGTGATCTCTGTTCTGGCGATTGCTTTGGGACTTGCTTCCTCTTTGGGGGCTGGCCTGGCTTTGATTAGTTCAGGATTAACAGCGCAGTACGGCATTGAATCCAGCCCATTGGTATGGCTTGTTCTGACTTGTATTATTGCGGCAATCTTTATTACTTCAGCGCTGTCGGGACTTCAGAAAGGTATTAAATACCTGTCGAGCGTGAATGCTTATATCTTTTACTTTTTGGTTGCGGTGCTGATTGTCATCGGGCCAATCAGCTATATCTCCAATCTGTCCGTGACGAGCTTAGGGTATTGGCTGGATAACTTTTTCTTGTGGGCCTTTGATACCAAAGAGTCTGGTGGGGAAGCGCTTGTGACCTGGTGGACCATGTATGACTGGTCAATCTGGATTGCCTATGCTCCTCTCATGGGTCTGTTTCTGGCTCAAATTTCCTACGGACGAACGCTTCGCGAGTTTTTGCTGATCAACTGGGTGCTCCCCTCCGTCTTCGGCATTCTGTGGTTTGCGCTATGGGGTGGGATGGCTATCAAGTGGCAAATTGATGGTGCATTGGATCTGGTCCAAGTCGTCAAAGATTCGGGCGCGGTGTCAGGCTTGTGGGGCTTCCTTCAAAATATGCCGCTTTCCGGATTTTTTGTCCCTGTGGTCATTCTGACCCTGATCATTTCCTTCTCAACGGCTGCTGACTCGATGTCATCAACGATTGCAGCGATCTGTACGAAAAACATGTCCGCGACGGAAGATTCACCGAAAAAACTCAAGTTGATCTGGGGCCTGCTGATCAGTGCGATCGCCTATATCATGGTGGCGTTCGGCGGCGGGGCACAAGGGGTCGATGGCATTAAATATCTCGCGGCGGCTGGCGGGTTCTCCGTCCTGTTTCTTTTCATGTTGATTGTCATCGCTTCGGTCAGAGTCTTTTTACTGAAATCAAACACCAAAGAAAGCGCAGTCGCTGAAGCTGAAGCGAGAGAGGTTGTTCATGAAAACTGATGCCATGACGATGACCGTTGATGATGCGCCACTTCGCTGGCAGGACATTGTTGATGTCGCTCGAAATTACAACCAGCTGGTGTTGTCAGCAGAACGCTGGCAAGGTATTGACGAGGCTCGGGAAGCCGTTGAAACCATGGCGGACTCCGGCAAAGCTTACTATGGCATTAATACCGGGCTGGGGGCGCTGTGCCATGTTGTACTGAATCCGACGCAACTTGAGCTGCTTTCCTGGCATACCTTGATGAGCCATGCCTGCGGGATCGGGCAGCCGTTAAGTGATGAACAGGTCAGAGCCATTATGTGTTGCGCGGTGGTTAATTACAGCCAGGGGTGCTCCGGGATCAGCCCATGGATTGTGAAAGCGTTGGTGCATTTCTTAAACCATGAAGTGACGCCGATTGTGCCTGGCCAGGGCTCTGTGGGATACCTCAGTCATATGGCACATATTGGGCTGGCGCTGATTGGAGAAGGTGAGGTTTCGTATCAGGGGAAAGTACAGCCATGTGCGGAAGTCTTTCAACAGATACAGTATCGCCCCGGCCGATTAGGGGCCAAAGATGGCTTGTCGCTGGTCAATGGCACACCGGCAATGACCGGGTTAGCGTGTCTGGCTCTTGCTGATAGTGGTTTGTTGGCCCAGTGGGCCGATGTGGTTGGTGCTATGAGCTTTGAAGCTTTATTCGGACAACTTGATGCCTTCGACCCGGCGATTTTAGCGCGGAAGAATGATCCGGAGGTGATTGAAGTCGGCAAGAGGTTGAGATCTATGCTGGCAGGCAGTGCGTTGCTTGCATCAAAGCAAGGCCATCATTTACAAGATGCGCTGAGCCTGAGGTCGATCCCCCAGGTGCACGGCACATGTTGGCGACAATGGCACCATGCGGTAGAGCAAATCGAAAATGAGCTCAATGCTGCGACGGATAACCCACTGGTGATCAAGGAAGCGGGTACTTACCGCGTTGTTTCGCAGGCGAATCCCCATGGGGAGTCTGTCGCTCAGGCTTGTGATTTTCTGGCAATCGCTGTCAGTGAGTGGAGCGCAATTTCAGAAAGGCGGAGTTATCGGTTGGTGACCCCGCAAGCAAATGAACTTCCAGCCTTTCTGAGTCCGGAGAGCGGAGTTAAGTCGGGGATGATGATTGCGCAATATTCTGCTGCTTCGTTGGCGGCGGACAATAAGCGTCTGGCTCAACCCTGTGTCATCGACAATTATCTCACCTCAGGACTACAAGAAGATCACCTCAGTTTCGGTGATAGCGCAGCACTCAAGCTGACCGCAGCGCTGGATAATGCCTTCTATATCCTGGCGATAGAATATTTGTTGGCGGCGCAAGCGTTTGATCTCATTGAGTGTGAAGGATTTGGTTTCGGTACAGCGCGTGCCTGGCAGCAATTGCGGGAGCAGGTTGCTTTCTATGATGAAACACATTCGCTCCACGTAGACATCAAACGCACGTATCAGATCATGCGTGAACCGGGCTCAATCAAGAGAATTCTGGGAGGGGCAAGCTGAGCGTGCATTGTCATCGATTCGTGAGTGACCCGAGTGAATGAGTTCAAAGTCGCCGGAGATCGGGGCTTTGATCTCGCACTAGGAATTGCGGTCAACTATGAGTAAGGTGTTGACTGCATTTCTCCTTTCATCAAGCAGTGAGCCAACATGAAACAATCGATCATCCACATTGCACTGGTCGTCCGGGATTATGACGAAGCCTTAGACTTCTATCTCAATAAACTGAAATTTGAGCTGGTGGAAGATACCTATCAGCCCGAGCAGGATAAACGCTGGGTTGTGGTGTCCCCACCGGGCTCGAACGGCGTGACCTTGCTGCTGGCCAAAGCCTCAAAGCCGGAACAGCTGGAGTTTATCGGTAATCAGTCTGGCGGTCGGGTGTTTTTGTTTTTAAGTACCGATGATTTCTGGCGTGATTACCACCGGATGGTGGCCGACGGTATCAAATTTGTACGGCCGCCGAAAGAGCAAGATTACGGCACCGTCGCGGTGTTTGAAGATCTCTACGGTAATTTATGGGATTTACTGCAACTAAACGCGGATCATCCAATTTCGAGACGCTTGGCTGATCAGGCGGGGTAAGGGGAGTCGTCGGTATTTACGAGGCAGGCATTGCTCGCGTTGCACAACACGAAAGTAATTATATATTTGATAATAAGTGGATTTTTATTAGGCTGTTAGGTGTTTTAATTAATGAGTAACTTGTTCATGAAAGATAAAATTGAAGAAGTGTTTGCCGAAAATTTAGGCGAGGGCTTTCGAATAGTCCAAAGTAATGGCGAATATTTACCGGTGATTGAATAGGTCGATTGGGTTCAACTTTGTGAAGGTGAAAACGATATTCGTGTTGAAGTAACATTTGCAGACGGTAGTAGCCAAGCCTTTGATAAAGGTGTGGCACTCCAGCAAATCTGGCATGAAGACGTAGATTAATTTTCCTTGGCTAGAGTGATTGTGGTATTCAACACCTAACACATATTAATTACTGCGCTCTCACCGCTGCCTGCCGACATGATGTAGCACGGCCACTGGAATTGAGCCCGTTAACTCAGATAGGCGCGATTTAAAGACGTGGTATTTTGATACCGTGATCTTTGGCGTATGGCCGAGCTTAGTCAGCTCTCGGGTCTAGTAATGAGAAGTGCCACAGGCTTCCATACCGATGATAGCAGGCGGGGTATTGGCAAACGTCTAGAGAACGTTTTATCATGATATTGTTTTTTATATCAACCACCTGCCTTGTCAATCTTCACCGTGGATACTGAAGCGCTATTTGGATAAATCAATCCATCAACAGATTGCGATAGGGTAGCCTCCGGCGATTTCGTAATTGGACATACCAAGTGTGGCAAAGCCTGATGAGAGGGAGTCCATGTCATTGGTGACGCAGTTCTTGGGCGATAAAAAACCAGCTTTTCAGCTGGTTTAAGAATTTACTTTATTGAGCTGCTTTGACTCGAATTTTGCTTTTGGCAACGCTTGTCATATTGAGTGCTGCAATCGCAGATTTTGCTTCTGAAACATCCGGCATTTCGACGAAAGCAAAGCCTTTCGATAAACCTGTTTCTTGATCTAAAACGAGAGTGCATTCGGTGACAGAGCCGTGTTCAGAAAACAGTTTACGAATGTCATGCTCAGTTGTGGTGCGAGAAAGGTTGCGAACTAAGAGTTTCATAGTTGTCCGTTGATATAGAAATAGCGGTGAGGATTGTCTCAATAAAGACAGTGGCTACCAAGCGATAGTTTGGTTTTACCTTAAAATTGTTGCACTCGAGCAACCAACTGCATCACAAATGACTTTGGTGTCATTCACTAAATTCATGTTGTTTTTTCTTCCCAGCTGACGCCATCGCGCAGTATCGCATTGAGGATGGCAATCATCTTCCTGGTGCAGGCGGTGAGGCTTTTTATTTCGGTTTTCCTTCAGTCAGAAGCCGTTACATCCGTCTCATAAGGGCCACGCCGACCACCGCAGCTGCTTGTTTGCTGGTGAAATCGCCGTGTTCAGGAAGAATTATGCCTGTGCCCAGCCATGGAAAGCGCCGCAGACTTCCATCCCAACGATAGATGGTGGGGAATTTGGCAAACGTCGAGAGAACGTTTGATCGTGATATTGTTTTGTTGATCATCATCTTGCCACGGTGATCCTCACCGTAGATACTGAGACACTGTTTGGCTGAACAAATGCCACAAACCGATGGTGATAGGGTGGCCTCCGATAATTTCGTGCTCAGACTTACCCAGTGCCGCAAAGCCTGATGAGGGGAGTCCATGTCATTCGTTAGATTTCCGGAGTACCGGCAAGGAGCTGAAAATTGAGCAATATGTTAGATCAAGGGAAAGAGATTCTGTCACAACAGTCTTTCAGTTTGCTTTTGGGAACTAAGTTGGAAGTTTTTGAGGCCGGAACCGCTGAATTGAGTCTTGAGATTAGAGATGATCTCAAGCAAAACAATGGTTTTGCGCATGGTGGAGTCGTTAGCTATTTGGCTGATAACTGTATTACCTTTGCTGGAGCCTCAATACTAGGAAGCTGTGTCACTTCAGAATATAAAGTGAACTATGTTCGGCCAGCAATCGGAGATAAATTAATCGCTAGGTCAACCGTTTTATACTCAGGAAAACGTCAAGCTACATGTGAGTGCAAGGTATATGCACAAACAGATGACGAAGAAAAACTGGTTGCGGTTTCTCTTGGAACAATCAGCAAGATTGATGCATGTTAATCTAACCCGATAATCGCAGGCGGGGTTTTCCTGCCTTTGACCTGCTGAACAGCAAGTCCGCAATTTTGTTCTATTCTTGCGTTGTCTGCCTTCCTATACTGGCTTTAACGATTAACGCGAGAGAAAAACATCATCATGGAAGAGCAGTTTCAGTATCTCCCCAGCCGGCATACCCATGGTTTGAGTGCCTTCTCTGCCCGAATGAAGGTGTTCAGCTACGACAAGCATGCGCATGAAGAATACAGCATCGGTGTGACTCGCAAAGGCCGTCAGGACTTTTTCAGTGGCGGTGCGTTTCATAAGAGCAATGCGGGCAATATTATTTTCTTTAACCCGGAACAGGTACACGATGGCTGTGCCGGGGCGCGCTCGGCGTTGGAATACTAGATGCTTTATATTCCTGAAACCACGCTGCTGGAGATGATGCAATCGCTCGGGAAGATCTCAACAGATCAGGCGCGTCTTAAACAGTCGCTCTTTCACGATGAGCCGTTGCGTGCTCAGGTGCTTCACCTCAGCCAGGTGATGCGTCAACTCGCGTTGTCGGCATTGGAAGAAGAAGCAGCCTTGCTGTCGATTGCGCAGTCGGTAATTCGCCTGGGCGGCGGCACCCTCAATTCCGGTCAATATCACGGCCGTAAAGATGCGCTGCTGCTGCGCGCCAAAGAGTACATTATCAGCAATCTGCACCAAAAACTGAGTGTGGATGAGATATGCCAGGCGGCCAATCTATCCAAGTACCATTTTATTCGCTTGTTTAACGAACAATTCGGAATGACGCCGCATCAATACGTGCTGAATTGCCGGATCAACCGTGCCAAGCAGGCACTCGAAATGGGACATAAATCCTCTGATGTGGCGATTAATTTCGGGTTTTCAGATGTCAGCCATCTGAATCGCAAATTTAAACGCGTGTTCGGCGTCACGCCGCACCAGTATCCGCGACAATTGATCGCCTGACTTTCAATATCTAACGACTTTCAGAGCCATCCATGACAGACATTATTTTGTATGCCTTCGGCGTGATGTACACGCCCGGGCCGGTGAATGCGATTGGCCTCAATCATGGCATTCAGAAACAAACCCGTATTTTCGGATTCTTTGCCGGTGTCGCTGTGGCCATGTTCATTCTGTTTTTCTCCGTGGCATTGATCGGAGAGCAGATGATGAATGATTCCCTGATGAAAAGCGCTTCGGTGCTCGGTAGCCTTTATATTTTCTGGTTGGCGTACAAAATTTACAGCGCACAAGTGGATGAGCAATCCCGTGGTGAGGCTCGTACATTGACGTTTCAAGACGGATTATTCATGCAATTGCTCAATCCTAAAGGGATCACCGTTGCTTTGCCGGTGGCCACGGTTCAGTTTCCGTCTGAAGGCATCGCCGGGGTGAGCCTGTTCGCCTGGTGTCTGGGCCTGGCAGTATTCGCCTTCGGTGCGCCCTGGTCTTACTTTGTGTGTGGTCGCCTGCTGGGCAGCAAGATTCAGCAGGCCCGTTATGTGAATGCCATCAATAAACTGTTGGCGCTGCTCCTCTTTGTTGTAGCAGCCAATATGGGCATAGCGCCATTGATGGCATGGTTTTCCTAAACAATCGAATAGAAAGGGAATGTGATGCCGTTTGATAATAAGTTTGCCATCGTTGTGGCCGATGATCTGCCAACCTGGCAGAAACTGAATGTGGTTAGTTTTCTTTCCGGCGGCGTCACCCGTAGCCCGCGGGTGAATACCGGGGAGCGTTATCGCGACGCCTCGGGCAGTGAATATTTATCGCTATGCGTGCAACCGATTATTGTCCTCAAAGCCAACCGGGATAAGCTGTCGACGTTTGTTCAGCGCGCGAATCGTGCGCAGGCGGAGATGGCGATCTTCATTGAGGACATGTTTGCTTCGGGCCATGATGAAGCCAATCGGCTCACGGTCAGTCAGTACGCGACCGAGCATCTGCCGCTGGTTGGGCTGGCGATGTTCGGGGATAAAAAGCGGGTCGATAAGGTGTTTAAAGGCGCAAAATTGCACGATTAATGTGCGATAGCGGGGCTGGTTTCACTGCATTGAATTGGTTCTTAGCCTGGGTCGTGAGTCGTGCTACAGGCTGATATCCCAGTGATATCGGGCGGGTTATGGGCAGATATCGAGAGAATTTTCGATCGCGTTATTGTTTTGTAGATCAATATCTTGCCTGGTTATCCATTCGGTTGGATACTGGAACAGAGCCTGGCTGAATCAATGCCATAAACAGATTGCTATAGGGCGGCTTCCTGCTATTTCTGTATCAGACGGACCCAGTGTGGTGAAGACCGATGAAGGGAGTCCATGTTATTCGTTATGCAATTGGAATTTGAAAAGGAATTGTGATGTTCAAAAAAATTTTAATAGTTTTCACTCTTGCTATGGTAGGAGGCTGCGCAACTCCTGAACCTGAATATGTATCCCCAAGTGATGGCCCTGTTTCTGAAATAATTGTTGATACGGATGTTCCAATTGCTGTTAATAAACCGGTCTACTTTCATTACAATAACTTGTGTGAATTTTCTGATGTTAAACTGGCAGGGTATGTTTCCAAATCTAATGGGCCATTATATTATGCCGATGACGTGGTGAAGGTGACAGTAAAGGCTGATGAAGTAGTCTATCTCTCGTTACCTTTAGACCATTTTCATGATGCAGAATTTAAAGGAACTACCACAACTGTAACGATGCTGTATACACAGCCAATATTATCTTTTATTCCAAAGGCGGATACATCATACCGAGTAAAGTTCAACCCATATAATGTTAGTCTTTATATTATTCAAAAAAATGGACAGGAAATAAATCGTTCCGATTTAATGTCTCTTGTAGGTGAATGTGAAATTTCCAGTGATGATAAGGGAGAAAGTGGGAAAGCTTTTTACCTAAAGTCAGCAACTAGATAGATCAGTTGTATAACACAGATGAACCTTCTCGGTGTAAAATGGTAATTTGAATCCGTTGGCTGCATAGCAGCCAATTTATCCGAATAAAATCGTTTTGTTATATTCACCATTGCAAGCGAAAAACACATATTACGGGCCTCTGACGACAGGCTCTCCGCTGTCTGTTTTCCGGTCGTGCTGCGGGACATAGTTCCGTTAACTCAGACAAAAAGCGCAGGCTTCTTCTCCGGAGGTTGTCGCCAGAATACGGGCAAAAGCAGTGAGAATTTTCGATCGCGTTATTGTTTTGTGGATCAATATCTTGCCTTGGTAATCCATTCGGTTGGATACTGAAACGGTATCTGGCTAAATCAATGCCACAGACAGATGGTGGCCTTCGGTTTGTATGGAATCAGATATACCAAGTGTGGCAAATCGGGTGAGAGGGATTCCATGTTCTTCGTTATGTTCACAAATCATTAGATTCTGAAAGGATATATAAATGAAAAGAAATTCTACTCTTAAAATTAAATATGCAATAATTGCAGCGCTAGTGATTTCATCATTACCACTTATGGCTGATGAACATAATGAGTCAAATCATATTAAAGCATGTGAGTTTTTTTTGGAAAGTGGAAAAATAGGTGAATTTTTGAAATCGCAGTTAATCGAAACGGGTTGTAATGGACAATCTGACGAATCTACTATTAGATTTTGTGCTGACTTAAAATATGTGAGTGGCACTGAAATTAATGAAATACTGCTTCCTTATTATGTTAAGAGGGTAAGTAAAGAGCACTGTACTCAGGCTGGTGAATATTATTCAAGTGTTAAAGGGAAGGAATTTCTAAAGTTTGCTTTTGATTATGCAGCTAATCCAGATAGTGCTTATGTAAGTGATGATGTGATTCTAGCCCAGGAACAGTTTCAGAAAACGGAGGCATCTGACTCGATCAATAGACTTGCATCAAGCACCGCGTTGATTAGGTTAGTTGTAAAAAAGTTGCATGAGCATATTAGTGAGCATAGCAACATGCACTGAGGTTGACGCTTAAAACCGCCGTAATTTTTCAAAAAAGTTTCGTATGAGAGCAGATATAGATGATCTACTCTCCTAATTTTGTAAGCGCGGAAAAGAGAGGGGCGTCGTTGAGGGTGTTCATAGCTCAGTGTAAGTCACAGATCCACATATTGATCGACTCTGTCCGGGAAGTGGATGCTCAGCAGGGATAGCGTCAAATTCCTGTTCTGTCCCGCATCTTCTGCCCTTCAGGGTTCAGTTCCGTTTCTGGCTAGTTTTGATGCCGAAAAGCTTTAGACTTAGCGATAGAAACTCAGAAAGAGAAACGTCATGGAACTGACTCCAAGCCAATGCCAGCAAGCCAGGCTCGCCAGAGATACCCGCTACGATGGCCTGTTTTTTACTGCCGTGAAGACCACCGGAATTTATTGCCGCTCCATTTGTCCGGCCCCCGCGCCGAAAGAAGTGAATGTTGAGTATTTCCCGACGGCTGTGGCGGCGGCCAAGGCCGGCTATCGCCCGTGTCTGCGCTGTCGTCCCGACAGTGCGCCTGGCTCTCCCGCCTGGCTGGGGAAAAACGCCACCCTGAACCGGGCGCTGCGTTTGATTCATGAAGGGGCGCTGGCAGAGCAATCGCTCACGCAACTGGCGGAGCGGCTGGGGATCACCGAACGTTACCTGCGTCGTCTGTTCAGTGAAGAAATTGGTTTGTCGCCGAAAGCCTACAGCCTGTACCGTCAGTGCCTGCTGGCCAAGCAGCTGCTGCATGAATCGAGCATGCCGGTCACTGAAATTGCTCTGGCATGTGGTTTTCACAGTATTCGCCGTTTCAATGACTGCTTCAAACAGCAATTTTCACTTACGCCGTCCCAGGTCCGTAAGCAGGAAGGTCGTCACCGAGATAGTGGACAGGCCATCGAGATGCTACTGTCGTACCGGCCGCCTTATGACTGGGAAGGGCTGCACCAGTTCTATGCATCGCGCCTGATCCCGGGCCTGGAGTGGCTGGACGCGCAAAGCTATGGCCGGACGTTTAATGACGGGACCTGTAAGGGACGGTTTACCGCCACGCATCTGGCGGAGAAGTCCGCGTTTCGGGTCTCAATCCATCTGTCCGATCTGACGTATCTGCCGCGGGTGATTCAGAATATTCGCCGCTGTCTGGATTTGGATGCTGATACGCGGCTGATAGAGTCGCAGTTGTGTCAGGCGATGGGCACGGCATCGCTGAGCAAAACCGGACTGCGATTGCCGGGGATCTGGAGCCCGTTCGAGGCCGGAATCCGGGCGATTCTGGGTCAGCAGGTTTCGGTCAAAGCGGCGAGAAATCTGGTCAGCCAGTTGGTTGCGCTGAACCCGGAAAACGACGAAACACGACGTTACTTTCCGTCTCCGCAGCAGCTTTGCCAATTGGATCTGACTCAGCTCGGCATGCCGCAGCGCCGTCGGGAAACACTCCGGTATTTTGCAGATCACGCCAATGCTCATCCGCTGGATGAAAGTGAGTCATTACTGGCATTACCGGGGATTGGCCCATGGACGGTGAACTACCTGAGGATGCGCGGGTTGAGTGACCCTGATATTTACCTGAGCAGCGATCTGGGGATCAAAAAAGCCATCGCCAAACTGCCGCAGTCGATTGACGACGCGTTGGCGGCCCCGTGGCGCAGTTATTTAACCTTATACTTATGGAGCACCTTGTCATGAACAATCAACACCTGGACACTCCCATCGGCAGGCTGAACATTGTCGCAAACGATGAAGCCGTGACGGCGATTGAGTTTGACGCTGATCCGTCTGTGCAGCAGGTTCCGAATGCCATCACCCGGCTGTGCTGCGAACAATTGAGCGACTATTTTGCCGGCAACAGAACAGACTTTGATGTCCCGCTGGACGCCCACGGGACAAGATTCCAGCATCAAGTCTGGCAGGCGTTGATTGCGATCCCTTACGGTGAGACGTGCTCTTATAGCGCGATTGCACATCAGATCAACAATCCCAAAGCCGTGCGCGCGGTCGGCGCGGCAAATGGCCGCAATCCAATCCCGGTGATAGTGCCGTGCCACCGAGTGATTGGCAGTTCAGGTCAGCTCACTGGCTATGCCGGAGGGCTGGACATCAAAATCTGGCTTATTGAGCATGAAAGAAGAATATCGAGCTGAATCAGTGAGATGTATATATATGCAAATTGTTGTTACTTTTGGGTTGCATTCAGTTACTATGCAAGCGCGATAAATCCAACAAATGTCACAAATTTAACATTTTAACCCAAACTGAATATGAGTTATTTTTTGGGTTATAGTTTTGTTTTTGTTGTTAATTTTGGTTTTTATTTTTGATTATTTATTAAATCACGGTTTTTATATCTATATGTTAACGATTTTATCAAATTTATTATCTTGTTGTTTTGTATGAATTAAAACCCTGTTGTGTTTAGTATTGGCGACACATTATGCCAATCCAATAGGTTTTACGTGAATAATACATTATTACAAACAAACAAAACGGAAGATCAAAAAGTCACGCTGTCCAAGCGTGATATCCACTGGATGCTAAGTCTGTTCGGGACTGCGATTGGTGCAGGGATCCTGTTCCTGCCAATCAACCTGGGGCTTGGCGGCATTTGGCCCCTGGTCCTGATGGCGGTGCTGGCGTTTCCGATGACGTACCTGGCGCACCGTGGTCTGGCGCGCTTTGTGCTCTCTTCCTCTAACCCGAAAGCTGATTTTACCGATGTGGTGGATGAGCACTTTGGTAAAAACGCCGGTCGAATGATCTCTTTGCTGTATTTCCTTTCTATCTATCCAATTTTGCTCATTTACGGCGTGGGTCTGACCAATACAGTCGACAGCTTTTTGGTGAACCAGTTGGGGCTGGCGTCACCACCACGCGTGTTGCTGTCTGGTGGTCTGGTGTTCGGTATGATCGCGATCATGATGGCGGGCGAAAAAGTCATGCTGAAAAGCTTCGAAGTCATGGTGTACCCGTTGGCGGGGATCCTGGGGATTCTGTCTGTGTACCTGATCCCGAACTGGCAGATGCCTGATCTGTCGATGCCGTCGATGGGCGACTTTTCGATGACAGTCTGGCTGGCTGTGCCGGTGGTGGTGTTCTCGTTCAGCCACGCAGCGGCGGTTTCCAGCTTTGCCAATATTCAGCGCCGTCATTACGGTGAAAATGCGGTGAAGAAAACCGATCTGATCCTGAATCGCACCGCGATCATGTTGGTGACGTTTGTGCTGATGTTTGTCTTCTCTTGTGTACTGACGCTGTCTCCGGAGCAACTGATCCAAGCCAAAGCGGATAACATCTCGGTGTTGTCATTCCTGGCGAACGTGATGGATAACCCGATCATTGCCACGCTGGGTCCACTGGTTGCATTTATCGCGATCACTTCTTCTTTCCTGGGCCATTTCTTGGGTGCGCGTGAAAGCCTGAACGGCTTGCTGGCGAAGAACACGAAGATGGGTGCGAAATCGGCGGATCGTCTGGGTATTGCGGTGATGTTCGTCACCATCTGGATCGCTGCAGTTGTGAACCCAAGTATCCTGGGGATGATGGAAGCCTTGTCGGGTCCGGTGATTGCAATGATCCTGTTCATCCTGCCAACGTACGCCATCTATAAGGTGAAAGGAATGGCGCAATACCGCAGCTGGACCAACATTTTCGTGTTGGTCACCGGGGTATTGGCCATCTCGGCACTGCTGGTGAACTTGTAACCACGAGTATCTTATCCTGCACAGATTGAAAACAGGCGCTTCGGCGCCTGTTTTTGTTTGTCCGGCAGGGCAAGCCAAGACGTGGCAGGGGTGGCGGGTAGGGCTTTCGCGGCCGGGAAATGTTTGGCTGAAAAGAATCGAACAAGGTTCTGTCTGTTACGATGTGGTGGTAATCTAGTACTTCATATTCATATGCAGAAGAGGAAATAGTGTGCGAGTGCTTACTGGAACGGTCCTGATGTTCTGGCTCTTCTCTGCGGCGGCGCAAACCGAGCAGCATGAGCCGGGCAGCGTTTTTATCAATGAACTGAAATCCAAAGACAGGATGGAATTTGTCGGCGGCGGCAGTCGGCCGGTCGATAACCATATGGTCGATAAAAACAGTGTCTATCAGGATGTGAACCGAACGGACCCGACGGAATTCGGGGCCGGGATGAAGTTTAATGCGACCGATGATTTCAGCATTTCGATCCAGGCCGGGGGCGAGCTGATCGAGCAGCAGAATGTGGAAGTCGACAGCGGGGCATTGGTTTTCGAATTCAGCTACTAAAGCTCCTGCCGTGTTCTGATGTCTTGCGGTGCACGGGAGCTGTCTCTCTGTACCTGATCGGCCCTTTCGTACATGGCTGTCTCCCTCTCTGGAGCGTTCTCCCGAACAAGGCTGCCTTTCTGCTCAGGACTGTCCCGCCCGACGTTTCTATTCGTCGTCTTTCTGGATTTACAATGTAAAGTGTCGTTGATAGCTGATTTGGCTGTTTCGAATCCCTTCGACAGTGAAGTTGTGCCAATAAGTTCATATAAGGTAGTATATGCTCCTTTCATATAAATCACGCTTACATTGATAGGGATGATAATGACAGCGACCGCATACCTGAATTCACTCAACCAGGACTACCTGGCCATCCACCGCACCAAGGAAGACTTTTTCTGGGAAACTTACATGGGCATGAGTGATGACCATGAAGGTTCTGCCAAGGCAGAAACGGCCTGGAACCAGTATCTGAGTGATCCGGCCAACATTGCAGAGGTTCGCCATCAAATTGAATCAGCGCAGGCGCTGCCGGAATCTGAGCAAAAAACGCAAACCTTGCTCGGGCTGAACGGCTGGCTGGCGATGTTCAAAGCGCATGCGCTGGAATCGGCGCAGGCCCGCGAACTCAAGGCTGCATTGATTAAGTTTGAAGCCGCGCTGTTCGAGAAAAAGCAGAACCATGTGATGACCTATGTCGATGAGCAGGGACAAACGGCAGAAGGGTCGCTCCCGGTTCTGGCGGCGAACATTCGCACCAGCGATCAGGAAGCGGTACGCCGCAGCGCGCATCAGGCCCTGCTGGATCTGGAGCAATGGTTATTGCAAAACGGGTTTCTGGAGCTGGTCAAGCTGCGGAATGCCTTCGCCCGCTCGCTGGGGTATGACAACTTCTTTGATTACTCTGTGGTCAAAACCGAGCAGATGACTGCTGACGAGCTGTTTGCGATTCTGGATGATTTTGAAGCCCGTACCCGGGACAGCCATCTGCGTAGCCTGCATCAGCTGGCGCAGGATAAGGGTGACGAAGCGCTATTGGGGCACAATTTCATCTATTCGTACTCCGGGGATGCGATGCGCGACCTGGATCCGTATGTCCCGTTTTCACAGTCGCTGCGTCGTTGGGTTGAATCCTTCGGCCGGCTGAATATCGATTACTCCGGTGCCGAGCTGACGCTGGACTTGCTGGATCGCAAAGGCAAGTACCAGAATGGCTTCTGCCATGGCCCAATCCCGTCCTTTTATGATCAGGACAACTGGGTGGCTGCCAAGGTCAACTTTACCAGCAACGCCAAGCCGGATCAGGTCGGCAGCGGCTTTGACGGCATCAACACCTTGTTCCACGAAGGCGGCCATGCAGCGCACTTTGCCAACGTGAAAATGAACTCGCCGTGTTTCTCGATGGAGTTCGCACCGACGTCCATGGCCTATGCCGAAACGCAGTCGATGTTTTGTGACAGCCTGCTGACTGATGCCGACTGGCTCAAACAGTATGCGCTGGACGCGGCAGGTAATCCGGTGCCGGATCACCTGATTAAGGCAATGATCGACAGCAAGCAGCCGTTCAAGGCCTACGAAGAGCGCAATATTTTGGTGGTGCCGTATTTTGAGCGGGCGCTGTACCAGTTGAGCGAAGAAGAACTGACACCGGAAAACGTGACCCGCCTGGCCCGCGAGAAGGAAATGCAAATTCTGGGACTGGCCTGCAGCCCGCGTCCGCTGATGGCGATCCCGCACCTGCTGTCTGATGAAGCAGCTTGTTCGTACCAGGGGTATCTGCTGGCGCATATGGCGGTGTACCAGACCCGTGCCTATTTCCTGGAGAAATTTGGGTACCTGACGGACAACCCGGAAATTGGTCCATTGCTGGCGAAACACTATTGGCATACCGGGAACAGCGTCAACCATAATGGCACTATTGAGAGCCTGACCGGTGAAGGCTTCAATGCCAAATACCTGGCCGATGCCTGTAACCTGACGGCCGAGCAGGCTTGGGAAGCGGCTCAGGCGAAGATGGCGTCGCTGCAATCGCGTCCGCGCGCAGAGCCGGCATCACTGAATGCAACGATTCAGGTTGTCGACGGGGCGAAAACACTGGCCAGCAATCAGATCTCTGATGAAGCCATGTGTACTGCCTTCGAAGACTATATCGTGAGTCACTACGGCCGATAATCACCACCTGATCACAAGGCGCAAGCCCTGAAACAACAAAACGCCGATGAAGAGGATTCATCGGCGTTTTTTGTTTGAGCAGCCATGTAACGGCGCTGCGGGTTATTTCAGATGGTTGAGGTGGCTGACGGCGTCTTTGAGTTGCTCGTTAAGCTCCGGGTGGGTCAGCACCTGTTTGTCGGTGTCGAAGTTATCGTAGAAGCTCGGAATCGACAGGCTGGCTTTAACGACACCGTTGAAGTACGGCGCTGAATTCACTGCCGCAGCCAGGACACTCGCGCCGCCCATGGAGCCGGGAGAGGTTGACAGCAGCACCATCGATTTATTCTGAAACACTTTCGGCTCAATGCGCGAACACCAGTCGAACAGGTTTTTATACCCGACCGTGTATGAGCCGTTATGCTCGGCAAATGAAATCATGATGCCGCAGCTGTCAGTGATCTTGGCCAGAAAATCTTTGGCTTTCTGCGGGTGGCCCAGTTCAAGCTCCTTATCCTGGCTGTAGAGCGGCAGCTCGTAGTCGTTCAAATCCAATAGCTCGACTTCGACTTTATCCAGCAGGTTGGCAGCATACGTAACCAGTTGTTTGTTGATCGACTTGGAATGGGTGCTGGCTGCAAAAGCAATCACCTTCATAACGTGCTCCTTGTAGTGAAAGGTTGTGACTAGGGCAGGTTGCCCGTCTGAAATGCATCACACTTCAGACGGATACGTTGAATATCCTGTTGAGAGTATCTCAGACCTTGCCCCCGGAGAACACTCTTTAGCGTGACAACTGACGCACCAGCCAGTTATCGGTGGACACAGATCCGGCTCCGGAGAGCATCAGCGAGACGGATGCCGCCAGCAGTGCCAGACCGAACTCATAGCCGTTGTTCGCCAGAAAGAGGCCGTTTTCCAGGTGGACGCTGACAATCGCGACGACCATGGTCACGGCTAGGATCAGCGCGGTCGGGCGGGTGAGCAGGCCGAGTACCAGAAGCAGCCCCCCGAAGAACTCGGCACTGCCGGCCATTAAGGCCATCAACACACCGGGTTCCAGACCAATCGAAGCCATCCACTGGCCGGTACCTTCCAGGCCGTAGCCGCCAAACCAGCCAAACAGTTTTTGGGAACCATGGGCCATGAAAATGATCCCGGCCGGAATACGCAGGCTCAGGGCACCCATGCCGGCTTTGCTGTGCAGAATCGTCGTCAGTGTTTGCTTGTTCATCAGAGTTACCTCAAAAAATTCGAATGTCTGTTTTCTCGTGAGACAAGTTCGCATGCCTTCTCTCATCGCTTGGTTGTTAGTGTAGGTGAGCTAAAGCGCGGTGATAAGCCGTCAGATTTGAATAGATAGTTCGAATTTTTTGAACGACCAAAGGTAAGGCCCTGATACGCGTGAGATGCAGATCATGACCGTCAAAATCACGCCCCGGCGACCTGCAATTGGAAGGCCTGTTTTCACGGAACGCTCGTTTTCAGGCCATCAGCGGAGCATCGCAGGATTATGTCCGGCGCAGGCGTGTTTGCAGCGTCGGATGCGAGGTCACCAAATCATGAAAAGCTGATTTTTCGAGCACCAGTAACTCGCAATAGTCGGTCGCGACGACATCGGCATTGCGCGGGTTGTCGGTGAGCAGCGCCTGCTCCCCGAAAAAATCCCCCCGGCCAAGCGATATTGCGGGCTCACCGTGTCCGGCCCGGACTTCAACCGTGCCGGCAGCGATTAGATACAGGGCATCACCGACTTCCCCCCGGATCACGAGGGGTTCCCCGGGGGCAGCAACGCGGGTTTGCAGGCGACGGACAATCGCCTGGAGCTCATCGGGGTGGAGGGCACTGAATAAAGGCACCTGAGCGATAAGCTGGCCCGGGCTCAGCCGTTGCTCGGCAGCGTGGGTGATCTGAGCCCGTAGTTCCGGATGGTCTGCGGTGAGCTGCTGGAAATCTGTCAGTTTCAGCATCAGTAACTGGCAGTAGCTGATGGCCGTGACATGGGCATTGCGCGGAGCCTGGGTCAGCAGCGCCAGTTCGCCGAAAAAGTCCCCGCTGCCGAGCCGGACCGGTTTGGGGAGCACTTCGGCTTCAACTGCGCCGCTGGAGATAAAATACATCGCATTGCCGGGCTCGCCCTGGGTGATAATGCGCTCACCCGGCACCACCAGCAGCGGTGTCAGCTTGGTCGCGATTTGCTGCCGTTGGGCTGCTTGCAGCGGGGCGAAGAACGGCACCTTGGCGACCAGGGTTTCCGGCTCCAGGCCGAGATCCAGCTTCGGCTGGCGATCCATGATCCGGCTGCGTTTATCCAGCTCCCGGGTTAAATCCGCGAACACTTCCTGGCTGATCATATTTTCACTGAGCATCTGGCGATAATTGGTTTCTTCGAGTCGCAACGCCACCCGCACTAAATGGCGCTTCTGTAGGGTCTCGGCATAGTCAGGATATTGCAGACGCAGGGCGTCCAGTGCCTGGCGGGTGAGTTTCAGCCGGGTTTGCAACAGCGGGGCCAGGCGGTCGGCAACAGGCTCACCAAACAGCGGCGGGATCTTGTCCCGGTTGTAGTCCAGCAGCGACGTCACGACGGTTTCGACGACCGTCAGCACTTCAAACCGGTTGGCGAGCTGGATCGCCAGCGGTCGGATCAAGTGGCCATATTGCTGGAGCCATAAGGCGCATTTGAACGTCACCCCGTAACCCAATGTTTGCCGGTAGGCGTGATTGTAGCCTTCGACTTCGTTCATTTTCAGGCTGTCTTGCAGGGCATCGGCATGAAACAGCAGGGTTCGGCTGATTTTGGCGGAGTCCAGCCCGTCGGCAAAGCGCTGCAGGTACAGGTGCCGCTCATGATTGGTCAGGGTGGTCAGGCCGACACTGAGCGTGACAGTATCGGGCTGTGCGGTGTCAGTCGACATCGAGCGTTTGACCCGGCTCAGCCGCTGCTCGTAGATATCGGCAACCCCGGTCGCAATGGCAGGCGCGATGCGATCGGTGCGGGCGGCATGATCCAGCCCTTTGCGGATCCGTTTGATCGACAGGGCCATGACCCGGTTGCGGATCATCTGCTCCGCCGGCGGGAGGCGATCCAACCCAAAAAAGCGCATCATCATCCCCATGGTGGGTGCATTCACGAACAGGGTAATGAGCACAAAGCCGGTTACCAGCGCAGCGATGAAGGCTTTGATGTCCTGATCAATGCCCGGCGTTTCGAGGATCACCAGCGCCAGCGCGAGGGAAACGGCGCCCCGCAGACCTCCCCATAACATCACGGTGCGGAAGGTCAAGCTGATTTTCTGGCCCAGCCCGACCTTGTTGAGCAGGGGCAGGATCAGGTACAACACCACGCTTCGGGCGGCAAAGGCGGTGATGGTCAATACTGTCAGCGCCAGCAGCTGTGCCCCGGTAAAGGTGATCAGGACTTTGGGCACCAGTAACCCGACCAGGAAGAAGATCAGCGAGTTGGCCCAAAACGCCAGCTCTTCCCAGGTTTCGGTGAGGGCGTGCCAGGTTTTGGGGGAGATCTGGGTCCGGCCGTAGGAATTCATCAGGAGTCCGGCCGTGACCACGGCCATCACACCGGAGACATGAAGATAATGCTCGGCAAAGAGAAAACTGAGATAGGCCAGACAAATTGTCAGGGTGATTTCGACCAGCGGCATATTGCGCAGTTTGCCGATCAGGGCGGCGACCAGCACGGATGCGATCAGGCCGACGAGGATCCCGCCGCAGAAGACTTTGAGAAATTGCCCGGTGGCCGAGAGGAGTCCGGCCTGGGCCTCGCCGAGTAAGATAGCCACTAAAATCGTAAACAGCACGATGGCCGTCGCGTCGTTGAGCAGGCTTTCCCCTTCCACCAGAATGGTCAGCCGCTTCGGCGCGCCGAGGTTTTTAAAAATCGCCACAATCGCGACCGGGTCGGTGGCGGAAACAATCGCCCCCAGCAACAGGCAGGCGACCAGACTGATGTCGGAAACACCCCAGACCAGCACCCCGACCAGAACACAGGAAATCAACAGGCCGAGGACCGCCAGCAGCAGGATCGGGCCGATATCCCTCATCAGGTGGCGGGCATTGATATTCAGGGCCGACTCAAAGATCAATGCTGGCAGGAACACAAAGAACACCGCTTCCGAGGTAATGTTGAGGGCTTCAAGCGAGGCCAGAAAATCACCGAACAGGCCCGGCGGGTGTTCACCCCCTGCGGTCAGAACTAGGATCCCCAGCAAGCTCCCTGCGACAGCCAGCAGGACGGTATAGGGAAAATTGATCCGGTTGGCGATGGGCAGGAGCAGACTGGCAATGGTCAGCAGGCCGATCAGGCCCAGCACTAACAGAAAAGTGTCATGCATGCGCGTTCTCCGAGCGTCGCTGCCTGCCGTGGCGGTGAGTTTTCTCTCCCCCCGGATATCCGTTCGATGTTCAGTTGTGGGTTCTTATCAGATTAGTTCATTTTGGCTCGGTGATCGGCTGGCAGCCAGCGCTAAAACATGCGCAAAAGAGTGACGGCAGGCCGACTATACTGATTTTGAATACTGCTCAAAACAGGGGGTGTGATGGGGCTTTTGCAAAAGAGTCTGAAAGCACGGATGACGGCTTACTTTCTGCTGGTTTCCGTGCTGGTGGTGGTGGCGCTGGCGTTGGTGACCTATCAGCTGGCCGCAGCGACGCATCAGGAGATGGCCATCGCCCAGTTTGATGTGACTGCAGAGCATAAAGCTTCAGAAATTCAACGCTATATCGATGACCAGGTGGCGATTGTCACCGGTATGGCCCGGCTGGGAGAATTGCAACGGGCGGTCAGTGACTTAGTGGGGGAAACGCCGGACTCGACTCAGTACCAGACTGCCTACTTCAAGCTGGTTGAAATGCTTTATTTCTCGACGTTTCTCGATAGCCGGGTGGCACGGGTTTCCGACCTGACCGAAATATTTATGATGACCAAAGTCGGCGGCCATGTTTTTTTTTCCACCCAGCCGGTGCATGAGGGGGAGTACCGGCATAGCGATCAGTCTTTCATTGAGGGGCTGAAAGGCACCTTTGTGCAAAAAGTCTATCCGTCACCGGAAACTGCGGCGCCGACCTTGACCGTGTCGACCCCGCTGTACTCCCCGGTTGGTGAGTTGATCGGGGTTCTGGCCGCGCATATCCGGCTGTCCGTACTGGTGGAAATTGCCGGTCGGCAAAGTGCCCGAGCCGAGCCGGTGGCGTCGTATCTGGTTGATTCGCTCAACCGGGTGATTTCCGCCGATCGATTCGGGAGTGAAGCGTATCCCCGCGGGGTTCATAGCGAAGGGATTGATGCGGCTTTGCGTGGCGAGCGCGGCGCCGGGTTGTATGACAACTATGCCGGAGAGGCGGTGATTGGCAGTTATCGCTGGTTACCGACGCTGGGAGTTGCCCTAATCTCCGAGATCCCGGCCAGTATCGCGCTGGCCCCGGCGAACCGGTTCGGCGGGATGATCCTGGCCGTCGGCCTGCTGGCGGTTGGGGTACTCAGCGTGGGGATCTACCTGATCGCCGCCCGGATCACCCAGCCCATTACGGCCGTGACGGACACCACCCAGAAAATTACCGCTGGCGATTTGTCGCAGGTTGCGCCGGTCCTGACCGAGGATGAAACCGGGTTGCTGGCTCAGAACTTTAACCAGATGATCGGGCGGTTGAAGCATACCCTGGATGATTTGGCGGAAGCGCAGGAAAAATCAGAGCACCTGCTGCTGAATGTCCTCCCAGCGCCCATTGCGGCCCGGCTCAAGCAAGGGGAAGAAACGATCGCGGACAGCTATGCCGATGTGACTATTTTGTTTGCTGACATCGTCAACTTCACGCCCTTGTCCGCTGAGTTGGCGGCGGCGGATTTGGTCGGATTGCTCAATGAGATCTTTTGTGAGTTTGACCGCCTGAGTGAAGCCCGGGGCCTGGAGAAAATCAAAACCATGGGCGATGCCTATATGGTCGGGGCGGGATTGCCGATCCCGCAGGCTGATCATGCCGAGGTCATCGCTGAAATGGCATTGGATATGCTTGATGTGATTGCCTGCTTTAATCGCAAGCACCAACGGGACCTGAGCATTCGTATCGGCATCAACACCGGCCCGGTGGTGGCCGGCGTTATCGGGACCAAAAAGTTCATCTACGATATCTGGGGCGATGCGGTCAATACTGCCTCAAGAATGGAATCGCAGGGGTTGAAAGGGGGGATTCAGATCACAGAAGCGACCTACCGGCATCTTCGTGATCGCTATCTCTTTGAAGACCGTGGAATGATCGAGATTAAAGGCAAGGGCAAAATGCATACTTACATCCTCACCGGACGTAAGGACAACGCGGCGCAACAAGTCTAGAAGGGGAGATCGATGAAGGGATTGGTAGCCTTGATCATGTTAGCCAGCTTGATGTTGAGCGGCTGTGAAGAGCGATCTGAGCAGCAGCCGGAATTTCGGGTCGGGCTGATTGCGCCGGTGAGCGGCCAGATCCCGGAAGTTGGCCGGGCAACGGTGGAAGCGGCCGAACTGGCGGTGGCAACTGTGAACCAGCAGGGCGGGTTGATCATCAACAACCAACAATACCGGGTGGTGCTGCTGACCGAGGATAACCAGGATAATGCGGAGCATACCATCAGTGCGGCCCTGCGGTTGATTAACCAGAAAAATGTCAGTGCTATTATTGGCCCGCAGGCCAGCCGGAATGCGATTCCGGCTGCCAGATATGCTGAATATGCCAAAATTCCGCTGCTGAGCCCCTGGTCGACCAATCCCAGAACCACCCTGAACAAAGACTGGGTATTCCGGGTCGCGTATGTCGATACCTTCCAGGGACAACTGATGGCGAAGTTTGCCTATGACGAGCTGGGCGCGCGGACCGCTGCGGTGCTGTATGACGTATCCAGCGATTACAATCGCAAGCTGGCCGAAGTGTTCAGTACCGAGTTTCAGGCCATGGGCGGGATAATGGCTGCCTTTGAGCTCTATACCCGGGATGCCCCGAACCTTGAAGAGCAATTCCGGCAAATCAAATCGGCCAATCCGGATATTCTGTTCTTACCTAATTATTACAACGAGGTGCCGGAGCAGGCACGCCAGGCCCGAGCCGCAGGGATCACTACCCAGCTGTTGGGGAGTGACAGTTGGGCACAAATCCCCGAATCTGATCGGGATATTCTTGAAGGCGCATATTTCAGTGCCCACTATGCCGTTGATAAGGCGAGTGGTCAGGCGCTCAATTTTCGGGCTCGGTATCGCGAAGCCTACCAGCGGGATCCTGATGATGTCGCTGCCCTGACCTATGATGCGTTTGGTTTGTTATTTGAAGCGGCGAAGCGCAGCGGGAGTACCGAGCCGCAAGAGTTGCGTGATGCGCTGAGAACCATGCCTGAATACGAAGGGATCACCGGTCAGATTGAATTTCGTAATTCCGGCGATCCGACGAAGAGCGCAGTTTTAATGACGGTCAAAGACGGTCAGTTTATTTTCAGCCGATGGATTGCACCGCCTATGCTTCCCTGACAGGGAAAAAGTCGTTTTCAAACAGTGGTTTCAGGTGCGCACTAGAGTGCTGTCGTCACGCGCGGCGATTACTGATGTGACGGGATACAAACGATTAAGTTGTGATCTGACACTCAGAAATGTTTCTGTAATACCCATAAAGTATCATATGGTTACAGGTGTTTATTTTTCGTTAGGGAATGGTACTGCTATGGGTAGAATGTTAATTGGCCGCGATACCATACTCGATTTAGAATCCGTGGAATATAAGTGGATTGAAGCCCTGTCTCACGACGGGGTGAAGCATGAAGAGATCAATGCCAGTATTCAGCGTTGTCTGGGCGGAGATGATGAAAGCGCTGATTTATTGCGGCGGGTGGCGATGCGGCAGTGCCCGCCGAATATGTTGATCGAACACCTGGATGCCATGGAGAAAGGGGTTGCAATGAAAGGGGAGCGCTAGTCCGGCTCGATATGTTGCAAAACACAATATCCTGCGCACGTAATACCTTGCATATACAATACCTCGCAAAAGGACGCTGGCTGCGTCAACATCGCGGTCAGCTTTCAGCACAATTTCGGGACGCTACCGCCAATCATCCCAGCCATGCAGGGCCTGCTGGAGTTTCTCCTTACTCAGCACCCGACCCGCCTGAGTGGCCAGGGTTGCCAGAATTTTGAATTCGTTTTTGGTCAGTTTGATCGGCTCGCCCTGGTATTGCACCTCGTTGTTCACCAGCGAAAGGGTGAGGGCGCCGACTTCCAGGGTGGTCTCGGTCTGGCCGGATCGGCGGCGGAGCAGCACCCGGAGCCGGGCGAGCAGTTCCTCAAGGGCAAACGGCTTGACCAGATAGTCATCGGCCCCGCCATCCAGCCCTTTGACCCGATCGTTAATTTCATCCCGGGCGGTGAGGATCATCACCGGTAGTTGATGACCTGCCCTGCGAATCCGCCGGAGTACCTCCAGGCCATCGGTATCGGGCAGGGTGAGGTCGAGAATGATCGCCATAAACTCTTCGGTGTTCAGCGCCAGTTCAACCCCATTGCCTTGTTGTAACCAGTCGACGGTGTAGCCACGGCGGCTGAGAGAAGCCACCATGGATTCGCCGAGCATGGCATCATCTTCACCAGTAAAATGCGCATGACTATTGCAGTTCCTTCAGCTTAGTTGCAATTTCTTGTTGTCTGCCGCGATCCGCCAGCGGACGTCCCGGGCGCGGTGTGGCGCGTTGCGCTTTTTTCAGCATTTGCTCTGCTTTTTCATCATCGCCGAACCCGATCGGCCATCCGGGCACCTGGTAGTATAGTGAACCTAAGCTGGTATAAGCGGATCCTTCTAACACTTTTGGATTCTTATCAATCACTTCCTCGAGAAGGGATTTGGCCTCTTTGACCAGCGACAGCGCACCGAGGCCGCCGTCGACACCGGCCAGAGTGCTTTTGTTGATGGCCAGCCAGACTTTCAGTTCATTGTTGACCGGGGCATGTCTGAGTGCTTGCTGGTTTTCCTGGATCAGGGTTTCGAGGCAGCGAATTTTGTTATCTTCATTAAACACATCATATTTGCAGCGGGCCCACTGGTGCTGAATCGCTTCCAGGGTCATGGTCTCCGCGGCTTGGGTGTGATAGGTAAACAGCAGCGCGCCAGTGGCAATCATGGTGGCAATGAGCGGGTTACGTACTTTCATGGGGATGTCCTCTCAAGCTGAAATTACAGTGTCTTGCTGACAAATTCGGTGATTCGGGCATGTTGTTTGCGGATCGAGCTGCTCACGAGGCCCGGTAGCAGCTGGTTCAGCCGGACAAACAGTTTTTCCGGCCAACCTAACCAGGTGCAGGTTGATTCTTTTCGGAGCGCGGTGATAATCGCTGCAGCTACAGTTTCGGGTTGGTTAGTGTGGTTGCCCAGCGCGTCATTGAGCGCGGTCACCTGGTCGTCGTTCAGTCGGGTGGCCGTTGCCCGGGGGGCCAGATACAACATCTGGATTCCGGCCCCTTGCAGCTCGCGTTGCATGGCTTCACTGAAGCGGTGCAGGGCGGCTTTGGCCGCGCAGTAGGTGCTGAAGCCCGGATAGCCAATAACACCGAAGGTCGAACCGACATTGAGGATGATCCCCGGACGGTTGATCCAGCCCAACGCTTTCTGACTCAGTAGTACCGGCGCGATCAGGTTGAGTTGAAATTCCTGCTCAATCGAGGCGCCCAACCGCTGGGACAGATAGGCAAACTGATTGGTCCCGGCATTGTTGATCACCACATCAATCCGGATCCCCTGCTCGCGCCAGGTTCGGCAGGTGCTGTCGAGCGTGCTCAGCCCGTCCGGCTGACTGAGATCGGCAGTGATGGCCAGGTGCTGTCCTGGATTGGCCAGCTACGCTTTCAGGGCATCAAGTTTGTCCTGCTGACGCCCGACCAATACCAGGTGCGCACCGGCTTCGGCCAGTTTGATTGCCGTTGCGCTGCCGATCCCACCCGTTGCTCCGGTGAGCAAAATTCGTTTCTGATCAAGATTCATGGTCATCGTTCCTTGGAGTCATGCGTTCAGGCGACCTGCATCTTGCCTTGGAGAGGCAGGTGGTGCAGCATTTGGCCATACAGACGGAAGACCATGTTGGCCCCGTCAATGATGGCTTGCTGATCGACCGGGTTGGTGATCTGGTTCATCAGGCCTTCGAGCAGCCGGATGTGTTCCTGATCCAGGCTGCTGTGAGATTTGAGGTAGCTCATCGCGGTATCCGGCAGCTGCAACGCTTGCTGAATAGCCTCGGCCACCTGACCGCCGACACTGACACTGGTGCCTTCCAGTACCCAGACCATGCCGAAAAATGCCATCGGATTTCGGCGATCAATCTGGTGATAGAGATAAGCCACCATCAGCTCGATGTCCGGTCCGACGGCGCCCAGACCCTGGCTGGCGCGTACGCAGTCTGAGGCGGCCCCACAGGCGACCAGATCATTGAGGATCCACTCGTGATGGCCTTTTTCTTCCTCGATGTATTCCCCGAGCGCCTGGCGCAGCCATTCGTAATGCTCCGGCAGGCGGGCGCCGCAGGCCATCAGCAAAGGCACGGTATGTTTGACGTGGTGGTAGGCCTGCGTCAGAAAGGCAATGTAAGTCTCGGGCTGGATGTCACCGCGGGCGCAGGCCGCAAAGACGGGGGCGCTGGCCATGTGCCCGGCCTATCAGTGCAGGGTGGGCGGGTGTGGTGGTGGCGAAATGGGCCAGAGCCCCTAAAACAGTATCCATGTTTATGATTCTCCTGAGACCACGCGACGGTTGGATAATCTGGAAAAAACGCTGGCTGAGTTGCTGCAGGCCTTCGGCCAGATTCCCGACGGAGACCCGGGGCTGGTGGTGATAATAAGTGCCCCAGGTTTGTGCCGCATCCGGGATCACATCCGGACTGGCGGCGGACAGAATCGTCATCTTCAGCCCCAGCAGGGTCAGCATGGCGTACAGCGGATCGGTCGCGGTGAAAATCGCCCATTCGTATCCGGCATCGACCAAATACTGGGCCATCATCCAGAAATGGCGCGGAGACATACCCGGGGAGAAAGAGGCCAGTTGACCGAATTCAACCAGCTTTTCTCGCTGTACCCTAATACCACAGCAGGAAAGAATTGCGGCCTCCGCAGGCTGGCTCAGGTATTGCTCCAGAAAGAGCGGCCCTTGATCTGCGATCCGAAAACCGCAGGCAGCATGTAACTGTTGCGATTGGTCGTAAACGGCCATGAACGCGGGCATAAATTGACTTAGGTTGGCATGAAAGGCTGCACGATACCGGGTTGCAATATAGCGCTCGACTTCTTGCCGCGACGGGTGGTTGTTATGAATTATTTGCAGCGAATAAGTGCTGTTTTGATCCGCATTGCGCATTGCGCATTGCGCATAGCCTTGCCCCTATATGTCTGGTGTATGACTCAACATTAGGGGGAAAGACTTAAGAATCCCTTAAGAAACAAAAAAGCCATTCTTAAGGGTGAGGCGGCGGGATTTTTTTGATGCCCGTGAGTGTTCAGCGCCCGGAAGGCTTTGATGCCTCAGGCAGTTGTCGGCGGATTAAACCATGTTTTGAGGCAGTTGCAGACAGGCCAGCCGGGCGCGAAGGTTTTCCAGCAGGGTTTCCGTGGTGGCATCAGGCGTTTGCAGCCCGGTGATTAAGGTCATGAAATAGAGTTCCATCATCACCTGAGCCATCATCGGATCGTAGGTGCTTTGGTGCGAAAACAACCGCTGTTGAAATGCAATAATCTGCGGGTTGAGTTGGGGTTGCTGCCAGATCAGCTCCTTAAATAACTCCATGCTGAATTCCCGTTGCTGCAGGTAGTAATCAAACAGGTACCGGGCATAGTGGAGCAGTCGCTCCGCTGGAGTGTAGGCGGTATCGTTGGCTGCTGCGGCTTGGAGGACACGTTCGACTTGTTGCTCAACCCCGGCCTTGAGCAAATCGATTTTGGCCGGAAAGTGCGAGAACACCGTGCCGGTCGCAACACCGGCAGCGGTGGCGATTTGTCGGGTCGTCGTTTCGGCATAGCTTTGCTGGTGGAACAGGTGCCAGGCACTGCTCAGGATGGTCTCGCGTGTCTGCTGTTTCTTGGTGCTGGTCATGGTGATTCCCTCTGGTGCAGTCCCCATTGTATCTGATTTTTCAGGGTTTCGTCGCCCGGATGCCAGGATTGCAGAAAGTCGGCTGTTGAAAAATGAGCGCGCTCAAATTATATTAAATGAGCGCGCTCATTTTTAGTTTGGAGAAAAGTTATGAAAGATCTGATCCTGAAGTGTTTTGCTTATACCTGCTATTTGCCGTTTCAAATGATGTTCAGCTACGTGGTGGGCCCGATCCTTGGGGCGATTTTGCTGGTTGGTGGATTGGGAGTGCTGATGCTGATCCTTGGCTATGAAGACGGCGTGAAGGCGTTTCGTAAAGAGTGGCGGGAGTCGGCAGCATTTATCTGAGGTATTGAGCTGAGGTAGTGTCCGAAGCGTTGATGTGCCAGGGCAGGTGCCGGCAGCGGTCTGCTCAACGCGGCTCAGGGGACGCATTATCAGGCCCAAGTGCCGGTGTTTCCTCACTTGTTTGAATGAAGGCGACCGGTCTCGGAATGAGGTTTGGTTCTTGTGTTTTATGCGCAGCAGTCAGTTCAGGCGTGAGGATTACTCAGAGCATATTCCGGTCAAGGTCAATGAGTTGATGATGATTTTGGGTACATCGCTCCGGGAGGACGGATCATATAGACAAAGTGATTGTCTTCCCTGACCGGGACAAAACCAAAGCGCCGGTACAGGCTGCTGACTCGGTTGCCCTGTAGGTAGCATAAATGGACAGGGAGACCCTGCTCATCAGCGGGTTGCAATAGCTGGCTCAGGATCTGACTGCCGATGCCGAGACCATGAAATGAAGGCAGTAGGAAGAAGCGGCCGAGATACCAATACTCGCCATGATGTTGAAATAAGATGCTGCCGGCAGGTTCCTGGTTGACTTCAATGAGAGTCGGTCGTGCTTCATCCCATTCTTGCTGGTGGATGGCTCTTTGGGTCGCCTCATGCCAACCAAATACAGCGTCCACAGCTTCGTATTCCGCCTTTTTCTTCAGCTGATACAGAAACTCAAAATCCGCAGGAGTGGCATTCCGGGTGGTTAAGGTGAAGGTTTGCAGGGGTGAAGCGGCCCGGCTTAAATTTTCCATGGTTTCAGTGCCAGATGGTAGATGTTGAGTTTTTGCGCCGCATCGTGAACATCCATTTGATGATCGACGGATTTGATCCATTTGGCTCCGGCTCGTGTGGCGACCCGGATACTGGCCTGATTGTGCTCCAGGCAGCGAAATTCAACAATGTCGGCGTTGGTCTCCTGCGCCAGGGCCGGAATGAGCGCGGTAAGGACTTGGGGGATCACTCTTTTGCCCTGAACCTCGCTACTGAGCCAGTAGCCGACTTCGGCGATGTGCGAGCGGGGTGCGATCGATTTAATCCCGAACACGCCGCAGAATGTTTGTTGGTGGAAAATTGCATACCATCGGGCACCGGGAGACGGTGCGTCGATTCGGTCCCGGATATATTGCCGCGCGCCGGATACATTAATGACTTGTTCCACCCAGCCGAGGAACGTGGCCAACTGGGGGCGGCTGCGTTCGACCGCATCCAGCAGTCCTTCGGCATGGCCGAGGGCTAAATGGCGCAGCGTGATGGCATCGGTGATCGGGATGTGTTCGCAATCAAGCCGCGGTGATCGGTGGTGGTTCAGGAGCGTTGAGAGCACAATGATTTCCTTATGCGTGGTATCCATTCGGCATCATGCCGTGTTTAGGCATTGTGATTGCCGGAGCTGTTGAACGAATACATCCGGATCTCATCACGGGGAAACCAGCCTAATTTTTCGTAGAATCCCTGCGCGTTGATGTTGTCTTGATACACGAACAAATGGGTCTTTGAAATGCCAAGCGATGCCAGTGCATCAACGGATTTGGCAACCAGCTGATGGCCGATGTTCTGGCCTCTGTACTCAATGCTTACGGCCAGATGCTGCAAATAGCCGCGGCGGCCATCTGTACCGACTAATACCGCACCGATGATTTCATCACCCATGAGTGCGACAAAACTCAGGCCCGGGTTTCTTTGTAAATAGGCTCCGATGCTTGCTTTCGAATCGGTATCGCGCAGCGACAAATTTTCCGTTTGCCGCCAGAGTTCAATGACCGGCTCGTAGTCAGCGATATCCATTTCCCGAATGATGACCATCACAGTCTCCTTTGCTTGCTCAAATGAGCGGTCATTCCAAATCGCGCGATGTCAGACATCAACCGACATCATGCCTGACGCGCTATTATTCCTTGATTTTATGGCGTTATATTCCCTTCTTTTCGCGGAGATGGCAACTGGCCATGTGATCGATCTGTAGCCATAAGTGAGGCGGGCAAGCTTGTGTGACAAGCATTCAGGTTAAGAGATGTGCATATGCTTCAGCAGCCATGACAGGCGTAAATTCGGTAATCGAATAAGACACTGCCCCGCTTTGGATAAATGGGTCGGCGTCTAATACCGCCCTGAGCGCTTGTTCACACTCATGCTGTGAAATGAGAATGCCACCAGTGCGAGGAACCCTTCTTCCGCCAAAGCGCAGGTTGTTCGATTGATATTCCTTGGTTAAATAGCCTGTGGCTAAAGCAGCGATTAGCTGGATGACTTGCTCATTCGTTTTCGCCACCAGGTGAGGACACCTTCAACCAGAACATAAATGACCGATGAGCGGCCATAGTCTTCGAGTGGCCGTTGAAGATCACTTTGATATTTCTCAACGGCGGCCTGTGCGCTGACTGCATCAATCGGGGGGCCGTCAAGTTCAAAGTTCTGTGCCAGCAGGGCCAGTTTATCTTCTGAAAAGGTCGCGGTATCCATGTTCAGATAGGTAAAGTCGGTCTTTTGATTGTGCGGAAAGGTGAAAAATTGATATCGAGGCATGGTGAATTCCTACTCTGTTTGGTTCGAGAAATGTTGTGCGCATCTGCTCTGAGACTGACGAGTGACCGTTAATCGCGCTCAGTTTTATTCGCAGTTCCTTGGATTAGTCGCTCAATCGATGTTGGGTCTAACAAGGGGTGGGGCTGAACCCCGCAGACCAGCACAATATCCACGGCGGGCAGCGCCGGCATGTGGTCGAGGATGCGCAGATCATCCGTGACGCTGAGCCGTCCCATCGCCCCGATCGCCATGCCTTCCCGGACGAGGGCGCGTTGGGCGGAAGCCGTATTGCAACAGGCCAGCAGCCGATACGGCGTGCCACGTTTGGTCAAGCCGTTGATGGCTGCCGCATGATATTTGCAATCGGACTGAAACAAGGCCAAGGGCACGGGCTGGGTGTCGTCGAGCGTGAATGTCTCACTGGCAATCCAGACGCCCTGATCGCTGGCGAGCCAATGGCCTTCTTCGCTATCGGGTGCCCGGGTGAGGATTGCGGCGTCAATTTTGCCCTCATCCAGCCAGGCTCTGAGGGTGATACTGGGCTCGTTGAACACCTGGATCGAGCAGGTTGGATCGGCCTGGCTGAGCTCCCGGATGACTCGCGGCAGAATGATGTCGTTGTAATCTTCCGGACAGCCGAGTCGCAGCGGGCGCTTACCTTCATAGCGTTTGACCTGCCTGAGGGCGTGATTGTGCATCGCGACGAGCTGCTCGGCATGGGTGCGTAGCGCCAGCCCGGCCTCACTGAGGACCAGGTTGCGGCCCTCTTTCTCAAACAGATTGACGCACAGCTCGGCCTCCAGTTTGCGCATCTGGGCACTGAATGCTGATTGGGTCCGGTTGATTTGTTTCGCGGCGCGGGTGAAGCTGCCGGTCTCGGCAAACGCGAGAAAGCTTCTCAGGGCATCAATATCCATGGCGGGACTGTCTATCCATCGTTCTGATTCATAGGTTCCATCAAAATTATCCGTTCGTCCCCGGTAAAACAATCCCTTAAGCTACAAACTCATGACACAGAGACCAACGAGGGACCGATGAAACTCTATATTGCCAACCAAAATTATTCCACCTGGTCGTTACGCGCCTGGTTGTTGTTTGCCCAGTACGAGCTGGATGTTGAGGTCGTAAAGCTGAAGCTGTTTACGGAAGATTTTTACCAAACGCTGGAATCTGTAACCCCGACCGCCAAAGTGCCTGCGCTGGTCGACGGTGATGTGACGGTGTGGGAATCGCTCGCGATCCTTGAATACGTGAATGAGGCTTATCTTGATGGTCGGGCCTGGCCGGATTCACTCCAGGAGCGGGCCAGGGCGCGGGCGCTGGCGGCAGAAATGCACGGCGGATTTTCGTCCTTGCGTAATGAGCTGCCGATGAACTGCCGGGCGCAAAGGAAAGTCGAATTGAGTGAAGGGGCGCTGAAAGATATCGCACGGATCGATGCCATTTGGTCTCAGCAAATGGCGCGTTATGCCGGTGGCTGGCTGTTCGGGGATTGGTCGATAGCCGATGCGATGTTTGCCCCGGTGGCACTGCGGTTCAAAACATACGGGTTGCCGTTGTCGGATCAGGCCAGCGCGTATCAGCAAAAAGTGTTGAACAGTCCGGCGATACAACGCTGGCTCGCTGAAGCCGGTGAAGAAACGGATATTGTCGTCGAAGACGAGGCCGGGGAGCCGGAGTAAAACGCGCGGTACCTGCGAAAAATTGCTTTAAACAACCGCCATGATCATCTTGATCGCCAGCAGGCTCAGTGCCAGCTTGATCAGCATGATCAGGTGCGGGTTGCCGACGAACTGGCGCAGTCGGGTACCGAGCCAGGATCCGATGATGGCGCCGGTGACCAGGTAGAGTAATGTCTCCAGATGTTCTGCAAAGGAAAAGCCCAAATAGCCGAACACCAGGATCTTGGCGATATGGCTGATGGCCATCAGCAGGGCGCTGGTGGCAATGATTTGATTTTGGTTGTTGAGCCGTTTGGTCAGCACGCTGAGGGCCAGCGGACCGGTAGCGCCAACCATCAAGCCTAAGCCGGTTTGCAGTCCTCCGATCAGATAAAAGTTCTCATACCGCTTGATCCATTGTGAAAACCGCTCACTCCACAGGCTCAGCAGGATATAGAGACCGATGGCGACTGGGATCAGGTTGGTCGGCAGATTCGCCAACAGGAAACCAAACAGCACAATGCCGACGGCGGAGCCGATGAGAAAGGGCGGCAGCAGCGACCACTGGACATCTTTAAGGGAAAACAACATCCGCGAAGCATTGCTCGTCAGTTGGGTAATACCGTGGAGCGGAATGACGGTCGCCGGATGGAGAAATACCGGCAGGATGGCGATCAGCAGCATCCCGCCGCCGAACCCGAGAATCCCGGCAACGGCGGAGGTGAGCAGGGCTATCGCCCCCAAGAGCAGCTCTGTCGGCAAAGAACCTCCCTGTTCTTTTAAGTTTTAACTTATTTGACGTTATCCAGCATGGCGCCTTGTGCCTGACGGACTGGCTCAGGTGCTGAGACCGATGGCTTTATTGGGATTTGGGGTTGTCCAACGCTTTCATCTTCTGGCCCAGGGTATCGATATCCATGCCTTGTTGTGCTAGAAGTTGTTCAAATGCCGGCAGCAACGCGCCGAGGTTTTCTTCCAGCGTATCACGCACGGTATCAACGACTACTTGGGTGCCGCGCTCAATTTCAACATTGATGTGATCACCGACCGCCTTCTGTTCAAACACCGTCATCCGCCGGGTTTCCGGGATCAGCCAGACTTCAAACCAGCCTTCTTGTTTGTTGACCGCGGAGAGGGTCAGGCTGGCACCGTTGAGGGCGATATACCCTTTGGGAAAGACATAGCGTTTCCAGGTATCGGTGAGTTTCAGGCGCAGGCAGTAATTATCTTCAATTTGCTGAACAGCCAGGATTGGGGTTTTAAAATCAACATGGCCGGAAAGCGGGTGGCCGCCGATCTCGGCACCGTCTCTGGCTGCCCGCTCGACATTCACTGTTGTGCCGGGTTCATACTCGCTGAGGGTGGTGATGAGCAGGCTTTGCAGCATGACATCAAACTTGACCTGAACCTCGGAGATGAGCTCGGTGACGGTGAGGCAGACGCCGTCAACGGCGACACTGGCGCCGATTTCCAGGCCGTCACAAAAGCCGGGCTGAAAATCGATGACAAAGGTGCGAATGCCGCCCTGATCACTGATACGGTTGAGGGTTGCGATGGATTGAACGATTCCGGTAAACATAAGACGTCCTGTTTTGTCTGTGGCAACCGATGGTTGCCGTCAGTTGCATGAATCGGGGAAAAGTGCACAAGTGACGGGTGGTGACGGCCAGTCTTGGTTTCTTGGCACACTTCGGTTACTTAGCCGTAAATACCCGTGTCGCGTGCAGGTGGATATTCGGATGCATCGACAGGGTAAAGTTGTGATGCTCAATGATTTTGTCGGCGGTTAAATGCGGCTTGTCATGGGTGGTGTGGGCATCTGCCGGCAGGTGAACGCGATAGCCTTTGGAAGCGGCCTCGAATGCGGTCCGGTCGATACAGAAATCGGAAGAGTAACCGCACAGGGTGAGGGTTTGAATGTCATGCTGATCGAGCAGGGCTTCAAGCTCTGTTTCGAAGAAAGCATTTGGGGCGGTTTTACTGATCCGGATGTCTTCGTCACCGACCATGAGTTCTGCGAAGAGCTGCCAGGGCTGGCTACCATACTCGACCATGCCCGGCATCTGATGTTGGACAAAAATCACGGTGTCACCCGCCGCTTTGGCGTGGGTGATGAGTTTATTGATATTGCTGACGACCACGGTGCTGTTGTACGGCTGTCTTTCGGCGGCAAAAATACCGTTTTGCACGTCAATGACCAGAACTGCTGACTTCATGCGCTTTCCTTGTTCATGCTTCTGTTATGTTGTTGAGTCGCGGCTGCGTTTTGTCCATGATTTCGGTGGGGATGTGGCCCCAGAGGGTTTGCTCTCGTGTCTGCCAGCCAAGGCGGCGATAGAGCGCTTGCTGATCCGGGGTATGCAGATACAGCCGGGGGTATCCTAGATTCCAGGCGTGGTTTTCTGCAACACGGCACAGGCGTGATGCAATTCCCTGACCCCGATGCGCCGGTAACACAAACACGCCGGCAAGCCAGGGCGTGAGGTCTTCACGGTCATTCAGATCGCAGACGCGCAGGGCACTGGTGCCCAGGGGGCGGCCCTGTTCATGAGCAACCCAAGCAATCGGCAGGCGATCTTTCTGACTGTGGCTCATCAGCTTTCGGTAGCGCTCCTCATAGGTCTCTTCCGGCAGCCGTGTCTGCCAGTGAGCGGAGATCGCCCTTGCCAGTTCCGGGGCATACTCGGGTACATCAGCCAAATAATCGATGTGGATCATCTTGGATTATCTCTTGCGTGCGTTGAAGTGAACGGTGTTGATTCGGTTGCCGGGCAATCACCTGAAACATCGGCAGATTAGCTGCCGAACAAGGCCGGATTGAGCAGTTTTGCGGCCACATAACAAACCAGCAGGCAAACACCGGCCCAGCCCAGAAACGGGGCGATTGATAAAGGTCATGCCCCTGAAGGGAGAAGCGTGTCTGGCCGCGATTAGAGTTCAAGCGTGAGCAAGGTATCGCCGTCGTCTAGAGTACCGATTTCACGGAACCCGAATGTCTGATAGACTCGGGACGCCTGGCGGTTGGCAGGTTTGTGCATGGTTCTCAGGTGCTTGCCACCCAACGTTCTGACTTCCTCAACCAAGAGCGCCAATACCCGGCTGCCGTAGCCTTGATTCTGATGTCGCGCATCAATCATGAAGCGGAACAGCCAGAAGAGCTCAAAATCTTCCGGCTCGTCTTCATGGCAAAAGGCGAGCATCCCAATCACTTTTTGATTGAGGCAGATCGCTTTGAGCCGATAGTGGGGCTCGAACTTCGACTGCGCAATCGTGATGGCATTGGATGCCAGGTTTTCTTGTTGCTCGGGCAGTAAAGACAGCCGAATGCAGTCCAGGTAGTTGTGTTGGTCGACGTCTTTCAGGGTAATCTTGTTGGATTGAGGTTCGGTGTTTTGAAGCATCGTCTCTTCCTTTTCTGTGAGCGACTTATCGTCTACTGCCCGCTGCGTTGGTCGATGTCCAGGCTTGCCCAATATTTATATGTGCCTAGTGTTTATACGTGTAGAGTGTTCATGCGTGCCAGTGTTCGGCCAGCAGGCCATACAGGGCAGAGTCGGATACATGGCCGCTGATAATCCATCGTTGTGGTAAATAGCCTTCCTGGCGAAAGCCCAGTTTCTCCAGTACCCGGGCTGAGCCACGGTTGTCCGGGTCAATCTCAGCTTCTATCCGGTTCAGATTCAGGGTGCGAAAACCGTACTGAAGCAGCGCGGCGGCGGCTTCACCGATCAGTCCTTGTCCCCAGCAGGATTTGGCTAACCCAAAGCCCAGCTCAGCCCGTCTGGATTCCGGGTGGCTGTTAAACAACATACATTTTCCCACCAGCGTCTGGGTCTCTTTCAGAAAAACACCCAGCACCACATGGGTAGGATGGTTCGGATCAAACGCTGCGTTTTCAATAAACTGTGTGGCTTGCGCAAGTGATGACCAGGGTGTGCCATCCCAGTATTTCATCACCTCCGGATCGGAGAAAATGGCCAGCAGCGGCGCAGCATCGGTCAGCGACAGCGGGCGGAGCACTAAACGTTCGGTTTGCAGTTCAAGCATTTCAAAGTCTCACTGAAGGAAAAAAGTGGGCGCAGGTAGTCCATGAAAATGTGTGAGACGACCCGCGGAAAAATTTATAGAGCATTCATTCATAGAGCGCTAATCCATCGAGTACTTTGAGGGACTGCGTATTCCACCACGCTACCGCCAACACGTCGGCAATGCGACGCGCATAAAAAACAATATGCTATCATGTGCTTATTGGTGGTGCATCCTGTCGGGTGAAAAAAGTGTTACAAGACAGAACGCTGTTTGCGACCAAAGCAGTTCTCAGGCAAAGCGGTATTGAGGGGGCGCAGGGATGTGTGGGGTTTGCGGAAAAAAGCCGCCGGGTCACGGCGTGGCGACACAGGCGGCAAACAGTACGACAGGGTTAATACCAATCGTAGAAAATCACTGGTCATCCTAGCTAGTTAAAACGCTCGATAACTGCGTTAGAATTTTTAATTGTAGAATCACTACTTATCAAAAAATTCAGCCTTGTTCTCAAGCATTTTTCCTGCGCTATTTCTGACCACTGACTTACTGTGATTGGTATGAGAAAACGTGAGGTGCTCCCTCAGCCCGATGGCGCGGACCGAGGGCGGGGATCAGGCCGGGATATCTTTGGCCACGGCCCCCAGGGTATCGATAATGATGTCGATATGTTCTTTCTCGATGATCAGCGGGGGTGACAGGGCGATGGTGTTGCCCATGCTGCGTACCATCACGCCTTGATCGTAACAGCGCTTGAGAATATCAAAGCCAATCGGTTTACCGTCGGCCGGTGCGGCGAACTGTACGGCACCAATCAGGCCGTAGTTGCGGATATCAACGATCGACGGAATATCTTTGAGCGAGTGCAGCCCCTGCTCGAAATACAGGCCAATGTCGCCGCGACCGCGCTCCAGCAGGCCCTCGCGCTGGTAAATATCCAGGGTCGCCAGACCGGCTGCACAAGCGACCGGGTGGGCGGAGTAGGTATAGCCATGGAAGAGCTCGACCGCCCCTTCCGGTGCACTGTTGACCACAGTTTGGTAGATCTCGTCTTTGGCAAATACCGCCCCCAGAGGGACAACGCCGCTGGTGATCCCTTTGGCAGAGGTGATGAGATCCGGGGTGACATCAAACTCAATCGAGGCAAACGGTGAACCCAGACGGCCCCAGCCGGTGATCACTTCATCAAAAATCAGCACCACATCGTGTCGGGTACAGATTTCTCGGATCCGCTGGAGGTAGCCTTTCGGCGGCAGGATCACCCCGCCCGCCCCGGCAATCGGCTCGATGATGACAGCGGCGACACTGTCGGCGCCGTGGAACTGGATCAACTGCTCCAGTTGCTCGGCTTTGTCGACGCCATATTCCGGCAGCCCCTTGCTGAACGCGTTGTTGGCAATATCCAGCGTGTGCGAGAGGTGATCGGTCGGCAACAACGGGCCGAACCCTTTGCGGTTTGGGGTCAGACCGCCGACGGAAATGCCGCCGAAGTTCACGCCGTGATAGCCCAGCTCTCGGCCGATTAGTTTGTATTTGCCGGCGTTGCCTTTGGCTTGCTGGTACGCCAGCGCAATTTTCAGGGCGCTCTCGACCGCTTCGGAGCCGGAGCAGGTAAAGAAGACTTTATCGAGTCCGGCCGGGGTGAATTCAACCAGTCGCTCGGCAAATTCGAAGCCGATGTCGTGGCCGAAATTAAACGGCGAGCTGTAGTCCAGCTCGGCGACTTGCCGGGCCATCGCATCCCCGATCTCTTTGCGGCCGTGACCTGCATTGACACACCAGAGCCCGGCGGTTGCGTCGAGCAATTGTCGGTCCTGATCGGAATAACAATACATGCCCTCGGCGCGGTTGATGATCCGCGGGTTGGCTTTGAAATCTCGGTTTGCGGTGAACGGCATCCAGAATGCATCGTAGCTGACTTTTTTCTCCATGGGCTGGCCTTTTCGCTCGGGTTATGAATATAGAATTCAAGGTTAGCGAGGCGCTCATACGCAGAAAATCACCGCGGTTAAAAATAAAGGTTGAGTGGCTTCAAACATTCTCTCGGGCAAGCCGGGCCTGGAGGAAATCGACAAAGGCCCGTGATGCGCTGGACAGGTAGTGGCTGGACTTCCAGCCGAGACCGAGATGGAGCGGGATCGGCGGGTCAAACGGCACGGTGACGAGATCCGGCTCCTCGCGCAGGATCATCGGCAGGCAGGTACAGATGCCTATTTCTTTGCGAACCAGGGATTTGAGCAACTCGATCAGGTTGGTTTCAAAGCGGATATCCGGGGTGATTTTGTGTTGCTGGCAGTAGCGGCTGACCGATTCCCGCAGGAAATATCCTTCCCGGAACAGCACCAGCGGTTGCTGGCAAAATTGCTCGAGGGTGATTGCCGGTTGGTTGGCAAACGGGTGATCATGGGGGACACAGGCGACGATCTGCTCTTTGAGCAGGGTGGTGTGGCGCAGCTGCTCGTGGGGGCGATCACAGCGGATTAATGCCAAATCCAGCTGGCCGGCCAGCAGCATTTTTTCCAGCGTGGCGGTTCCTGCCTCATGAATGTTGATCTGAATCCCGGGGTAGGTTTGTTTGAACAGCGCCAGAGTGTCGGGGAGGAAATAGGAGCCGAGCATGGCCGAGACCCCGAAGTTGATCACCCCGCGGGAGAGTCCTTTGAGCTCCTGCAGCTCTTTCTGGGCCTGCTCGACATCTTCCAGAATTTGCCGGGCGTGGCGTAGCAGCACCTGGCCGTCGGCGGTCAGGCTCATCTGCCGCTCAGTACGATTGATCAGTTTGAGTGCCAACTGTTGTTCCAGTTTCTGAATACTGATACTCAGGGCCGACTGGGCGATCCCCAATTGGTCGGCGGCCTTGGTGAAGTTGCCGGTTGCTGCCAATACCGTGAAATAGCGCAGGCGTTTGAGATCCATCCGAGTCTCCGGTTTGTTCGACACTTACTATCTATAAAATATATGGAAAGTATATTTACCATATATTGTTAATATCTCCAGCGTGTCGTTATGATTTTGTTAACTCGACGGCGTGCGACACAAAACAAGAACAACACGGATGCCGGCGGGACATTTAATAACATCAAAGTCAACTTCATTAGGCCGGAGTGCCTGAACGAAACATAAGGAAGCAAGCCATGAATATTGCCCCAGCGCTGAACGATAACCTGACGCGTTATACCGGTTTTTGTGTTTCCCCATTCGCAGCCAACCCACGCCTGCAGGTCGTGACGCTGGATAACGACACCTTGGCCCGGTTTGCCGATTTAACCGCCAACTGGAGCCTGCAGTCGATCGAATACAAGCCGTTTTTGCGCTTTGCCACTGCGGATGCGCTGGATAAAGCCTGTAACTATGAGTTGGGTAAGCTGCTGGTTGGGATCATGGAAAACCGTGACACCGGGGCATTTCTGCTCCAGGCCGATGAACAGGCCCAGGCCGGGTTTGAAGACAGTGACGCGCAGCGCGAATTCTTCGTCAAGCTTTCCACTGCGGCTTCTCACCTGATTGGTTTGCCGAACTTTGATGCCATGTACGGCAAGTACTATGCCCGCTTTACGGTGCGCAATGAAGACAGCAGTGACAGCTACCTGCGCCAGGCCCATCGCCGGATGGAGCTGCACAATGACGGCACCTACGTCAATGAGCGAACCGATTTTGTCCTGATGATGAAGATGGATGAGCAGAACATGGAGATGGGCGATTCCCTGCTGCTGCATGTGGATGACTGGCAGGATCTGGAGCGTTTTTATCATCACCCGATGGCCAAGCAGAATATTGTCTGGAGCGCGCCGCCGAGCAAAAATGTCGGTTACGCCATTGAGCACCCGGTGTTCTTTGAAGAAGACAAAAACGGCAAGCCGCATATGCTGTTTATCGACCAGTTCGCGCAGCCGCAAAACATGCAGCAGGGGCTGTACCTGCACCAGATGGGTGAGTCGTTGGAAAGTGACACCAACTGCTTCAATGTCCGGGTCAAAACCGGTGCCATGCTGGTGGTACAGAACCACTGCTGGCTCCATGGCCGAGACAAGTTTGTCGCCCATCCGGGGCTGAAGCGTGAACTGCTGCGTCAGCGCGGTCACTTCACGCGCTAAGTCAGTTATATCGACATGATTGAACCATGCGCTCGCCGCAGTGATTGCGGCGGGCGCATTTTTGCCTGTGATCAGATCGCAAAGTGCGATCACGTGCGGTGACAGGCCAAGGGAGTGAAACACAGTGGATCAGATTTACGATTACCTCATTATCGGCGGCGGCATTGTCGGGGTGTCAACCGCCTGGCAGTTGCAGCAGCGCTATCCGGATAAAACTATTGCTTTGATTGAAAAAGAAGCCGGGTTATCCCGTCATCAGACCGGCCATAACAGCGGCGTGATCCATGCCGGGGTTTACTATGCACCGGGCAGTCTGAAGGCTGAATTTTGTAAGGCCGGGGTGGCTGCCACCACTGAGTTTTGCCGGCAGCACAACATTCCGGTGGAAAACTGCGGCAAGTTGCTGGTGGCGACCAACCCGCTCGAGCTGGAGCGGATGCAGGCGCTGTATCAGCGCTGCGCTGACAACGGGCTCGATGTTGAGTTGCTGGATCAGGCGGCTTTGCAGCAAAAAGAGCCGAACATTGAAGGGCTGGGGGCAATTTTCGTCAGTACCACCAGTATCGTCAACTATCGCCAGGTGACGGAAAAAATGGCCCAAGAGTTTACTGCGCTGGGCGGACAGGTTTTGTTGGAAACCGCGGTGACCGGGCTGGTTGAAACGGATGCCGAGGTGACGGTTCAAGCCAGCCGCCGCGGGGAGCCGGTGGCACTGGCGGGCCGCTTTCTGGTGGTCTGCTCCGGTCTGATGGCGGATCGGATGACCCGGATGCTGGGAATTGAGACCGGCTTTCAGATCATTCCCTACCGCGGCGAATATTATCAGCTGCCGGAAAAATATAACGCGATCGTCAATCATTTGATTTATCCGATCCCGGATCCGGATCTGCCGTTTCTCGGGGTGCACCTGACTCGGATGATTGACGGCTCGGTGACGGTCGGGCCGAATGCGGTGCAGGGTTGGAAGCGGGAAGGCTACGGTAAAATTAACCTCAGCCTGCGCGATATGCTCGATATGTTCACCTTTAGTGGGTTCTGGAAGGTGACGCGCAAACACCTCAAAACCGGGTTGGTTGAAACCAAGAACTCCTGGTGGAAACCCGGTTATCTTAAGTTGGTGAACAAGTATTGTCCGAAGATTCAGCTCACGGATCTCAAACCGTATCCCGCCGGGATCCGTGCCCAGGCGGTGCTCAAAGATGGCACCTTGGTGCATGATTTTCTGTTTGCCGAAAGTCCGCGTAGTTTGCATGTCTGTAACGCACCGTCGCCGGCTGCCACTTCAGCGATCCCGATCGGCAATTATATCTGCGACAAAGTGGCGCAGAAGCAAAGCCCGGCGCCGGCGGATTCGCTTCAAAAGTCAGCAGCGGCCTAACGCATTTAGCTCAGTATTGCTGTCAGCAGCCACCCCGTTCCCGCGGGGTGGCTGTTTGGTTTTGGGTTGTTGCTTGGGGGATGACGAGTCGCGATAGCAATTGCTCAGAAGAGCTTATTGATCACGATAGCAATCACGCAGGTTTTTGATGAACAGGGAGCGGACCTTGTTCACGGCGCTGGTTTTCTTGGTGATCGCCATGATTTCCAGCGTATACAGCCGTCGATCCTGGGCGATGGCCTTGAGCTCCCCGCGATCGACATAAGGCTGGGCATAATGCGCCGGCAGAAAGCCGATAAATTTGCCTGAGAGCAGCAGCGCCAGGCGGGATTCGTAATTATAGGCGGTGGCTTTGAGGTTCATATTCGCCAGATGGCCGTGAATAATTTCCTGGGTTTTCATCCCGGCATAGACTGCTGGGTACCCGTCAATGATCTCATCACTCAGCTCGTCTTCTGACAGGTTAAACAGCGGATTGTCCGGGCTGCAATACAGAAAGCAATGGTCGGAATAAATGTGCTGATATTCCAGTCCTTCCAGGCTGCGGTGGAAGGGAATAAAGCCGACATCAGCTTCCTCGTTCATCACCTGGCGTTCAATTTCGGTCATTCGGGCGACTTCTGAGGTCAGATATACCTCAGGCGCCAGTTTGGCAAAACGCTGGAAGACTTTGGGGATCCGGGCCCGGCTGTCGAGACTGATGGTATCGCTGAACAGCACGGTCAGGCTGCCGGCCGGTTGAGCGTCGAGATCGTTAATGGTGTTGCGGAAATCTTCCAATTCGCCAAGCAGTTTGATGGTGGCATCGTAGACCACAGAGCCTTCTTCGGTGAGGGCGAACCCGGCCCGACCGCGACGGCACAGGATGAGATTGAGCCGGGATTCCAGATTGGAAATATGAATACTGATGGTGGAGCGGCTGATGTTCAATTCGGTTTCGGCCGCGGAGAACCCGCCGCAGTCGACCACGGTTTTAAAGATTTTCAGTTGCTTGATTTCGTAATCCCCGATCTGTCCGATCGGCAGAGAGGCTCTTGTCATTGTTTTACGCCTTTAAAACTTAAGGTTTACTCGTCGTGATTTACCCGTTGAGCCCGGGTGATAATATGCGCAACAAGCATTATGAATTGATTTGAAGTGTGTTTCTATGAACCCGTGATGGGTTCTTTGCTGCAAGTGGTGAATCTATGGAAAAATTACGTCTGGCTTTGTCTGCCGGTTATATCAACGGACAGTGGGTTGCGGCCGAG
The DNA here is from genome assembly GCF_025398175.1 of Photobacterium sp. TY1-4. Lineage (NCBI taxonomy): Bacteria > Pseudomonadati > Pseudomonadota > Gammaproteobacteria > Vibrionales > Vibrionaceae > Photobacterium > Photobacterium sp. TY1-4. The sequence goes on from NZ_CP099735.1 coordinate 1,615,305, forward strand.
AGCGGGGCAAGCGTCCCGGTGGCGAACCCGGCGACCGGCGAAGTGATCACCCATGTGCCGGACATGGGGCCCCATGAAGCGGAAGCGGCGGTGCTGGCGGCCGATGCCGCGTTTCAACGCTGGCGTAAAACGACGGCCAAGCACCGGGCCGGATTGCTCAGAGCCTGGTTTAATTTAATGGTTGAACATGCCGAGGAACTGGCGCGGCTGCTGACGTCCGAACAGGGAAAGCCTTACAAGGAAGCCTACGGCGAAGTGCTTTACGGTGCTTCTTTCATTGAGTGGTTTGCCGAAGAAGCTAAACGAACTTACGGCGATCATATTCCTTCGGCGATGCCGGGCACCCGTTATTTGACGCTGAAGCAGCCGGTCGGGGTGGTCACCGCCATTACCCCGTGGAATTTCCCGATTGCAATGATCACCCGCAAAGTTGCGCCGGCCCTGGCGGCGGGCTGTACCGTGGTGGTGAAACCGGGGGAAGATACCCCACTGTGCGCCCTGGCGATGGCCAAACTGGCGGAGCTGGCTGGGATCCCGGCCGGGGTGATCAACGTGGTGACGACCGCAAACCCTGCCCCCGTCGGCGAAGTGCTTTGTACTCACCCCTTGGTGCGAAAAGTCTCTTTTACCGGTTCAACACCGGTCGGAAAACACATCTTGCGTCAGGCCGCCGATACGGTGAAGAAAGTGTCGATGGAGCTGGGCGGCAACGCGCCGTTTATGGTGTTTGACGATGCCGATCTCGACAAAGCGGTGCAGGGCGCGCTGATCTCCAAATATCGCAATGCCGGGCAAACCTGCGTATGTACCAACCGGTTGTATGTGCACGATGCCGTATACGATCAGTTCATGGCCCGTTACATCGAAGCGGTGAGCCGGTTGAAGGTTGGGGATGGCCTGGCGGAAGGCACGGATATTGGCCCGCTGATCAATGCGCGCGCGATTACTAAGGTTGACAATTTAGTGGCGGAAGCGGTTTGCCAGGGGGCCAATTTGGTTCTGGGCGGCGCAGTGTCCGATGTCGGCCCACAATTCTATCAGCCGACGATACTGACCGATGTCACCGAACAGATGGCCATTGCGCATCAGGAGCTGTTCGGGCCGGTCACCACGGTATTTCGGTTTAACGACGAAGCCGATGTGGTTCGCCGCGCGAATGATACGCCTTTTGGTCTGGCAGCCTATTTCTATACCCGTGACCACAGCCGGATTTGGCGGGTCAGTGAAGCACTGGAATACGGGATAGTCGGGATCAACGAAGGTATTATTTCCACCGAAGTGGCGCCGTTCGGGGGGGTGAAAGAGTCCGGGTGTGGCCGCGAAGGTTCAAAATACGGCATTGAAGATTATCTGGAAATAAAATATCTCTGCTTAGGGATCGACTCATAATTCCGAATCGTGCTCAACTTTTTTCTCCTGAGCTTGTGTTGCGTCATGCCCCATTCCGTTTTTTGTCGTGACGTCTTTGGCGATACCTTGAAGGTATCGCCTTTTTTGTATGGCCTCTTATCACATTTTATGGAGAGGAATGATGACGTTGGTTTGTATTGACTGGCTTGATGGTATCTATATGACATGCATCGCATAAGATGCATGTAAAATGAAAATTTGCTTCAGGATCTTCGGACGAGGCGTATAAATACATTCCGCATATAAAACTCACATCATAACAAGACTACTTCCGGTCTGAGGCATGTTGCTTCGGGCTGATGACGCGTTTGTTCACAGAGGCGGAAATATATGAGAAAGGAATGGGGTTATCTTTTACTGACAGCGGTGTTAAGTGGCTGCGGTGGTGGTGATACGCCAAAACCGGAGCAGCCGAAAGATGACGGCGGGACCGTTGTGCCGACCAGTTATCAGGTGACGTTTTCCGGCAAAGTGTTTGCCAAAGCCCAAACGGCGCAGCAACTGACATTTTTCGCCGGTGACACCCAATTGGGCCAGGGGGCCAGTCAGGCAGACGGTACCTACAGCATCGCGTTGACGGTTGATCAATCTGCCTATGATCAACTACAGACGGTTCCGCTCCGTGTGGTGGCCTCGGCTGGAGATATTCAGCTGGTAGCCCTGTCTTCAGGTACGTCACCGCAGACGGTCAAATCGCTCACTCGCAGTGTAAATCTTTCCAGTTTCAGTACGGCAGCCTATGTACTCGCGGATCTGGATCAGGATGGCGTCGTAACGGCGGGTGAGTGGGATACTTATCAGGCCGCGTCCGAGGCCAATCGGGTCAATCCAAACCTGCTGAAATTGGCGACATCCTTTGAAGCCGTAATAGCGGAGCAGATAGAGAGCCCAACGAAATCGGTGCTGCGCTGGTTGCAGGATTTGAAGTCAACGACGGCCTGGGACCAATGGCTGACCGCGCACGAAGCGACGTTAACGACCGTGTGGGAAACAACCAAAACGAATGCGCAATTGCGCCAACAAGCCGGTAACTACCTCAAGGGGAAAGCGCTCGAGGATTTCACGGCCGCCGATGTGCTGGTGAAAGCACCGACGTTGGCGTCCTGTCAACTGATGATTCATATCACAGATGTCGGGGCGAATCCTCATCAGGTCGCCGTTGGCCAGCAGCTTCAGTTGGCGACGGATATCACCGACAATCTGACTGGTAATGTGATCCAGGGAAGAGCCGCTTGGTCGAGCAGCGATGCTCAACGAGTCAACGTCAATGCGACTGGTGGGATTACTGCCAAGGCCGCAGGGAAGGCGGATATCACAGCGCGTTATCAGCATGGGCAAGAGGCTTGCGCGGATGAGATGACCTTGACGGTGATCGGTGTTGATCCGGGGGAGCCGGTGTTGTCTTCGATCCAGTTTCATCGCTGGCCGGGAGCAGTCAACGCAGGAGTGACCATTGCACTTTCCGTTACCGGAACTTGGTCGGATGATACCACCACGGATATTTCCGATCAGGCGGTGTGGCGAGTTGCGCCGGACGACTTGGCTGTAATGAATGGCCATCAGTTGACAGCGCTGAAAGCCGGAGTGGTGACGCTGACGGCCAGTTTCGAAGGCAAGACGGTCACCCAACAGCTGACGATTAAACCGCCGGTGCCAATGCCGCCGGAACTGACCGCCATTGCAATTGAGGGCAGCACTTTGGCGAAGCTGGTTGGTGAGCAGTGGCAACTGACGGCGATGGGCAGCTATGACAACAATAGTAGCGCGAATATTACGGCAGAAGTGGACTGGTTGTCTTCAGATCCCGCGATAGCGACGGTGTCGGCCCAGGGTTTGGTCACGGCGAACGCTGTCGGCACGACATCGATCACGGCGACCAAGGGGGCGGTGTCTCAGCAAATCAACATGACGGTGAAGACGGCTGATCCCGTCGTCGAGGCGTTATCTGTCAACGGTGACTTTAGTGATTTCAATAAAGGGGAATCCACTTCGATTGCGGTGATCGCGGACTACAGTAACGGGCGTATCGAGGATGTCACAAATCAGGTGACCTGGGAGATGAGCCAAGCCGGGATCGTTGAGGTGAGTCAGAGCCGGATCTCCGCGTTGCGTGAAGGTTCTGTAACACTGACGGCAACTTGGACCCTGGCGGGTAAAACCGTACAGGCGACGCTACCGGTGACGGTCCTGCCACCGTCACTCGTCTCGATTGAGCCGAATATTCTGGGTGGCGAACTCAGAATGCAAGAAGGGGAGGTGAGGCGCGCAATTTTTACGGTGACCTTCTCAGATCAGTCGGAAGAGACATACGATAACATCACAATTGCGGCCGATACGGACTCCTCGGGGTTACCGGTGGCGTCGTACAAGAAGATGAATCCGATTTTCGGCTTGATCCGCGCGCAGCGGGCAGGAAATACGACGCTGTCGATTTATGACTTGCCACAGCGGGTGTTGGACCAACTGCCGGTCGAGGTCGTGAAACAGGATCGGGCGGAGGTCAAACTGGTGGTTGATGATAATCCGGATGTTTATCAGTGGCACCGGGAAGTCACCCCGTTTATTGGTGAGCAGTTTATCGTGAGTACGCAAAATGTCTTGTGTGACAATAAGGTCTATCGCTTCAGCCATAAAAGCGTTCCGGTGGACAGCGACTGGAATGCCCAGAGTGTTTTACTCTCGACCTTTGATGGAGATCAGCATACAAACAGCACCTTGGTCTTAGGTACAGCCAATAAGCGAGGGATGATTTCGAATCAAATGGTTGATGGTGGCGGCCATGGCTATTACTTGCTGATCGCCCCTGATGAGCAAGGTGTGAGAGCGTACTATATCTACAATCTGTTTGAGTCACGCAGAGTCTTGCATACGGTGGATCTGACCGGCGCGCCGGGCAGCCTGCTGACAACCGGAGATACGGTACAACCCTTTGGTTTTACTGCTGAAGGTCATCTGACGGTGCTGGATAATACCGATGCCACTAAATTCCAAGTGTATATGTATCGTCCGCAGGCCGGTCAGCCCGGAAAGTTTGAGTGGGTTGCCGGGGATACGGTGGTTGGTGAAGGACTGCGGTTTATTCAGATGCCGAGTGTAACCGAACATCTGGTGCTGTTCGAGCAGGGCAGCACTGCGAATGTGGAACCAAAGTATCACTTTATCAACCGGACAACCGGACAGGTCGATCAGGTCGTTCAATGGCGTTATCCGGATTCGGCTGTCGATACGCATTGTAGTGGGATCACCTTGCTGCCCGGCAGCACACTTGCTGAGCTGAAAGCATTCTGTACCGTGAAAGATGCGGGTAACACTGCTGTTGGGTACTGGCTGTGGGAAGATCTCAGTCAACCGCCGTATGAAATTGCGCTGGATCTGACCGTGGGGGATTCCTACCAAGGGGGCGATTCCCCAATCTTGACCCGGACACCTGACGGAACGTTGCTTGCTACCGGTGGATTTATTCAGGAGCAATATAATTCATGGATGCAACTGCATCAGGTGACTTCTGGCACTGTCGCGACTGAGCCGCTGTATCAAGTGTCGGAGAAGTCGGCGGCGCCGATCTACAGCCAACTGTTCCCGCTGGGTGAGACTGCCAATGTGTTGCAGACCAACCCGAATGTTGAGGGCGAACTGCTGATGCTGACCAATCACGGGATGGCGGTGAAGTCAAAGCCGATGGAAACCTGGGAAACGAATGTGAGTATGTATGATTTGCCGCAGAACATTTCTGAAACGCAGCATTTGTACTACTTGAATAAAACCTGGTACATCATTCCGAATGATCTGACAAAGGATATCTGGCGCTTCCAGATGCGTGATCCAAACGTCGTTCAGAATTAATCCGGTTCAATTCATCGGTCGTCAATCAAGCCAGCCTTCGGGCTGGCTTTTTGTTTTCATGAAGCAGCCCCAGATCCCCAAAAAGGTTTGAGGGCAATAAAACTTTACTTAGATAGAGCGGAATTTATCGATTGTGAACGAATTGTAATGATTGATAACAAGGTGGCAACCCAAAAGCCATTTCCCCGGTCTGCTGCGGGAAGGCAGGCATCAGAGAATGATTACAAGGAGCGATATTCATGCTGAAGACCTTATTCAAGTCACGGAAGAAAAGTGTCAAGCAAACCCTGGCTGGTTATCTGTTGGCGTTTTCCGCCACATTGCCGATGATCCCGGAAGCTGTCGCAGCTGAGCACAACTGGCGTTTCGTGAACCTGTACTCCCGCGGTACCGCCTATGGTGAGGTGTACAAACATTTTGCGGAAAATATTGAAGCCATGTCCGGCGGCCGGATTTCGGTCCAGGTCATGTATGCCGGGGAGGGCGTTGGCCAGACTGGGGTACTGGGGTCGGTGAAATCGGGTCTGATCACTATGGGGGCACCGTTTCAGCCGATGCATGCCGGAGAATTCCCGCCGGGTGTGGTGGAAGTCGGCTTGCCGGGCATGACCGATGATGTGGGTGAACTCAGTGCCCTGTTCCATGAACGGGGGTGGGGTGAGGTGCTGGCCGAAGCGTATGACAAGCAGAATCTGGTCTGGCTGGAGCCCTATATCCAATTGCCGGTATACGTGCTGACCAAGCAGCCGATCAATTCGATTGAAGATTTCAAAGGGATGAAAATCCGCGCGCCGGGTGCCTACGGGAAATTCCTGCGCAAGCTGGGCGCGTCGCCTGCATCGCTGTCCTGGAGTGAGATTTATACCAGCCTGGCCACCGGCGTGATTGACGGCTCGATCGGTAGTAACCTGATTGATCACCGTGACGGAAACCATGTCGAAGTCGCCAAGTATATGTATCCGTTGCCGATCGCCGGGGCCCAGGCGCTGCCGATTGTGGTCAACAAGCAAGCCTGGCGTAAGCTGCCGGACGACCTGAAAGCCATTGTCCGAGGGGCCAGTGCCCAGCATGCCCGTGAGCAGATGACGAAGTCCCGCTTGTGGGAGTCGCAGGCGATAGCCGACATGCAGGCCAAAGGGATGAAATGGAGCCCGCAGCCAAGTGAAGCCGATGTTCGGCAGTGGAACGCAGCCGCCAATTCGCTGTGGAGCGAGTACGCGACATCCGATAAATACAGCAGCCGTCTGGTGACAATCCTTCAGCAGTAACATGTTGCCCGGTTGGTTTGTTCGCGACCGGGCACGGCCAGGGGCGGTAAGCCCCTGAGTTGTCTCAGCCTACACCCTGGTCTGAGCCGGGGTGCGGGAGTGAAAAGGTTCTGCTGTAAGGATGAGTGTTATGTTAAAAATGGCAATACGAGGCGTTTGCCTGACAATCAATCGACTGGTGTTTTGGGTGGGGGCATCCGCATCTGTCCTGATGCCTTTTCTGGCCCTGACGGTGGCATTTGAAGTGTTCTCCCGGTATGTCTTGGGGGCGCCGACCATCTGGGCGTACGATGTTTCCCTGTTTCTGTTTGGCTATATTGCCGCCCTGGGTGGTGCGCTGGCGCAGCAAAGAAAGGCCCATATCAACGTCGACGTGCTGTATCTGTCGGTCCCGCCGCGCATCAAAGCCCTGTTTAACCTCTTTTCGTATATGCTGGCGATGTTTTTCCTGGCGGTAGTGCTGAAGATGAGCTTCGGTAAATTTGAAGAGGCCATTGAGTTTAACTATCGTCGCCAGTCGGAATGGGCGCCGAGTATGACGCATTTCTGGGTCATGATGATGGTCGCCTGTGGGGTGTTTTTGCTGCAGTACCTCAGCGATCTGATACAGGATGTCTATTTTCTGATGACAGGACGAGATGTACTGGCATCGCCCTCTGAAGTGGTTGAACAACAAGGCCATTATCTGACGGCCGGGGAGGATGCATGAGTATTGAATTGCTGACCCTTGCTTTGCTGGGCTGCATCCTGGTGAGTTTTGCCCTCGGGGCACCGGTCGGACTGGCACTCGGCGGCATTGCCATGGGGGCCGGTTACCTGACCTGGGGAGAAGGGATTTTCAACCTGATCCCGACGACCATTGAGAGCAACTTCTTCAGCTTCATTTTGCTGGCGATCCCGTTGTATATCTACATGGGCCAGTTGCTGACCCGCTCCGGGATTGGTGATGCGATGTTCAATGCCAGCCAGATGGTGATTGGTAAAATACGCGGATCACTGGCGATTAGCGTGATCGGTGTGTGCTCGATGATCGGCGCCATGGTGGGGATCATCGGGGCCGGGATCATGACCTCGGGCAGTATTGCGCTCAAGCCGATGCTTGAACGGGGCTATGACAAGCGCTTGGCGCTTGGGGTGATCATGGCCGGCGGCGGGCTGGGTATCCTGATCCCGCCCAGTATCCCGATGATTATGTACTCGGCCACCACTCAGAATTCGGTCGGGCGGATGTTCATCGCGGCGATTGTCCCGGCGCTGATGTCCATTACCTTGTTGGTGGTGTACGTGATCATCAGCTGTAAGCTCAATCCGGCTAAGGCACCGCTGGGAACCGGCCAGGAAAGCCGGATGAGCCCGAAACAAAAAGTACGCACGGCGCGGGATGGACTGTTCTCCCTGTTGCTGATCATTGCGGTGCTGGGCAGCATTATCACCGGCATCGCCACGCCGACCGAATCGGGCGCAATCGGGGTGATCGGCGCGATTCTCCTGGCGGTGCTCTTTAAGCGTTTCCGGCTGGAGATGTTCAAATCCTCTGGATTTGAAACGGCGATGCTGGTCAGTGTTTCGATGTGGATCATTCTCGGCGCGTCGGTGTTCAGCAATTTCCATATGCTGAGCGGGGTACAGAATATGGTCGCCCAGTTCACCCAGGACTTAGGTTTGTCGCCTTTGGGGGTGGTGATTCTGATGCAGGTGATCATGCTGCTGCTCGGCTTTATCATTGATGAGTTGATCATCGTCCTGATGTGTGCGCCGCTGTTTACCCCGATTGTGGTTTCATTGGGTTATGATCCGATCTGGTTCGGTATTCTGATGATCCTCAATATCGAAATCGCGGTGCAGACCCCGCCTTACGGCTTTGCCCTGTTCTACCTGAAAGGGATTGCGCCGCCGGGGGTGACCATGATGGATATCTATCGCTCGATCCTGCCGTTTGTATTGCTCAAGCTGTGTGTGCTCTTCACCTGTATGCTGTTCCCGGAAGTGGTGTTGTGGTTACCGAACCTGATTATGGGGGCCAATTGATGTTCCCGCGCGAGCGGAGCACGTGCTGAACAGCGGCGCCTCCGGGCGCTGCTTTGCTTTCCGAGGTGGGAGGCAGGCAACATGATGAAGCGATTAAACAAGGTTTTAGCTGAGATTTGTGATCCCAAAGCAGGGCGGATCCGGCTGGCTCTGGCAAGATGATTGGATTCATCCTGAGCGCGAATGAGGGCCTTGCATGCAACAAATCGGAACAGATCTCTGGGTACATGAAGATGCCATGTCGTTAGTCGGGGTCCGGCTGGGTTTGCGGATGACCATCGTGAAACTGGCCGATGGCGGGGTGTGGATTCACTCTCCGACGGCGTTGTCGTCGCAACTCAAAGCTGAGGTGGATGCCATTGGTCCCGTGACCGCGATTGTCGCCGCCAGCAACAACCACAGCCTGTGGCTACAGGATTGGTGCGAAGCTTATCCGGAAGCGGAGGCTTATGTCAGTGCCGGGATCCCGCGCAGCGTCCCGCTGTCAAACTATCACATTCTGCAACCCGGGCTGGACAACCCGTGGCCGGAGGATTTTACCTGGGCAACTATGCCGGGCGTGCCTGTATTCAACGAAACGGTTTTCTTCCATGACAAAACTCAGTCGCTAATTGTGACCGACCTGATCCAGAATCATCCCGAAACGACGCCTTCCGGCTTTGCCGGGATCATGAGCAAATATGTGTTTCAGCCAATCGGGTTTAAAGGGGTTTGTGTTGCGCCCCCGTTGAAATGGGGGATCATCCGCAAAGACAAATCCGGCTTTGCCTATTTTATCCGTACGGTGTCCGGTTGGGACTTTACCCGCATTATCGTTACCCACGGCGATATCATTGAAGAGAACGCCAAGTCTGTGTTTACCAATCTTTGCCAGCGGTTCACTCGCTGACAGAGTTTGGATTGGGCTCTTTTCGAATATCCGCATGCCAGCCACTGGCGATAAAATCAATCAATTGCCGGACAACCGGCAATTGATAACTGCGCGACAGGTAGACCGCCCATAAAGTGCTGCCGGGGACGTGATACTCGGGCAGCAGTCCAATCAGCTTTCCCTGACGGATCCACGGATTGGCCATATCGCAGGGCAGGCGGGCGACCCCTTTCCCCTTGAGCGCGGCTTGAGTCAGGGTGCCGACATCATTGGCTCTGAGGTTGCCGGTGACCGCAACCGTCTGGGGGTGATTATCCCGGATAAAGGTCCATCGCGATGCTTTGAGATGAACGAAACAGTTGTGTTGGCTTAAATCCGAGGGTGACTCTGGAGCCGGATATTGCTGCAGATATTCGGGTGAGGCGCACACCACGGAATCAATGTGCATCAGTCGGCGGGCAATGAGGTTGTCATCAGGCTGGTCGGTATAACGCAGCGCAATATCCACCCGCTCATCCACCAGTTGGGAAAAATGATCCGAGGCCAGGATTTCGATGGTGACATCCGGGTGTTGATCGGTAAATCGAGTCACGACATCCAGCAACAGGTGCTGAGCCAGGCCGATGGGAGAGGCGATCCGGATAGTGCCGGACAACTGCTGGCTCCGGCTGAGCGCCGAGACTTCCAGCGCTGCAGTTTCGTCTAGAATACGTTCACAGTGGATCAGGGCTTCTTCCCCTGCACTGGTCAGGCTGACTTTGCGGGTGGTGCGATGCAGCAGGCGCTGTTGTAGCCAGGATTCAACTTCCTGAACATGTCGTGAAACCTGTAACCGGCTCAGCGCCAGATGATCAGCAGCCTTCGTAAAGCTCCCGGTTTCAGCCACCTCAATGAAACTGCGGATTGCGGTGAGTTTGTCCATCTCGTTCTCTATTTGTATCTCTGATTGATACAATCTACATCATAACTGCACATTTATCGCCCCGTGATGAGCAATTAGACTGCAAGGGTCGTTAATTGAAACGGAAATATCGGGAGAAAATGATGCAAAAGACAATCGATGCAAACCAAAGCCAGCAAACGAGAAAAAGCCAGAAAGTTGCCGTTCTCGGTGCTTCCGGCTGGATTGGCAGTCATCTTGTGAATGAAGCCGTGTCCCGTGGGCATGAGGTGATCGCACTGGTTCGGGATGCGGAAAAATTCTCCGTTGCAGGTGTTCAAGTACGCCAGTTCGATTTGCTGGATACTCAGGCGGATTTAGCCACCGCGGTACAAGGAGCGGATGTAGTGATTGCCGCGGTGGGTGGTCGTGCTGCAGGGAACCATGAGTTGGTTGCACAAACGGCGCAGCGCCTGCTGGCGACGTTGCCGGAAGCGGGTGTGTCGCGCTTGCTCTGGGTCGGTGGCGCGGGCTCGCTTGAAGTAGCGCCGGGCGTGACTTTGCTGAGCGTGCCTGAGTTTCCGGACGCGTATCGCGCGGAAGCCCAAGCGCAGGGCGAAGCGCTCGCGGTGTTTCGTCAGAGCGACAGCCCGATCGCCTGGACCTTTGTCAGCCCGGCTGCCGAAATCTTCCCGGGAGAAAAACAAGCGCCCTATCGAGTGGGCGGTGAGCAACTGCTGACCGATGCCGACGGCAACAGCCGAATTTCGGTCAGTGACTATGCGATGGCCATGGTTGATGAGCTGGAAGCCGAGCAGTATCCGAACCAGCGTATTGGCGTGGCGTACTAATACCAATCGTAGTAAATAACTGGTCATCCTAGCTTGTTAAAACGCTCGATAACTGCGTTAGAATTTTTGATTGTAGAATAACTACTGATCGAAAAATTCCGCCTTGTTCTCAAACGTTTTTCCTGCGCTATTTCTGATCACTTACTTACTGTGATTGGTATAACAGCGAGCCCCCGGCCTTGCCTGAGGTCGAGGTTGAGGTTGGGGTCGAGGTTGGTGGCTCGCTGCCGGTTGCGGCAAAAAAAACGGACCGTGGTCGCCCACGGTCCGTTTTGCTTTTGGGTTCAATCAGTTCGGGGAGGGTACCTACACCAATCCCAGGGCATGATTGATTTGCTCGATTTCATCGCGCCAGGCTTGCTGAAGCTTGGGCTTCTGATGCTTGGCCTTGCGGGCTTGATCCTCGGTCAGCCAGGTTTCCAGTGTCACCAGCCGTTCAAGCAGTCGTTCGTCCTCGCGGATGACCGCTGCGCCGCCTGAAACCGGTACCGAGCCCCCGAAATCAGGGGCGGGGTGGACCACATCGTCAGCACCCGGCATCGCATCGTGGCCGGCGAGACGCTCGTACAGCGGTGCCAAGTCGTGCCACTCTTCCAGCTTACCGTCATGTACCAGCCAGAACCGGTTGCAACTTTGCTCGATCAGGGCGCGATCGTGGCTGACCAACAGGCAACCGCCGGCAAAAGTTTGCAGGGTTTCAGCCAGCTCCTCTTTGCCTTCCAAATCCAGGTGGTTGGTTGGCTCATCGAGAAACAGCAGGTGGTATTTCGCCAGAGTTAAGCCGACAAACAGCAGCCGGGAACGCTCGCCGCCACTGAGGGTGGCAACCGGCTCCTGATGGCGGATATACGCAAAACCGGCACTGATCAGCGCCATTTTGCGCAACTCATCGGTCAGCGGCGCGAACGGCCGCAGCGTATCCAGCAGGGTGTCCTGATCTTGTAGCTGCGCCAGGCGCTGATCGTAGTAACCCAACCTGAGCTGCGGATGGAAAGCCAGCTCAGGCGTCTGAATACGGCCCGTACTGCTATCCTCATCGGTGATGAAGTCCTGATAATGCTGCCACAACAGGCGCAGCAGGGAAGACTTCCCGGAACCGTTACGGCCCAGGATCGCGACCCGATCCCCGCTTTTGAGCTGCTGGCTGATCACCTCGAACAGCGGTTCAGCCTCCGGGGCAGGCCGTACTTCAAGCGCTGTCATACTCAGCAGGCGGTTCGCGGGCAGTGATTCCCCTTTCAGGGTCAGTTGCCACGGCGTTCCGGCCGTCAGCTGGGTTTGGCTGTCTTTCAGTCGGTCGACCCGTTTGTCCATCTGCTTGGCTTTACGGGCCAGATCTTCGTTGTCGTAGACCTTGCCCCAGGTGGCCAACCGCTTGGCGCTTTTTTCCAGCCGGTCGATCTCCTTTTGCTCTGACAAGTGGCGGTGTTCATCGGCTCGATCCTGCTCTGCCAGGGCTTGCCGGGCTTGCGAGCAAGGCAGACGGAAGAACTGCAGCTGTTTGTCGCGCATGATCCAGGTGCAGTTGGTTACCCGGTCGAGCAGATACTGATCGTGGGAGACCAGGACAAAGCTGCCTTTCCAGTGGATCAGGAATGTTTCCAGCCACAGCAGGGTGGGCAGATCCATATGGTTACTCGGCTCGTCGAGCAACAACAGATCAGGTTGGCGGATCAATGCCCGGGCTAACAGCAACCGGGTATGTTGGCCGCCGCTCAGGGTACCGGCAGTGAGCGACCAGTCCTGCTCGGTAAAGCCCATGTCTGCCAGCAGCACTTCTGCGCGCCAGCGCTCTGCCAGTCGCTCAGTTGGCGGCAAACGGTCAATCACCGCATCCAGCATGGTGACCTGATTCAACTCGGCAGGCAGATGTTGCTCGACCCGTTCAATCAGGCAGTGGCCGGCACGGATCAGTTGACCGTGAAACTCACCGATGGTGCCATCCAGCAGTTTCAGCAGGGTACTTTTGCCGCAGCCGTTATGGCCGATGAGGCCAATGCGATCGCCTTGATTCAGGGTGAAAGAAACCGCTTCAAGGAGAGATCCTGAAGTGACGTGATAAGAAATCGATTGTGCAGTTAGTAAAGTGCTCATGGCTTACTCAAGAATTGCGGGCACAGCGTTTCGGCTCAAAAAATGAGATAAAAAACCTGCGCCATCGTCAAACAAAGCTGACGACAACCCGGTAAGCGTGAGTGAAGATTACGCGTTGATGTTGATGGCTTCGCTCAAGCTCTGGTTATCGCAGCACGATATCGCAAAAACTTGAGTGGTTTCGAATACCAAAGAATTGTGCGAGATGGATTGCACACAAGATCATAAGTTTACCTCCTTTATTTTGTCAGTTAATCAATGTGTTGCATTGTAGGCGGGAATGAGAGAATTAACAACTAATTAACAGCGTGACTTCGGCAGATTGGGAGGTCACCGTCATTTGTTGCGTGAGAATAATTGGTATGCACCTGTTGCGGCGTTCTCCGGTTCGGTTTAGGGTAAACGGCGGTTTTGGGGGAGTTACAGATTGAATCACTTTGACTATAACCTGCTTCGGGTGCTGGAAGTACTGCTTGAGGAGCAGAGCGTGACTGCGGCGGCAGCACGGCTGCACTTGAGCCAGTCGGCGGTGAGCAAGCAACTGGCCAAACTGCGGGAGACCTTCAGCGATCCTTTGTTTGAGAGAACGGCACATGGCTTGCGGGCGACACCGCGGGCTAAAGCGTTGGCGCCGCAGCTGCGGGTGCTGTTGCAGCAGCTGGAACAGTTTACCCGGCCGAATGCGTTCGATCCGGCGCTCAGCCGCCGTGAGTTTCGGATTGATATGGTCGAGGCGGCGTACTCACTGACTTATCCCTGTTTTATGCCGGAACTTCTGGCACTGGCTCCCAATCTTCGGCTCAGCAGTCAGATCTGGAGCCAGGATAGCCTGGAAAAGCTGCTTCGCTGTGACATAGATATGGCGATTTGTATTCGGGAGTGGGATGAGCGCTCGCCGCTGCATGTTAGTCAGATCCCGCCGGAGCTCAATTATGTCGCGCTGGTGCGGGATCATCCGATTTGCATCATGCGGGCGGATCACCCGTTATTTGAGGAGCCCTGGGGGCTTGAGACGTTTCTGAACTATCGCCATTTGCAGGTCAGTTTTGGCGGGGTCGAGCACTGGCTGCTGGATGACGTACTGGCGCGCGAAAAACGTCAGCGGGATATTGCGGTGAACATGGCCGAGTTTCACAGTGCACTACGGTTGTGTGAAAGCAGCGATTTGATCATGAGCGCTCCGGCCAAATATGCCGCGACCATGATGGGGAATTTCAACGTGCGGAGCCTGGACGTCCCGGTCGACCTGGTGCCCGGGGCTTATGTGCTGATGTGGCACCAGCATTATGATTTGGACCCGAGCCATCGCTGGCTGCGCTCCCTGATGATCGATCAGGTCCATGCCCGGTATCCGGCGTAACCGGGCTGTGCTGTGTCGTGTTGAGTTGTGGTGAACTGCGATGAAGCGCCGGTGTAGACCACCGATGTAAACCAACTGTGTGCGCTGTCTGGGTTGCCTACACGGCAGTGACCGTGATCGGGAAAGGTTTGTCTGGGGTCAGGAGCGGCATCGCCGACGTGATATTGCCCTCCAGCCATGACCAGGCATCCTTGGGAAGGATCAGGGCCGGCATCCGGTCGTGGTAAGGGCGACAGGCCTCATCCGGGGATGTCGTCAACGTGACCAGCTCCGGCATGTCACCGGGAAACCAGATCCCTGCCATATAAAACGGGCGGCTCTCGGCATGGCCGAACCGGTATTTCTGTTTGCGTGGGCCGCCTTCATCATGCCATTCATACCAGCCGCTGCAGGGGATCAGGCAGCGATGGTTTTGCATCGCATGGTGAAACAGTTTCTTCTCATTCACGGTTTCGGCCCGGGCATTGATGATCTGTTTTTTCGCCCAGTCCGGTTTGATCCCCCATATTGACTCTTGCTGTTCCAGCTGGCCCTGCTGATAAATAATGGTGGCGATCTGCTGGCTGGGGCGAATATCCGGGCTGGCTTGGGCACTGAAGGCACAGCCAATGTCGTCACGGACCATTTGATTGAAGGTATCGCCGGAAATAATGAATCGTCCACACATGGGGCGTTCCTCCTGGCTTGAATCGGTACGGCTGATCGTCGGTGAAAGTGCCGGGACAATCTTGCGCCAATATCAGCTATTTCAGTATGGGCACAGGCGGGAGCTGTGTAAAATTCGCGCGATCCCAGGCCCGCAGGCAAAGTGGCCTGCACAATTGCCAAGCTTGTGGCCTGAAGGCAATTGTTTGGGCGGCATTGAGCCTATATGCTTGAGTGGTAGCATCAATATCTGACTTGAAGGACTTTCCATGCAAGAGAATGAACTCCAGAGTGCCGTGAGTGAGCTGCTGGCCAGCGATCTTGACCCGACCACCCAGCAGGCGGTGATTGAACAATTTGAACAGGAAAAGTCACCCACTGAGCTTGCCTTGTTGCTGGAGTCCTTGCCGCAGGAAGATCGTCTGGAGACCTGGAAACAGATTTCCGATGCGATCAAGGCGACAGTGCTGGTGGAAATGCGCCTTGATGCCAGCAAGACGATCATTGATTCGCTGGACGAGCCGAGCCTGTTGGCGCTCTTTACCGGCATTGATGCCGATACCTTGCTGGAGCTGCAGGACAATCTGCCGGATCACCTGCTGGAAGAAGTGATCCAACGGATGGATGAGGAGCAGCAGCAACGCTTCTCCACCGCCCAGCAATTCTCGGATGACGAAGTCGGTCACTGGTGTGATCACCAACCGCTGGTAGTGCCGGCGAAAACCAAAATTAAAGTCGTGCAGCGGCTGGTCCGGCGCATGATGCCGGCGCATAGTAATGCGATTTTTCTGGTGGATCAGCGCGGGAACTGGGAAGGCGCGGTGCGGTTCAACAAATTGATTGGCGCTGATCCCCTGTTGCGGGTCTCGGAGCTGGCGGAGCCTGAGTTTCCGACCCTGAATGCCAAAGAGGACGTGTATATCGCGGCAAATAAGGTGGCCAGTAGTGCGGAGTCGGCCTTGCCGGTGATTAGTGACGGGGGGATGCTGATTGGTCGCCTGGATATCGGCAGCGCCTATGAGTTGCAGGCCGAGCGAGCCGAGTCGCAAATCATGGCCACTGCGGGTCTGGATGAAGATGAAGATCTGTTCTCCAGCGTGCGTAAAAGTGCCAAGAATCGGGCCATCTGGCTGGGGATCAACCTGTTAACGGCCTTCCTGGCTTCCTGGTTTATCGGTCTGTTTGAAGCCACGCTGCAACAGGTGGTGGCGTTGGCGGTGTTGATGCCGATTGTTGCCTCCATGGGTGGGATTGCCGGCAGCCAGACCCTGACGCTGATTGTGCGCGGTCTGGCCCTCGGGCAGATCTCCCGGGCCAACCTCAAGCCGCTGCTGAGCAAAGAGATGAAGGTCGGCGCCCTGAACGGGGTACTGTGGGCGATTATCATTGGTCTGGTGGCCGGGTTCTGGTTTGACAGCCTGATGCTCGGCGGGGTAATTGGCATGGCAATTATTGCCAATATTATCTCTGCTGCGCTGGCCGGGGTATTCGTGCCAGTGCTGCTGGACAAGCTGAAAATTGACCCGGCGCTGTCCGGCTCGGTGATCCTGACCACGGTGACCGATATTATCGGCTTTGTGGCCTTTCTTGGCTTGGGAACCTTGCTGCTGCTCTAGGGGAGAGCCAAAACAAGCCGACAAACATTCGTTCCAAGAGGTGGTCTGAGGCCACCTCTTGTCGTTTTACTACCCTTCCTGTTTTCTTTAAAGCATCTCGATGCTGATCTCATCGAAGCGATAGACCTTGCCGCCAAACTCGTCCCTAAAGCGGTTGGCATCGGCTTCCCGGCTGAAGCTGGCCAGGGTTTTGCCCATCGCGCCTTTTTTCTCCGAGCCGATGACATACCAGGCCTCGCGGGCATCAATGAAATATTCGTCTTCCGGTTTTTGCCACGGCGTTTTGCTCATGTCATGGACATAGATCTCTTTCACCTGGCGTTGGTTTTCCGGCTGCAGAATAAAGCTGAACAAGTCTCGGGTGGAGCAGAATTTACTGACGGACTCGGTCGATTTGCTATAGCTTTCGCCTTTGGGGCCGGGGAAGCGGCTGATAATCATCCCGCACAGGTGACATTCATCTGCCTGTTCAATCGCTGCGGCCTGACGCACCTTGGCCTGTTGTTCGGTGTTCTGATCACTGCAAGCGACGCCCAGGCTCAGGAGGAGCGCTATGGCGAGGGATTGGAGAGAAAACAGAGATTGGAGAGAAAAAAAAGTACGCATAAGTCATCCTTAGTCGTTGGCCAAACCAAGCCGGTCAGCATTTAGAGTTTTTTGTGATGAAAGATCAGCGCAGCCAACGCCAGCGGTGCCAGGACCCAGCCGAGCATGATGAGAAAGAGCTGGGCCAGAGACTGGCTTTGCTCGAGGGCGACGGCCACTACCCCGTTGACATCCCCGGTATCGAGCGCGGCTAAATTGATCAGCCGGAACAGGTCGGCCGGGTTGAACCACATCAGTTGCACCAGGAACGACTGGCTGAGGCCTTCTTCGACGCCGATCAGCAGAGCCAGTAGCGCCAGGTCAAACACCAGCACAAAGAAGAACCACAGCAGCAGGGCGATCCCCGCCGCTTTCGATTTTTCAGACACCGACAGGCTGATCACATAGGCGATAGCGATGAAACACAGCCCCAGCAAGATGGCCGACAGAATAAACAGGCCAAAGGCCGGTAACACCTCGCTTGCGCCCGTTTGCCATGCCATTAGCATGGCTGCGCTGCCAAACCCCAGGCTGGTCGCCAGTCCGATAATAGTGCCCTGGCCGAAGAACTTGCCGAGCAGGAGCTGGCGGTGGCTGAGCGGATAAGTCATTAGCAACAGCAAGGTTCCGGATTCCTGCTCGCCGACGAAGCTGTCGTAACTCAGTAGCAGCGCGATGAGCGGGATCAGAAACACCGCCAGGCTGGACAGGCTGGCGATTGTTGTCGAGAGCGAGGCGACGCCCAGTTGGCCGGAAGCGGCTGAGCCATAGTAGCTGAGGCCGATGGCCAGTACCGCGAAAATGAATGTGATGGACAGTAGCCAGCGATTGCGTAGGCCATCCTGAAACTCTTTCAGGGCAACAGCGAATAAAGCATTCATGATGAAGCAACCTCCGGTGGGGTAAGCGGGCGTCCGGCAGCGTCTGGCTGCAGGGCTGAGGGAGCGACAGCCCCCTGACACTGTGCGTTGTCTGTGTTGAGGTAATACTGGTAGAGTTGCTCCAGGTTGGCCGGCTCGATGCTGATATCCGGCAGCAGAGGATCGTCCAGCAGCCGGCGGATCACGGCGAGTTTTTGCTTTTCAGGAACCTGTAGCTGCTCCGGTCCGGTTTGCCACTGGCTTAGCTCGGGGTGGCTGCTGAGAAGGGGCGCCAGCTCAGGGATACGAATCGTGGCCGGGAGGTTGGCTTTCTCCCGCAACTGGACCAGGGTGCCGATGGCTTTTTGGCGCCCCCCGGCCAGGATCATGGCCCGATCAATATGCTGCTCGACGCCTGGGAGGACATGGGAGCAGAGGATGACGCTGGTGCCGTTGGATTTTAGCTGGTCGACACGCTGGTAGAAGTCCTGGGTGGCGATAGGATCCAGCCCGACCGTGGGCTCATCCAGCAGGAGAAGCTTCGGGTTGCCGAGAAAGGCCTGTGCCAGCCCGAGGCGCTGGCGCATCCCTTTGGAGTAATGTTTTACCTTCCGGTTTAAAGCATGGGTCAGGCCGACCTGCGCCAGCAGTGCCGGTACTTCCTGCTGGCTGACTTGTTTCAGCCGGGCAAAGTAGGTGAGAATTTCCAGGCCGGTTAAATGGTCGTAGAAGCTGACGTTTTCAGGTAGGTAGCCAATTTGCCTGCGGCTTTGCCAGGCCTGTTTGGACTGGGGGTCCACGCCGAAAATACGAACTTCTCCGCTGCTGGCTGGGATCACCCCCAGAATGATTTTCATCATGGTGGTTTTGCCCGCTCCGTTATGGCCAAACAGGCCAAGTACTTCTCCGGGGTTCAGCGCCAGGTTGATTGCCTGCAGTGCGTCCAACTGCTGATACTGTTTGCCGGTCTCGCTGAGTGAAATAATAGGTTTCGTTGCTGTCATTGGATTCCCCCGACGTATGCTGATTGGCCGGATGTTGAGGATGTTCGGGCTGCCGATGTGGCCGACTCTTCTGCTGAACCTGTCATGGGCAGCATCAACGGAAAGCTGTCTTTGACCCCGGCAGGCTTGAGCACCGGGAACTGTTTCTGGACCCAGCGCAGCATCAGGATGGCCGGGCTGTCCAGCAGCACCTTGGCTTCAGGATATTGCCAGACGAGCTTGTCGATGCCGTCATTGGGCTCAAAAGGCGTATCGCCGCGGCCATCGTTATTGAGATCCCAGCCGAGATAGTTGCTCCAGAAGTTCCCGGTGCCATTTTGGCTCCACTCCTGCTTCCGGTTCGAGACATATTTCACCTGAACCGGGTTGTTGAGAAAGGTGTTGCCAAAGACCTTGACGTTCTCTGAGCCGGCCGTCAGGTGAATACCGATTTCAGTGGTGTCAATGGTGTTGAAACTCAGGGTGTTGTAGCCCGAGTTGTAGACGAACAGCCCTTTGCCGTCGCGGCCGTTGACCTTGTGCTCCGGCTTGGTCCAGACATTGCTGATGCGGTTGTGGCTGATCTCTGAGTAGGTGATGAAGTTCATCAGAAAGCCGTAATCTTCGCTGTCGCGGGTTTCGTTGCCAATCACGGTCAGCTTGCGGGAGCTCATCAGTGCGTAACCGGCCCGGGTACGAAAGGCCAGATTGTCCTGAACCCGGTTGCTGTGGGAATACATATAGTGAATGCCGTAGCGAAGATCGTGCATGGTATTATTTTTTAATACACTTTGCTGGCTGGCGATAATATAGAGGCCGTCGCGGGTGTGGCTGACGATGTTGTTACTGACGTCGGCATGTTGAACCCGGGACAGCTGGATGCCGTTGCCGCGGTCGGGAGAGCGCAGTTTCGGGTTCCCGATAACTTCATTGCCTTCGACTTTGATGTGTTGGCCGCCCTGGATCCAGATGCCAAAACCGTCCCCTTTCAGGCGGTTGTTGCGGATCACCAGGTGGCTGGCATGCTTGTCGGCATAGATGCCGGCATTTTGTGCGGTCAGATCGCGCCCCCAGTTGTGAATATCCAGGCCTTCAATCCGGATCCGTTCGTTCTGTAACAACAAGGCATGTCCTTTACCGCCGGCATTGATCCTGGCCCCTGGGGTGCCCTGCAGTTTGACGGCGCGGCGTATGACAAAGTTGCCGGTGTATTCTCCGGCAGCCAGGGTGATCACGTCGCCGTCGGCAGCGGTGTCCAGCACCTGCTGCAGGTTATCTTCCACTGAAACCCGAATGGTCTCAGCCAGTGCCACCGGCTGCAGACACAGCAATATCAGCAGTGAAATTATGGATTTGATCATCGCTGTCTCTCTTCCGCGATTTCTGTACAGGAGATTGCGTTCATGATGTCGATGAAGCGCCATCACCGAGTGATGGCGCTTTGGCATCGGGCTTATGCTTCGACCAGCATCCGGCCGCGCATCTCCATATGGAGGGCGTGGCAGAACCAGTTACAGTAGTACCACTGGACGCCCGGCTTGCTGGCAATGAAGGTGACTGACGCGGTCGCTTGCGGCCCAATCTCCATCTGTACGCCGTGGTTGGTCATACAGAAGCCGTGGGTGACGTCTTCGACCATATCCAGGTTGGTGACCACCATAGTCACTTCATCCCCGAGCTTGACCTTGAACTCGGTCAGGCCGAAGTTCGGAGCGACCGAGGTCATATAGACCCGCACCTTGTTGCCGTCGCGGATCACCTTGTTCTGGGTCATCACATCAACGCCGTCTTTTTCCGCCATCGCCAGTGTTTCAGCGAACATCGGATCATCCCGGGTCCACAGTTTTTTCGGTTTGACGACACTGCGGTGAACGATCATGCAGTCGTGGGGCTCGGCGAAGGTCGGGCCGTCATGGACCAGCTTCATGTCATCGCCGGAAATGTCGATCAGCTGATCGTTTTCCGGGCGCAGCGGGCCAACTGGCAGGAAGCGGTCTTTGGAGAACTTACACAGCGAGATCAGCCATTTGCCGTCAGCATCCCGGGTTTCCCCCTGTGAGGTGTGGTTATGGCCGGGTTGGTAATGGACATCCAGCTTCTGACGCAGGTAATTGACCTTCTCACCATTGTAAGCCTTGATCGCATCTTCAACGTTCCATTTGGCGATCTGGCTGTCGAGGAACAGGGTGGTGTAGGCATTGCCGCGGTTGTCAAAGGCGGTGTGTAGGGGCCCCAAGCCAAGCTCTGGCTCGGCAACAATCGCATCCCGTGGCTGGATCTTGTCGTCAAACAGGTCATCGAGCTTGTCGATGCCGATCACGGACACGGTTGGTGACAGTTTGCCGTTGGCAACAAAGTATTTACCGCTGGGAGAGGTGTTCAGGCCATGCGGTGACTTGGGTACAGGAACATAACGGGTGAGCTCTGAGCCTTTGCGGCCGTCCAGCACCGGGATATCGTTGCCGTTGTAGGTTTTATATTTGCCCGCTTTCAGAGCCGCTTCACAACGCGGCAGGTTGAATATCACCACATGATCCCGCTCAGCGGTGATCATCTCACCCAAGTTCATGCCCATCTCTGAGTTATAGCAGGTCGAGGCAAAGTACTTGCCGTCATAGTCGGCATCTGTGTTGTCGAGGTTACCGTCAACCATGACCTGGAACGCCACTTCCATTTTCTCGGCATCAATGACGTTGAACAGCGAGCGGTAGGTGCTGACATCTTCCAGGCTAGCTTTGCCGTCGTTGTTCATTGGGATCTCGAACTCGCCGTTACAGAAGATGTACTTGGTTTCCGGGACTTTCTGCACCCGTAGCCCATGGATCGCCTGAACGTTCGGAACGGTCATCATTTTGTCGGTTTTCATCACATCACAACGGATCCGGGCGACCCGGCTGTTGGCTTTGTCATTGATAAATACGTATTTGCCGTTGTAGCGGCCGTCGGTCATGCTCATATGCGGGTGGTGTGAATCGCCGACCAGCATATCGACACTGTCGCCTTTAATTCGCTTACTTTCGTTGGTGATCCCCCAGCCGGTGGCGCTACAGGTGTTAAATACCGGGATCCGCATCAATTCGCGCATGGAAGGCAGGCCCATAATGCGCACTTCTCCAGAGTGGCCGCCACTCCAGAAGCCGTAATACTCGTCCATTTCGCCCGGATGGACAAATGGGGAATTTTGCGCTTCCTTGGCTTTGGCCTGTGCCATCGACGCAAACATGGCTGCGGACATCGGGGCAACGGCTGCCCCCAGGCCGATCGCAGCCGTTTTGCCGAAGAATTTACGCCGTGATTCGTTTTGCGGGGCGTCCGGGGTCGCGTTCAGATCGTTGCTTTTGTTGTCACTCATGGGTGGTTCTCCATACCGTTCACATCGACACAATTGTGTTCTGGAATCGTTGTTATTGGGGCTGCGCAATATCGCGCTGTGTTGTTATTCGGTGACGCTGATCGGGATGTCTTGTGAAGTATCCCGGCGTTTCTTGCGCGCCAGCTTTTTCAGTGGCGGGCATTTGGTTTCGTTGTAGTAGGTGATCTGGCAATCCAGGCAGTAATGGCATTCGCGCATGTTGATGGTGCCATCCGGGTGAATGGCCTGGATCTCGCATTCTTTCGCACAGGTTTTACAAGGCTGGCCGCATTCAGGGCGGCGCTTGAGCCAGCTGAACAGCCGGGCACCGCTCGATACCGACAGGGCCGCGCCGAGCGGGCAAAGATAGCGGCAGAAGGTTTTGCGCTGGAACAGATTGAGCACCAGCAGGAATCCTGCCCAGGCGATAAACGGCCATTCGCGATCGAATTTGAGTAAAAAGGTGGTCTTAAAAGGTTCGACTTCAGCGAACTGCTCGGCCAGGGCCAGGGAGTCCAGCGACAGGCCGAACAAGCCCAGCAAAATGAGGTATTTGATCGCCCACAGGCGCTCATGGATTGCAAACGGCAGCTCATATTGCGGGATCTTCACATAGCGCGCGGCGACATTGATCAGCTCCTGCAGCGCGCCGAAGGGACAGAGCCAACCGCAATAGACGGCGCGGCCCCATAGCAGCAGGATCACCGCGGCGGCGCTCCAGAGGGTGAAAATGATCGGGTCAAGCAGGAACAGATCCCAGGAGAACTCTGACATCAGGGCATGCAAAAAGGTAAAGACGTTGACGATGGAGAGCTGTCCGCCCCATGACCAGCCGATGAAGACCACGGTGATCACTAAAAATACATGACGCAGGTTGTGCATGAATTTGGGGTGGCGTACCAGCAGATCCTGGAAAAAGAGGATCAGCAGCAGTGTCAGCAGCAATGTCGCCAGGATGATGACTTCCAGTTGGCGTTCTTGCCACACTTGCTCGGTGAGCGACAATTCTGGTTCGGGAACAATCGCCGGTGGGGTATCAACGTAGCGATCCGGGATGTCGTAATTAGCGCGGAAGCTGGAAAAAATACTGTCGATCGGCCCGGTCTGGCGGCGCACCAGCAGCTCCAATTGCCAGTCCGCACCGGGATCAAAATCATGATGGGCCTGAATGCGAAAGACAGACATCTCCTGAAACGCAGGCGCACCCGGAATATAGAGATCCGTGATGCGGTGATGGTCGAGATCGCGAAAGTCGATTTCCCCTTCGTGCTGGTGGATCTGGATCCGGTCGAAGATGCCGCCGCGGACATAGCCGGAGCCTTTGAATGAATAACCGTTGCCCAGCACAACCACCAGGTGTTCGTCTGGCTTGAGGGTCGACATCAGCCATTGGTAATCAGCCTCGCCAAACAGGTTCCGGCCAATGGTCGGAACATCGGCCAGCGCGTAATACAACTCGGCAAACATTGTCTGCTCCTCTCCGGTCAGTGCCGTGTCGACCTGCTCGGCTTCGGTGCCGATAAAGGCCTGATCCACGGTTTCTCGGGTCAGAAAGAGTTTGCGGATCGAGCCGTCCCCGGTGAGCTGCTGCCAGGTGGCTGGGGCAAACTGATCCTGAATCACGGTTGAGGGCGGCTGAATGATGCCTTGTTCGGTTGCAATGATCCCCAGCGATTGCGCAGCTTTGGTGGCCGCCTTGGTCAGCGCGGCATTCATCACTTTGACCGTGACGGTCGCGCCGGACAGGCCATCGATAGCGACGTAGCCTGGCTCTGTGTTGCCGCCCACTTTGATCCGGTCTGATACGGACAGACCCAGGTACTGCTCGGCAAAGGTGGTCAGTTTGTGCTCCGGGATCCCGGCCAGAATAATCGGCTCATGATGTTCCAGCACCTGGGCGTTCAGGTATTGCCCTTGCGGGTCGATGACAACCAGCATGTTGACCGGCTCGCCGGAGTAGGCTGGGATCGGGGTGATATCGTTGGTCTCAAAGGCGTAGCCAAGGAGTGCTTGCGCTTGATAAATCTCGCGGATCAGCGGCTCACCGGCTTTGTCAGTGATCCGGGTTGCCTGTGGAAAGGTCGCTTTGATCAACGGCAGCGGATCCTTCGGCGGGCTGACAAACAGGGCGCTGGCCGGAGAGATCCCGCCAATCCAAAGAAAAGCTGCAAGGATGAGCTGTATTGCGGTCGCGCTGACTCGATTGAACCTGGACACCATTCACTCCCTGACCAAGATCGGCCCTGATGACTTTTAAGTTGTATTCTATTTGCAACTTTATGGTCGGATATGATTGAGATCAATTTAGTTACAACTGGTTACATATCTCGGCTCAAACTGAGAGATTGGTAGATAAACGCATGGCCGACATGGCCGACATGGCCGGGGGAG
The DNA here is from genome assembly GCF_025398175.1 of Photobacterium sp. TY1-4. NCBI lineage: Bacteria > Pseudomonadati > Pseudomonadota > Gammaproteobacteria > Vibrionales > Vibrionaceae > Photobacterium > Photobacterium sp. TY1-4. The sequence goes on from NZ_CP099735.1 coordinate 1,640,342, forward strand.
CGGAAATGGGTCGGGAATTCGCGCGCGGACAAAAAACCGCCTTCGAGAAGGCGGCTGTTGGGGATGGGTTGTATCTGGGATGCGTTGTATTGGGCCTGTCGGCTTAAACGACCTGCTGAGGCTGCATCACCATTTTTTCCTTGTTCTGGAAGTGATGGCAGTACAGGCCCATGAAATCTTCCCGGATCAGCTGCTCAATTTCCGCGGCACGGTTGGTCGGGCAAAACAGCATAAAATGCACCAGTTGTTCGCCGGTATCGGTGTTGGTGATATGAATGTGCGCCTCAGCGCCCGGTAAGTCGACCCCGGCGTGCCGTTCAATCACATGGTTATACCGCTTGGCCACTTCGGCAAAATCTTCGCAATGCTCGTCGATTTTCGCCAGCATGATCGGCACCAGGGGAAACAGATTCACCGTTTCGCGGATCGTGATTGAAAAATGATGATACACATAGCGCTTCATAAAGTTCAGGTTCTTCACCGGGATGCTGAAAAACATGCTGTTCGGCAGGGTGACGGTCTTCCCGGTATAGTGATAGTTGCCGTGATGGATATCGACTTCCTGGATCACGGTGGCCATCAGGTTGTGCTCGATCACTTCGCCACACAGCGAGCCGACTTCAATCCAGTCGCCAATTTGGAATGAACGTGAGCTGGCGCGCTGGATCGAACCGGTAAAGCAAAGAATAATTTCTTTCGACGCCACCACCACCGCCACGGCGATGGCGGTCAGCGACAGGGCAAACTTGCTGATCTCCGACTGCCAGAGGATGAACATCAACAGCAGCAGCACCGTAAACGTGCCGTTTTTGGTGCGCGAAATCCATTTACGCTGATCATCGCTGAGGAAATTATCGTCCCCTCGGATCTGCGAGATCGTCAGGCGTCTCAGCAGCAGCATGATGCTGAATAACAGGACGCTGAACAGTAGTTTATGCTGCAGCAGGTAGTCGGCGATTAAATTAAAATATTCCACAATCATGTTCAGTTACTTTCGGATTTGTTCGCCCTTAGCCGGGGCAGGTGAGACAGGGACAGCAGCGAAGCCATTCTGATGTCATTCTCGACATAAAGGCTGAAAATTCTCCATGATGTTCGGTAGGAAGTAAATATCGTTGGAAAGATTATTTTCAGCAGTCGCGATGATACCGGATCTTTGTTGCATGTGTCTGAATTTCCTGTCCTATACTCCATAAATAGTCGGCTGGGCGACCTGCTGATGTCGCGGTGCCTGGACAGGTTTGGGACAAATTGTACGCACTTGTTGCCGGCGAAAGATGCATTTATTGGACGGACCCGGCAAAAGTTGGGTCGGATGCCACGCTTTATTGATGTTGCATATGGTTGATGATGTCCAGGATATGGCAACCTACCCCTTTTGCCCGGCAGGTAGTTGCGGGCAAACTCTTTGGCCTGGCGACCTGTTGTCGGGCAAATTATGATAAACCGTGTGGAAGTGAACCGCAGGGACACCTGCGTGAAAGAAGGACTCAATGTGATCCGTTTCATTCAATTAATCGTCGCCTTGTCGCTCCTGGCTGGCGTCGGCTATTTCATCTTGCAGGGGGCACCGCACCCCGATGAGCATGAGCCGAAATATAAATTCCTGGTCTCGAAATACCGGTCCGAAACAGAAGAGCACCGGAACCTGTATCTTCACCACGCCAGTTTGCAGGATATCCCGATGCCGGTCGGGAGCTGGGAGGCTTTTGCGGGACCGGGGCGTCACTTTCTGTTGAAGGTGAATGAAAAAGGTGGTTTTGTGTTGTCGATTAACCCCAACGCGAATGATGACTCGGAAGGGGCGATCACCGGGATCCTGAAAATCACCGGTCAGGCGTTTAAAGCCCACCATGTGGTCGGCTCTGCCAAGCAGGTGATTCCGAAAAGCGGCCATATTATCGTAAAGTCATATGCCGATTCGGCATTTCAGCTCATCCATCCGCAGACGATGGAAGTGATCCGGTTCGAACGCATTGCCGGGTAGGCAGACTTGTCCAGCGAAGCCCGGGGAGTCGTTTCCCTCGGCTCAGCTGGCCAGCGCAATGAGGTGGATCAGGGCAACAATGCCGGTCAGCCTGTTACGCATCGGCTGGTAATCGGCGGGTTGGCCTTCTTTTTCAATCTGCCGAATCTTCATCTCGGCGAACCACACCGCAATAAAGCCAAACAGCAGCAGTAACACCGACAGGGCGAAGTGCTCAGGTGCGCGCAGCAACACCCCCCAGGCGATCAGCGAGAACAGAATACTCAGGATCAGCGCATTGCGGCTGAGTTGATGTTGGATATGGTCAATGGCATTGCCCCACAGGATCCCGGCAAGAAAACTTAAGATCACCGCGCTGTAAGCGATGAACAGTTGCTGCGGCGGAATATCGAACAAGCTGGTCTCGGTCCAGAGGCAAATCAGGCTGATGATGAAAGGCAGTAGCCCTAAGTAGGCGAGCCGGGTCATGAGGTTCGTGACGGGTTGTTCCATAAGACACTCCTGATTGTTGAGTGGAAGACGTCTTTCTTTTTTAAAATTCGACTACTTTTTGAAATCCAACTACTTGCTGCGATTCAATTACTTGCCGCGATTAAATGGCCCGTAGAGATCCATCCGGCGGTGGCGCAGGTTGGTGACCGAGCCGGCTTTGTTGAGATATTTGAGTTTATCCAATTCGACATCGGCAAAAATGATCATTTCCGTGTTCGGGCTGGCTTCGGTGATGGTGGCATCATGCGGAAAGTAGATGTCGGAAGGTGAGAACACCGCGGACTGGGCATACTGGATGTCGACATTATCCACCCGCGGCAGGTTGCCGACACTGCCACCAATCGCCACATAGCACTCATTTTCAATCGCACGGGCCTGGGCACACAACCGGACTCTCAGATAGCCGTTTTTGGTATCCGTCCAGAAGGGGACAAACAGAATCTGCATGCCCTGCTCGGCCATGATGCGCCCGAGCTCCGGGAACTCGACGTCATAGCAAATCAAAATCCCGATCCGCCCGGCATCGGTATTAAACACCTTGATTTTCTCACCGCCGTCAATCACCCAGTCGCGCTGTTCATGGGGGGTGATATGGATTTTATACTGCTCATCAATACAGCCGTCCCGGTGCAGCAGGTAGGAGACATTGTACAGCCGGTCGTTTTCCAGGATCGGCATACTGCCGGCAATAATATTGGTGTTATGGGTGACCGCCATTTGTGAAAAGCGCTGTTTGATCTCTTCGGTAAACTCGCTCAGAAACCGGATGGCTTCAACAGAATTCAACCCGGTTTTTAAACCCATCAGCGGCGCATTGAAAAACTCCGGGAACAGCACGAAATCGGCCTGATAGTTGGACAACGAGGTGACGAAGAACTCGGCCTGATCCATCAAATCTTCCAGCGAAAGCATCGGACGCATCTGCCATTGGACGATCCCCAGCCGGACCAGACTTTTCTCTGATTCCAGCAACGGCACTTCTTCTTCATAAAACACGTTATCCCACTCCAACAGGGTCGCGTAGCCGCAGGATTTATCATCTTCCGGCAGATAGTTTTTCATGATCCGTTTGACGTCAAAATCGTTCGAGAGCTGGAACGAGAGGATCGGGTCATGGATCTCTCGGCGTTTGACTTTCTCGATATATTCCAGCACGGACAACTTGTTGGCGACGGTGTGATAACCGGGGATCCGCCCGCCGGCCAGAATGGCCTTGAGATTCTGATCACGGCAGACCTCTTTGCGGGCTTCGTAGAGCCGACGTCCGAGGCGCAGCCCGCGATAATCGGGATGGACAAACACATCCAGGCCGTACATGGCATCTCCGCTGGCCTGGTTCTGGATGACATTTTGCTCATTAATGATATCGGTGTAGGTGTGGCTGAGGGAAAGCCGGTTGTAGTCGACTTTAATCGTTAATGCGGCGCCGACAATTTTACCGCTGTCTTCAATACAAATTTGACCTTCGGGAAACTGATGGATTAAATCCATAATGGTCATTCGTGGCCAGGCGCCGCCCACATCGTAAAACACTAAATCCATCAGGGTCGCCAGTTCATCGTAATCGCCGGGCTCGATATTGCGAAGGTTCAACAGGGGCGTATTGTTCTCCATGTTTTTTCCTTGTAATTCGTTGGGGTTACGGCCTGCGTATAAGCTAAGTATATACAGTCTGCCGCCCCCGTAATGAAATTGCCGGGCTGTGTTGATGCGCCCGGCGACATGACAGGGTTGTGTGCTTGATGGTGCGGCAGCCCGCTGGTATAGATGACGGCCAGCTAGTAGGTGATGGTGATGTTGTATTTTTCCATAAATGCGTTGCTGCTGAAGGTGCCAATGAGGGCGCCGAACGCGCTACTGAAAGCGATCACAAAGGAGACGGGCAACAGGAGTGCATGGGAAATATAGTTGTCGCCGAACAAGTACAGCAGGAGGGCTGCTGTATAGGCTGCCAGCCCGAATTTGTTGGTGGTGAAGAAGAGCGGGATTTCAAATGCCCAGAGTGAGGTTTGCGGCTTAAAACCGGTCAGCCCGATGAGCACGTAGGCGGCAGTCAGGGCAAGCGCGACGGCAGCTGCTATCAGAAGTTGCGGTATGGCCATTTTTCCATCGGCAAATAAGACATAGCCAATGCGCAGCGAGAACAGCGCAGCGGCCGCCCAGGCGAGCATCAAAGGGCCTAAGATGAGTCCCATATATCCTCCTTGATCGTCTGTTACCGTCATGGCCGAAACCATGGCGGTATTAGGTTAAGCGTATGAGATCACAACGTAAATTGGCTATTCATTTGTTGGCCGGGAGCGGAAAATGGGATGAAGGTAGAAGTTTTGCACTAAAAGGTCATCATCCATACTCGCCCGGTACGTCCGTGAAGTCGCCGTGCTTAATCCAGTAAGGTTTGGATCAAACGCCGGGTTCTTTCCGGCAACAGCTTGCGTTGCGGATAAATTAAGAACAGGGAGAGTTCGGGGAGCGGCTCGGGCGGGGTCAGGCTGATGAGCTCACCACGCTCCAGATAAGGGCGACAAAATAAGGCTGGAAGCACGGCGGCACCCAGACCGTTCAGACACAGTTGAAGCGACGTGTTGAGATCTGAGGTATGAATATCAGGTGTTTGATGGGGAAAGCTGGCTTGCCGGTGCGGATCATGGACCGGCAGGTGTTGCCAGTGGGTGATGGGTTGATGCTGCGCCAACCAGGCCGGGCTGGCAACCAGCAGCAGCGAGCGGGCACGCAGTGGTCGGGCAATTAAATCGGGATTGGCTGGATCGCGGCCGCGGATCGAGAGATCGATTCGTGCTTCGACTAAATCGACGGCCTGATCACTCAGAACCAGTTCGATGTTTACCTTGGGATGTTGGCGACAAAACTCGCTTAATTTTGCCAGTAGTCCGCTATCCGGGGTTGCTGCCGGATAGCCGACCCGGATTGGTCCGGCAATCTCATGGGTTGCTGCCAGTTGATTCTGCGCTTCATCCAGCAGGGTCACCGCCGGTGAGGCGCTGGCAAGATACTGAACTCCTTCCGGTGTTAAGGCAACCTGTCGGTTGCTGCGTTGAAATAGCCGGACCCCGAGGCGTTTTTCCAGCTCCTGGATCCTGGCGCTGACGGTACCGCGGGGGAGTCCGAGTTGGCGCGCGGCGGCAGAAAAGTTCAACAGCTCTGCCACAAGGATGAAGGTTCTGAGAGCGTCAATATGCATTTTTGTCAAAAATTATCAGACATAGTGTCTAATTAGTCTCATATATCCGGACAAAGTCAACACGAGTAAGCTGAATTTCCTGGTTCATTTGTTTATTGAGACGTATCAAGGAGTTCAGTGATGAAATATTCCCTATTAAGTGCCGCATTGATGATGAGCCTGACTGCGACCAGTCAGGCCGAGGAAGTCACGCTGCAATGGTTAGGCGGCCCGACGCTGCTGGTTGAATTCGGCGGGATCCGGCTCCTGACCGATCCGATGTTGGGAGAAGGTGAGCAGGCCTACCAAATGATCGACCCCAATCAGATGTTTCAACTCAGTCAATTGCCTCCGCCAGTCGATCACAAGCGCCTGACCCCTTTGCCGGCGTTGGATCTTCAGGCGCTCGATGTGGTGTTGTTAAGCCACAGCCACGAAGATCACTTCGATCAGGTTGCCCGCCAGGAATTACCAAAAGATGTGGCTCTGGTCGCGGCAGAATCGGATGTCCCGCTGGCCCGGAAGCTGGGATTTGACCAGGTAACCGGTCTTTCCGTCGGGAAAAGCTGGTCATACCGTGAAGGCGAATACCAAGTGACGGTGACTGCCGCACCGGCAAATCATACCCTGGAGCAGGCCTTCTCGCCGGTGCTGGATGGCGGGAATGGCTACTGGCTCAATTTTCGCCATGGTGACTGGCACAAGAGCCTGTACTGGAGCGGTGACTCGTTTTTCACTCAGTCGGTTCAAAACTGGCTGGCGGCCTATCCGGCACCGGATATCTTTGTTCCGCATGTCGGGAGAGTGGGCACCACCGGGCCTTTTGGTCAGCTGTCGATGGGGGCCGAAGAGGTGATTGGAGCGATGAAAGCCCTGAAACCGGCACATACCTTGCCGATCCACCATTCGACGTATGCCCTGTATCTCGAACCGATCAGTGAGTTGAAGCGCCAGGCCGAGCAAGCCGGGATGCCGCTGGACTTGCCTGCACCGGGCACCCGGATCAGTTATCGCTAGGTCTGTAGATGTAAAAAGAGGGGAAAGCGTGTGGATGACATGGGCCAAAGGCGGCCCATGTCAGGGTTAGTTGCGGAAAAGGGACGCGGCTTAGAAGAAGCCCAGCGGATTGACGTCGTAGCTCACCAGTAGGTTCTTGGTGTTCTGATAGTGATCCAGCATCATCTTGTGGGTTTCACGTCCGATCCCGGATTTCTTGTAGCCACCAAAGGCGGCATGCGCCGGATAGGCGTGGTAGCAATTGATCCAGACACGTCCGGCTTCGATCTTACGGCCCATGCGGTACGCCAGGTTGGTATCGCGGGTCCACACCCCGGCGCCCAGGCCGTACTCGGTATCATTGGCAATTGCCAGGGCTTCGGCTTCATCTTTGAAGGTGGTCACGGCAATGACCGGGCCGAAGATTTCTTCCTGGAATACCCGCATTTTGTTGTGCCCTTTGAGCATGGTTGGGGTGATGTAGTAACCCTGCTCCAGCCCGTTGCCTTGCTTGATGGCATGCCCGCCGATCAGCACTTCTGCGCCCTCGTTGCGGCCGATGTCGAGATAGCTGAGGATCTTGTCGAATTGCTCTTTCGAGGCCTGAGCGCCGACCTGACTGTCGGTATCAAGCGGGTTCCCCTGCTTAATGGTTTTCGCGCGCTCGATGACTTTGGCGATGAATTTGTCGTAAACCGATTCCTGGATCAGGACCCGGGACGGACAGGTGCAGACTTCGCCCTGATTAAAGAAGGCCAGCAGCAGCCCTTCGACACATTTGTCAAGATAGGCATCTTCATGATTGAAAATGTCGGCAAAGTAGATATTCGGTGACTTGCCGCCCAGCTCAACCGTCGATGGGATCAGGTTCTCTGCGGCGCACTTGAGAATGTGGTTGCCGACTTCGGTTGAGCCGGTGAAGGCCAGCTTGGCAATGCGATTGCTGGTGGCCAGCGCCTGACCGGCTTCATGGCCGTAGCCGTTGACCACGTTGAGAACACCTGGTGGGATCAGATCGCCGATGGTTTCCATCAGCACCAGAATGGAAGTCGGGGTTTGTTCGGCAGGTTTAAGGACCACGCAGCAGCCGGCGGCCATGGCCGGAGCCAGTTTCCACGCCGCCATCAGCATCGGGAAGTTCCACGGAATGATTTGCCCGACCACACCGATAGGTTCCGGGAAATGGTAGCTGGCGGTATGGACATCAAGCTCGGCGGCAGAGCCTTCCTGGGCCCGGATACAGCCGGCAAAGTAGCGGAAGTGATCGACGACCAACGGCAAGTCGGCGGCCAGAGTTTCCCGTACGGGTTTGCCGTTTTCCCAGGTTTCCGCCACAGCCAGTTTTTCAATGTTCTGTTCAATCCGGTCGGCAATTTTCAGCAGGATGTTAGCACGCTCGGTCACGCTGGTGGCAGCCCAGCTTGCGCGGGCGTGATGCGCTGCATCCAGCGCCAGGTTGATGTCTGCTTCCCCGGAGCGGGCAACTTTGGTGTATGCCTCGCCATTGACCGGCGAGATATTGTCAAAGTACTCGCCGCCGACGGGTTTGACCCACTCCCCACCGATGAAATTGTCATAGTGCGACTTGAAAGTGATCACAGCGTTTTCGGTGCCTGGTCGTGCGTAAATCATAGATCCTTCCTTCTTTGCTATGGTGAGCCGTGTTCCCGATTCGTGATGATGGGTGATTCCGATCTATCTCAGGTCACGGCCTGTTCACGTTATGTTTTCGGCCGGGTCGCGATGCCTCACAAGGCCCGTTCCAGCACGTTGATTTTTATGGTGTTCTGATGTGTTGCGTCCCACTTACTAACGCAAAGCACGGGCCAGAATTGCAGACTTGTTGTTAATGTTTTGTAACGCTATGATTAATAAAAATTTGTTAATCCCTCGTTAAATTCACCCAGAGTAGCGGTAACCGCTTGAAACTGTTCAAGTGCTACAAAATGGAACAGTTGCTCTGTGACAACCTGGAACAGTTGGCTTATGCACCCATTTCTTGAGACCGATCTATCCCCCTGGCGTGACAATTGGCTGGAACAGTCCTGGCGCCGCAGTGAGCAGGCCGGGTTGGCGCAACAACAGGCCCCGGAGCACATCCGGCTGGATCAGCAGCAGTTGTCGGAGCGGCAGTTTCATGCCCAGGGATTGATCCGGGTGGTCGAGCAATGGGCCTTGCCCTTGTTCAACCAAATGCTGGCTGGTTCCAGCAGTCGTTTGCTGCTGACCGATCAGGAAGGGGTGATTATCGGTGCCTGGGGACAGTCACGATTTGAACAACGGCTGACCAGTATTGCGCTGGAGTCCGGCGTCTGCTGGCAGGAAAGTCTGAAAGGCACCAATGCGATTGGTACCGCATTGGCCGATCAGCGGGTGGTCTCGGTGATTGGGGATCAGCATTTTATCCGCCAGCACCGGTTTATCAGCTGCTCGGCCGGGCCGGTGTTCGGGCCTGCCGGGGAGCTGCTGGGGGTGTTGGATATTACCAGCGAGCAACAGGTGCACTCGGAGCAGGTCCGGATGCTGATCCAGACCATGGTGCAGCAAATCGAGAATGCGCTGCTGTGCCAGATCCCCAACGGCAAGTTCCGGGTGGATATCGCCTGCGATTCCGCGCTGCTCGACAGTGGCTGGCAGGGAATCGTGATAGCTGATGCCGATGGCCGGATCCTGGCAAAGAATGCAGTGGCGACCCGGTTACTGGCACGGACCATGCGTGCCGGGGAGCAGTTGGAGTCGATGCTGGCGCGTCCGCAAACCGGGGCCAGTACCATGTTGCTTCCGGCCGGAGAGCTGGTGCTGAATTGTCAGCCGCTTGAAACACCCGCCCATGAGCAGATCCCGCGTGCCCGGGTCTATTCTCCGTCTTGTCCGCTTCATTATGGCGATGATCAGATTGAACAGGCCTGGCAGCAGGCGTGCAAACTGATCAACAAAGACATCAGCTTGCTGATCCTCGGGGAAACCGGGGTCGGCAAGGGGGAATTCGTCAAACAGCTCCACCGCCACAGCCTGCGCCATGCCGGGCCACTGGTCGCGGTCAATTGCGGCGCATTGCCGCAGGAGTTGATTGAATCGGAGTTGTTTGGCTATGCGCCGGGGGCATTTACCGGAGCCAGCAAACAGGGCTACCCCGGCAAAGTGCGCCAGGCCGATGGCGGGATTCTGTTTCTGGATGAAATTGCCGATATGCCGCTGGCCGCCCAGTGCCGCCTGCTGCATGTGCTGCAGGAAAAAGAAGTGGTGCCGATTGGCTCGAATCAGGCGCAGCAAGTCGATATTCAGATCATTGCCGCAACGCACAAAAATCTGGAACAGCTGGTGGCAGAGGGCCAGTTCCGCCAGGATCTCTATTACCGGCTCAATGGCCTGATCCTGACCCTGCCAGCTTTGCGTGAGCGTCGAGACCGCACCGTTTTGATTGAGGCCATTCACCGTCAGCACCGGCGGCAGGCACAAGCGATTTGCCCGCATCTGATGCAACTGCTGTCCGGCTACGACTGGCCGGGCAATATTCGTGAGCTGGACAACGTGTTACGGGTGGCGACTTTACTGTCTGATCATGCTGCGCAACTGACGTTGGCGCACCTGCCGCAGCATATTGCGACGCCGCTGGTACAGCAACCCCAACCCCAGACGGCACAGGCGTCGGGAACCGGCAAAGATTTGCGAACGACGCTGTCTGATACCTTGCTTGAGACCTACCGCGCCAACAAAGGCAATATCAGCAAGACGGCGCGGATGCTGGGGATCAGCCGCAACACCCTGTACCGTCAACTCCGGAAACTCGGGATCAGTTCGGGAGCATGAGACCTCTCTGAATCTGTCGGGCCTCTACTTCGCCTTATGGGCCACCGGGGTGTGCTGTAACTGCTCGTTGAGGAAATCGACCAGCAGCCGGACTTTCGGTGACAGGTGGCGATTGTGGGGATACAGCGCGTAGATCCCGTCGTCATTTTCGGTGAACTGGTCCAGCAAGGGGATGAGCTGGCCGCTGTCGAGATAGGGTTGGACGTAGTAGTCCGGGAGCTGGACAATGCCCAGCCCTTTGAGCGCCGCATCGGTCAGGGCATGGCCACTGTTACAGCGTAGCGAGCCTTTCACCCGGATGTTGCGGGACTTGCCGCCTTCCTGAAATCGCCAGTAATCCAGCGTGCCTTTGAGGCAGTTATGGGCATCGAGCTCAGACAGGGAGTCCGGGCGGCCGAAGCGGGACAGGTAGTCTGGGGAAGCACACACGTAAATGGCCCGGGCACCGAGCCGCTTAGCCATCATGCTGGAGTCTTCCAGTTTGCCGAGGCGAATTGCCAGATCAAACCCTTCCTCAATCAGATCGACTTTGTTGTTCGACAGATGCAAATCAATCGTCAGCTCGGGATACTGGCAGGCAAAATCATTGAGCAGCGGGGCAATGGTTCCTTCGCCATAGGTGACCGGGGCGGTGATCCGCAGGGTCCCCCGGGGCGTGCTCTGTAGGTGCGTGATGGCTCGCTCCGCTTCTTCCAGGCCGTCCAGCACCTGGCGGCAATGCTGGTAATAGACACGGCCGACTTCGGTGGTCGAGACCTTGCGGGTGGTGCGGTAAAACAGCTTGGTGCCCAGCCGGGTTTCCAGGGCGCTGATCTGGCGGCTGACCTGAGCGGTTGAAATGCCGAGCCGCTTGGCGGCGGCGGTAAAACTTTCCGCTTCCGCCACGGCGACAAACTCACTGACACCTTCCCAATTGAACATATTCTTTTCCATCACAAACTGAGGGGATGGGGCGAAATTGTCAGGAAATTTGCAGTAATTGCAAGCCTTGTTCCCGCCATCGATTCAGGGCTCAGCTTGTTCCTGCTCCCGTTCCCGTTCTTGTGTGCGTGCTTCCGGGACCGGGCTGCGAAACGCTTTGCGATAGGCGCTCGGGCTGGTGCCGACCACCTGCAGGAATTGCTTGCGCAGATTGGCAGCAGAGCCCAAGCCGCTTTCCCCGGCAACCTGCTCGATGGAGTGGTGGGTTGATTCCAGCAATTGCCGGGCGAGGTGGATCCGGCGCTGGAGCAGCCAGGTGGTGGGCGGGATCCCCAACTGCTCGAGAAACCGACGATGCAAGGTACGTGAGCTCATGGCGCTTCGCCTGGCCAGTTCGGTCACGGTGATCGCCTCGGCCAGATGGCCTTCCGCCCATTGCAGCAGCGGCTGGAGTGAGTGCGTACTGTCGGCAACCGGCGGGGAGGGAATGAATTGTTTCTGACCGCCGCTGCGCTCCAGCGGCATCACTGACATCCGGGCGCAGAGGGCTGCGACGTCGGCGCCGAAATCGCTGCGGATCAGATGCAGACAGAGATCGACCCCGGCCAGGGCACCGGCGGAAGTCAGCAGCTGTCCGTGGTCGATGTACAGCACGTCCGGATCGACAGTGATGGTCGGGTACTTGTCCTGGAGCAATCCGGCATAGTGCCAGTGTGTGGTTGCCCGGCGGCCATTCAAGAGCCCCGTAGCCGCCAGCACAAACGCACCGGTGCAGATGGAAGCGATTCGGGCGCCGCGTTGGGCCGCCTGTTGCACGGCGGCGATGAGTGCCTCCGGTAAAGGGGCGAGCGGATCATGGAGACCGGGCAGGATCACCGTATCGGCCTGGATCAGATCCGCATAGGTGTGTGGTGCTGCGAGGGTGCCGAACGGGTGCCGGATCTCGGGCGAATCGGCGCACAGTTTCACCTGATACGGGTGGTCTCCGTTGCGTAACGTGACCCGCGAAAAGGTATCGCAGGGCAGGAAAGCATCGGTCGGGACCACGCCGTCATAGAGCGCCACGGCGATCTGATGTTGTGGGGACCGGCGGTGCTGGGGAGATGATTGCTTGGGTACTGATTGCCTGCGTAAAAATTGCATTGTCTGATTTGTTGCGCTCATTGTCATATCGGCCACTTGGGGATTGTGGCAGATCCGGTACAGTTTTCAACCGAATCAGGCGCAATTGAGCGTGTGACCAAGGAGATTGAGACATGAGTGCGTTAACCACCACCAAGCCCAAATCGGGCAAAGCCTGTATGCTGTGCCACCTGGCATCCGGCGCTGCGACTTCATCGCTTAGCAAGGCCCGGAACCGGATATTCCGTCGTCAGCCACCGTATCTGCCGCCGCAAGCGTACGTGATCCCCGATAGTGCGTTGAGCCGGAAAGCCCTGGCACTGGTGACGGAGTGCAGCCCGAGCTTTCTGCTGAATCACTCACTGCGCAGCTATGCCTTCGGGCTGGCGATGGCCCATAAGGTGAAGCAGACGATTGATCAAGAAGTCTTTTTTGTCGGTTCCGTGATGCATGATCTGGGTCTGACCGAGGCTTATTCGGGCGCGGAGACGTTTGAAATTGAAGGTGCACGGGCTGCCCGCGAGTTTTGCCTGCGCCATGATTTGGCTCCCCAGAAAGCGGATCTGGTGCATGAAATGGTGGCATTGCACAACTCGGTGGGGGTGGCGCACCGCTGCGATCCGGAAATTGCGTTGCTGCATTTTGGTGCCGGAGCGGATGTGGCCGGGCTTTGGGGACATGATTTGAACCGGCGAACGATTGAGGAAGTGCTGGCCCGGTTTCCGGAGGAAGGCTTTAAGCCGGGGATGATTGCCTTGATTGCACAGGAAGTCCGCCACAAGCCGCAGAGCTATATGTCGACGTTGGTCGAGCTCGGCTTTCTCAAACAGATGGCGAAAGCGCGCTGGTAGGTTGCTTACGCGGCGACAAGCTTTCAATCATCCGGCCTGGACGCCGTAATTTTCGCTACACTCTAGGAAGCCTTGGGGCTGGGTCCATGTGTTGTTTTTGACAAAGCCATGATATAACCGCGATTTTTGACCAAGGCCTAACCTGGTGATGACGCTGCGCGCACAGAAGCATCACTATAATTGCACTGTGTTCGATGCTTTAGAATTGAAGGAGTCATCATGAAAAAGACACTACTGGTACTGGCGATTGCAGGGTTGGCACTGGCTGGCTGTGATCAGCAATCCTCTTCGACTCAGGCGCAGGCCGATGCCGCGGCAACCCAAGAACAGCAGGTTGCGTTAACAGGCACCGAGCAGGCGAATGCCGTGCAAACCGGTACCGATGCGATGACCGCGCAGGCGGACTATGTTGATACCGACCACAATGCGCAAAATGCCCTGGACTGGAACGGGACCTATCAAGGCACCCTGCCTTGCGTAGATTGCGATGGCATTGAAGTGACGCTGACCCTGAATATGGATGGCACGTATTCGCTGAATGAAAAATATCTGGGGAAAGAAAACGGTGAGTTTTCTTCAAACGGGAATTTTAACTGGAATGCGGCTGGCAATACCATTTCGGTTCCGACGGAAGACGGCGCATTTGCCCAGTATTTTGTGGCCGAGAATCAATTGTTCCGTTTGGATCAGCAAGGCCAGCGGATCACCGGCGACCTTGCCGAGAAGTACATTTTGAGCAAGCAGTAATACGTGACACAAGAAAGACGACGCCCGGCACATGCCGGGCGTTTTTGTTTTTCCCTGAGAATAGTTTGATTGCCGTGCGAACGCTTCAGCCGGGAAAGCTTTCGCCGGAAAAGTTTCAGCAGGGGAAGCGAGGATCAAGAAACCACTTCGATATCCGTTTTCGGAATACAGCAACAGGCCAGCACCCGACCCGCTTCTTGATCGCCCGGCAGCAGGGCCGGTACATCCGGTTGCTCAACCTGCCCCGATTCAAGCGTCACTTTACAACTGCCGCAGAATCCGGCACGGCAGCTGTAAGCAAGGCCCAGCCCGGCATCTTCGGCCTGATCGAGCAGGGTTTTCTGGTTATCCCCCTCAAACAAGTTGCCATTGACGCTTATGGTGACGGCTTTAACCGGCGCGGCGTTGCCCCGGATCGGGCCGAAGGCTTCCTGATGATAGTGGGACTCATCCAGGCCGCGGGCCAGCAGCAGGCGTTTGGCCTCACTCATAAACTCCCCCGGACCGCAGACAAAGACCTGGCGTTCATTCAGGGCCGGGATCTGGTTCAGGTGTCCGTCGTCCAGACGACCTGTGAGCCCTTGCCATGATGTATCCGGGCGGCTGAGGGCGATCTGCACGCTGAGCTGCGGGAACTGTGCGGTCAGCAAATCCAATTCTTGTTGGCATGGAATGTCCTGCCGGGTGCGGCACTGATGATAAAACACCACATCCTTAATCTGCTGATGGTCGGCCAGATAGCGCAGCATGGAGAGCATCGGGGTGATCCCGCTGCCCGCCGAGAGCAGGAGCAGCTTGTCGGTGTGGACCCCCAGGTGGAAGCTACCGTTCGGCTGCTCGGCCACCAGGCTGTCACCGACCTGGAAGTGATCATGGAGCCAGTTGGACACCCGTCCTTCGTCGACACGTTTGACGGAGATGGCGTAACGGCCGGGGCGTGACGGGCTCGAAGAAAGGGTGTACCGGCGGGAGATAAACTCGCCATTGATTTCCAGTTGGATTGGCAGGTGCTGGCCCGGCTGGTAGGCGGGCAGGGTCTGCTGTTTGACCGGTTCGAGCCAGAAGGTACAGAAATCCCGGGCAATGGTTTCACGCTCGACGCAGGTGAGCGTCAGATTCAGGGTGCTGTTGTCGGGATAAACTTCTTTGGGTTTGGTTTCCAGCACCTCAACAGGATCGCCGGCTCTGATCACGCCTTCGTTACGGGCGACGAGATTCTGACCGAAAAAGACATCACCGCTCCGATCGGCGCGGAATTTCAGCAGGGTGGCCAATGGCTCTTTGAGTGCGTTGAATTGGCCGGTTTTCGGGTTGACCGTGGTCATAATACAGCGCGCACAGGGTTTCACTGCTTCAAATTCCACTTCTCCGATCCGAATGCGTTTCCAGTTGTCTTCGGCAAAGGCTTCGGTGCCGGACACCACCAGGTTGGTGCGAAACTGATCCATGGAGTGGTACTGGGTGCTGCGATCGTTCAGCGCTTGCAGCGAACCTTCACTGATCACTAGCATAGGGTAACCATCGGCAAAGCTGACGTTTTGCTGGATTTTCGGCCGTACCCGGTTAGATTGCTCGCCGGTAAAGAGTAGTTTGACCGGC
Organism: Photobacterium sp. TY1-4; assembly: GCF_025398175.1. Classification (NCBI taxonomy): domain Bacteria; kingdom Pseudomonadati; phylum Pseudomonadota; class Gammaproteobacteria; order Vibrionales; family Vibrionaceae; genus Photobacterium; species Photobacterium sp. TY1-4. The sequence goes on from NZ_CP099735.1 coordinate 1,656,048, forward strand.
TCGCCGAGGAGATGGCTGAACCAGGTATCGGCTCTCGACGTGGTGGTATAGGCGCTGAAATTGTCTTTCCACACCTGGGTATCGGTTTCGTTCAGGGCGAATTGGTCGTATTTCAGCACCAGCGGCGACATCTCCGGGTAGCTCAGGGTCAGGCCCTGCGGTTGGAGCGTGGCGGTCACTTTGATCAGGGCCGGGTGTTTGCGGGCGGTGATCATACTGCCATCGGGTTTGGCGACCATAAAGCGGCGATCGAAGCTGAGGCCTTGTTTTTCGACCCAGGCTTGCGACAGGCTCAGGCCACGAATCGATTTGACCGGAAAGACGTTGATTTGCGAAAGCACGGCGGCTTGCGGGGTGGCTGACTGACTCACGTTCACTTCCTTGCGTAATATGATGGCTGTTATTTTTCGTCGCTATTTTAAACAAACGGCGCGGCAGAATCATCGGCTGACGCAGATTTTATGTGTGCAGGTGCACTTAGGTGGGGTTGGAACCGATGCGACAGGCAAGGAATCGTGTGACGAAAGGCAGGCGGGAAGTGGTCGGGTTGACCACTTCCCGAAAGGACTAGCAGATATCCAGGATCGCCTCGACCGGTTTGCGGACTTTCTGCGGCCAGTTGCCCTCGCTCGCATACCCAACCGTGACCAGCAAGACCGGAATATCCTGCGCACTTAAGCCAAATTCCGCGACAATACCGTCCGCGTCAAAGCCGCCGACAGTACCGGACGCCAGACCCATGCCTTCGGCCGCAATGATCAGGCTCATGGCTGATAATGAGGCGGAGCGGATGGCTTCATCACGCTGTAACTGGCGGTTATTTTCGTGCATCGATGTGGCCGTTTCCACCCACAATTGCTGAATCGCGGGAGAGATGATTTGCTTGTCGACAGACAGTTGCAATGTCTTGCCCAGCTCCCGGTATTCTTCCATCTGACCACAGACAATATATGTCACTGCGGCCGCTTTGATCTGTGGCTGGTCGTAGGCCAATGCCGACAGTTTTTCTTTGCTTTCCGGTGATTGGACGGCGACAAAGTACCAGTTTTGCATGTTAAATGCTGACGGTGAAAAGCTTGCCAGGCGGACCAGCTCGCGAATGGTTTCCGGTGCCAGGGTTTTCTCCGGATCATAGAGGCCGGTTGTCGAACGGGATTCCAGCAGGGTGGCAACGGTGTTTTGTTCAGTCGCGCTTAGTGTCGGGTTCATGATTTTTCCCTTGTGATTTGTAGATGATTCGTCAAATCGGTTCGTGTTGTGTTCAGCTCAGGCTTTTTGAGGTTGCAGCTTTTTTGGTGCAGGTTGCCACTGGAGCACGGTAATGGCAATCAGCACGGTCAGGATACCACCCATCTGGCGCAGATCCAGGAACTGATCCAGCACCACCCAGCCAAGTATCAGCGCGGTGAGCGGACTCAGCAGCCCCAGCGCTGAGACCGAGGTGGGTGTCAGCAGCTTGATGCCTCGGAACCACAGGGTGTAGGCAATCAGGGCGCCGAAAATGGTCAGGTAGCCGTAGCCCATCAGGTTTTCCGGGGTCAGTTGCGGTAGCGGTGGGTCGACCAGCATGGCGACCGGGGCCAGGAACAAGCCGCCGATAAATAGCTGCCATCCGCTAAAGGCCAGCAGGGGAATCCCGGTCTGCCAGCGACGAGACAGAAACGTACCTAAAGCCATGGCACCAGTCCCGGCCGCCGCTGCTGTTAAGCCGATGGGATCCCACTGACTGTCGGGAGAGACAAACAGCAGCGACATCCCCAGAATGCTGGCAAGCCCAGCGCCTAATGTGACCAATGCGGGCCGATTGTGATCGATAGACCAGGCCAGCAACATCACCAGCAGGGGCTGAATGGCCCCGACCACGGCGGCAATGCCGCCCGGCAGACGGTAGGCCGCAACAAACAGCAACGCCTGGAAGATCCCGATATTGAGCAGCGACAGAGTGAGCAGTTTGGGCCAAATCCGTGCCGGCAGCGCCGCCCGGCTCCACAGGATCAGCAGCAATCCTGCCGGCAGGCAGCGGATCAGTGCTGCAGTAAACGGGCGATCCGGCGGCAGCCACTCGGTCGTCACGATGTAGGTGGAGCCCCAGATCACCGGTGTCAGCGCCGTGAGCAGAGTATTGAAAACAGCTTTGTTTGCCGTGAAACCTGTCATGATGTCATTCCTTGTTATTTTATCTTTACTTCAAGATAAATTTACTTTGGACTCGGTTTGTCTTGATGTCAAGATAAAGTTATGACACATTGATTCCCATCAACGGACAGTCAGGAAATTCAGAGATGCGCAAATCAGATACCAAGCCGGACAATACGGCCGAACAGACCAACCCACCGGGAGATGCCGTCGATGCCATTATCAGTCAATGGCAAAACGAGCGGCCCGATTTACGGCTGGAGGCGATGGCGACATTCGGTCGGCTGAAACGTTGTGCTGCCCTGGTTCAGCCCATGCTGGAGCAGACGTTTTCGGAGTACGGCCTCAGCGCCTGGGAATTTGATGTGCTGGCGACCTTGCGTCGCTCCGGTGCGCCGTACCGACTGGCGCCGACGGCGTTGTTTTCGACCTTGATGATTACCTCCGGGACCATGACGCACCGGATGAAACGGCTGGAAAGTAACGGGCTGATCGAGCGCCTGCCCAACCCAACAGATGCCCGCAGTTTGCTGGTTCAGCTGACGGACAAAGGGCTGGAAATGATTGAAAAGGCGGTGACTGCCCATGTCGATAATATCGAATCCCGGCTGGCGGCTTTGGATACTCAGCAGCAGGCACAATTGGATGAAGGACTGAAAGTGCTCTTGTCAGTGCTGGAAGAATGAGCCGTCGTCGGTGAATTAGCCAAGGTGAAACGACAGGCGGCCTTAGGCCGCCTGGTGGATTTACGGATAAGCGCCGTATCCGGAAGGCATCAAAAAAAGGAATATGTTAATTTTTTGTTGTGGAGATCTCGTTTTGATATTTTGATGAAAGACGCCTACGCTGATTTATAGATAATGATACATAGGACATTTGGAAGCTTGGTTTTCAAATAAGGATAGTTTTCAAGTAACCCTAGTTATTAAGGGACTGTAGCTTTCAGTAGCCATGGTTTTCAAATAGGTGTTGTGATGAATAAATTAGTCATACTCAGCGATTGGTTTACCCTCGACTATAAAATTGCTTTCTTTTTCCCTTCGAACTAATCCTGTCTGCACATGCTCTGTGCACTGAATGATGGTCTCTGTGATTGATGGACCCGGGTTGTTCCCGTTGCTGTCTATTTTTTAAGAGCGTCATTTGAATCAGTTTCTGATATCACCTACGTCATTGAATGATGCCGTTTGGAAAATCAGTCTCGTATAGGTTGATATTTTTGAAAATAAATTCATTCGCGTTGTTCTTTTATTGGAACGCTATTTTATTTGATTGAGATTTTTCTGAACGATGCGAAAAAACATATTCAAGGATTTGAAGATGGAAAACTTTAAACATTTACCTGAGCCATTTCGTATTCGTGTCATCGAACCGGTCAAAACAACAACCCGGGAATATCGTGAGCAAGCGATTCTGGACGCCGGAATGAACCCATTTCTGCTTGACAGCGAAGATGTGTTCATTGATTTGCTGACCGACAGCGGCACCGGGGCGATTACCCAGGAGATGCAGGCGGCGATGTTGCGCGGCGATGAAGCCTATAGCGGCAGCCGTAGCTATCATGCCCTGGCGAGTGCAGTGAAAGACATCTTTGACTACACGTATACGATCCCGACGCACCAGGGGCGGGGGGCAGAGCAGATTTATATTCCGGTGCTGATTAAAAAGCGCGAAAAAGAAAAAGGTCTGGATCGCCGTAAAATGGTGGCGCTGTCGAATTATTTCTTTGATACCACCCAGGGACATACTCAAATTAACTGCTGCGTGGCAAAAAATGTCTATACCGAAGAAGCGTTCGACACATCCGTCGAGGCGGATTTTAAAGGTAACTTTGATCTGGAAAAATTAGAGCAGGCGATTTTAGAAGCCGGACCGGCTAATGTACCTTATATTGTCAGCACCATTACTTGTAATTCTTCCGGGGGGCAGCCGGTTTCTATTGCCAATTTAAAAGCTGTGTATGAAATTGCCCGGAAATACGATATTCCGGTGATCATGGATTCGGCCCGTTTTGCGGAAAATGCGTATTTTATTCAACAGCGCGAGCCGGGATATCAGAACTGGTCGATTCAGGAGATAACCCGAGAGTCTTATAAATATGCCGACGGGTTGGCGATGTCGGCCAAGAAAGATGCCATGGTGCAGATGGGCGGGCTGCTTTGTTTTAAAGATGACACGCTGTTTGATGTTTACACCGAATGCCGCACACTGTGTGTGGTGCAGGAAGGCTTTCCGACTTATGGCGGGCTGGAAGGGGGCGCGATGGAGCGCCTGGCCGTCGGTCTCTATGAAGGGATGCGTCAGGACTGGCTGGCGTACCGGATCGGTCAGGTCAAATATCTGGTTGATGGGCTGGAAGCGGTCGGCATTGTGTGTCAGCAGGCCGGTGGCCATGCGGCGTTTGTCGATGCCGGGAAGCTGTTGCCGCATATTCCGTCTGATCAGTTCCCGGCCCATGCGCTGGCGTGTGAGCTGTATAAAGTCGCCGGGATCCGAGCGGTGGAAATCGGTTCCCTGTTGCAGGGCCGCGATCCGGCCACCGGTGAGCAGATGTCGTGTCCGGCAGAATTGCTGCGTCTGACCATTCCGCGGGCAACTTATACCCAAACCCATATGGATTTCATCATTGAGGCATTCGAGAAAGTAAAAGCCAATGCGATGAACGTGAAAGGGCTGACCTTTACTTACGAGCCAGCAGTGCTGCGCCACTTTACTGCCCGGCTCAAAGAGGTAGAAACAGAAGCGGTTTTTACGCCAGCCAGGGAATCGGCGCAGCAAACCATCGCAGCAATCATCGCTGAGGAGTAGAACCCAGACACTGTCATTACAGCTCCGATAAATGAGCTAAACAGTATTCAGCCCGGTCTAACACGGCTTGTTGTTGGTCCGGGCTGAGTTGATCCCAGCTGCGGTAAATCATCCCAATTCGCGGGTTTCGGCTCAGTTGTTTGTCATGATGATGGAGAAAATGCCAGTAAAGACTGTTGAGTGGGCAGGCTTGCTCCCCGAGCTTTTCCTTGACGTTGTAATGGCAGTCCCGGCAGTAGTCACTCATCTTGTTGATATAGTTCCCGCTGGCGGCATAGGGCTTGGTGGCGACCACGCCGTGATCGGCAAACTGACTCATGCCCCGGGTGTTGGGGAGCTCGACCCATTCAATCGCATCGACGTAAATCCCCAGATACCAGGCATCCACTTCATCGGGATGGATGCCGGCCAGCAGGCAGAAGTTCCCGGTTACCATCAGGCGTTGAATATGGTGAGCATAGGCATGACTCAAGGACTGGCCGATGGCCGCTTTCATGCAGGCCATCTTGGTGTTGCCATCCCAGAAGAAGGCGGGCAGGCTGCGTTGGGCATCCAGTGCGTTGTGGTTGCAATAATTTGGCATGTTACCCCAGTAAACCCCGCGGATGTATTCCCGCCAGCCGAGGATCTGGCGGATAAACCCTTCCACCTGAGCGATGTCGATTTGGTCCGGTTGTGCTCGGTACGCATCCAACACGGCCTGAATCACCTGCATCGGGTGCAGCATTTTGCTGTTTAGGGTAAATGAGAGCCGGGAGTGATACAAGCTCCAGCCATGGGGCGAGTGTTCCGTCATCGCATCCTGAAAGCGACCGAAATTCGGTAGACATTGTTTGCAGAAAAATGCCAGCAGCTGCTTTGCTTGCTGGCGGTTGACCGGCCACAGCAATGGATCACCGGTTTCACCAATGGTGGCGACCTGATGTCGTTTCAGTCGTTTTAGAATATCACCAACGTCATTGGCAAATAGCAGCGGTGCCGGAACGGCCTTGATGTCTGCCGATTTGAAGGTTTGGCGATTGTGTTTGTCGAAATTCCATTGGCCGCCTTCCGGTTTGCCGTCTGCCATTAAAATATCAAAACGTTTGCGCATCCGGCGGTAAAAGTGCTCCATGAGCACGGATTTCCCTCGGGGAAACTGCTCGGCGAGTTCGGCAAATGGCAGCAGGAAGTGCTCACTATCCCATTCCCGCAGCGAAACGCCGTCAGGTAGCGTCAGGCGATGTAATTGCTCGTAAAGTCGGTACTCATCGGGGCGCTGAAAATCGAGATGGGTGATTTGGTATTGCTCGATGAGATGGTTGAGCAACATCGGCAGTGACTCAAAATCAGCCGTGTCATCCAAAGTCAGATGCAAGACATGATGTCCTGCCTGGCGCAGTCCTTGGGCGAATTGTTGCATGGCGGCAAAAAACGCGCAGATTTTCTGGACGTGGTGTTTGGTGTAGCCGGCTTCCTGGTGAAGCTCGGCAATCAGGTACAGGGTGTCCGGCTGATTCTCCCGATACCAGCTGTGGGAAGGATTGAGCTGATCGCCAAGGATCAGCCGCAGTGTTCGATAGTTTGTCTTGCTCATCATGGCTCAAAAATAATGGTGGCTGTGACGTGGTGCCCGTGGCCGAATGGTTTTGCAGTCGTTGAATGGCTTCAGGGTCGTGACTTGTTTCAGAGCCGGGGCCAGTCCGCAGCATCCATCGCATCCAGATTTCCGTCGTGTTGATCGCCTTTCCATGTACGAATAAAGGTGCCATCCGGATCATAGCGTTGGGTTTGTTTTTCCAGATGAAAATGGCGGTGTTCTTTGGGATCGGCACCGACTCCGGCGATGTACTGCCAGTTGCCCCAGTTTGATGCTACGTCGTAATCAAGCAGTTGCTGTTCAAAGTAGGCGGCACCGTAGCGCCAATCCAGACTCAGCTCATGGACCAGACAGCTGGCAACCAGTTGCCTGCCTCGGTTTGACATGTATCCGGTCTGGTTGAGTTGGTGCATGCAGGCGTTGACGATGGGATAGGGCGTATTGCCGTTGCACCAGCGCCGATAACGCTCGGCATAGTAGCTGGTGTTGGGCCCGTGACGCTTGATGCCGCGAAAGGCAAACAGCCTGGTCGGGTAACGGTGGGCATACCATTGAAAATATTCGCGCCACAAGAGTTCAAACTTGATCCAGCCGGTCGAGGTGTTGCGCTCAACCTGGGCCTCGAACTGGGTGAGTTGATCGATGAGGGATCGGGCGGAGAGACAGCCCAGCGCCAGCCAGGGTGAGAATTTGGTCGAGTTCTCCCAGCCGTCGAGGGCATTTCGGGTTTGTTTGTAGTCACTGGGGGCCCGGCTGGAAAAGTAACGTTGAAGTTGCCGGAGGGCTGCTTGTTCGCCACCATGAAAAACGGAGGGGCGATGGGTGAGCAGCGAGCTCAGCACATCAAAATGCAGCAAATTTTGGGGGGGCGGTGGTAAATGGGTCAGGGCCGGGAGCGGATGCCGGATCGGCAGTTCATCAACCCGCTTGCGAAACTGCGAGAAAGTGGGTGGGAGCTGCTCTATGTGAAATGGCAGCGCTTCCGGGGTGAAGAGCGTGTGGCTGGGCGTGGTGGTGAATGACAGGTAGGGATAGCGTTCGGTCAATGTTTGCCAGCTTTGGTTTTCATAAGTACCGGCATGCTGGCTGCGATAGAGGCGGGTGACGTTGTATTGGGTGATGAGTGCCGGAAGCGTGTTCAGCGGATGTTCCAGCACAACCAGTAGTTGCTGTCCGAGCCGGGTCAGTTGCTGCGCCAGATCGGCCAGTGACTGTAAGAGAAACAGCTGGCGCCAGGGGCCGAGTGGGTTGGTGTGATAGGGCAGCCGGTTGATTTTACTCAGTGGCAGGCAGTAAACACACAGCAGGGTGTCGACCTCATCGGCTGCCCGTTGTAGCGCCGGATTGTCATGAAGTCGCAGATCATTGGAGAACAGATAGAGTCCGGTTGTCATCATCACCGCCTGATCGTTTGTTTTATGTTGATGATTGATAACTATAGTTCGGCGGCATTGCGGTCAACTGTGTTTTCTGGTTTCAGTGAGTGAAAGCCGGGATCACGTCAGCGATGGGTGTTGTTGCCAGCTCACGGGTGTGCTGTTGGCCTTTGTCGGCGAAGAGCCTGTAACCAGCCGAGGCCGAAAGTATTGAGTACGGTGGCGATGATAATCAGCGCAATGCCGCTGATTTGATGCCCGTGAAGTTGCTGCTCAAAGAAACAGAGTTGCCAGAGCAGGGCGAAAGCCAGGTTGGTATAAATGAGTGGGGCGAGTTGGGAGCCGGTTTGAGCATACTGATAGGCTTTGGCCCGACACAATTGGGTATTGGTGGTGCTCATCGCCAGCAATAACAGGAAAAGCAGCGTCATGTTTTCTGGAGCTGTGGCGGACAGCTCGGGTAAACCATGTTGCCAGACATCTGCCAGCGTCAGTGGCAGCATGAAGAGTCCGGCCATGAAAAAACACCAGCCATTGAGAGCTGTTGCGGGGAGTTGACTTTTACTGCCCTGAAAGAGGGTGAGTTGTGAACAGGCATTAAAGAATCCGGCGGCCAAGCCTACCAGTAGTTCCGGGCGAGGCTCGATGCCTTGTGACCTGTCCGCCTGAAGCAGGACGCCGATAAAGGTGATGGCCAGGCAGCCGAGTGTCAGCGGTCGTACCGGGGTTTTTAACATCAGCTTTTCTAATAAAGGCATAAACAGGGGACCGGTACTGAACAGCACCACGCTTTCGATCAGGGTTAAGGTGTTCAGGGCAATCAAAAAACAGACCTGGGTGCCGATGACGCACAGTGACCGCAGGATAATGCTCCGCCAGTGTTGCCGGGTCGGGGCGACCCACCCGGAGACTTTTAGCATCGCCAGCATGATCACTGCAGGCAAGATAAAGCGCAGAAACCCCAGGGTTTCAATACTGAAGCTGTCGGTTAGCCATTTGGCGAGCAGGCCGTTCAGAGACAGGCTGAATGTGGAAGCCAGCATCAATAAGACCGGCCGGAAATCGGTTGTCATCGGCACCTCCCGAGTGGGTGTATCAGACTGGCGGGGCGTTGTCGTCAGTCCAGTGTTGTTGCGGTCAGTGTAGGAGGCTTGCAGGAATCAAAAAAGCGAATAATACTGACTAAAATGGTTAGAAAAACTTACAGATGAAAAAGCTTGTTCCTTTAAAGTCCATTTATGCTTTTGTCGCGGTGGCTGAAACCGGCAGTATGACGGACGCGGCCGAGGTGCTGTATGTCAGCCACTCTGCGGTGAGCCAGGCGATCAAGGCGCTGGAAGCGCAACTCAACCGGCCGCTGTTTCGCCGCGTCGGACGCCGGGTCGAGCTGAACGCGGCCGGACGGAAGTACTATCGTCAGGTGGCACCGGCGCTGAGCCAGATTGTCGAAGCCAGTGAGTCGTTGGCCCGGGAAGCAAGTAGCAACCGGTTGACCTTGAATATGGTGAACTCCCTAGCGCTGCACTGGTGGATCCCAAGGGTGCCGGACTTCCAGCAAGTCGCCCCGCAGATTGATGTGCGGATTTCCACCTTGAACCATGTGTTTGATTTAGAACAGGAAGGTGTCGATGTCGCGCTGATCCACGGACAGCCGGAAGATTGGCCGGGTTATCACTGTGAGAAGCTCGGGGATGATGCATTGATTATGATCTGCAGTCCCCATCTGCTGGCCCAGTCACAAGAAGGCCCTGAGCAGCTGTTAAGTCGCTATCCGGCTATTTATGTGACCAATCCCCGAAGGCAAGATGACTGGCAGCTTTGGTGCCAGGCTAGTGAAATTTCAGCTCCTCCTTCACAGAAAAACTTAACATTTAGCACCTCTGTGCAAGCGGTTCAGGCGACCATCCGTCAGTTGGGTGTATTGATCACCCATCAGCAGTTTGTGCGCGATGAAATTGAGCAGGGCATGCTGACTCAGGTGGGGCGCGCTGTGATTCATCCGCAGCGCCATTTTTACCTGGTGTGTTCCCCGGACAGGCTAAAACAAGAAAGTATACAGGTGCTCAGAAGTTGGTTGCGAGGAGAGTTTGCCCGAAGTTAGTTGCGGATAGGGTTTAATGAGGTGATTACCGGGGACTTTGGTTGTCCCCGATAAACAGTGAGCGGCTTAGAAGTGGTAAGCTAAGCCCACAGAGATGAAGTCCACATCGATTTCATCCAGGGTGTAGCGCTCGAATTCACCGCGGATAGAGAATTTATCCATCTGATAAAGTGCGCCTGCACCAAAGAAGGTATCGGTACCGTCATCTGTAAAAGTGATCGAACTAGATGAGGTGTTCATATCGGCATTCCAGAAATGGACACCAAACTTACCGAACAGCTTAAAGTGATCGCCCAGCGGTAGGTGTCCCACTAGCGATGCACCGACAGTTCCAGTCTCAATTTCTACGTTACCGCCTCTGCCTTCGATAGTTACCCCACCAAGGGTCGCCAGATGGGCTTCCATGCTGACAAATTCGTTGAAGTTAGCGCCACCGAATAGCTTTAAGCCGGTATCTTCATCATCAATCGAAACGCCTAATGATGCAGCGGCGTCTTTATCTTCATCGGTAAACAAATCTTCGTAGTTGGTTTGACCCAGTGAGGCGCCAACATAACCACCGGCTGCGTTTGCCATGGCTGGGGCAAGGGCTGCAATCAGGCTTAAACTAATCAGTGTTTTTTTCATTATATGTTCCTAGTTTGATATAACCGCGGCAGGAGCATATAGACTAACTTTTTGTTTATGAATGACATTTTTTTGCTTGTGTGATGTTTGTCATTATTATCGAGGTATTTGGTCACTGAATGGACCTGTGTTGATTGAAATGCATTCAATTGCATCAGGATGGTGGGGGTGTGAGTGCATCTGAAATGGCCCTGAATGCAGCCAGCGCAAGTTCCATGCTCTCGTAGTGATTGGCCATAAAATGGGTATCCGTGCTGTTTTTAACGATCACCACATCCGCTTTCCGGTTGATATAGATGTATTGACCATAGATGCCGATGGCGACAAATTCTTGATTGGCATGTTCTGGGATCCACCATTGATAACCGTATCCCCAATGGGTGCTGGCGTTGGCTCTTTTTCCTGGAACTAAGTGCGGTGCATCCGGGGTGATGCTGTCCTCAATCCACTGCGCCGGAATAATCTGCTCGCCATTCAATCGTCCGAAATCCCGATACAGTTTACCGAAGCGCAGATAGTCTCGACTCATCAGGTTAAGGCCGCCCAGCACCATAGGCTCTCCGGTACTGTCAGTCAGGTAAATGGCATCGCCTTCTGGTTGAAGCTTGGACCAGAGCCTGGTTTCAAAGTAGTCGCTGATCCGTTGGCCGGTGGCAGCCCGTAAAACCATGCCCAGGACATGGGTGTCGATACTGATATAAGCCATGTAAGTGCCTGGTGTTCGCCATCGTTGTAACGTGGCGGCAAATTCATCAAAACTGCCACCGAGCGCCATCAGTCTCCCCATGCGGTTGATGTCACTGTTAAAATCGCCATAATCCTCGTTGAAGCACACCCCGCTGGACATTTGCAGCACATCTTTAATCGAAACGCCGTCATAACCGGAGCCTTTCAGGCTGGGCACATAATCCGTGACGGGGGAATTTAAGTCAGCAATGGCTCCTTCCTCAACCGCGACGCCAAATAGCGCGCTGAGAAACGATTTCGCCATCGACCAGGAAATCCGGGCATCACTTTCACCGGTTCCCTGAAAATAGTTTTCAAACGTAATACTATCGCTTTTTAGCACCACCAGCGCCGTGGTGCTGGAGGCCGACAGCCATCGCTGGATGGAGTGCTCCGCGCCTTGATATAAAAACGCGCTGGGAAGCGGCTGGGGCCGATACTTGAATTGTTCGACCGGGCCGGTGCGAGGGATGGTTATCGAGGGAAAAATCTGCGCCATGTTTGAGAAATTCCGGATAATCAACTCTGGCTCAAACAGGCGCACGGTATGATAGAGCTGGCGCAGTTCGGTGTGAAAATAGCCCATTCCCCCAACCAATAGAATGAGAAGGGCTGCGGTCCATTGATAGATTTTGTGCTTCAAGGTTTTCACTCCGTTTGAGGTGCACTTTTCCCAACAACAGTGTGGTTGAAAGCGTCTGCCGGGGCCAGAAAACATCATGATGCAGTCAACGTTTTTCGTGACAGGTCAAACTGTCTCTCCCGAGCCGGCTTCATCGATTGATACTCTGATAGACCTCGCCTTTGCCCATGCTGTCTTTGAAATGGTATCCTGCGTGCCCTTGTTAGTGTTGTGCCGGAAACAGAATGAATTTTAATCGCATTGTTTGCTTTGACCTCGAAATGTGCTGCTGGAATGATGGTCGGGAATCCAGAACCGGCGAAATCATCGAAATTGGTGTTGCGGAGCTGGATTTAGTCACGGGCCAGATCGTTCGCCGGGCACAGCATTTCGTCAAGCCGGAGCACGATGAAGTGTCGCCATTTTGTACAGAACTGACAGGTATTAAGCCGGATGTCATCGCAAAAAACGGTAAGCCGCTGGCGACGATTCTGAAATCCGTCGAGCAGAAGTTTGGCGGCCGGCATAAGATTTATGCTGCCTGGGGGCGGGATGATGCGATTTTGCGGGCCGAATGCAAAGCCAAAGATTTGAAAGTCCCGTTTAACGAATACCTGAACCTGGCGACGCTGTTTCGCCTGCAACGCCATGTGAGCAATAAGCGTTGTGGCTTGCGGGCCGCGATGGATATGGCAGGCCTGGAATGGGAAGGGCGCCATCACTCCGGTTATGTCGACGCCTATAACCTCGCCCGACTGGCAAAAACCCTATTTCTGTCACCGGAACATAGCGCTTGAGACCTATATCGTTGATATCACAGTCGTTCGATTGAACACGGTGGTATCAGCGCTTTCTGAGACATCTTTTTTTTCCTTCTTTCGTTTCCGTACTTATATTTTTTTGTGGTGTTGTCGGTCAATCTTATTTGTCAATAAATTGGCGATTTCGATTTGAAAGTTGACGCTCTGTTTTAGTTCTATTGGCTGCTGGTGGGGGCGGGTATCGTAACTAGGCACGCAACAAATTGAAATTTAACGGTCAATAGCATTTCATTTGAATGGAGGCTTATTGAATATGATTCAATCGTGATAACTGCACGGATGATCGCTTTTATTGAAATTTTTTGAAATTTTTTATTTAGAGAGAGTGATTATTTACACAGCAAAATTGAACAGATAAGATATGCGCTGTTTATGGATTAAAACTATAAAGGAAACAATTTTGAAAACTAAATTTCTGACAGCGTGTTTGGCTGCTGCCCTGCTGGCTGGCTGTAATAATAGTAATGAGGCTCGCACGGGTTCTACTTACAAGGTTCAGGCGTTTGATGGTGCAATCCAGAATATCGCAGGCTCTTTTACCTGTACTAATGATGGTGAGACTGAAACCGGCACATTGCCGAAAACAGCTTGGAGCGGTTTTTCAACGGTCTCTGCGACTGCGGCGGCTTTGATCATCACCAATCCTGAAACCTGTAAGTTTACGTTTGCCCCGACTGTCGGTGCGGTGGACGTATCTAATGGTAAAGCGATGGATGAAGTTTCACTCAGCATTCCACGTGGTCTTGCGACTACGAGTTCCCCTGTGGTTGCAACGCCGTTGACGACGCTGATCACCCAAGAGCTGGGTGATGCGGACTACAACGAGTCGACGGCAACGACTGTTCTGACAAACCTGGGCTTGGGCGATGTCCTGAATGCTGGTGGTCTGACTGTTGCGCAACTGGTGACTGATCTGGAAGGTTCAATCAAGACACTTGAAAGCAGCGCGGATCAAAATACCAAGAAGCTTGGTGGTCAGCTGACAGCAACAACACACGTTCTGACGGATGTGATTGTTCAGAAAGGTACGCTGACGACGACACAAACTGCCGTACTGGCGAAGAACCTGACCACCACAGTGACGGCTACTAACCCGTTCTACCCAGCTGGTGGTGCGGACGGTAAAGGTGCAGCGGTTGTGGTTGATGTGAAAGCGACTGTTGAGGCTGTGAAAGAAAAGCCTGAAGATCTGGCAACTATGACTGATCCGAAAACAACAATCGATGATATTCCACCGGTTGTGAAAGAAAATGTTGATAAAGGTACTGACATTGCTAAGCCAGTGCCAAACCCTGAGCCAGAAGTTCCGACCGGAACTACAGGTAGCGCAGGTAGCGCTGGCGGTTCAGGTGCTTAATTAAGCGTTCACTGAATAGCAGATGCGTGTTTTACATACCGCCGCTCCGTTTTGGAAGCGGCGGTATTGTTTTTAGACTTAGCTTAAACGAACATTCATTGTAATTTCGGCTTGAAAGACCAAGGTACCCTTTGTATCTCTGACTTCAACCGGCACCTTCTTTTCTCCTGTCGTCTCCCAGTTAATCTCATGTCCATTTGCCGTCGCCGACAAGTCAGTGGTTGCTTTGTTTAAATACGCAACTGTCATACCGACGGGGATCCAGCGACTTTTCACCGGAACGGAAACATCAGTCATCATGCCTGCCGCTAATTCGGCCATATTACACATCGCGATGGCATGCACCGTGTTGAGGTGGTTCGTTACCCGGCGACGTTTTTTCATGGTCACTTCGGCAAAACCCGGCCTTAATTCATGGATTTGAGGTTTGATTGATGAAAAATAGGGGGCGACTCGGCAGACAATCCAGCTAAATAGCTGTCGGCCGAATGGTAGCTTGGTTAATCGTTGATAGGTTTTAAGATTCTTACGCATTTGCATTCCCTGTTGCGATAAGTTGTTGGATGAGGTTGTCTGGTATGACCAGACAGTTCTACCATAGATGAATCAGCCGGCAAAGCAGTTGCTCGGATCAACGGAAGATGATGGGGACTGGATGGAGAGGGGAACGAGATGATCATGTTGATGAAGATGCTGAGCGGTGGGCTCGGATGAGATGTCCCATAAATGAGAAAAACTGACACAGGTAAAGTGAATCATCTCGCAAAAGTGGAATGAATATGCATCTGGTTTTGTAATGTTTTTGTAAACCGACATGTATACCTTACTATACATATTTTTTCACGATGACGATTGTAACTTTTATTCAAAGGATGAATTATGGGCCCCTCAAAATTTTCGTATCAAAAGCTTGCGCTGGCCGTCATGTTGGCGAGTGGCGTACTGGCCGGGTGTTCTGACTCTGATGGTATCAACAAGACGACCCCAGTTGCTCCACCTGAGGCAAAAGCAATTGTGAATCCGGTCACGCTTATTTTTCAGGGAATTGATAGTGGAATTTTAACAAATCAACAAATTAACTTTACGCTGGCTGGGAGTGAGAAAGATTATTTGTTTGTTCTGGGAGCAACGAAGAATGCTGATGGCTCTTATGATTTAACACCTGGATCGGGAACGGTGATGATCAGCCGGGGTGATAATGCTGCTGTGGAAGATTTCAGTTTAGACCTTCATGCGACGTCACCGGGCTATTTTGCGACAGGAATGAGTATTTTGATTCCGGCACAGAAGCAGGCTGTAACGGGTAAGGAAGGCGCCAGTTATGAGATTATCTTTACCCCATTAGCGCCGGATGCAAACACCACAGCGGGTGTAACGGCTAAACAAGCGACTGCAAAAGCGCCAAACGGTGTGCTTCAGGAAGCACTGGAGTTAGTCACCGACGTTGCCGCCGACAATGCGCCAAATAAAGCAACAGTGGGGAAATCTATCGTTGATTTGACGGTTCCGGCGAATACGCGAATGACAGATGATCAAGGGAATCCCGTCGAAGGCAATATTACCGCCAATATTGTGTATTTCTCGAATGAGCCAGAAGGTGCAATTGCCAATGAGTCCGTTCTGGATGCATTTCCTGGCGGGTTGTCACCTAGCACAGTCTTAGGTGAAGATGGTAACCCAAATGATGAATATGATGAGATTACCTTCGTTTCCGCAGGTTTTACGGCGATTCAGATCCAAAATGACAAGGGAGATATCGTATCGAACTTTGACCGACCGGTGCCGTTAACCTTCAATGTTGCTAAAGAAACGCTTGACTTAGAAGGAAATCCGATCACAAAAGGTGGCACAATCCCATTATGGTCTTACAACGAAAAAACGGGTCAGTGGAAGTCTGAGGGGGTAGCCAAAATCGAGGACGTCAATCCTGATGGGACTTTCAAAGTGACACAAAATATCAAGCACCTGTCGTACTACAACTTGGATTATTATGGCCGTCGCTGTCGAGCGAATATCACCTTTAAAGAAGCCAATGGGAATGATTATAACCCAAGGGTGATCTTTACCCGTAATGGTGGGGGCTGGAACAGAAGTATCTACATTTCGGGTATGGATACACATACCTTTTATAACATCCCGGATGGCAGTCAGGGTGAGCTTAAGGTTGTATCGCGGAGTGACTATACAGCAGGTCTAATCAAATCGATCAGTAAAAATGGGGCTGCCTTAACCTTGACAGCAGATAAGACTTATGAAGGTAATTTCTGTGATCTGGATGGCGCCACCATTGAAATAGAATCGCCAAGCACGAAAACCTTGAATGTCTCATTACAAAGTAAGTGTAACGACACTGGGGAAACCAAAGCACAACCTGGTGTTGTTTATGTTTATGGTAAAAACTATCACGGTTACTACGGGGCCGTAACACCAACAGCTGTTACGCCTGGAACGATGCGGTTGGAAGAAGGCGACTATTTGTTGTCAGGCCGCATATATACCGAGAAATATGGTTCTCAAGTGGACACCAAAAACATTATAATCTCGGATAATTCGGATGTAACCCTCACGTTTCCAATCGATAAATGTGGCACCACGACGACGGGGACGACCGGGACAACGGGTGCCAGTGGCGGGAGTGGTGCATAATCACATTTCATCCTGAAAGGCAGGCGAGAGCCTGCTTTTTTTCGGATTCGTATAGATAGAACAACGTTGTAGTGAGCAGTTTAATGAATGAACAAAATGCGAAGCAAAGGATGTTTCGTTGGGTTGGCGCGGGTGTATTAACGCTCCTACCGTTGAGCGGGCAAGCCAATTCGACAATTGTCCCTCACTTTTCTCAGACCGGGTTTACCGGTGCGCTGCGTACCCCGAACGCGCAAACCCTGGCTTTTGGTGACATCTCGTTGGGGTGGAACTTTGAAGACAACATTGATACCAGTCGTGGTTATTCAAAT
Organism: Photobacterium sp. TY1-4; assembly: GCF_025398175.1. Classification (NCBI taxonomy): domain Bacteria; kingdom Pseudomonadati; phylum Pseudomonadota; class Gammaproteobacteria; order Vibrionales; family Vibrionaceae; genus Photobacterium; species Photobacterium sp. TY1-4. The sequence continues at coordinate 1,673,158 of NZ_CP099735.1, forward strand.
GGCGCCCATAACACGGTAATGCTGGGATTGGGGATTTTCCCCGGGTTTGAGTTTGTTTCGCAGGATACCTACAAGCGATTTAATGGGGACGTTGGTTGGGGCAGCGCGAGTAGTGATCTCTCATTTTCGGCCAAACTCTCCAGTGCGGCATGGTTTCCGGATTCACCGTTTTCGATTGCGATTGGTGCCCAGGATTTAGGGGGCATCGCCAGCCATCACGATAATCAGTACCTGGTGGCCGGCTATGATTGGAAGAGCTTACGGCTCAGTGTCGGCTATGGCCGGGGAAGCGCGACGAACCAAATGGGCGCGGCATACCTGGATGGTGGCTTCGGTAGCCTGGAGTGGCAGACGTTTGACTGGATGCAGTTGGTCACCGATTACGACGGCACCGGGATCAATGCCGGCGTTCGGCTATCAACGCTGGATGGCTGGTTGCCGTGGCGCTCGCGTCTGAGTGCAATCTGGCAGTTTTACTCGGACAGCGAAACTGCAAATCGCGATAATGCGTATGCGGGAGTTCAGTTGTTAGTGCCTTTATCGCTCTCGCCTTCACAGAAAAACATTGTCCCGCGGACCAAATCTGTCTGGCAGGCGCATGAAGATGCCGGCTTAGCGGCAGAAACGGAATCAGTGGTCTCGTCGCAGACGCCGAAAGGTTTGCCGCAGGCACCGGAGCTTGTTGCCCCGCAAGTCGGTGCAGAGGTATTGGCGGATTCTGCTGATGTGGTCATGTCACGGTTGGCTAAACATGGCTTTCAGCATCTGAAAGTGGCTACTCAGGGCGAACACCTGAGCGTTGCACTGGAAAATAATCGCTATCGACGCAATGAAGTGGATGGGATTGGGGTCGCGATGGGGATGATCAGTGAAGCCTGGTCCGGTAGTTTCGACTTATACCTGTTGAACAACGGCATTCCGGTGACCAAGATTAGAGCACAGTCTCAGCGGGTGCGTGACTATTTTCAGGGCGATGCGCCGAGTGTCAGTGGGATGAATATCTCGACGGTATCTACCTATGATTACTACGCCGTTCCGTGGAAGAAACCGGCGCAAGCCAATTCAGCCTGGATCCCAAACATCAATTTCTCACCGAACCTGCGATCAACCCTGGGAACGGAATTTGGCGTGTTTGATTATTCACTGGCCTTGGGGACTAACCTGGTCTGGGATTTATGGCCGGGCGCGAGCCTGGATGTCCGTCATTTGTTGCCGTTAACGGCGAGTGATGATGTCGAGCAAGTGTCCTGGCACCCGATCAACGAACATGAAAATGAAGTCGACCGGGTTCTGGTTCATCAGGCGTTCGGATTGCCGCTGGGCCTGTTTACCCAGTTTAGCTATGGCCGGATGTACGGCGACTATATCGGTGGGATGAACGAATCTCGCTGGCAGTCAGCCAGTGGCCGACACAAACTTTCTTTCAAAATGGGCTATTACGAACAGGAAGATACCGAGGTTGAAGCGGAGCCACGTCTGTTGTCTTATCGGTACTACTTACCGGAATGGGACTGGTTGCTTGAGGTGCAAAATGGTGAGTACTGGCGCGGGGATACCGGCACAGCAGTGAAATCGAATCATTGGTTTGGGGATGTTCAGGTGATCATTGAAGCCCATACCGCAGGTGAAGACTATGCGGGCATGTACTTCAAGATCCCGATCACGCCACGTCAGGAGATGAAGCCGAAGTATGTCCAGGTGACCGGGATCGATGAATGGCGCTGGGGTTACTACACCAAGATTTCCGGAAATGATAACCGGATCACCCCGGGAGCGATTTGGGAGCCGGAGTTGCAACATAGTGTCGAGCGACGGTATTTCAACCGGGATCGCCTCTCGCCTGTCTATATTCGCTCGCAGCAGCAGCGGATGAAGCAAGCGTATACGCTCTACGCGCTCGGCAAAGCCGATTAATGCGAGCACTGTACCATCACAGAGCGGGGCTTCGGCCCCGCTTTTTGTTGCGTGAAAGGTGTTAAAACCGATAACGATAGCCCAGGGTAAAGGCGATATCGGTACTGTTGTCCATGTTAAAAATGTTCTCTACTGCCGAGAACTCGATCGCGCTGTGCCGGAAGTGGTAGCGGTAACCCAGCAAAATTTCATTGGAGGGTTGTGACAGATCCGAAGCCGCATCGGTGGTCCCTTCATAGATGTGGTATTCCGCCAGTAAGCGATGTTTGGGTGTCAGCTGATACTGGTATCCGACCCCTGCCGCCAAAGCGACGGTATTGTAGGGAATATCGACCAGCACGTTGTCATTGTTGCGGTAAGAAAGGCCAAGCATGGCGTAGAAAGCGTGTTTGTCTCGACGGTAGCCGTAATTGAGCTGGACGGCCTGCTCAAAGTTGCTGGTCTCAAAGGGGCCGCTGGGCACATAGTTATAGTAGATAGAGCCCCCTATCGACAGGCCGTGTCGTTCTGTTTCCAGAAGCTGGTAACTGGTATATAGGGTGAAGGCATTGCCCAAGGTTTCACGGTTAAAGTCGTGGATCTCAATGCCATATTCCGGTACAGACAGATCAAACGAATGATCATCCACCTCGTCCCGGCCATTTTGCCCAATGCCGAAGAAATCATGAAATGCAGTGGTAACATTATCCAGGTGGTTGTTGGCCGTAAAGCGCCAGGTGTAATCCAGCGCTACAAGCCACTTCTCATTGATTTGCCACTGACTACCGATAGACAACGCGTTTTGATAGTAATCCGCATTGTACTCTTCAGTATGTGCCCACACGCTGGCTATGGTGGCAGTGGTATACAGCTCGACTGTACCGGGGGTATAGCTAAAACCATGACGCATGAGCGGGGTCAGGCTATTGGATTGGATGGGTGACTGGGCGTAAGTTTTCAAGGGACCATAGTCAGCGTAGGGGGACACGGGCGCTGCCAGTGCTGTCGCCGGGAAGCCAACTGCAGCCAGTCCGGAGAGCGAATAGAGTGTGATACTGCTTTTATTCATCACTTTGCCGTTTACATTATTAGTTTGGGTCAGTCATCAAGCGTTCTGTGAGGGGCCCTTTATAATGGATGTTGCCTGACCGCTGTCTGAATCAAACACGAAGTCACTTAAAATAAGAGCCTGATTCGGATGGCGCGTCGCACGTCTTGCTCTCAGTGTAGTGAAAGTGCTGTGGGTTCGGTTGCTTGGTTTTGCAACTCAATCTTAAGTCTGAGTGCATGGGCGCGCTGAAGCTCAAAGAAACAAGCGGGAGCTTGGGCTCCCGTTTTCTGCCTTGACGGTGCTGAGGCTATGGAATGATCAGAGTGGGCTTGGCCTGGTAAGAAAGCGCAAAGTCGATCTCCCAACTCATCCCGTTCATGTTCAGTCGTCCGTCGGGGATCCCGGCAAGTCCGGGTTGCCCGGTATCCTCAACTTGCCATTGCTGGGTTCGCGGTGTGGCCAGGTTACTGAAATTATCGCCTTGTGAGGCATCATCGAGTGTCAGGATGTAGTGCTTGTTGTTCAACCGGGCTGCACCATATACCCGTACGCTGTGACCGCCTTTCCAGTCACCGTCGATGTCATACCAACTAAATAGAATGGTGACGGCACGACCTTGCGCCAGCTCATCAAAAATCCATTCCCAGGTAGGGAACAGACCTTCCCGCTGCGAAGTGAGCCCACCCATTGTCACGGTGCCATTATCGCAGTCGGCATTATCGCCCAGAACTAAACTGCTGCTGCCCTGATGACGAAACTCAGTGGCGTCCAGAGAGCCGGATACGGGATCGGCCAGGTAACCGAATACTCCCCGGATTAACCCGCAAAAGGTGGTGTATCCGCCGGTGTCAAGATCATGGACATCATCCCGGCGGCCATAGCTGTCGATGTTTGCCACCAGGCTGTTGGGTGGTTCCGGCTCCCAGATCAAGACGTCCCCGGCGGAGCCGATCTTACCGATGCCGCGAATATGGAGTTGTGGCACGCGCCAGGCAAGCGGCAGATTGTCATATCTGTCTTCCAGATATTGCAGGGCATTGGCGTGGGCAATGGGAATACACTGGTTCTGCCCCGCGTCCAGGTTGGGTTGATCGGCCTGGATAACTTGAATGGGAAAGTCGAGATCATCGGGCAGGGAAGGTGCCGGCGTGACAGGTTGTGGCGGCCTGCCAAGAGACAGGGTGTCGGGAATGGTGGACGAAACCGGGCTCGTCCGGCCATCAACATGTCCGGCGCCTTCGGCGTTGACGATGGTCGTTCGGACCGGGTAAACATGAGATGGAAACTGCGCCGCAAATTGTGCGATATCCGTGATGGTGGGTAACGGTTGCGATGAGAACAAAATCGTTGCCCGGATCTGCTGAACGCTCCCTTCCCCATCTTCTCCCGGACGTAAATCAAAATAGATCGTGCGCTCAGCTTGCCGACTGGCGGGCGGTGTCGGCGGCACTGGCGTATAACGCTCATTTTCGCTGGAGCGATTGTTATCGTGATCGGTTCCGGCACGGGGTTCGTATTTGTGCTGTGTCGGGGTGCGAGTGGTTGTCATGTCAGCCGTGGGGCTGACAATCAATAAATTATCAACGGACCAGGTTGGTGTTGCCGCCCCTGTGCCAGAGTCCGGATACAGAAATACATTGATAAAACCTGCGCCTAAGGGCTTTCCCTTGCGATCCAGCAGGCGCTCAGGCTTTACTTTGAATTGTCCCCAGTCACTATTCGTGATCGTGCCGATTTCGAGATCAAACGTCACTTGTTCAAAGCGGATTGCCCCTCGATCAGCGGTGATCGGCAGGATCGATGTGTGGTTCACCGGCGGGTATGTGATGTCAGGGCTGCTTGCTATGGATGAAATGCTATGGAGCAGTGATAAAGCGAACAAGAGTATTGGGATCTGTTTCATCGTTGTAACTCAACATTTGCAGGTACCGCCCGGGTATCATTTGGCAGCCGTTGCCATACACCAGAATCAATACCCACCCCTCTATGGGTAGGGTTAATGGCTTTAACACGTTGTTTAGCCGATAGAATCTAGAGAGTATAGACAGCCGGGTGAGTCGCGTTTCTGGTTGTTGAGACGCTCGCAAGCACCTGATTAATCCTTTCGCAGGACTTGAGGGGGCCAGGGTGGTTCAAAAAGGCTTTCGAACAAAAACGGCTCGTCGAAGTGGCGCTGGCCGATGAATGCCGTGGCATGATGGCCGATCTGACGCTGTGTGCCGGGGGATTTCACACCCAGCGGCCAGAGATAGAAGCGCTCGGTTCGAACACTGGCCGGCAGCATGCCTTGTGGGTTAAACAGGCTTTGCCGGGCGCTCTCTGTTGTCGGCAGGCTGCGCAGTCGGTGGTAGGGTAGCATTGTCAGCGGACGGACATGGGGCATGGTTTGGAGCCACCGGACATCTTTGAGCATGTGTTCGCCGTGGGTCAACGTCACGCCAAGCTGATTGGTGCGCTGCCCGATATAAACAGACATGGTGATGGGCCATTCATTCTGATGATCCGGCGCGGAAAACCTGAGCTGCGGCGAAAGGGCAAAGACCATGTGGTAGCACCCGCAATGATGAATACTGTCGAGCATGTAAGGGGTGCCGTCGGGATTTAACGTCAGGCGGATCAGGACGCCATCAAACGGACCGGCATAGGGATCAAACGATGACCGTGCGGTGCGGTTGGCAAACCACAGGCTGTAGTTGAGCTGCACCAACGTCTTGCCGTAGAAGCGGGTCAAGCTGAGATGCGTGTAAACGACGGGTTGAGTCAAATTGATGGCCGGTTGATCCGGCGAGAGGTACTCAGCCCGGCCGGGAATATCATCCCGAGAGCGGGATGCTACCTGAAAAACGGGCATATAGTAGGCCAGTAGTTGTTGCTGCTGTGACTGGGTGAGTTGCGGCCAGCCCAATGCGGATTGTTGCCTGGCTTGTTGAAACCAGGCGTGAATCGTCGGTTGGGTCAGGGCCGGTTTATCCGTGGTTGTATAACGAATCAAATCGTCCTCGTTGGGCTGGATAAACTGGCTGATGAGCCGCCGCTTTTCTTTGTTCATCGATGGCCGGGCAAGATATCTGCTGATCGGATAGACACCCCAGAATCGCTGCCAGTCAGAGTAACCGGAAGGGAACTCGGGCGGGTTCACCGTCAGGGCGGACCAGAAGGCCGGATTATAGAGACTTCGACTCGCGAGTTGTGTGGCACATTGCGCCAGTTTTTCCGCCTCATATCCGCGTTTGTTCGGCAGGTTTTGATATTCGACTTGCCGTTGCAGAGCAGCTTGGTGTGCGACATAGGTCAGCCATTGTTGCTGTTGCGCACGGGTGGTCAAATCGGGGAGCCAGGATAGGCTGAAGCGGTTAAAAGCCAGGTGCGGAAATCTGGGGTCCCAGACCAGTTGCGCATCCTGTACCCCTTGTTGTTGCACGGTTCGCTTAAAGTCGGTCAGTAGCGTAAGGCATGCCGTTTGGGACTGGGTGTAGATCTGCTGTTGCGCCGGAACAGTCTCCGGGATTGGCTCCGGTAATACGGCACAGGCGGTGAGTAAGGCAAGAAAGAGCAGAGCCAGCAGGCGCATAATCATCCCTTTTGGTAAAGCGCTAAGATAAGTTAAGCAGATGAAAGCGGATTCGGTGATAGGGAGTCACCGCAGGGATTTATCGCTGCCAAGTCGTTTCGTGGTGAAGCTGTTAGAAAAGCGGGATAAAACACAGTGACCATTGCGGTCACTGTGTGATTAAAGGGCGGTTAGACGCGGTTGATCTCTGTTTCCGGGAAGAAGTTCGCCCAGATCACCCAGAAGGCACCGGCTTTGACGGTTTCAACCCGAGGCAGCTTGCCGTGTTGGGTTTGGCCGTAAAAGTCGATCTTAGTAATGTGCTGACCTGTGGTGTTGTAGAAAACACCTAAACTCTTCAATGCCTTGTCGTAGTTGATCACCACCGCTTTGCCACCGATGGTGGTGTTAATCGGTTGTGCCTGCGCTTTGACAAATTCCTCGGTATAAGCCACATAGTCATTGCCGATGTTTAAGCCGTGAACGAGCGTTTTACTCGGCAAACGCGTATCAATGTGATCCAACGTCGGGAAGGTCGGCTCTTCGTTTGTCGCCTGGTGGGCCACCGCCAGTTTAAAGATGAGCTCCATGACTGGATCGTAAATCGCCAGGAATGGGTTGTCCCAGAACGTCGGACGCATATCTTCGACCAGATAGTCATTCACATAAACTTCGCCATCCGGAAAAGCTTCGGCAAATTTTTCAAAAGGCATACGGAAAGTTGGCCATTCACGCATCCGGGCTGCTGAACCTGCGTGATAGTCTGATTCGGTTTGGCCCCAAAGCTGCTGGATCGGCTCACCACTGTTTTTATCAAACATGATCAAGTTGTTTTCCAACTGGCTCATCGGTGCTAAATCCAGCGCTTGCCCGTTGATTTCCGGTGTGTACGCCACCCCGAGGTTGGTCAGGCCGCAGTAAGTCATGACGACATGTTCACCACCCAGCTCACCATTTCCCGCAACATGGGGGCGAAGCAGTTGCTTGTCTGAGTGCGCGCGGGCTTGTCCATTGATCTCCAGCACGATGACACTCTCGTAGGGTTTGACATATTTTTTTGCAGCTTCAATGGACACAAAGACGCCGTCATCCATACGCGCCCGCATCATGATATGTGGGTTGATCATGCCGCTGTAAAACGTGAAACAGAAGAACAGACCCAGCGTGATAAAGGCTTTGTTGCCGACTATATCCCGTCGCCTGTATTTGAGATAACCGGCAATCGCTATCGTGACCAATGCACCCAACGCAATCGCCCAGCGGTTGTACCAGACCCACAGGGTTGTTTCGCGGGGAGACTGGACAACCCATTGGCTGACGTCAGCCAGATCTTTGAAGAGTAAGAAACCCAGCACCTGGGCGATGAGCATGGACAACCAAAATATCTTTTTAGCGTGGATGTCGAAAATGTTTTTCATAGCAGACTCTCATTGATAAACAGAGTGGTTAATGAGGAGTCTAAAGTGGGGAATACAGCGGATAAATGTCTGACTGTGAGATGGATTGTACCATTGAGTGGAACAATCCATGATCTCGTGATTACTTGGAGAACTGGGCCTCAATGGTGCTGATTTTTTGCTGCAGAAATTGCTGGATATCTTTGATCAGCACGCGGACTTTGCTGGGCACAAAGCGACGCGAGTGGTATATCCCGTAGATGCTGAGCGGAAAGCAATACTGGCCGTCAAATAAGCGAACCAGTTGTTGCTTGTTGACCGGGTCGACCGCCATGAACAGTGGCAGGCAGCCCACGCCTTGCCCTGCGGCTGTGAGTGCCCGCAACACATAAGGAGAATCCGCGGTACATTTCGGCATCGCAGGGAGTTCGACGTTGGGGTGATCCCAGGAGAGTTGCTGGGAAGAGAACTGGTGCATGATCAGGGTGTGATGCTGCGCCAGCTCTGCCGGTGTTTGCGGGATCCCCTGGGTATCCAGGTAGCCCGGACTGGCAAAATAGTCATAGTGAACGGTGGCTAACGGGATCGCAATGAAGGAAGAGTCCGGCTGGCTACCGAAGTCGATCCGAAGGTCAAAACGCCGGTCGGCCATGGCTGATAATGGCTGGCTGTTGGAATGAATCACCAGGGAAATGTCGGGATATTGCTGACAAAATTCGGCGATATGGTCAGTACACAACTCAAGAATACAGTCCGGCGCGTACAGGGTGAGCTTCCCGGTATAATCGCCCTGGCGATGTGCAATATCTTTTTCCGTGGCCGCCACATCATCCAGGATCTGTGTTGCTTTATGATAAAACCCTTCGCCGACTTCGGTCAGGATCAGACTGCGGGTGGTCCGCTCCAGCAGCCGGGTTTTGAGGCTTTCTTCCAGATTTCGGATCCGGCGGCTGACGGTTGATTTGGGCAGTTCGCAGAACTCAGCGGCTTTGGTAAAGCTGCCTTGTTGTACTACCTGTACGAACAACGCCATATCATCCAGATTCATTGTTATTATCCTAAGGGCCGAAAGCGGTCGTCTATCATTCGCGCTTCCGGCGGTGAATGGGGTGCTGCCGACGGTGAATGGGTTCTGCCCGCATCCAGCTCTGTATTCGGGTGTAGCTCTCCTGCGGTTGCAGCAGGAATAGGCGCTACAGAATAATATGTGGCAGATACCGGGATAAATCCTGGGTCACGCGCGAGCTGTCTTCCCGAATCGATATCCCACCGGCCTGATCATTGATCAGCCAGCTGCCAATCAGGGTGTAGCTGCCGTTAAATTTCGGCAGCGGGTGATAGGCCTGATAAATCATGCCTTCATCCCCGTACGGGCCTTCGACCCGCAGGGTTTGGCGTCCCCGTTCAACAATGCTGATATTGGCCCCTTCTCGGGAGAAAATGGGTTTGATCACATAATCCCTCAGTTCACTTAAGCCGCGATCATCGGGGAAATAGGCCGGAAGTAGGTTCGGGTGGCCTTTGAACTGGTGCCAGAGCAATGGGAGCAGCGCCTTGTTGCTGAGGATTGATTTCCACATCGGCTCCAGCCAGTTGACTTTGGCCCGGGTCAGCGAGTTGGCGTATTCTTCCCGGAACATGAATTCCCACGGGTAAAGCTTGAACATCCAGCGAATGGGGCGATCACGCAGATCGGTAAATTCGTGTTTGCCGTTCAGGCCGATATCTTCCACATACACAAAAGCGGTGGAGAGCCCGGCTTCTCGGGCGCAATCTTCCATGTATTGTACGGTGCCGCGATCTTCCTCGGTGTCTTTGCAGCAGGCAAAATGCAGTGTCTGCCCGGGCTGCTGGCGGGCGAGCGCCTGGAACCGGGCCATCATCAGTTCCTGTAACAGGTTGAATTGGTCGGCATCCCGGCGGATGGCACCGCTGTTGACCATATCTTCCAGCCACAACCACTGCCAAAATCCGGTCTCATAGAGGCTGGTCGGGGTATCGGCATTGTTTTCATAGAGTTTGGCCGGGCCGTTCCCGTCATAAGCAAAATCTAGTCGGGAATAGAGGGAAGGTTCGCGGCTTTTCCAGGAATCGAGCACCGGCTGCCACATAGTTTCCGGGATCTGGAATTTGTGCAGCCAGTAGTCATCTGCCACCACGGTCTCGACAACTTCCAGACACATCTGATGCAACTCTTCGGTCGGATCTTCCAAATCACGTTCGATCTGCGCCAGCGTGAACTGGTAATAGGCGGTTTCGTCCCAGTATGGCTCGCCGTACATGGTATGAAACCCGAAACCAAACTCTTTGGCTTGCTCTCGCCAGTGCGGACGTTCGCGGCTCTCGATTCGAAGCATGGGGGGATCCTGATGTTCTCTGAAAACTGTTTGATGACAGGCAGTTAGTGTACCTGCAAGTCATCTCCGGGACGAAGCATCATATGCCAGAAGTGGGAGGGATCACAACAAGCGGGCTTTGGCGCGGCGCTGTGGGGGGAAGGCTGTGAGAAAAAGGCCCCTTCAATGCCTGGCTACTGAGTGATGGAGGAAGGGGCCAGATGTACCAATGAGTTGCGGACGCTAGCAATGTGAAACACACGGTACGAACATCCCGAAGGAATGCCCTGCCAGTATAGGGGGCTGAGTTAGAGTAAAGAATCTAATTCCGTGCGATTCTGATGCAGATAATGGAAATGATGACGTTGAAACAGGGCGGAGGTGGAAGGCAGCCAGCCCTGACGGTTGGTCTGGTGCTGGCTGGGTGGTATGGATTAACAGAGCAGCATGTACGAGCAACTTAGCGGAAAAAGAGCTGGCTGAACGGGTTCAGCAGTGTCGCCAGGCCGGAAGTAAAGTGCAGTGGCGCATCCAGCAAGGTCAGGCACAGGCAATCCATCCCCGGCCGGGTTTTTGGTGTATGGGTATGTGCCGGCGTTCTGACAATAAAATCACCCGGCAGATAGGTGTTGTTCTCATCGACAAACTCGCCCGCCAGAACCAGGGTGATTTCCTGCCCCTGATGGGTGTGCTGCGGCAAAGCACTGTCACAATCCATGTAGATAAAGTTCATTTGACTCTCGCCACCCGTGGCTACATGCGCCCGTTTCAGATGGCCCGGCAGCCGGGTCCAGGGACCGATTTGATCGGCATGCGCTTTGAATGCCTGGGGCAGCGGGAACACCTTGCCGTTAACGGTCAGCGTCGGGCTGGACGTCGAGACCGGCTCGCGGTGAGCGGCGGTCGGTGTGGCGTCGTGGTCCGTTTGAGTCAGAATGTGCTGCATCATAGTCGATAGTGCGTCAGTCATGGGTTCGACAGGCATCCGGGCCAGCGATTGCGCTTCGCGATCTTCTAACTGAGCCACGTGTTGCCGACAATGCGGACATAGCTCCAGATGTGCATTGATCAGAATACTGGTTGCCGGGTCCAGCGTTCCGTTCGCGTAACAGGCTAGGATGTCGGTGTTTGGGTGGAAACGAATGTCAGTCATCCAGAGCCTCCTTCATTTTTTGCAGCGCCAGTCGCAGCCGGCTTTTGATGGTTCCCAGAGGCACGCCCAGCGCATCGGCCACCTCCTGGTGTGAGGTACCTTGCAGGCAAACCAGCCGAACCACTTCGGCCTGGGCCGGCGGGAGTGTGTTTACTAAGTCTTCTAATTCCTGACTGACAATCGCGTGAAATTCGTGAGGCAAGCGGGTTGCGTCTTGTTCTTGGGCAAGGACTGGCCAGAGGTCATCCCCTTGCACCCAGTCATTTTGGTGTTTCATTTTTCTCAGCAGGTCGAACTTTACATTCCGGGCGATAGAGTAAATCCAGGTGACTGCCGCACCTTTGGACTCATCATACAGGTGGGCTTTGAGCCAGAGTTTCAGCATGGTTTCCTGGACGACCTCCATCGCCAGGCTCTCATCTCTGAGTTGCTTGCGGGAAAAATTCAGCAGCTTGGGGGCCATCAGCCTAAAGAGGGTTTCATAGCTCTGCTTGCACCGAAAATGCGCGATCTGGAATAACAGATCAGCAACCTCTGTGGCTGGTACTGCTTCGTCTTGCATGGGCTCCTTGGCCTTATTTGCGGACGTGGTTTGATCGAATCTAATCATTATTCTACTGCAAGCTTGGGATCCATACCCAGTTAACGCAACAGGTTGCTGCAAAGATCACCCTGACGCATGATTTTCTCCAGATAACGCAGACAGACCGCCGGAGAAGGGTGATGCAGCAAGCGTTGCTTAGTTGCGACTGTTAGCGGCAGCAGCTCCAGCCAGCGCCAGCACAACCAGGCGGCACTGGCGGGATGGGCTGTGGCCGACAGTTCAGGCAAGGCGTACGCCTGTTGCCATTGGGTGAATCGTTGCCGCAGCAGGTGGGTGTCCGGCAAAGATAAATGAGCGGCCCAGAGTGGCCGAACGGTGGCGGACAAGTACAGGCTGCCCGCATGTCGGGAAGAGGAGTGGATCACGCCCCATTGCGTCAGCCGGAGCTGAACCCTGATCTGCGGACCGCTCAGCCAGTCAATCTGGCTGATTGCGGCATGGGTAACCAGCTGGCCCGGTTGATCGGCAACCTTGCCATTGCTCTCTTGCATGACCAGCCACAATCCGCCGGCCCGGGTCGCAGCCCGCAGGCGTTCGGTAAACACAATGCCGTTACCAGCTAATTGCCATTCGCGGCCGGGCAACAAATGCTCCGTGGTTGCCAGGTAGGGTAAGGTGTGTTGGGTAGAATAGGCAGGCAATCCGATGTTCTCCTTAATGCGGACTCATCTTTTATACGCAGTGAAAGGGCAGTTCGATGACTACAAGTTTGCATCTTTGGTTTATGTATTGATTGCTGGTATTGCGAAACGCGGATCGTGCACGGATCGTGTTGACGTGGCGGCGCGCAATCACCGGTCGAATGTCGGGAAGGGCTGAGGAGAGCAGCGATGCTATGGCCAGATTGATCGATATGCATACCTTATAGTTCGGCATCCGGAAATAAAAAAAAGGGAGTGTTGGCTGAGACTCCCTAACCTCCAACTTCGGAGGGGCCATAAAGAGGGTACCGACGACAAAGCGGATGGCCTTGTCGGGCAGGCTTTCAGGTGTAAACAGTGCAAGGCAAATCGACTTCAGGTGCATGATTGGATACGGCGTGGCGTTGTTTCCGGATCACCCGCGGCGGCAAAAAGATACTGCCATGAAGAGCCGTGTTTCGATGTCGCCGGACCGTGCAGCGCTTCCTGCCGCCAACCAAGCGCCTGACTTAGTTTGTTTTCTCGTAAGTATTCACAAACTGTTTCACGGCCATCTTGATTGCGATTTCTCTTTCGGCCTCACTGGCAGGCGGCTGGTGGGCAAAGAGTTGCGGGTAGAAGGTAATGCACTTGAGTGAAGACAGGAACTGCTCTGAAGCAATGTGCGGGCAATCGACATTGAGCTTTCCGGCTTCAATCCCGCCCCGGATCCATTTCTCCAGCCCCTTACAGTTTTCCAGTTGCTGAACATCCTGCAAGATGAGCGAGGCGTATTTTTGTGAGCGGATGGATTCAGAACACACCACGCGGGCCAGTGAGATAAAACACTCACTGGAGACCAGATCGACTTCCTGCCGGGCAACGTCGGTCAGCTGGTCTGCCACCGATTGCGTCGCGTCGAAGGCGATTTGGTGAATGCTGATGACATTGGCAAACAGACGCTCGACGATTGCACTGAACAGCGCTTCCTTGGTGGGATAGTACTTGTACAACGTCCGCTTGGAGACCTCGGCTTGTTTCGAAATGGCTTCCATACTGGCTTGTTCCAGTCCTTTGGCTTGGAAGATTTCAACGGCTGCACAAAGAATATTTTCTTGTTTAATTTCAGCTAATTTAACCATTTCAATACCAATGATGAATAAAAAAGTAAACGACCGTGTTTACTTTGGTCGGATTATCGTTATGATTATAAGTATACACCACCGTTTACTTTTGGGGCTAGCCGAAAAATGAAGACATCACTCAAGGCATCTGTAACAGCAGTGATTGTTGCGCTGGGTTTAGGCGCGGGTTGCAGTGAGCAAGTTAATGGCGACTATGTGCAGAGTGAAGATGTTCGACAGGCGCGGATTGCCAGCTCTCCCCAGTTTGTGGACGGTAAGGTGATCTCCCGACTACCGCGAGTTGAAGCCAAAGAAGGAATGCTGAAAACCATGTGGCGTTTTTTCACCCAGCGCAATCAGTTCAAGCCGGATGCTCCCCTGGAGTTTGAGTCGGTTGACACTGAGCTGCTGGCGCAGCGGAGCCAGTCCTTGCGGGTGACCTGGCTGGGACACTCTTCCTTGTTTGTCGAACTGGATCAGTCCCGGATCCTCATTGATCCGGTGTTTGAATACGCCTCGCCTAGCCTGTTCTCGTCCTGGTTTGATCGAAATGTTCCGGCGCCGGTCAGCCGGGAAGACTTGCCTCGTCCTGATGTGATCCTGATTTCCCATGATCATTATGATCATCTGGAAGAGAGTACGGTCCGTTACTATGCGGCCCGAAATGTGGCGTTTTATGTGCCGCTGGGGGTTGGCCGCCACCTGGAAAAGTGGGGGGTGAAGCCCGGCAATATTCATGAATTTGACTGGTGGGAAAGTGAGCAACTGAACGGGGTGACGTTTACTGCCGCACCGGCCAATCATAACTCCGGCCGTGGTCTGTTTGACCACAATACCACGCTGTGGTCGTCCTGGGCGATCCAGGGCAATGCCGGGAGCGTGTTCTACAGTGGCGATTCCGCTTATGGCGAGCACTTTAAGGAAATCGGTGAGCGGTTGGGGCCGTTTGATTTGTCCTTCATCGAAGTGGCCGCCAATGTCAAAAATGGTAAAGGCTATCCGGTGGAAGGCTGGGGCCATATGCAGGCGAGCCATACTTTGCAAGCCCACCGGGATGTCCGTGCTGAAAAGCTGATGCCGGTCCACTGGTCGACATACGAATTGTTTCTGCATCGTTGGGATGAGCCGGTGACGGATTTAATCGCCGAGGTGGAAACGTCCGGCGATGTGCTGGTCACGCCGATGGTGGGTCAGTCGCTGGATCTCGGTCAACCGGTGCAGACCACCTACTGGTGGCAGGATGACAACGAGTGGCTGGATTTTTCACAATTGGCACAAGTGGAATATTAAAACGCCTTTCTGCCCGGCTTGTCTGACTTCGCCTGACGATACTTGGAACGGCTTGCAAGAAAACTGTCATCATTCCGGGCGGGCTTTCTTCCTACACTCATCAGTGAAGTATCAGTAGGGGAAGCCGATGAAGATTCTGTTTATTTGCCGTCATAATACGTGCCGCAGTATTTTGGCTGAAGCGATCGCCCGGCGATTTATGCCGGCAGGTTTTCAAGTCGCCAGCGCCGGCAGCGATCCGTCGGGAGACATCCATCCGTATGTCTGTTCCTACCTCAAAGCAATGGGGCTGGATCCGACGGATTTTCGCAGTAAGTCCTGGGAAGAGCTCACCGGGTTTCATCCGGATATTGTCATTTCGGTGTGTGATGAGACGCATGGCGAACCCTGCCCGAACTGGTTGGCTGATGGGATCCGGGTCAGCTGGGCGTTGAACAATCCCCTGGAAGCCAATACCCAGGCTGAGTTTGACCAGGCATGTTATGTCGCATCCACATCCCTGAAACGACGGATCGATAAGCTGGCCGGTTTGGATTTCGCCGCGATGAGCCGGGAAGATATTTCGGCGGCGCTGGCGCAGCTGCACGCGATGTAAAGTTCAGGTTTTGTTTCCTAGCCCAAGCCCGCTCTGTCGTCTTTTCCGCAAAGTTCATCACATGTCTGTTCGAAGCGCGGGAAAAACTTCATCTGGCCTTTGCTGAAAAAAACATCAGTCTGAATGGGGGCGCTGTGCGGGATCTGTTAACCCCTCGGCACGATGATCCGAAAAATTCTTTCTGAAAAGACAGTCGTTTAGGAATAGTTCTGAATAACTATGGACGTTCAGGTATCAAGTATTCACTCAAAATATAGTTGGCGCTTCCTGATTCAGCCTGTATCTTGGTCGATCGTCACGGGAATGTTGCTTTCCTAAATGGCCTGGCCCAAGAACTGTGGGTCAGACATGAACTTATAATAACAAGTCGATGAGTCAACCGATGGAAGATGTATTGCATGTGCTGCTACCGCTGCTTGAGGTAGAACAAGGGATTGTGACGGCGTGTAACGGCGTCTTTACGGAGCAAATTGGGTATCAACCGCAGGCCATTATCGGCAAGCCTGTAGCCTCTTTCCTGTCTCATCTGTCGAGCGAAAAGCATCAGCCCCTGACCCTGAAACAGTTTCTGGCTCAGGCCGGGCGCGCCCCCCACGGGATGCTGGCCTGTGCGCAGTTGACCGACAACTTCCACTATCCGCTGCCGGTCAGAATTCATTGCGCCGGGACCCGCGATGCCGGCCGGTTTCGGCTCTGTTTTCAAATTCTGGAAAATAAATCCCTTGACCCGATCACCGGACTGCGCAACGGCTGGGCGATTCGCTGCCGCGCCAATCATGTGTTGGAAATGGCCAACCGCCGTCCGGTCAACCTGGCATTGATTGTGCTGAGCGTTGATAACTTTTCGACGATCAACTTTCGCTACGATTTTGATATCGGCGATCTGTTCCTGACGGTGGTCGGCCAGAAACTCCAGACCCTCATTGGTGAAAAAGGGTTGGTGGTGCGTTATTCCAATGCCAAATTCGGTCTCCTGATTGAGGAGCATAACGGTGTCTCGTCCTCGGTCTTCAGCGAACGGGTGCTGCGGCTGTGCAATAAACTGTGCCAGATGGGAGATGCGCCCATCCAGCTGAGCGCTGATCTGGCCATCCATCGCTCATTCAGCCTGGGCGTTAGTGCTGAGGGGATCTGTTACCCGGATTACCATGCGATGGAAGTTGCAGCGGAAGATGCGCTGCAAGATGCCAAGAAAGTCAGCCAGTCGAATTATGTCTTTGCGGAGAAGCAAATTGGCAGCGGGATTGTCTATCATAAACTGATTATTGATGCATTTCCGCAGGCCATTGAACAGTATCAGATCCAAATTCACTACCAGCCTCAATATGCATTGAACAGCGGTCGGCTGATTGGATTGGAAGCTCTGTCTCGTTGGCATCATGCCGAACTGGGTCATATCGCGCCGGATGTGTTTGTCGGTATTGCGGAAGAGATTGGCCTGCATTTTGAGTTCGACCTCTGGGTGGTGCAACAGGTGTGCCGGCAGATTGTCGCGTGGCAGGAAACCCGGGTGCCAGCGCCGAAAGTGGCGATCAATATCTCCTTTAAGACCCTGGAAATGTCGACCTTTATTGCGCGGCTTGAGCATATTCTGCAACAGACGCAGTGCCCGACCCCTCTGGTTGAGCTGGAAATTACCGAAACCGCCAATGCCCATAATGTGTCACAGCTCAGGGAGAATATCGTCCAGGCGCGCCGGTTGGGGCTGAGTATCGCCGTGGATGACTTCGGCACCGGATACTCATCATTAAAGCTGATCCGTACCTTCTGCCGCTCACTGGACATGGTGAAACTCGATCGAACCTTGATTGAGAATATCTGCAAGACCGAGCTGGACCGGGAATTTGTGCATCAGATCATTGCGCTCAGCAAGGTGTTGAATGTCAAAGTTTTGGCTGAAGGGGTCGAGACGGCGGCGCAGGCGGCGTTGCTGCATGAGCTGGGGTGTGATTATGCCCAGGGTTATTATTACCACAAGGCCATGCCAGCGGAAGAAATTGCACACCTGATGCAAGCGATGCAGGATTCGGCCCCGCAAGCTGATCTGTTGCGGTAAGCATCTTCATCAAGCTGGTGGGAGCAACTGCGCTCCTCTCACACGCCTGTCCGGGCACCATCTATACTTATTTTCAGTCCTTCCACGAGGGTACTGACGATGACCTTTCTTGTAACCTGGCAGCTGCATCAGGGCAAGCTGCATCCCATTCTCGCCCATTTTTCCCAACTGACTGACGCGCAGGATCAGGAGATGATGGGGGAGCACGTCAAGATGATTGGTCGCTGGCATGATCTGGTCAGCGGCACCGGGGTTGCCGTATGTGAATCCGATAATATTGAGGAAATCATGGCTTACGCCCTGCGCTGGAATAATGATATGGATATCTCGGTTCAGGTCGTGGTAGATGATGCCCAGGCGAAAGCGCTGGGAAGCCAACTGCTGACTTAACGGGTTTCCCAGCCGGTTCAATGCCAGACGATCGATTGAATCCGATGAGGACATCTTACTGTCATCTTGGATTGCTAAATGTGTTCATCATCAGCAGGATTGCTGCGGGTGGGCACATTTTTTATTCTGGTACGTATTGCCGAAAACCAAACCGGGTCACGGTAATTTCCCGGCAGCTTGAGTAGAAAGGGAAGCTATCCCGGCGTCTGAACAAGGAGAAAAAAATGGAACAACACCAAGCGGTGTCAGGCCGTTGTCTGTGCGGAAAAGTAACCCTGAAAGCTGAACAAGCGGATTTGCATGTCGGCGCCTGCCATTGCGGGATGTGCCGCAAGTGGGGCGGCGGCCCTTATCTGGCGGTGGAAGCCGGTGATCAGGTGAGCATTGACGGCGAAGCCTTTGTCAGCCGGTATTCGTCATCTGAGTGGGCGGAGCGTGCCTTTTGCAGTGCGTGCGGTACCCATTTGTTTTACCGGTTGAAAGACAACAACCAGTACATAGTGTCGGCTGGTTTGTTGGATCAGCAGGACAAGCTGGTGATGAACCATCAGATTTTCATTGATAAGAAACCCGACTATTACGCCTTCAGTAACCTGACGGAAAATATGACCGAGGCTGAAGTTTTCGCCAAGTTCGCCCCTTAAGTCTCGGTAACTTGTCTACACTTGAGGTATCTGCCTGTGCTTGTGATGAGGTCGGATACTTCAAGTTTTTCAACGGTACAACTCGAACAACGCTCTTATTTCATCCCACCCTGTGTCTCTGTTTTCTTTTCCATTGTTGGCATTCACCGATTGATACAAAAGGAATGAAATCATGCTCAATTTTGCGAATAGCCAGGCCCTGACAACAAAACAAGCAAAAGTGACCACGGCTGCCAATATCATTAAAGATGTGATTTTGCCGGATTTGAACGAGCTTTATTCTCCGGCCGAGATTGAGATCCTGCAACAAGCCCAGCAGTTGATGGATGACGGGAAACACCGGATCCAGCAGCTGAAAGATAAGCGGCGCCGGGAGGAAAAATTGCGGGAAGATGTGGAATCTGAACTTCATCAGCGGGCCTACCAACAAGCGCTGAAGGCGCTGAACCAGATGTCGTTGTCGGAGCTGTACCGGCTTAACGTCAGCCTGGGTGGCCAATGTTCGTCCATTGAGGGATTAATTGAAGAGTATGATCATCGCCACCATCTGGCGACCGCGCAGAGCTGGCTTGATACCGAAGTAGATGCCGAGCGTTACCTGGCGCTGACCCCGGAAGAGGCCCGGGAAACCTGGCGGGGCGGGATTGCCAGGGCCGCGGTGGAGATCATTAGCTGGCCGTCCCTGAAATATCACCGTGACTACCAGACGCCGGGTGGGGGCTTTATTGAACCGCTCGGGATCCCGGAGGACTTTCCTCAGGCGATTTATGCCGACAGTCGCAAGGCCAGTCGCTTCAAGCTGTCTTTGGCCTGCTGCCAGGTGCTTCGGGCAATCAAGCGTTATGAAGCCAATGTGGAGCAGGTCCGGTTGATCCTGGCCGGGCTTGGCGCCTGAGCCGGGCAAGCGCCACTGACCCCCCCCTGATAATTAAAAGCCCTGCGAACGCAGGGCTTTGTCGTTGTGGCCGGGGCTGGCGGTGGACTCAGAGCACAATCCCGGCAAACAGGAAGCCGAACAGGATACTGAACACCATACTCAGCAGACCGGGGATCATAAAGCTGTGGTTGAAGATGTACTTACCGATCCGGGTGGTGCCGGTGCGGTCAAAGTCAATCGAGGCAATGATCGGGCCGTAGTTCGGAATAAAGAAGTAGCCGTTCACCGCCACGAAGGTGGCGATAATCACGGCCGGTGGCAGGCCGAGGGTGATGGCTACCGGTACCAGTACGGCGGTGGTCGCCCCTTGGCTGTTGACCATGACTGACAGCGCGAACAGGGCAAAGGCGAAGGTCCACGGGGCGACTTCGACCAGACCGGCAACGGCTTCTTTCACCATTTCGTCATGGCCGCCGATGAAGGTATCCCCCAGCCAGGCGATCCCGAAGATAGCAACGATCGCCCGCATCCCGGCATGGAATACTGAGCCTTGGGTAATGGCATAGCCGTCCGGCTTGCATAGCAAAATGATCAGGGCAGCAACGGAGAGCATGACGATCTCGATGGTATGCGCCATCCCCATGGCATGGCCGTCAAACTGCGGCCGCAGCGACGGAAACGCCCCCATGATCACAACAGTTACTGCGCCGAGCAAGAACAGAGACACGGCTTTTTTTGCTTCTGGTTTGACTTCAAGCTCCGCAACTTCCTGCTCCTGCTCCATTTCGGCGCGGAAAGCCGGATCGGCCATGCGGCGCTGGAATTCCGGATCATCATTGAGCTCTTTGCCCAGTTTGTTGACAATCACGCACGCGGCGGTCAGACCCAGGCTGGTGCCGGGAATGGTCACCATCAGCACATCAGCCAGGGTGATGCCCTGCGGCTCCAGGAAAGCCACCAGTGCCACCACGGCGGCGGCGATCGGGCTGGCAACAATCGCGAACTGGGAGGCGATCACGGCCATCCCCATCGGGCGCTCCGGACGGATCCCGCTGCGGCGGCTGACTTCGGCAATCACCGGTAGTACGGAGTAAGCCACGTGACCGGTCCCGGCCATCATGGTGAAGATATAAGTGACCAGCGGGGCAATAAAGGTGATGTATTTCGGATTACGGCGCAGAATACTGGTTGCAATTTTGATTAATAAATCGAGGCCCCCGGCAGCCTGCATGGATGCGGCAGCCGCGACCACGGCCATGATCATCAGCATGACATTGATCGGCGGGCTGGTGGGCTCGATCCCAAAAATAAAGCTGAGAACGGCCAGGCCGATCCCCCCCATGACGCCGAGGCCAATCCCGCCGATGCGGGCCCCGATCAAGATACACAGCAGAACAATGGACAATTCAACAATAAACACACCAATCTCCTTGATGACAGCGTTTAATACTGGGGATCATGATATCGGTTTGTCGGGCCACACAACCGAACCTTAATCACACTCCTACGACATAACCTTATAAATTTAAAGGGTATTTGTTATCAAATGGGGCGCCTTGTAACACGTCGGTTGTGTATTGTGTTGCGCCTGTTAATCCCCGGAATTGCCGGGGTTACAAAACCAGATTTGTGTATTAAATGAGCGATTGTGTCTATGGCGGATGATTTTGCCTGCTAAACGTAAGGTAAGTCACTAAAATATAATCAATTGCTGTCTACACTGAGGATATCTGAGGTCATAAAAGAGGGATGTTTATGTCAGTGAAACCTCTGAGCAGTGACAAACTTTATCGTGCGTCGGCCCTGAACGAGCTGGCGGCGGACTGTACCTCGACCAAGCATTTAACACCGCTGGATGAAATTGTCGGCCAGGAACGGGCCCAAAAAGCGGTGGAGTTTGCCATGTCGATTAAAGAGAAGGGCTACAACATTTACGCCGTCGGGCGCAATGGGTTGGGGAAGCGGACCATGATCCTGCGCTACCTCAACCGGCATGATCCGAACGGCAGCAGTGTGTCGCTCTATGACTGGTGCTATGTGGCGAACTTTGAAGAAACCCGCAGCCCGAATGTGCTCAAGCTTCCGCCGGGCACCGGTCACCAGTTCAAAAAAGAAATCGAAAAATTGATGCTGCGGCTGGTCAAGGCACTGCCGTTGGCCTTTGACAATGAAATGTATTATAGCCGCTCTGAGACGCTGAAAAACCAGCTGACCCAGAAGCAGGAAAGTTCGCTGGTCACGCTGACCAACGAGGCGAAAGAGAAAAGTGTCAGCTTGTCATTGACCCCGCAAGGGGAATACCAGCTGGTGGCGATGAACGGCGAAGAGCCGCACACGGAAGAAACTTTTGCCAAGTTGTCGGAAGCAGAGCAGCAACAGTTTGATGAGACGATCAATGAGTTGGAGAAAAAGCTCCGGGGGATCGTGCGCCAGCTGACGGAGATGGAAGAAGAGTTTTCTGACAAATTTGAGAAGCTCAACGAAGAGGTGGCGCTGGATGTCGTCGTGCACTTCATCAAGCCGTTGAAAAAAATCTATAAAGGGCTGCCGGAAGTCAAAGCCTATCTGACGGCGATGCAGAAAGACATTCTGGACAACCTGGATATTTTCCTTGAAGAGAGTGAAGAGCAGGTGGCGCTGGCCTATGCGGCACTGGATAAGAAAATGCCGCGCCGCTATCAGGTCAATGTACTGGTGAGCCAGGATCCGGACTCCAAGTTCCCGATTGTGGTGGAAGACAGCCCCAGCTACCACTCGATTTTCGGTTATGTCGAAAATGCCACCTACAAAGGCACGGTGTTTACCGATTTCTCGCTGATCCGAGCCGGGAGCCTGCATCGCGCCAATGGCGGGGTGCTGCTGATGGATGCGGTCAAAGTGCTGGAGCGCCCGTACGTCTGGGACGGTTTGAAACGTGCGCTGCGGGCCCGCAAGCTCAATGTGAATTCGCTGGAGCGAGAAGTGACCTTGTCCGGCGCCATTTCGCTGGAGCCGGAAGATATCCCGCTCAACGTCAAAATTATTCTGTTCGGGGATTATCAGACCTATCAGCTGTTGCAGCAGTATGATCCGGATTTCAGCGAGCTGTTTCGGGTGACCGCCGATTTTGAAGATGAAATGGCGCGGACCGACGCCTCAGAGGAGCAGTATGCCCGGTTTATCTCCAGCATCGTCAATGAAAGTGAGATGCTGCACTGTGATCGCAAGGCCATTGCCCGGATCATCGATTACAGCTCCCGTCAGGCGGGCGATCAGAACAAGCTGTCACTGCACTCGGCCGATATTGCCAACTTGCTGCGCGAGAGTAACTATGTCGCGAAATTGTCCAAGGCGACCATGATCCGCGCTAACCACGTGGAGCAGGCGTTGCTGAGCCAGGAGATGCGGGTCAGCCGGCTTAAAGATCAGGTGATGCAGACGTTTCAAAATGGCACCACGCTGATTGATACCGAGGGGGCTGTGACCGGGCAGATCAACGGGTTGTCGGTGATCTCGACCACCGATTACCAGTTCGGCGCGCCAAACCGGATCACCGCCAGCACGGCGTTTGGTGAGGGAGAAGTGTTTGATATCGAGCGCCAGGTCAAACTGGGCGGACGGATCCACTCCAAAGGGGTGATGATCCTGTCGGCTTATCTGGCATCAGTCTTCGGTCGGACCAAGACGATTCCGCTCAAAACCCACCTGACGTTCGAGCAGTCATATGGTGGCGTAGACGGCGACAGTGCGTCGATGGCAGAGCTGTGCGCCATTGTGTCGGCGTTTTCCCAGACGCCGCTGCGTCAGGATGTGGCGATCACCGGTTCGATGAACCAGTTTGGTCAGGCGCAGCCGATTGGCGGTGTGAATGAGAAGATTGAAGGCTTCTTTGATGTTTGCGTGATTAAGGGCCGCCAGCCGACGCAAGGGGTGATCATTCCCCAATCCAACGCCCATAATCTGATGCTGCGCAAAGACATTGTGGAAGCGGTGGAAAAAGGCGAGTTCCATATCTGGGCGATCAGCCATGTGTCGGAAGCAATCGAGATCCTGACCGGTAAACCGGCCGGAGTATGGTCGGAAGAGACCGGCTATCCGCTTGATTCCGTGTACGGCCTGGCACAGGTCAAGCTGAATGCGCTGCGGCTCTAGCGAGACAAGGTGAGCTGTATAACCAAGTCGACGGGGCAGGAAAACCTGCTCCTGACTCAATCTCAACAAGCGTCGGCAACCGTGCCGACGCTTTTTTGTCTCTATTGCGTGGGTGCGCAGGTGTGTCCGGAGCATTGTCAGGTGCTGGTCGCAGCGATGGGTTAGCCGCGCGCGAGTTTATGGTGGGCCCGTGAGAAATGACCGGCACAGAAAGCGCCGACAATCGACAGCTCGCCCGCCAGACACAGGGAAGCACAGACCTCGGCCAGCGCTTGTGACTGGCCGCTGCCGACCAGGCCGAGCAGATCCAGGCAGGCATGCTGACTGGGCAGGGAAGTACCGCCGCCGACGGTGCCCAGCATCAGGTTTGGCAGCGTCACCGAAGCGTAGAGATCGCCATTGTCCGCCATTTCAATCCGGGTGATCCCGACCGCTGATTCAGCCACGCAGGCGGCGTCCTGGCCGCAGGCAATATAGAACGCAGCCAGCGCATTGGCGTAGTGGGCGTTGATCCCGATGCTGCCGCTCAGCGTGCCGCCGACCGTGGTCATCCGGGTAAAGTCCGCCATTTGGGCCGGTGTGGTGTGGAGATACTGTTTGATCAGCGCCGGGGGGATGTGAACTTCTGCCGTGACTTTCTTGCCGCGCACACTGCGCAGGGTTTGTGCGGTGGCCTTCTTATCGCCGGACAGGTTGCCGTCCAGGTAGGCTTGCGTTGGTTTCACCGGGGTGTGGTGAAGAATATATTCAAACACCGCGTTGGTCGAAATGGTCACCATGTTCTGGCCCGACGCATCCCCGGTCAGATATTCGAATACCAGGTAGACGTGGTTGCCTTCAATATTGACGCTGATATCCGACAATTTACCGTGGCGGGTGGTGGATTCGGCCACCTGCTTGAAGGCATCATACTGCGTGACGGCCCAGGCGACGAACTGTCCGGCGCGCGCCAGATCGGCAAAGGCAAAACACGGCGTGCGGGTGACCCCTTCATTGAGTAACATCGCCGTGGCGCCGCCCGCCTGGGTGATCAACTGCGCCCCGCGATGATAAGAAGCCACCAGGGCTGCTTCTGACGTTGCCAACGGCACCGTGTAATCGCCCTGGGCAAACAGGCCGTTGACCCGCAGCGGGCCGGCAATCCCGACCGGCAGTTTGACCGTACCGATAAAGTTCTCGATATTTTTCTGGTAGCAGGGCATCTGCGCTTGTGTCGCGGGATCGAGCAGCTGGGCTTTGGCGTCGTCGTTGTCCAAAACCTGCCAGCGTTTTTCCACACTGCTCGGGGTCAGGAACGGGGAGCGGGGAAGTTTACGCACCGGGGTGGCGTGATCCGGGCTCAGGCGCTGCTGCATTTCCTCGGCAGACAAATGGCTGAGCACGGAGGTCAGGTAATCCCGGCGGTGCAGGTTGAGTTTAGGCATAGCAATACTTCTTCGCTAAAGTTGGCCGCTGATTGTAGCGTCTGGAATTGAAATTACTACTCCTGCCACTGGCGATAGCGACGATCCGCCAGAGGGGAGTCCATGGCATTGATGCCGGTGTTGGACGGCCTGCACCAACAATATGGCACAGATATACAACGCCTGTGGTTGCGCCGGGTGAAGGATGATATGCGTGGGCATTCAGGGGCAGGAGGCTGTTCGGCCCCAAAGAACCGGAAACCAGAAGGTTTCCGGTGAGGGTGATACAGACGCAGAGACAGATGAATCATGAGGGATTCTGTCTCTGCACACGGAAGACTCAGCTTGAACTATTGAGTCGATGCCTGAAGGGTGACGCCCGAGAATTGGCGATAGCCGTCGAGTAATATCGAGTAGGTTCCCGGTGTCGCCCCGGTAAAGGTACACACTTCGTTATTTCCATTTCGGTACGGGCGACAATCCCAGTTCTGTTTGCTGGCTTCTGAGCCGTGTGCAACATACAGGTCAACATCTCCCGAGCCGCCGGACGTGCTGATTTGCAGGGTTTTCTGTGCCGGCAGTTCAAAGCGATATCGCACCTGACTACCCGTTGTTCCGGACAAACCGTTCACCGGTACACCGTCAATCAGTACATTGTCTGTTGGCGGTGGTGGGGTGCCGCCAACAGCACTCGCCATTTCGATGGCGTAGGCGAGGCCCAGTTGGGTGAACTTCATCGCATGTGAACCGGTAGGATCTGAGTTTTGCAGCGTGTCGTTCGTCGTATGGATCATCGGGTTGTAGTCATTGAACTTCGATTCAAAAGGCATGGCCGCAGAAAAACCGGCTTTATGCCATGAGGCGTGATCAGAGCAGGCATAACCACAGGTGTCGAACCCGTAGGTTAAGCTTGGCAAATACTCATCAACCAACTGGCTCAGGAACGTGGTCAGATTGCTGTCCGTGTAATCCGTGATAAAGACAATATCTTCAACCGAACCTTGGTAGTTGGTCATGTCCAGCTGTAAGGCAGAAATGACTTTTTTGCCCTCGGCTTTATATTGGTTGGCCAGATCCTGGGAGCCGCGCAATCCCACTTCTTCGGCGGCATAGGCCATGAAGGCAATACTGCGTTTTGGCTGGAAATTGTTCTCCGACAGCACACGAATAATTTCCGTCACGCTGGCAATCCCTGAGGCATCGTCGTCGGCCCCGGGGGCGACACTCTGCTCATTGGTATGTGAGCCGATGGTGGAATCCAGGTGTCCCCCCAGTACGATCCATTCATCCGGTTTTTCTGAGCCCGTGATTGTCAATACGACGGATTTCTGATTGTAACCAAAGTGCGACACTTGGGTAACGCTGGCATTGGGCAGAGCGGTGCTCAGCGAACGCCATTCATTGGCCAGCCAGTCGGATGCTTGCGCGCCGGAAGTGGTGGTATAAAAACGGTTGATGAAGCTGGTCAATGAACTGATGGTGCCGGTAATTGCTTGTGAACTGACCTGAGGCAACCAGGCGTTCACGGTGTCTTGCTGGCTGATCACAGGGATCGGAAAAGCAGCAAGAGACTGCGGGATGTTGCTGGCTGCGATGGCACTTTCTGCAGATGAATGGACCATATAACCGCCGCAGCGTTGATGGTCTTCGTGCATGTGATGCGAAAGCTCCGCCAACTGACTGGAATCCACCTGCCCAACCCATACGGGTCCGCTGCTGGCCAAGGACTCCGGCAATAAAGCGCGAGCGTTGTGTTGCATGACGGATTTCACGGTTTCACTGGCATCTGAACCAATGGAGATCCAGACTTTATCTTCGGCATAAGCCTGGGTGCAAACCGTTGAAATGAGGAAAGCCAATAACGTTGTGTTTCTCATATTCTCCTCCCTGGAGATTTTTATAAAATCAACAAAACGTAGGTCAGTTTGGCTGGAAAGCGAAGTTATTCCTTTTGAATCAACATGTAACGCAAGGTTGTCACAAAATCATCAGTAGCGTTTTGGATGTCTGTATTTCAGCGTGAAATAGGGTTTATCTGAGGGTTGTTGATATTAAACGGAGAAAATGAGCGGATGGGCAAGATTTAAAATTTGATAGAAGAGGAACGGGAAAACTGAGTATTTGGGCTTGGCTTGCTTTCATCCTGCGATTGATACCCGTCGGAGCGGGTTACCTGGTAAAGGTTGATTTGTCATCGCGTGGTATCTCGGTCGTCGCGACTTATGTGTACCCAACTCATGCGCTTTTAACTTATGCGATGTCACATCATGCAATTACTTCGACGCCGCGGGCTCATCTTTCTGGGCAACTGCCAGGAAGGTCGCCATGGCGCTGATATCGAGGTAGCCGTCGGCTTTCTTATGGGCCCGGAGGAACTGATAACCGGTCACCAGTTGATGCAGTTTGGCCGCATCTTCGGCGGTGAGTTCATGGCCGTGAACATGGGCATAGGCAGCATGCAACGCCTCGCGGTCCACAACTTCGGCCTGGCGATACAGGTAGCCACAACCGGTGGCGAGCCACTCCAGTGAGCAATTGGCTTTCATGGCGATTTGATTGGCTTTGCTCAGGCTTGGTTCGCTGCCGTTTAAGTATTTGCGGATCAGGGCTTCACTGAGTTCGACCCGGCGGGCAAAGCCGCTGATGCTCTCTTCACCAATCAGTGATTTCAGGCGTGATGCAAATGACATAGTTCGTACTCCGGTTCGAAGGGTGGGGGTTATAACATTGCGACAGGGGGGAAACAAGCCTAGGATGGTCGGCAATGATGACGCAAGAGGGAGCCAACCACATGGTGGCAAAAGTTGAGTTAACGCCGCAGGGACCACAATTTTCTGAGCTGGTCCAGGGCTACTGGCGTTTGGCAGACTGGGGCATGACCCCGGCGCAGCGCCTGGATTTTCTAAAGCAGCACCTGGCACTGGGGATCACCACGGTAGACCATGCCGATATCTATGGTGGCTATCGCTGTGAAACCCTGTTTGGTGAGGCGCTTGCGCTGGAGCCGAGCATACGCGATCAACTGGAGATTGTGACCAAGTGCGATATCAAGCTGTGCTCTGACCAATATCCGGCGCAACGGATCAATCATTACGACACCAGCAAGGCGCACATTGTCGAGTCGGTGAACAATTCCCTGGCCCGCCTGCAGGTCGACATGATTGATGTCCTGCTGATCCACCGCCCGGATGTACTGATGGCGGCCGATGAGGTGGCCGAGGCGTTTGCCGAGCTGAAACAGCAGGGCAAAGTGAAACACTTCGGGGTCTCGAACTTTAGCCCGTCGCAGTTTGAACTGCTGCAATCGCGCCTGGATGCGCCGTTGGTGACCAACCAGGTGGAGATTAATCCGCTGAACTTTGAAGTGGCCCATGACGGCACGCTGGATCAGTTGCAGATGAAGCGCACCAAGCCGATGGCCTGGTCATGTCTGGCTGGTGGTGAGATTTTCTCCGGTCAGTCAGAGCAGGCTGTTCGGGTACGCAACGAGCTGGAAGCGATCCGTGAAGAAGTTGGCGCGCAAAGTATCGATCAGGTGATTTACGCTTGGGTGCGTCGTTTGCCGTCCAAGCCGCTGCCGATTATCGGCTCCGGCAAAATTGATCGGGTGCAGGCGGCCGTGGATGCACTGAACATTGAACTCACCCGTGAGCAGTGGTTCCGGGTCTGGGTGGCCTCCAAAGGCCACGGGGTGCCGTAAGCGACAACCCGCAGACGTTTTTGCCTGTGATCGAAAGCCTCACGTCCCGCACGTGAGGCTTTTTTGGTGCTGGTGCTGGTGTTGGCTGTTTGGGTGACGTTGTCACCTTTTGGGGTTTGGCTTTAGGCGTCGAGCTTGTTTCGTCAAAGCTGTTTGTGTCGAAGCTTATGGCGTCAACGCTGCTTACGTTAAAGTTACGTTAAAGCTTCTTGCATCGAAGCAGCTTGCGTTAAAGCTTCGGCGCACGGCGTGCCGTCAGTCGTCATCCCCCAGGAGTGGACTATGGAATCGATCCGGCTTGAGGGTGATCACCGAGCACTGAATATTATCCAGCATATACTCGGCGGTATTGCCCATCACAAAACCGGCGATGCCGGTGCGCGACAGGCTGCCCATGATCACCAAATCAACGTCGTGGTTGTTGATATAGTCCGGCAGTACGGTTTTGGCGTTCCCCTCGAGCATGATCATCTGCATCGGCACCCGGCTGTGCGGATAATCAGCCATCAGCTGGGCCAGTCGATCTTCCCGATCGTCCCGGAGTTGCTGGGCGATGACCGCAATTTCCAGATCACTGCAGCGGCTCCAGTCCCGTAAATATCCCTCACTCTCCAGCTCCCAGGCGTGACAGAGCGACAACCGGGATTCATTGATGATGGCAAACTCATAGGCATGGCACAGCAGTTTCTCGTTCAGCGCCGTATTGTCGAGATGGCTGACATCCAGCGACACCACGATGTGCGCGAGTTTGGGGGGCTCTTGCTGTTGGTGCAGGGCCCAAATCGGCACTTCAGATTCACGCATCAGGTGGCGGGTGGACGTGCCCCACTGGCAGGCGGTTTCTTTGTGTTCGCGGTGGGCGTCAATCACGATCATATCCACCTGAAGTTGTGAGGCGACTTTGATGATCTCTACATAAGGCACCCCGGTGACCACCTGGCTCTGAAACTCAATATCCGGGTATTGAGCCTGTAAATCCTGTTTGTGCTGGTCCAGTTGCCGCTGACACTCGTGTGTCGCGTGTTCGAGCAGGCTGAGGGTTGAAACCGAGTAACGGCTGAGGTCGGCCAGTTCGGCTAACTCTTCGATAACGGTCAGGAGCGTGACTTTGGCCTGGATCAGATTCGCCACGTGTAGCGCCTGATGAAATGCAGCGTCCAGGGCCTGCTTGGGCGCCAGGGGAAAAAGGAAGTGACGGTACGTCATTTCAGCCTCCGGGGAACTGTAGGTCTATCAGACAGTGTGGTCTATGGAGGGCTGATTGTGCCACTGGTGTCCGGAAATTCTCAGAGGTGGTGCTGGCAACCGATGGGGAAGATTACCGTGGGGCGATGAAATAACCGCTGATTGGGATCAGCGGTGGGCACGGATGCGATAATGGTAGAACACCTCCACCAGTCCCTGATATTCGATGGTACCGGGTTTACGTGACAGCTCCCTGACCGTGACATAGCTGTCGTCGATTTTCACTGAACGGACATCGAGGCGGTTGATGGGTACCCGCAGGGTCCGGTGCAGATCATAGGCGCTCTGCCGGGACAGTGTTTCCATGAGCTGGTGGCCTTGCTGATAGGCGGCTTCTTTGCTCGAAACCAGATCGGTGCGCAGGGTATAAAAACCGTTTTGATGCTGATAGCGGTCGATGGTTGCGAAGTGATCGGCGACAACGCCTGTACTGAACAAGGAGCTGAACATCACAAGGGTGGCGATCGTGAGGGATTTCTTCATGGCTGTTCTCCTCCACGCGAAGTCTGTGTGTCAGACAGTGGCTGTGCTGCGGCCGGTGGACATCGCGCAGTCTGTCTGGTGCCTCGCCCCTACTTTTTGTGAGTTATTGTTGTACGCTAATTTATACCCCTAATTTTATGTCCGAAGCTCTCGGGTCGCAAATCGGCCCGCCGATCATCTCCTGGCACGCCTCCTGAAATGTGAGTTAACAAAAAGTAATTTTTGAACCGTTCTCGGGACTATCCCTGAGTCTCGCCTCTATCGTCTGATCTGGTCATGGCCCGAGCGTGGGTCTGAACTGTGCCGTCATTGCTGTGAATTACCCGCTTAAAGATTAGAGTGCTAATTAATTTTGGAGCTTCACATGCTGTGGCCTGACATGATCCCGGAATGGAGCGGATCCCTGCCTGATTTTGAACTGTTTTTGAGTGACTTTTGATGGATTTTTCACCCGTTCTGAGGGCGGATAGCGATGTCGAATCGCTGAATGAGCGTGTCAGGCTTGTCTGAAAAACAGATTCGATAAAGTCATTTTTGCTCGAAACAATTATATTTTTTGAAAACAAATCATTTTCAATTTTATTTGTTTAAATTCAGTTATTTATTGTTGATCTTGGTTAATCGTTCGTGTTGTTAAAGATTACTGCACGAAACAATTTGCTTGATCTGGCACGGGGATCGTGTAGATTTGTTTTTAATTAACCGTTCAATCAAAAAACATTTGGGTAACATTTATGCCGAAGGTTGGGATGCCGGAAATACGTCGGCCGCAGCTGGTCGAAGCGACCATGGCGGTGATTGATGAGGTGGGATTGTCCGGGGCCAGTGTGGCCCTGATCAGCCGGAAGGCCGGGGTTTCCCCCGGGATCATCAATCATTATTTCGGTGGCAAGCATGGTTTGCTGGAAGAGACCATGCGCTCGGTCCTGCGTCAGTTGTCCGCGACCTCGATTGCCTATTTGAGTGCGGTTGACCCCCAGGATGTGACGGCACGGATCAAGGCGATTGTGGCGGCCAACTTCGACAGCTATCAGGTTGAAAATAAGGTGGTAAAAACCTGGTTGGCGTTTTGGGCTCAGTCGATGCATGACCCGGCGCTGTACCGGTTGCAGCGAGTGAATGAAAAACGTCTGCTCTCCCATCTGCGGCGTGAGCTCAAGCGGGTGCTTCCGGCGCAGGACGCGGCGTTTGTTGCTCAGGGCATTGCGGCGCTAATCGACGGGATCTGGTTGCGCGGGGCATTGAATCCGGACGGGATTTGCCCGCAGCAGGCGCAGCGGATCATCCTGGATTATCTCGATAAGCAGCTGGTGGCGCTGAACGCATCAGGCCAGTAAGCACGATTGAAGTGCGGCCGGGCGGTCGCATTACGGCAATGACTAACGTAAGAATTCTGAAGGCAGTTTGATGACAATGAAATCTCTTTACCTCAATGGTCAGGCGGTTGAGACAACCTCTGGCGAAACCTTTTTGACCTACAACCCGGCGACCGGCGAGCCGCTGGCGGAAATCGGCCAGGCCTCAAGCGCCGATGTTGAGCGCGCCGTTGCTTCGGCGCACGAAGGTTTCAAAGTCTGGTCAGCGATGGGTGGTGCCGAGCGGGGCCGGATCCTGATGAGAGCCGTCACGATCCTGCGTGAGCGCAACGACGAGCTGGCTGCCCTGGAAGTGAAAGATACCGGCAAGCCGCTGCAGGAAGCAATTGCGGTCGATATTGCGACCGGCGCCGACGTGATTGAGTACTACGCCGGGCTGGCTGCGACCATTCACGGTCAGCAGCAGGATCTGGGACATAACCAGTTTTTCTATACTCGCCGCGAGCCGTTGGGTGTGTGTGCCGGAATTGGTGCCTGGAACTATCCGATCCAGATCGCGATGTGGAAATCCGCCCCGGCGCTGGCCGCCGGGAACGCGATGGTGTTCAAACCGTCGGAAGAAACCCCGCTGACCGCGCTGAAACTGGCAGAGATTTTCACTGAAGCCGGGGTGCCGGATGGCGTGTTTAACGTGGTGCAGGGGGATTACCGCGTCGGTCAGATGCTGTCGCGCCACCCGCAGATTGCCAAGATGTCATTCACCGGTGAATGTGGCACCGGCAAGAAAGTGATGGCTGATGCGGCGGGCTCGCTGAAAGACATCACCATGGAGTTGGGCGGTAAATCGCCGCTGGTGGTGTTTGATGATGCCAACCTGGAGAACGCAGTGTCTGCCGCCATGATGGCCAACTTCTACACCCAGGGCGAAGTGTGTACGCACGGTACCCGAGTGTTTGTTCACGACTCAATTTACGATGCGTTCCTGGATCAACTGGCAGCACGCACGGCCAAGTTGGTGATTGGCGATCCGGCGGATATGCAAACCCAGATCGGCGCGCTGATCTCCCGCGATCACATGGAAAAAGTGCTGGGCTTCATTGAAGCCGGGAAAGCATCCGGCGCTCGACTGATCTGCGGCGGTGCGCGGGAAATCGGTAACGGCCTGGAGAACGGTAACTTTGTTCAGCCGACCATTTTTGCCGACTGCACCGACGACATGCCGCAGGTGAAAGAGGAAATCTTTGGCCCGGTAATGTCGGTGCTGCGCTTCAGCGATGAAGCCGAAGTGATCCGCCGTGCCAACGATACCCAATACGGCCTGGCTGCCGGGGTCTTTACCCAGAACCTGTCACGCGCCCACCGGGTGATTGCTCAAATTGAAGCCGGGATTTGCTGGGTGAATACCTGGGGTGGCTCACCGGCCGAGATGCCGGTCGGTGGCTATAAGCAATCGGGGATTGGCCGAGAGAACGGGATCGAAACCCTGAACCACTACACCCAGAACAAGAGCGTATTGATTGAACTGGGCGATCTTGAATGTCCGTATGACTAACGCGCTGGCCCCGGTGTCAGCCGGGGCTTTCCACAGCCAGAAGACAGAATGACAGGAGAGCTCAAATGACTACAACATATGATTACATCATTGTCGGTGCCGGTTCGGCCGGATGCGTGCTGGCCGACCGACTGACCGCTTCGGGCGAGCATAAGGTGCTGCTGCTGGAAGCCGGGGGCACAGATCGCAGCATTTTTATCCAGATGCCGACCGCGCTGTCGTATCCGATGAACAGTGACCGCTATGCCTGGCAGTTTGAAACCCAGCCGGAAGCCGGGCTCGATGATCGCCAGCTGCATTGCCCGCGCGGCAAGGTGCTGGGTGGCAGCTCATCCATCAACGGGATGGTTTATGTCCGCGGACATGCCTGCGACTTTGATGAATGGGCTGAACACGGTGCTGAGGGCTGGCGTTATCAGGATTGTTTGCCGTATTTCCGTCGCGCCGAGTCCTGGATTGGCGGTGAAGATGACTACCGTGGCGGCGATGGCCCGGTGGCCACCTGTAACGGTAATGACATGAAACTTAACCCACTGTACGCGGCATTCATTGATGCCGGTCAGGAAGCGGGTTATCCGAAAACCGACGATTACAATGGTTATCAGCAAGAAGGCTTTGGCCCGATGCATATGACGGTTAATCACGGCGTGCGGGCATCGACTTCAAATGCTTACCTGCGCCGGGCGATGAAACGTCGTAACCTGACGCTGAAAACCGGCGTGGTGACCCGCAAAGTGCTGCTGAAAAACAAGCAGGCGATCGGGGTCGAGATTGAAAAAGGCGGCAAGATTGAATCGATCTACGCCAATACCGAAGTACTGCTTTCGGCAGGCTCAGTCGGCTCACCGCAGTTGCTGCAACTGTCCGGCATTGGTCCGAAAGCTGTGCTGGAGCAGGCCGGCGTTGAAGTCGCCCACGAGCTGCCGGGCGTCGGCAAAAACCTGCAGGATCACCTGGAAGTCTACTTCCAGTATGAGTGCGAGCAGCCGATCACCCTCAACAGCAAGCTGGGGCTGATCAGCAAGGGTTTGATCGGAACCCGCTGGATCCTGCGCAAAGACGGCCTGGGTGCGACCAACCATTTTGAATCTTGTGCGTTTATTCGCTCTCGCGCCGGGCTGAAATGGCCGAACATCCAGTATCACTTCCTGCCGGCAGCCATGCGCTATGACGGTCAGGCGGCCTTTGACGGCCACGGTTTTCAGGTCCACGTCGGTCCGAATAAACCGGAAAGTCGCGGCCGGGTCTGGATTGGCTCTGCGGATCCGCACCAGAAACCAAATATTGAGTTTAACTACATCAGTACCGAGCAGGATCGCCAGGACTGGCGCGACTGTATCCGCCTGACCCGTGAAATTCTCGCCCAGCCGGCGATGGATCACTATCGCGGCACCGAGATCCAACCGGGCGCGGCGGTCAACACCGATGCCGAAATCGATGCCTGGGTGCGCCAGAATGTCGAAAGTGCCTACCACCCTTCCTGTACCTGCAAGATGGGCGCAGACACCGATCCGATGGCGGTGCTGAACTCAGCTTGCCAGGTACGTGGGATTGACGGCTTGCGTGTAGTCGACTCCTCCATTTTCCCGACCATCCCGAACGGCAACCTCAATGCGCCGACCATCATGGTGGCGGAAAAAGTGGCCGATGCCATTTTGGGGAAAGCCCCGCTGGCTCCTTCCGATGCGCCGACCTGGATCGCGCCGAACTGGGAAAGTCAGCAGCGCTCCGGCCAGGCGAAGCGCCCGCAGGAGACCAGTCAACAACCAGCAGCTGTCGTAAGCTGACCGAGTTGTACGCTGCGGCCCTGCTTCACACCGACCTGCATGGGTCAAAGTCAGGAAGCTCAGGAGCTCGGCGAAAGTAAGACGAACGGCGAGTATTCGCCGAAATGAATCACACAGGCTTATCTTCTGCGACGCCATGACAGCGGGCAGGGAAGCGCCTGGGGCCTCTTGCGGCCTGAAAAACCTAAAAAGATAAAACGGAGAAAAGGAAAAGTCATGAAGACACATACAACCCTGAAAACACTGGTCATGGGTAGTTCGGCTCTGGCTCTGAGCCTTTCCGCTTCTGGCGCGTTTGCCGCTCAGTGCGAGACTGTACGATTTTCCGATGTCGGCTGGACCGATATTACCGCCACCACCGCAGTCGCCAGCGAAGTGCTGAAAGGTCTGGGTTATCAAACCGACACCCAGCTGCTGTCTGTACCGGTCACCTACTCCTCCATGGCGAACCAAGACATTGATGTGTTCCTGGGGAACTGGATGCCGACCATGGAAGCGGATATCGCCAAATATCGTGCGAACGGCACAGTCGAAACCGTGCGTGCCAACCTGGAAGGGGCGAAATATACCCTGGCGGTGCCGAAATACGTTTACGACGCCGGGGTGCACAGCTTTGCTGATCTGGCGAAATTTGAAGACAAGTTCCGTGGCCGCATCTACGGCATTGAGCCGGGCAACGACGGCAACCGCCTGATCCAGAAAATGATCGATGACAACGCGTTCGGCCTGGAAGATTTCCGCCTGGTGGAATCGAGCGAAGCGGGCATGGTGTCGCAGGTCAAGCGTGCCGTGAATCGCGAGCAGTGGATCGCCTTCCTGGGCTGGGCGCCGCACCCGATGAACAGCAACTTTGAGCTGGTCTATCTTGATGGCGGTGACGACTACTTCGGTCCGAACTACGGCGGTGCCAACGTTTATACCAACGTGCGTCAGGACTACCTGGAGACGTGTCCGAATGTCGGCCAGTTGTTGAAAAATCTTGAATTCACTCTGGAGATGGAAAACCAGCTGATGGGTGACATCCTCAATGACAACGTCAAGCCGAACAAGGCGGCGAAAGCCTGGTTGAAAGCCAACCCGCAAGCGCTGGAAAAATGGCTGGATAAGGTCAAAGCCCGTGATGGCGGTGATGCTACTGCTGCGGTCACGCGCTACCTGAAAAGCTAAGCACTGAAATCAGCCCTGCCCTGTGGCCGTGCAACTCTGTATGGCCGCAAGGGCAGGGCGGTGAAAACAACGAAAACTAGAAAGTAATAACAGACCCTGAATAAGGAGTGACCGTGGACTTTATCACCGAGCATAAGATCCCGTTGGGCGATTGGATGGCAACCTTTGTCGATTGGCTGACCTACAACGCCGCTGGATTTTTTGACTCACTCTCATACAGCCTGGAAACCATCATCATGCTGCTGGTGGACCTGTTTAAATGGTTTCCGCCGGCAGTGCCAATCGCGATGACCGCCGCACTGGCCTGGTTTCTGCACCGTAGCCTGCCGCTGGTCGGTTTCGTGGTGGCGGCATTACTGCTGATCATGAACCTGGGCTACTGGCCAGAAATGCTGGAGACCTTTGTACTGGTGCTGACTGCCACCACGATCTCCGTGCTGGTCGGGGTTCCGGTCGGCATTGCAGCGGCACACAAGCCGTGGCTCTATACCATCATGCGACCGATCCTGGATCTGATGCAGACGATCCCGACCTTTGTTTACTTGATCCCAACCCTGGTGCTGTTCGGCCTGGGCGTGGTCCCGGGGCTCATCTCTACCATTATTTTTGCCATTGCCGCACCGATCCGCCTGACCTATCTCGGGATCAGTCGTGTTCCGGAAGAGCTGGTCGAAGCGGGTAAGGCCTTCGGGGCCAACCGGTGGAAGCTGCTGTTCAAAGTGGAGCTGCCGGCGGCAATGCCAAACATTATGGCAGGGATCACCCAGTGCATCATGCTATCGCTGTCGATGGTGGTGATTTCGGCGCTGGTCGGTGCCGACGGACTGGGGAAACCGGTGATCCGCGCACTGAACACCGTCAACATCTCGCAGGGCTTCGAAGCGGGCCTGGCGATTGTTCTGGTCGCGATTATCTTGGACCGCCTGTGTAAAACCCCGAGCCAGAGTAAAGAGGGATAATCATGACTGCCATTCGAATTCAAAACCTGGATGTGATTTTTGGTCAGCACAGTGCCAAGTCGCTGGCGTTGCTCGACGAGGGCAAAAGCCGTCAGGAAATCATTGAGGCTACCGGCGATGTCGTCGGGGTGGATAATGTCAGCATGGATATCCAGGAAGGTGAGATTTGCGTGCTGATGGGGCTGTCCGGCTCTGGTAAATCCAGCCTGCTGCGCACCATCAACGGTCTGAACCAGGTGAGCCGCGGCGCGCTGGAAGTCAAAGACGGCGATCAGGTGATCGATCTGGCCACCTGTGATGCGACCCAGTTGCGTCACCTGCGCACAGAACGCATTTCCATGGTATTCCAGAAATTTGCCCTGATGCCCTGGCTGACCGTGCTCGATAATGCCGCCTTCGGCCTGGAAATGCAGGGGATTGGCAAAGCCGAGCGTCGACGCCGCGCGATGGAGAAATTGGAGATGGTTGGTCTGGCCGAGTGGCAGGACAAGTATCCGCATGAACTGTCCGGCGGGATGCAGCAGCGGGTCGGCCTGGCCCGCGCCTTTACCATGGACAGCGACATCCTGCTGATGGATGAGCCGTTCTCGGCGCTCGATCCGCTGATCCGCAGCCAACTTCAGGATGAGCTGCTGGTGCTGCAACGCAAGCTGAACAAGACCATTGTCTTCGTCAGCCACGATCTGGATGAAGCGCTGAAAATCGGCAACAACATTGCCATCATGGAATCAGGCAAACTGATCCAGCACGGCAAGCCGGAAGAGATTGTGCTCAAGCCAAACACCCAGTATGTCCAGGATTTCGTCGCTCATACCAATCCGCTGAACGTGCTGCGTGGCCGCTCGCTGATGACCGATGCCGGGGCATTGGAGAAACTGGATGACATGCTGGTGCTGAACCGGAACGACAAGACTTGTGTCAGCACCTCGGCAGAAGGCGAAGTGCTGGCGGTGACCCGTCAGGACGAAGCCCTGAATGTGCAGCAGTGGCAGGAAGGGGATAACCTTGATGCGCTGGAGGCAAATCAGGTGGTGATGACCACGCCGGATATCTCGATGCGCGATGCGCTGGAAATCCGCTACCGTACCGGCCAGCCGATCCTGCTGGGCACCCAGAAACGCCTCGAAGGCGTGCTGTCGGACAACGATTTCTATCATGCCTTGCTGGGAAAACACTTCTCAGCCGAGTTGGCGTAACGCGCGACAGAATCTTATCCATTGAAACAAACGGCGGCCTTCGGGTCGCCGTTTTTGTTTGAAGTGGCTTCACCTGTGCGCAGCCACGTGCCTATTTAAACCGCGTGACTGCAAAACTCTCTCGAGCTTCGACGCTTTCCATCCAGTCTGCCAGGGCCGGGAAATCCGAGCGCCATGGGATCTCGCTCAGGCGGAAGTCGAGGTAGGCCAGCGCAATGCCAATCACCACATCACAGATTGGGATACCGGTTTGGGTGAGATGCCGTTCATCTCTCAAATGATTTTGATGATCCCTTAGATGATGGTCAATTGCGGCTAGCAAGCGGTGGATGGCCTGGATGCGCCGTTGGCCGAGTTCATGCTGATCGGCACGGTTACCGTCATGTTTGCGGGCAATCACCGTTTGAAACGTGGCATCCATCAGTGCCTGGCCGTATCCGAGTAAGGTCAGGGATTGTGGATGAGAGGGCAACGGAGACAAAAGCTGCGGTCCGTTTGGTGCCTGTTGATCCAGATAAAACAGAATATTGAGCGTTTCCGTGATGGGCGCACCGGCATCGGTCACCAGCACCGGAATTTTGGCCGCCGGGTTGACGGCGAGCAGCGCTTCAGGGGATTGCCAGGGATCGACCCAAACCAGCTCAAGGGTCTGGTCGAGTTG
Source organism: Photobacterium sp. TY1-4 (assembly GCF_025398175.1). Lineage (NCBI taxonomy): Bacteria > Pseudomonadati > Pseudomonadota > Gammaproteobacteria > Vibrionales > Vibrionaceae > Photobacterium > Photobacterium sp. TY1-4. Next base: position 1,712,338 of record NZ_CP099735.1, read on the forward strand.
GTTTTCAATGGCTGCGATACGAACCGCCCGGGCGTAGGGTGAGGTCGCATTGAGATAAAGTTTCATTGGTCTTCCATCGTCTGTGGGGTGGTCGCTCTGGTGGACTGTCGTTTGGTAAATTGTCGTCTGGTAGATGGTTCCGTGGTATTCGGCTGCGCGTTGCCGGGATTCGTAGGGTCTTGACTTTCAAGGTCAGGCTTGGCTGCCTCATGGGGTACGGTGGAAACATGGCGGCTGAACCCGATCGCCAGCATACCGATGGCCATCAAACCGGCCGCGAGCGGAAACAGGGGCGCGTAGCTGCCGGCTTGATCATAAAAAGCAGACATCGCCATCCCGGACAGGGCCTGAACGACGGCAAACCCGGCGGTCGCCAGTCCCCACGCGTGTTTGTGTCGTTGAACCCCGACAATCTCAGCCAGGTACCCGGAAGTGAGCGAGACGATCCCCGGGATCATCGCGCCAACCAGAAAAGAGGACAGGGAGAGCCATAGTAGGGAGTGGCTGGCGACGGGAATGACAATCGCCAGGGTCTTGAGCAGATAGGCGCTGATTAATGCCTGGTGCCAGCCGCCGAATTTGACCAAACGGCTCGCAATCACCGGACCCAGCATCGCGCCACCCCCCAGAATCGCCCATTGCAGCAATGCTGCGTCGCGGCCAATGGTCAGCTCGCGGGTCAGGAAATCAACCCAGAAAATCGTGTGCGGAATAAAGCCCGCGGCATCGAAGCCATAGGCAATCACAATCAGCCAGACTGCTGAGGGCAGCGGAGCACGTGACTGAGTCGTATTCGTGGTGTGTTCCATGGGTCGTACCGGGAGTTGGTTCAGGCTCAGTCCGCCGAGGGCAGCAGAGAGCAGCGACAGACCGCCAAGGGCCAGCCAGGTGGTCGACAGGCCAAGGGATAGCAGGTAGGGCATCAGGCAGGCAGAGATCAAAATCCCCAGACCGATGCCCATGAAAATCATGGTTGCTATGATTGGTCGGTTGCGGGCGTCGGTATATTGCAGTGCCAGCGAAGGGCCGACCACCATCAGAATCGCCCCGGCCATGCCCGCGATAAAGCGCCAGAAGGCAAACCAGCCAAACGCTGCCGGGCTGGCGCAAAGCACAAAGCTGGCCACGACCAGTCCCATCGCGATGAGAAGGGTGCGCCTGGCACCCAGCCATTCCGATAATTGATGGGCGGTGAAGGCCCCGATCAGGTAGCCGATCAAATTAGCAGCGCCAAGATAGCTGGCTAGCGCGGGTAGAAACCAGCCCTGTTCGGACAGGGCCGGGATCAGGGGTGTATAGGCAAATCGCGACAGGCCAACTCCGAGGATGGTGGTATTCAGACCGACGCATAACGCGCTGGCTGCCGTGCTGTTCATGCTTTGATTCATAAGCGCGTCCTTTGCTCAAGCGCGGGTGTTGTGGCGTGAAATGGCACCCCCGCAATTGCCCCATGTTTGCATGCTGTCTGGATATTAAAAAACGATTTATGGTGATTATAAAAATCACTTTTTGAGATATATTGAGCAATGTGTCTGGTGCAGGGAGCCCCGAAATGCAGCTAAAATCATTAAAAATGTTAGTGACCGTGGCGGAAACCGGTAGTTTTGTCGCTGCGGCTGAACAGTTGCACACCGTGCAGTCGAATGTGACGGCCCATGTGAAGAAGCTGGAAGATGAACTCGGTGTTCAACTTTTGCTTCGTAAGAAAAGCCGCGCTGTGTTGACCCCGGCCGGACGGGAGCTGATGGGGTACGCCGAGCAGATGCTCCGGCTCCATGATGAGGCTTGCCAGAAGTTTCAGCTGGGTCATCCCCACACCGGTGCGCTGCGCATTGGCGCGATGGAAACCACCATGGCGCTGCGTTTACCGCCGGTTTTGGCGCAGTTCCACGGCGAATCCCCACAGATCGATTTACAACTCCAAACCGGACCCACGGCCCAGCTGTCGCAGCAACTGCTGGAGGGAACGCTCGATTGTGTGTTTGTCGCCGGGGGGATCACCCATCCTGAGTTTGTCTCAACACCGGTGTTTACCGAGCATCTGGTGCTGGTCTCGGCCCGGCCGTTTCAAGGGCTGCCGAGTCACACCGAGTTGCTTGGTGCAACTTTCGTCGCGTTCCGGCAGGGATGCAGTTACCGCCATCGCATTGAGCTGTTTCTGGCTGCAAATGACATTGCCGCAGCGAAAGTGGTCGAATTCGGCACGCTGGAGGCGATTCTGGGCTGTGTCGTGGCCGGGATGGGTTATGCCTTGTTGCCGGAAGCCACTGTTCAGGCATATCAAAGTCGCTACCCGATTCATTATCATCCCCTCCCACAAGGCTTGGGTCTGGTCGAAACTTACTTCGTGACACCGAAACCCTCGGCCTGGAGTCCGGCCTTGTCCCGCTTTGCCCGGACGCTGGAAGACGTGCATGGCGAATGTGCGGCCTGAGTTGAATGGATACCGGGCTGGCTATGTAAAATAAACAAGTCATTTTTTCAATCAAAGGCAGGGATATGATTGTTATTACAGGTGCAAGCAGCGGTTTGGGGGCTGCCCTGGCGCAGCGCTACAGCTGCGAGGGTAAACGGTTATTGCTGACAGGGCGCAATCATCAGCGTCTGTCTCAGGTTGCCGGTAATATGTCGGGGAACGTCGAAGCGAGAGCTGCTGATCTTGGTGATCCGGCGACGGTGTCGGCGTTGTTTGACGATCTGGAACCGATCCCTGAGATGGTGATCCACTGCGCAGGCAGCGGCCATTTCGGGCCGATTGAACAGCAAGATCCGCAAGCGATCAGCGCGCTGCTCGACAATAACGTCAAATCGACGATCTACCTGCTGCAGGAACTGGTGAAGCGCTATCGTGAGCATCCGGTGAAGGTGGTGGTGGTCATGTCGCCCGCCGCGCAAGTCGCCAAGGCTGGGGAATCCACCTATTGTGCGGCCAAGTGGGCGGTGCGCGGGCTGGTCGAGTCGGTGCGTCTGGAGCTCAAAGGCAGTCCGATGAAGCTGATTGCGGTCTATCCGGGCGGCATGGCAACGGATTTCTGGGCCACCAGCGGCAAAGCCATGGATATTTCGGGCTTTATGACGGCCGAGGAAGCGGCGCACATGCTCAAGCAGGCACTGATCGCCACCGAGCACGGCTTCGTGTCTGACATTACCCTTAACCGAAACTGATCGGTATTCTTTCCGAAATGTCACAAAGGTCAGTCAGTTGCTGGCCTTTGTGGGGTTTGAAGCACTGTTTAACGGTGGTGCGGATGTCGGTGCGGGCGATGGCTCGGGGATTCTTCGCGGGAAAATCGCGCCCTGAACTCGCGTGGTGTCAGTCCCATGATCTTCAGAAATGCTTTACGACAGGCGCCGGGATCTTCATAACCGACCTGATGGGCAATCCACTCAAAAGGATGTTGCGAGCCTTCCAATAATTCACAGGCTTTCTGGACCCGAAGCCGCTGTAAATATTGATTGGGATTATAACCGGTTGCTTTTTGGAACCGCCGTTGCAGGGTGCGTTCAGTCAGGTTGGCTTGCGCCGCCAGATCGGAAATGGCAAGCGGGGTGCCATAGTCATGGTTCATCCGTTGCTGAACCGTCACAATGGCCTGATCGCCGTGCAGCAGAGCCGGGATGAAGCGCTGATAAAACCGTTGTTCGCGCCGCGCGGTATCGACAACCAGCAACTTGCCGAGCTGGTGCATCACGCTGGACGAGGTGTATTGCGTGACCAGCTCCAGTCCGAGATCCAACCAGGACATCAATCCGCCGGCGGTGATGATATCGCCATGATCGATCAGGATGTCATTGGTGTTGAGTGCAATCTGCGGAAACTGCTGGTGGAATGGTTCGGCAAGTCCCCAATGGGTGGTGATGGCACGGGTGCCGACTACCGTGGTCGCGGCGAGAATAAAGGCGCCAGCACAGGCTGAGGCGAGCCGGGTGCCTTGATCGTATTGGGCTTTGAGCCAGTCGGTGAGTTGTGGCGGCGGGTTGAGGTAATCTTGTTGGTGCACGCTGGGGGGCAGGATGATCACCGAAAATGGTCCCGAGATTGCGTCATGTTCACGACAAATGACAGGTTCAAATTCAACCGGGATCTGCTGCTCCCGGCAAATTCGGCTGGCCAGCACAAACATCTCTTCTAACCCGTAAACGGCAGATTTCAGTGCATTGGCATAATGGCAGATGCCGATATGAATCGTTTCCATGGGGGCTCCAAGTTTATCGTGCAAGGTTATTGTCTGAGGTTATTGCTCAAGATTGTCGGTTTTCGCCTGAATTGTGTCATTTTAGACACTGCCGGGCAGGCCGCAAGTGCGAAATAATCATCTCTTATTCAGAACAACCTCTGATTAACAAGGAGAATAACAATGGCTCAGAAAGCACTGCTGGTGATTGATTTACAAAATGACTACTTTCCGGAGGGCCAGTATCCGCTCTGGAATACCGCGCAAACCCTCACCAATATTCAGGCTGTGATTGCCAAAGCGCATGCTGCGGAGGTGCCCGTGATTTTGATCCAGCATGTGGCCGATCCGGCGAAAGGCAGGGCGCCCTTTTTCAATGCCGACAGCCAAGGTGTTGAAATCCATTCGGATATTCAGGACTGCACGCCGAATAGCACCGTGGTGGTGAAAAGATTTGCGGATAGTTTTGAGCAAACGCAGTTGGCAGAAATTCTGGCAAAGCATCAGGTCGAAGAGTTACTGATCTGCGGCATGATGACCCAAAACTGTGTCACTCATACAGCAATATCTAAAGCTGCGGAATCCTATAAAGTTGCAGTGATTGAGGATTGCTGTACCACCGTCGATGAAATGGTTCACAAGATCGCCCTCAACGCGCTGTCGGTTCGGGTGCCGCTGATCAACAGCCAGCAGGTATTCTGATTTCGCTGGTGGCGGGTGTACTCAACGTATCTTAAGAATCAAAACGTTAATGGCCGAGCGGGTGGGTGTTCACTCGCTCGGCAGGTAGATTCCCCTAAAATGGTGGAAGTTTGCCTATTACTTTCAGCGATCCGCTTCAACCCTAAGCGCAAGCTCCCGCGCCAAAGCGGTCGCATCAAATCCCGGGGGGAACCGGCCGCGAAAAACGCCCTCCGGGTCAATGATGGAAAATTTGATGGAATGCGCAACGCTGTAATCTTCATCATCCGGCGAGACTTCAAACCGGATGCCGAGGCTGTCGGCAAATGCTGTCAGTTGCGCTTCACTGCCCGTGATGCCGAGGATGGACGGATCAAAGTAGCGCACATACTGGCTGAGGTCATTCACCGAATCCCGGCCGGGATCCACTGAGACAAACACAAAGGCTATGCCCGGGTTGGTCGGTGTGTCAGCCAGGCTGGCGACGAGTCTGGCCAACTGGGCCAGACTCGTCGGACAGATATCAGGGCAGTGCAAAAAGCCAAACAAAACAATGGTCCAACGCCCGGTGAGTGATTGGCGGGTAAACGTACCCGCCTCAGATGCCAGGCTGAAGTTCGCCACTGGACGCGGGTTATCGAGCCATTCGATCGTTTGTTGCTTGCTGGGTTCGGGGGGCACCACAGACACAGCGATATTCAAGGTGAGCCTCATGGCCATGCCCAGGCAGAGCAGCAGGGCTGTGAGCATGGATTTACGCATGGGATTGCCCTTTATCGCAGGTATAAACCAGCCAGAGTCCTAACAGTGCCGGTAAGGTCACGCCGCCAAAATCAATCACCAGGAACTCAGGCCCGCAGATCCCCACCCACACTTCCCAGAAGTGGAAAATCGCGTGGCTGGCCAACCAGGCCGTTGGTATGACCCACAGCACCCGGCGATGTTGGGTGTACATTGCCCCCCAAATGAAGGCCACCCCGATCAGCATGTAAATCATGCCGATATCGCGTAGAAAATGCTGGTTGAACGGCCCTCGATCCGGCACCCCCGGCACCAGCCAGTACCAGGTTTCGGGGTCGATTATCATAAAGACGCCATTTCCCAGCGCTGCCAACCCAAGCAGTAATGCGGTGCCGATGTTGAGTTTGTTAACCATGTTCAGCCTCCCGGTCTGGCGCTGAATCCCGGTTCGGCGCGAATGCCGATTCGCTGACCAGAATGCGACAGCAGGCTTTCCCATATCCCAGGCTGTATTTCAGGGCCGGATAAACCCGATAGGCGCTGATGGCAAAACCAAGTGTGATCAGTCCCTGATTGCCCCATAAATCGCGTACTTTTTCCCGCAAGTCATCTGCCTCGGGATTGTGCGCCAACACCAGCTCAGTAAACTGCACCACCAAGGCGATCTCTTTTGGCAGCTTGTCCAAGTCTTGATCAATAATCGCCTGCACGATGTCGGGGCTGACTTTGGCTTCCAATGCCATATCGACGACAAGCTGGGCGCATGGCCCGCAATCCTCCGAAAGAATGGCGCGGATTCTGGCGGCATACAGCGGCCCCGCGGGGACATTCCCTGAATGGGATGCCATAGTCTGAAATCCCATAAACTTCAGAAACGCGCCCAGATCGGTTGCCAGGATATCCTGCTGATACCGGACGTCGTAGTCGTACCGATTTTTGAGGGCCAGCAGCATTTTGTTGAATGTATATCGAATCATATTGGGTTCCTTATTGATATTGAGAAGTCATTTCTTCTGTTCCCGTTTTTTCCTGCGCCAGTACCGGTTTGAGCACCAGGAAACAGCTCGACAGGAATGTCAGGGCGCAGGCGTAGAGCATCACGGTGAAGTTCCCGTGATCCAGCAAGCTGGACGCGAGCAGTGGCCCGGATGCCAGACCGACCGAAGACACAACGGCGGCGATGGTTGAAAGTCGCCCGCTACGGTCCATTTCAGCCGTGACGGCTAACAAATAGGATTGAACCGCGGGCCAGGAGAAGAACAGCAAGGCCATCGCGGTCACGTACAGCAGTGGCGTCAGCGGTGACATGCTGAGCAATAGCGCAGAGATAACCGACAGCACCCCACCGGCAATCACCCAATACAGACGGCCGAAACGCTTGCCGCTGATAACCGGCAACATCGCACCCAGCAATCCCAATAATCCGGTTGCGGCGATAGACAGACTCACATGGTCAACATCAATGCCGGCCCCGAGGCCAATGAGTCCGACATACGCCCAAACCGCACTGGCGGCAATCTGATAGACGGTAATGGCCAGCATCAACAGCAGCGAGTTGCTGCACCATTCGGGCAACGGCATTGCCGATTCGGCGGACTTGTGGTCCCGGGGAAGAGACGGCAGAAATGGCATCATGGCCAAGCTGAGCACGACAAAGCCAGCCATGACTCCAAAGACCGCATAGGCGTTCAGCAGCGCCTTGAGCGCCGGCAGTCCGTAAATCACCAAAGATCCGATACTGAACTGGATCAAGAGCAGGGTGCCAAAGGCGCGATCCGGGTTGTTTAAGCAGGCCAGTACGGAAAAGCCGATCCCGACACAGAGCCCGCCAAACGTTCCGGCCAGAAACCGCCAGCCAAGCATCACACCATAGTGATCCACCCACAGGGTGCCGATATCAATCACCGCCAGCAGGGCCAGAAACAGATACATGGCAGGCTGCCAGTGGATCCGGCGCACCAGGAAAATGGCGATCGTACTGCCCAGCAGTCCGCCATAACCATTGAGCGCGACGACCTGTCCGGCCTGAGCATCACTGAAACCCAGGCCGCCCGCGAGAGCATTGACGACACTGGGTAAATAATTGATATAGGAAAGCCCGGCCATCGCGATGAAGGCGAGGAAAAAGTAGGCCAGGGGATGATTGTCAGATAATTTTCTTACACTCATGAATTTCAACATAACGCTTCATTCCGTCACACTGTTTGTCGTTGATGGTTGCAGTGTATGCATCTGAAAAGGAGGGAAAAATAGGCCGGATTCCCAAAGAGTCGTGAATTCTTTTCACGAATTTTCTTGTTATAGTCAGTCAATAGATAAACGAATGGATGAACGGATTCGGGATAGCACATGGATAAATTCAGATCTTTGGAAATCTTTTTGGCCACATGTGATAGCGGGAGCTTCGCGGCCGCGGCAAGAATGTGTAACACGGATCCGTCGACGGTCAGTAAGGCCATTGGTCGGCTGGAAGCGCAGCTCGGATTGACGTTGTTTCAACGCTCCACCCGACAGTTGCGCATCACCCCGGCGGGGCAACGCTATGCCGATACCGTGCGGAAGATGATTCAGGACCTGACGAGTTGCGAAGAAGAGCTGAAGCATTCGAATGATACGCCGAGCGGGACGTTGCGGATTAATTCCGCCGTTTGCTACGGTCACCTTTATCTGCGTCCGCTGTTGCGGGCATTTAGCCAGCAATACCCGGCCATTAAGCTAGAACTTGAGATCAATGACTTACACGTCGATATTATCGAGAACAACATTGATGTCGCGCTGCGGACGGGCTATGTGAAAGACAGTCGTCTGGTGGCAAGGCGTCTTAGCCCGATGGACTTTCTTGTTTGCGCCTCGCCACAATATCTGGCGGCGCACGGCACACCGCGTTGCGCCGATGATTTTCAGCAGCACAGCTGGATTGGTTTTCGGGTCAAAGAGACCCAACAGCTCCAGCCGATCTTTTTGCCGGATGAACACGAGGAATACCAGCCTTATGAGCTGGAACGCACGCATATCACCGATGACGGTGAATCTATGGCGTATCTGTGTATGGATGGGCTGGGGTTTGCCCAGCTTCCGCATTTTCTAGCCAAACAGGGTTTGGAAAGCGGTGATCTAGTATCCCTGTACCCATATTTCAGACCGCCGCAACCTGATAATGGTGTATTTGCCATTTATCCCAAGCGGGAATATTTACCCGCCAAGGTCAGGGTATTTATTGACTACATGACCACAGCGTTAGAAGCCATAGGAGAAAGTACCCATTACACCTGGGCAGAAACTTGGCCGCCGTTGGTTGTCTGGGAGGAGCGCTTCACTCGTTAGCCGCCGTGATGCTTGCTAGACTGAAAGTGATAGAATAGTATCACCATGATACCAATCGTAGTAAATAATTGGTCATCCTAGCTTGTTAAAATGCTCGATAACTGCGTTAGAATTTTTGATTGTAGAATAACTACTTATCGAAAAATCCTGCCTTGTTCTCAAGCATTTTTCCTGCGCTATTTCTGAACACTTATTTACTGTGATTGGTATGAGTCTTTCTTTGGAGCCGCAGTCATGAAAGTTGAACTGGTTACATCCCTAAAGCGTCAAGCGACAAAAATCTTGGCTGATCTTCACGACAGTAAAGAACCTGTGCTTATCACTGAGCACGGTAAACCATCAGCATATTTAGTGGATGTTGAAGACTATGAGTTCATGCAAAATCGCCTCGCGATGTTAGAGGGGATTGCCCGAGGTGAGCGAGCGATCGCAGAGGGCAACGTGACCCCTCATTCTGAAGCCAAGGAAAAAATGTCAAAATGGCTGAAGTAATTTGGACCGATCCAGCTTTATCAGACTTAAATGAAACTGCTGAATATATCGCACTCGATAACCTCGTTGCTGCCAAGTTACTTGTGCAATCCGTATTTGAAAAAGTTGAGCGATTGGAACTTTTTCCAGGATCAGGTCGTGTTCCGCCTGAATTGCAACATTTAAGCTATCGTGAAGTTGTGGTAAGCCTGTGTCGGGTTTTCTATAAACAAGAAGGCGACAAAGTCTTTATTTTGCATGTCATGCGTGAAGAGCGAGATCTACGTAAATTCCTGTTAAGCCAGCAATCGTCGCCGTGAGCGATTCACCGAAAATTCGTATGTCGCCTCCCAAAACGAAAAGAGCCAAACATCGGCACGATGTTTGGCTCTTTGTGATTTGACCTGCTGCGAGGCTCTCAATTAACGGCGGAAGTTGCGACTGCGGGATGAGCGCTCTTTGTGCGCAGACGCCGCTTTTGCTTGTGATTTCAAAATGGAATCCACCGTCAGTGCCATCGGCTCTTTGGGCTTGAGGCCGTGCGGGAAGGTGCGCGCACGTGGCGGCAATTCAAACTCTTCGCTGGAGGCACGTGGCATACGTTTAAACCGGTAAAGGTAAAAGTTCTCCAGTTTTTCTCTTGCCCACTCGGTTTTTTTCAAATATTTAACACTGCTGGTAATGGACGGATTGGTATGAAAGCAGTTAAACCGCATGGCGGTATCCAGAATTTCCCAACCGTAAAAATCGACCAGCTCCTGCAGTAGTGTTTCTAACTTCAGACCGTGCAGGGGATTATTTTGTTGTAATTCAATTCTTTCTTCTTCAGTCATCATCATACGTTCCTCAGTTTCTCATTTGCCGACGCTGGTTGGGTTGTGGTTTCCGCACGAGTATTCAATGGCGCGCCGCGGCGGCACAGATGATTGAACCGTGACATGAAAATTGGAGGCCGGGACTATAGCAGAACTTGTCGCTCTTCCCTATGATTATCGTTCCGAATCACAAGGACTGCCCATCAAGGTTCGATCCATGATAAATCATGACAATACATGAATTTTAAACGCGCAATTCCCTATCTCATCATCGCAACCTGTATCGCATTGACGTTTGTGCCGGTGTTCTATCCGATCGAGGTTGACCAGCGCGGGCTGGCATTACCTTCGTGCGTGGATGAACCTGTGGTTATCACACCGATCCATTTTTTCGTGTCGGAAGGTGTGCTCAAAGATCGGAGCATGGATGAAGTGCAAGGCGGGCTTCATCACGCCATTGAAAAAAGCAATGAGATCCTGGCCAATTCCTGTGTCCCGATGCGCCGGGCGATGGGGGAGATCCTGACCGTTGATTTTTCAGAACAAGCGATGTGGATGATTGAGCATGTCTATCAGGGATTGGTTCGTCAGGTTGGGAAACCCGCTCTGGAACGCCTTCACGCTCAGCCCAACCATTTTTACGGCGTGATGCTGGGCCGAAGCGATCGCTATTTTGATGATTTCTCCGGCGAAGCGGCGGTCGAACTGAACGATCGCATGTTTGTGATTGCCCATGATGCCGATGATGATACGGTCGAACATGAACTGGGCCATTTAGCCTGGGCGCAGCACCAGGAACTGACCTGTTTTTCGTATCTATCACTTCGGTTGAACCGAACGACTTCGGATGAAAATCAACATCTGTTGAAGCCTTACGCACGCGGTTATGGCTGTTCAGGAGAAGGGACGGTGATGAGTTATAACGACCTGAGATTGCCGGTTTACTCAAGTCCGGACATCTATTATCGGGGCAAAGTTTGCGGGGATGCCAACAAGGCGGATAACGCCCGGATCATGCGGGAATATGCCAGAGCATTGAGACAACTGACGCTAAGACAACAAACGCTCAAACCACAGGCACTAAGTCGACAGATGCTGGGACAACAGACCGTGAGCCAACAGGCGCGTCAACATCAAATGAGCGCTAGCCAGGATGAGGATGTCTGACTGGGCGCCAGTCAGCAAGTGCGGTTTCCGGGACCGGTTCAGTTGATGTAAATGGGCATAATTGTTGTCAGAATAACCAGTCATTCACATCTGCGGGTAGAGTTGATGCAAATCAAATACTCGCCAGTTATCATCTTGTTAATAAGAAAGTGTGCGCGTCTCGGAATAATAACTTGCATTCATAATGTATGTTAATGGCGTTTCACAACGTGCCAAAGGACGTTGCACATGGACTCTCACTGCCGGAAAAACCACATGATCAAAAAAATGACGCTGCTGACTTTACTCCTGGGTGGACTGTTGAATACACCGTTTTCCTATGCCTTTGAGGATGCTTACGGCAAAGCACTGTCCTGGCAGGGACAATGGAAGGTGGTGAACTACTGGGCGGAATGGTGTGGGCCATGCCGTCGGGAAATTCCGGCGTTTAATCAGTTGTCGGCAGAGCTGGACGGCCAAGTCATGATGGTTGGCGTGAACTTTGACAGCCTGACCGGGCAAGCGTTGATTGAAACGATGGAACGGTTGAACATCCGGTTTCCGGTGCTGGATGAGCCGTCGAAAATTAAGGCCAATCTGCCACAACCGGTTGTCTTGCCGACCACCTATATTGTCAATCCACAAGGCGAGCCCGTGAAGATGCTGGTGGGTGAACAATCCCGGCAAGATATCCAGAAGGCGCTCGCGGCGGCACAGAGCGCCACCTAACAAATGACCCCTGCAGCGCCTGCTGCACCCCAACCCGTATCCAATTTATTTATTCACGATGATGAAGGACTTCCGATGAAGCGAATGATCTGCGCTTTGAGCATGCCCCTGCTGTTTTTGACCGCATGTGCTTCCCAATCCCAACAGGCTCAATCCCAGCAAGGGCAGCCTCAGCAACCCAGCGTCAATCAGCTGGTCAGCCCGGCCGGGATGAACAGCAGCTTGTCTCGCCTGTTTACCAACAGTGACGGCAAGGTGTACCTGTCCTGGGTGGAAGAGAATGCGGAGACTCAAATCAGCCGCTTGCGCTACGCCACATTTGAGGATGGCCACTGGCGCGAGCCGGCCACGATTGCGTCCGGGGATAACTGGTTTGTGAACTGGGCGGACTTCCCCTCCCTGATTGCTGACGGGGATCGCCTTGCCGCGCACTGGCTGCAAAAGCGGGCCGATGGCAAGTATGACTACGATGTCAAAGTGGCTTTTTCCGGCGATCACGGCCAACAGTGGGGAGAGGCGATGACGCCGCACAAAGACGGTGTCAGTGCTGAACATGGTTTTGTCAGCATGTTGCCGCTGTCCGGCCAGCAGACTTTTGTCACCTGGCTTGACGGCCGTTATACCAAAAGCGGACACGGCGAAGGCAGCCATTCTCATGGCCATGGTGGCGGCGCGATGACGCTTCGCGCCGGGATCTTTGACAGCCAAAGCAACACCGTCGATGAATGGGAACTGGATCACCGGGTGTGTGATTGCTGCCAGACCAGTGCGGCGATGACCAGCAAAGGGCCGATTGTGGCCTACCGGGATCGCTCCGAAACTGAGATCCGCGACATTTCCGTGGTGCGCTATGTCGATCAGCAATGGACACAACCAACCGCGGTGTACGCGGATCACTGGCAAATCGAAGGCTGTCCGGTCAACGGTCCGGCGATCACCGCAGCAAACGAGCAGGTTGCTGTGGCCTGGTTTACCATGAGCGGCGATGTGGCGCAGGTGAAACTGGCGGTTTCAAACGATGCGGGGGCGACTTTTGCTGCGCCGGTGATGATCAGCAAAGGGAATACCATGGGACGGATTGCGATCACCACGCTGGATTCCGGTGACATTGCAGTGGCCTGGATGGATCAGCAAGGCGCAACAGCGCAAATTAAGGTGGCGAAGTACAGCCCACAAGGTGTGCTGCTGAACAAGGTGGTTGCTACAGAGACCCCAGCGGCCCGCTCGACCGGCTTTCCTTCACTGACAGCTGCAGGCGATAATCTGTACCTGTCGTGGACTCAGGTGGGGGAGAGCAAGCAGGTGAAGACGGCTCAGGTGTCGTTGTAACACCGGCCGAAACCAAACCGGATCAGGAAACGGGCATCGTGTGAAACGATGCCCGTTTTTTTTGCGTTTTTTTTTTGGGGGGGGGGCGTCAGAGCCTGAAGTGACCGACCAGCGTCTTGAGATCCCGGGTCATGGTTACGAGTTGCTGGTTGGCGCTAGAGAGCTGCGCCATCCCGGCGACGGATCCTTCGAACAGCGTACTGATCTCGGCCATGTGCTGGCTGATCTCATTGCTGGTATGGCTTTGCTGCTCGGCGGCCACCGCAATCTGGCGGTTCATTTCGCCGACATGATCCACCGAATCGGTGATCTCCAGCAGCGCATCATTGGCTTTACGGGTTTGGGCAATCGTCCGGGTCGCCTGGGCCAGGTTGTGCGCCATCACCTGAGTCGCGGCATCGGCATCTGTTTGAATGTCGCCGGTAATGGTCAGGATTTCCCGGGTGGCATCCTGAGTCCGGAAGGCCAGACTCCGCACCTCATCGGCCACCACCGCAAAGCCGCGGCCGGATTCACCAGCCCGCGCGGCTTCAATTGCCGCATTGAGGGCCAGCAGATTGGTTTGATCGGCGATCCCCTGGATCACGCCCAACACCTCGCTGATATGATGGCTGTGGGTGACCAGTTTCTGAATCGTGTCCGAGGCATTGCCGACTTCCCCCGCCAGTTGCTCAACATCCAGCAGACCCTGCTGCGTGACATCGCACCCGGTATGGGCTTGCTGGCGGACCAGCTCGGCAGCATCTTTGGTCTGATTGGTGCTGTGCATCACTTCCTGAACGGTCACGTTCATCTCTTCCATCGCGGCCGCAATCTGGCTGATATCCTGGCGCTCTTTGAGGGAGTCGGCATTGGCCTGTGCCATCACCTCGGCCATTTGACCTGTGGTCTCGGCCAGCTGGTTGACCGCGTGGGTGACCCCGGTGACGGTATGATGGATTTTACTGACAAAGGTGTTGAAGGCCTGGCTGAGCTCTGCAATTTCATCCTGGCCCCGGGTATCGAGCCGGGCCCGCAGATCCCCGTCCCCATGGGAGATCTCATTCATCCGGTGAGTCACCTGCGCCAGGCGGTGTGAAATTTTACCGGCGAAGAACAGGACGCCGACTGCAATGAAAAAGGTGATCCCCATGCCGAGCAGGAGCTGAACGTTTTTAGCCTCTGATTGGACCGCGGCGATCTGAGTTTTGAGCAACGCTGCTTCTTCGGCCAGCAAAGTTTCGGTTTGCCGGATGGTGTGTCTCAGCTGACCAATTTTACCGTCCGTGCTGTCGAGACCTTTTTGCCGGGAGCCCTCGGCAAATTGCTGAAAGGCTTGTTGGTAAGTGTGCAACAGGGGGATCGCCTGCGCCGAAATGGCGGCGGCGCCGGATGTGTTGAGCCGGCGTTCCATCCCGGTGACACGGCGGTTGAAGGTGTCGATATACTTGTCGGCAAAACGCAACATAAAGTCTTTTTCATCGCGGCGCAGCTGCAACAGTTGGACCTGCAACGGCGCATTGTTTTGTTGGTTGATCAGTGATTCCAGCGCATGGGCAGCATCTCGCAACGTGCCGTAGAGCCCGTCCTTTTCGTGCAGCCCGATTTGTTGCTGAATGGCCACCAACTGATGAAACTGCGTTTGGTACGCCGAAAAAGTATCGTGCAGCGCCTGCTGTTGAGAAAACGCAATCCCTGCTGCGTCTAAATGGGTATCTAACTGTTGCAGGTGCTCGTTTAGTTCTGTAAACCGGCCATCAAATTCATCTTTATAAGTTAAGTTTTTGCGCGCGAGAAAATCTTTTTCATGTCGACGTAACGTCAGCATGTCGGATTCAATGACGGAAATGAATTGAGCGGCCTGCATCACCGTCTCTATTTTATAAAAAAAATAAGATGAGCTTGCCATCAAGATTGCCAGTGAAATAACAATCGCCGCAGCCATACTGCGCAAAATATTTTTAATTGTCATGATGGGGTGTGACTCCTGTCGAAGGCCGATCTCTCGAATGTGTAATAGTTTTTGTCAGCTCGGGTGTAGGGGTAGAGGGGACTTCCTCATGATGATGGGGACGGGAGCGGATTATAGGGAGAATTCCACACCAAACAAGGGGTTATGATGGTTAAATTTTTACTTGATTACCCCTAATACTCAGCCCCCTGAACTATACTAAATGTAGGTGAGTTCATGAGGGTAAAGTCATGGCTAAAAATCAAGTTCAGTTTCAAAAAGGCATTTCTATTCATCAGTTTATGACTATGTATGGTACTGAGGAACAATGCCAGAAACGATTGTTCGAGATGCGTTGGCCGACGGGCTACCGTTGCCCTAACTGCCGCCATGATAAATATTGTCAGTTGAAATCACGCGCCTTATTTCAGTGTAATCAGTGCCATCATCAAGCTTCGTTGATATCAGGGACGCTATTTGCCCACTCTAAACTGTCTTTAACGGTCTGGTTTCTGGCCATTTACCTGATAACACAAGAAAAGAACGGTATCTCTGCTCTTGAGTTGTCCAGACAACTCGGTGTTTCATACAACACGGCATGGCGAGTAAAACAGAAACTCATGCAGGCCATGAAAGAGCGAGATGATGAAACGCCTTTAGATGGTTACGTCCAAATTGACGATGCCTACTGGGGCGGTGTGAAGCGTGGTGTCCGTGGCCGTGGCGCTAAAGGGAAGCGTCCATTTGTTGCAGCCGTATCCATGAACGAAGAGGGTCACCCAATACGAATGCGCTTTACCGCTGTTGATGGGTTTAAGAAAGCAGAGCTGACGCGTTGGGCTAAGGCTCATTTAAGGCCGAAATCGCTGGTCATTTCTGATGGGTTGGCTTGTTTCCGTGGTATCGAAGATGCAAAAATCTTTCACCATGCCATTGTAACTGGCGGTGGTGCGGATTGCGTAGAATTGCCCTATTTCAAGTGGGTTAACACCATGATAAGTAATGTGAAAAATGCAATGCATGGCACTTATCACTCAATCAAAAACAAACATTTACCGCGCTATCTTGCCGAGTTTTGCTTCAAGTTTAATCGACGGTTTGATTTAGAAAAGATGCTTGAGCAGTTAGTTTATTCCAGTATTCAAACAGCGCCGATGCCTCAGCGTCTTCTTAAGCTAGCTGAGGTTCGATGGTAATCAAGAATTTTTATGACAGTCATCCGGTGGAACAGTGCTTTGATTATTTTTTTCCAAGTAATCGCGTCTATTTTTGATTGGCGTCAATCATCAGTGAGGTCAATAAAAAAACCAATAAATAAAAAGTGATGGTGCTCACGAACGGCTCGAAAAATAATGATGGAATAAAATGAAACTTCTGAAGTTAATCAAATGAACACGACCGTCATTTGAATAGACGGTGCACAATGGATTGATGTTGAAAATAGATGCCCGTGAAAAAATATGCGCTCGTTGAATCATAAAAAGGGGCAATGCGGAGCACACACCGCCGGGATGGCGGTGTGTGCTGGCGGATTACTGATCATCACATACCGTTCGTGCCAAAGTGACGTGATGTTGTTCCAGAAGCTTCGCATATGTCCCGCTTTGGCACATGTCACTGAGCTTCGCATTAAAGGCTTTCATCACGGCTTCATCTTTGAAACCGGCCCTGAAGTGGGTCACGGCCGGGAACAGGTTGTGATAGGTCACCTCATTCAGCGGATGTCCGAGTGCTTTGGTGAAGTAGGCAAAGATATTTCGGTCGATCACCGCCACCTGTCCGTTCTCTTTCCAGAATTGGCTAACCTGATCGGCCTGGTTGGAAAATTCACGGTAATTGGAACGGTATTCAGAAACTGGGGAGAACAGAGATTCGAATGCACCGCCCAGCTCCGTATAAGCGTTTTGCCAGGTCAGAACCGGATGTTTTTTCAGATCGTCGATGGTGTGAATCGTCAGCTGATCGGCCTTCTTACTGATGGCAAAATTGGCGAATGTGATGAGGTTGTCGGAGTAAAATACGCCACTGTCATCTGCCATCACGCCAATCGCAGCATCAACGCCTTGTTGCTGCACGGCGCTTTGCAAATCACGGTATGACACTTGGACGAACTGGATGTCATAGTCTGCCAGCGCCTGTTTGACGACATCGACTTCTAATCCGTTGTTGGCATTGTCCATCACATAGGGCGGCATATCGTTGGCAATGGCAATTTTGAGTGTGTCTTGCGCAGCTTGGGAATCCGGGACAGAGAGTGCCGAGACGATCACCATCGCGCAGCATAAGCGTGCGCTAGCCGGGAAAAACGGTTTCAGCGACGTTGCAGTTTGGGTGCTCATGTTTGAATGACCTCTAAACGGACAAGGTACGATTAAGTGTAATGGTTCTTGGTCATCTGTCCGGTGAAATGTGCGCCCTGGCAGGCAGGCGCATTTGTGGTGCATGAGTGGCGCATTGGCCGCGGCATCCGGGGCTCGACCCATATACCGGCTAGTCAGATTGTATTGTTAATACGAATTGTTTTCACTTGCAATTGATTATGCGCGATCGTAATATCTGCGCCCACTCATAATCACATGCAATATAATAATGAATTACAATCAGTTATCAGTATTTTTCACTGTCGCTTTTTTGGCCGGCTGCAATAGCCACGCCACCAGTGAAAGCACCGGGACGCCAATATCAAAGCCAGGTCAAACGCAAGGTGAGTCTTCTGCCCAGACAGCTCGCACACTTGCGCTGACACACCAACAGATCAAACATCTTGATGTCTCCACGCTTACTTTCGAAGCGCCGGGTGTTTCCGTTCAAACCGCGGATCAAGTCAGCCAGATCAAAACCAACTTTGGCCGGGCCTCGGTCGATCCGGCGACGGGCCTGTTTGTGTTTCAGCCCTACGCAGCACAAGTCGCGCTCAAGCAAGCGGATACCCATCCGGCTTCCCTTCAGGCTTCCGCCCAGCAATATCATTTTGAAATCCGTTATCAAGTGAATGGCGTGGCGTACCAGGTGTCCGGATACGCGCTGCCTCAGCATCAGCAAGCCGATCAGACGTTCGTGCCGCGTTATCTTAAGGTCGATACCGAAGGACAGGTGCTGAGCCCGGACGAGCAGGTGATGACCCTGGCCAAAACGGATTGGTCGTGTGTGCAGGACGCGCAAACCGGCCTGACCTGGCAAACATTGCAGGCCAGTGGCGAGTTTGCGTTTGATTCCAGCTTTTACTGGGGCGATCGCAGCCAGCACCATCGGGATTTTGCCCAAGCGTCGTGTGGCCTGACCGGCACATGCAATACCGACAGTCTGGTCGCTGCGGCAAATCAGCAGCAGCTGTGCGGTCAATCGGACTGGCGACTGCCAACCCGAAATGAGTGGAAAACCATCCTGTCCCAGCAGTTCACTGATGAAGCACAGCGACTGTCGCCGATCGACAGTTTCTATTTTCCTTTTGTGGATGCCAATTATGATGAAGCGTATTGGACCGGCACCTTTGCCCAATATGCGAACGGCCATGATGCCGATGCGACACCGGGCGACTGGCAAGGCTCGAATGCGACGGTGGGCGATGCCCATGTGATGTGGATGGGCAGCGATTTTGCGGATGACCGGATGCCGCCGCGCTCAACCAATGAGCCGCGTCTGGCCATGCTGGTCAGTGGCGCGGTGATTGCTGACGATGCCCAGAACAGCATTGATGAAGTCACGGCTACCCTGAAGCCGGAAATTAACGCTGCTGGTGATGAAGATACCAAGTGGCAAAACCGCTTCGTCAAAAACGGCGTATCCGGTCAGCCGCTGGTGGATCAGTCGGCTCAAACGTGGGCGTGTACCACAGATACCTACTTTGCATCGGAAGTGCCAAATACCCAGATCCTCTGGCAGCGGGTGGACAAAGATCTGCCGGGGATGACGTTTGAGCAGGCCCGCAGCTATGTTGACACCATCAATGCCGCGACTCTGTGTGGCCGCAATGACTGGCGCCTGCCGACGGAAACTGAACTTAAATCGCTTCTGGTGGATAGTTTTGCATTTGACATGGAAGGGATGTCTTACCGTGCAGGTTACGTGAACACAATCTTTAACGACACCGTGGTTGAAGCGGACAGTTATTACTGGACGCAAACCGCAGACGAATACGATCCGGAAACCAAGCATATGGCCGTGGCGTTTCAGTCGGAATGGGCAGAAAGCAGTGGTGAAATGAACAGCTCGCTGTATCGGGTGCGCCTGATCTCAACCTCGGTGAAGCAGCAATGAATGGCTCGAACCTGAAATTCAGTGCGGTCGCGCTGGGTGTATCCCTGATGCTCAGTGCCTGTAACGGCTCTGAGAGCCAGCCGTCGCCGGCGGTTGGCAGTGAAACGAGTGGGACGCCGCCGACGACAGAAGGCACCCAAACGGTCGCCTTAACGCCGAAAGCGCAGGTGACGCAAGGAGCGCAGTTCTCTTATCAGTATGCGCTGAAGCCGGGTCAATCCCTGCGGTTGATTGAGCCGCCTAAGCTGGGCGAGGTGACTCTCGCGGGCGATACGCTCACCTATCAGGCGCCTTCAACCGCCAGCGGGGCAGATGCCTTCCGGCTTGAGTTGGTGGATGCTGATCGGGTCACGGAAATCCGTTGGTTGATGCGGGTGGATCAGAATCCGCCGCGCTTTACTCAAATCGATCTGCAGGACCCGGCAGCCGCGCCGCACTGGCAGTGCGTCTCGGACGCGGAGACGCATCAGGGGATCACCTGGGCAGTACCGACAGCGCCGTCGCAGGAAACCTACGCCTGGCAGGATTGGGTAGCGACGCTGCCGAATTTAGCCGCGCAGTGCTTTCTGAGTGACAGTGGTTTTTTGGGTGACAGCGCGTGTAATACCGCGGCGTTGATCGACTATGCCAACGCGCAGCAGTGGTGCGGCAAGGACGACTGGCGGCTACCGTTCGGCTATGAAATGAAAAACCTGGTGAGCGAGCAGGACTATGCGCTGGATCGCAACCAGGCCGCGATTGATCCGTATTTCTTCCCGCAGGTTGGCTTTGAATCGTACTGGCTGGCAGAAGATGCCAGTGAGCAGCAAGTCGATAACCTGGCGTATCGCCAAAGTTTCGGGGCGAACCGACACGCGGTGGCGGCCCAGAATAAGCGCAAACCGGCCTCGGTGATGCTGGTCAGCGGCGAGTACCGTGATCCGACGCTGCCGAGTCAGCAAGTTGAGCCGCAGCCGGAAGCGGAGAGCTTTATCCGCCTCAATGCACACGGGCAGCCGTTGGCACGGGAGGCGCAGCAGGACAACTACGCGCAGACGCCGTGGCGCTGTCTGGACGATATGCGCGGACTGGTGCGGGATAACCTGTTTCTGCGCGACGGCCGTTTCTCATATGTTTACTGGCTGACGCCGAACCCTGACGACGTGACGCACACTGCCAACACCTTCGTCGCGGATACTGACGTTGCTCAGTGTGATCAGGACACCTGTACCCTGGACGGGTTGTTACAGCAACTCAATGATGCCAACACCTGCGGCCGTACCGACTGGCGGGTGCCGACCGCGGAAGAGCTGGCGATGTTGCTGCATCAGGAGGTTGCCGGTGGTGATTACTCGCTGCTTTATCAGGCGTCTCTGAATCACCCTAAGGCCGGGAATTACTGGGTCCGGACATCATCCGGGTTCGGGACGCTGGCATTGCCGTCCGTTTCCGGCTTGACGCCGGCTCCGGCTCAACCGGGCCAGCAGGCGCGGGTGCTGCTGATGGCGACGGAGTTTGAGCCACGGGCCACCGAAGATCCGCGCTCGCTCAACAATCATGGTCAGCCGAACATGACCCGGCTGCGTCAGGACTATGCGACGTCCCCGGCGAACTGGCCAGCGCCGTTTGTTGATGATATCGCACAGCATCAAACCATGGGGTTGATGCCCAAACCTGAGTTTCCGCATACCAACCCGTATCAGGCCGACAAGGTCGAGCTGGGTCGGCAACTGTTCTTCGACACGTTTTTGTCACGGGCCGGAGATGTGTCCTGCGCCAGCTGTCATGATCCGCAAAAAGGCTGGACCGATCAGCGCGAAGTTTCTATCGGTCATGATCTCCAGCGGGGCAAACGGAATGCGCCGACCATCGTCAACAGCGCCTTTTTGCCGGTCCTGTTCTGGGATGGCCGTGCGCTGGATCTGGAGCAGCAAGCGCTGATGCCGATCCAGGATCCGCTGGAAATGGCTGAGTCGCTGCCGCATTTGGTCGAGCGGTTGAATGCGCACCCGACGTATCCGGCATCATTTGAAGCGGTGTTTCGTCAGGGGCCGATCACGGCCGAGCAGCTCGGCATGGCCCTGGCGACCTTCCAGCGCACCATTGTGAGTCAGGAAAGCCGGTTTGACCGATTCCTGGCCCAGGCCCCGACGGGAGAAACCAGCGCGCTGACCGATCAGGAATTGTGGGGGCTGGATGTTTACCGCCGCAACGGGCGCTGCGTGAACTGTCACATGGGACCGGAGCTGACCAACCATGCCTTTGAAAATGTCGGCCTGACGTATTATCAGGCGTTCTTTGAAGATCTCGGCCAGTTCAACGTTGATGGCAACAGTGACAGTGTCGGGAAGTTCAAAACGCCGTCACTACGTGATGTGATGAATACCGGGCCGTGGTTCCATAACGGGTTGGTGCATACCATGGACGGGGTGATCTCCATGTACTCGGAAGGCATGGCCAGTAATGCACCGTTTGGCTGGAGCAAGTACGATCCGAACTATCCGAAGCTGTCTGAGAAAATCCGGCCGCTCAATCTGACCCAGCAGGAAGCGCAGGCCCTGAAAGCCTTCATGCAGGCAATCACCGCCGACAGTCCGCAGCACTCTGCCACGGCCGAGCAGCTCGGACAGCACTAAAGCGCTACGCATTCCATGACGGAATCACCCAAGCCAAAAGCAGCTCAACAGGAGCTGCTTTTTTTCGTTTTGGCTCCGGTATGAGGGAGTGTGGCTTCCGGCACAATTGCGCAGCCAACTTTGCCGGCATGCCCGGTA
Organism: Photobacterium sp. TY1-4; assembly: GCF_025398175.1. NCBI lineage: Bacteria > Pseudomonadati > Pseudomonadota > Gammaproteobacteria > Vibrionales > Vibrionaceae > Photobacterium > Photobacterium sp. TY1-4. The sequence continues at coordinate 1,734,689 of NZ_CP099735.1, forward strand.
GGATTTCGGACTTTTTACTTATCTTTCAATGCACTATTTTCTGTTCGACCGCTTATTGTCGCTTTAGTCATTATGCCATGAGTTAAACTCATTCGCTTCAGGATCGAAATGTTACAAAAATGTTCCCCATGGTGAACAACAGGTAACAAGGAATGTCTATGAAGAATCTCAGAACACTGACGTTTTACCCTGCATTTGTCTGCATGCTGATTACGGTGTATTTCACGGTGCAGGATAAAGCGTTTTTTATTGAAACAACATCGGCGATCAATAACCTGATCATCGACGATCTGTCGTGGCTTTTTTCGCTCTCGGCGGTATTGGCGGTGATGCTGGTGGTGTATGTGTTTTTTGCACCGATCAGCCGGGTCAAAATCGGCGGTGAAGAAGCCACGCCAATCCTCTCGCCGTTTAAGTGGTTTGCTGTGTCGCTGACCACCGTCATTGCGATGGGGATCCTGTTCTGGTCGGTGGCTGAGCCGATTGTGCACTACTACAATCCGCCGGAGTTTTTAAATATCGAACCCCACTCTGCGGCCGCAGTGCGGTTCTCCATGTCGACCATTTTCGTACACTGGACGATCACCCCTTACTGTATCTATACCGTTTCCAGTCTGGTGTTTGCGTTGGCGCTGTACAACCTCAAGATGAAGTTTTCCATCGGCTCTATGCTGCGCCCGTTTGTCGGCAAACTGATCGACGGACCGGTCGGTGATGCCATTGACGGCCTGGCACTGTTCGCCGTGGTGATGGGGATGTCTGCGACGCTCACATCCGGGATCCTGGTGATCGGCGACGGTCTGACCGGTACCCTGGGGCTGGCCACGTCTCCGGTGATGTACGGGATGATCGCGCTGGTGATCATCGGTACGGCGCTGTTCTCAGCCTCGACCGGCCTGCATCGCGGGATCCAGATCCTCTCGCGCATTAATACCTGGTTTTACTTTGGGGCGATTGCATTCATCTTCCTGCTCGGCCCGACCAGCTACATTCTGTCACTGGGCGTGGAAACCTTCGGGATTTACCTGTCAGAGTTCTTCCAGCGCAACATGGTGACCGGGGCTTCCGGTCACTCCCAATGGCCGGGCTGGTGGACGGTAGCGTTCTTTGCTAGCTGGTTTGCCTGGGCACCGCTGACCTCATTGTTCCTGGGCAAAATTGCCCGCGGCTACACGGTGCGTCAGTTCATCATCGTCAATGTCATCCTGCCGTGTCTGTTCGGGTTCTTCTGGTTCAGTACCTTCAGCGGCACCTCGATTTACCTCGATGATTTATTGGGTGGCGAGCTGTACCGCGCGTACCAGGAAACCGGATTTGCTTCCGTCATTTACGTGCTGTTTGACCAGTTCCCGCTGTCCTCGGTTGTCAGCACCCTGTTTGTCCTGGTCTGTTTCATTACCTTCATTACGGCGGCGGACTCCAACACCGATGCCATTGGCGGCCTGTGCACGGAAGGCACCGATGCCGAGCACCTGACATCGCCGCTGTGGATCAAAGCGTTCTGGGGCCTGTCGATTGCGTTCGTTGCCTGGATCAGTGCCAGTTACATCGGCGTCGATGCCGTGAAAATGCTGTTCAACCTGGCCGGCCTGCCCGGGATGCTGATTGTGATTGGCGCCGGACTGTCACTCATCAAATTGATTTCTATGGTTAAGGTTGTCGACGGGAAAGCGATCCTCGAGCCCGCAACAGAGCCCGACACGGCGACCAACGTCACGCGAAACATCGCTTCATTATTTGGTAAATAACAAGGATTTCACATGGAATACGTACAACTTGGACAATCAGGGCTTCGCGTCTCCCGCCTGTGCCTGGGCACCATGAACATGGGATCGAAAGCGTGGAAACCTTGGATCTTCGATGAAAAAGAAAGTGAGCCGATTATCCGTCATGCGCTGGATCACGGGGTGAACTTCATCGACCTGGCGGATTTCTACTCCACAGGGGCGGGGGAAGAGGTGGTGTGTAATGTGCTGAACCGGATTGGCCAGCGTGACCGCATGATCATTACCACCAAAGTCGGTTATGCTATGAATGATGATGTGAATGGCTACGGTCACTCACGTAAGCACATCATGGACTCGATTGACGCGTCGCTCAAGCGGATGAACATGGATTATGTCGATATCTACATGCTGCACTACTTTGATACATCGACGCCGATTGAAGAGACCATGGGCGCACTGAACGATATTGTTCGCAGCGGAAAAGCGCGCTATATCGGGGTATCAACCATGTACACCTGGCAGCTGGCGAAAATCCTCCAGGTGTGTGAGCGCAATGGCTGGGCGAAGCCGATTAACATGCAGTTGCAGCTCAACTGTGCTTACCGGGAAGAAGAGCGGGAAATGATCCCATTCTGTATGGATCAGGGAATCGGGGTGTCCGTGTTTAGCCCGTTGGCGCGCGGTATTCTGACCAATGATTTGCAATCGACCCGCAATCAGACCGACTTCTTTACCACTGAAATGTACAACGACAAAGTCTCGTTTGAGATTGCCCAGTCAGTGGCCCGAGTGGCAGAGCACCGGGGCTGCACGCCGGCGCAGATTGCGCAGGCCTGGGTGCTGTCCAAACCTCAGGTCTCTTCCATGCTGGTGGGGGCGGATACCCAAGCCCAGTTCGACAGTGCGCTGGCCGCGCTGGAAACCAGACTGACTGAGGAAGAGCTGTATGAGCTGGATCGCAACTACACTCCGTGTGATCTGATTAATGATTACACGGCCGGGAAACGGATCCCACGCGACCCGCGTCCGGCAAAAGGTCTGTTTGCTTAAGCCCCGCTTGGATAGTGATTACAGAGTTACCCTCTCTTTTGCCCCGGTTTCGCCGGGGCTTTTTTCGTTTCAGGATCCGCTCTGCGAGCCCGTTTCATCCACCGCCCTGGTGAGCTGCCGATAATTTACGAAATTGTTGGTTTTTTGTTTTGATTTGGCTTGTTAAAACGCTCAGCCCGAAAGTGACGGCCATCACCTTTTGTTCAAGTTTCCTGTCAGTACCTCCCCATATTGCCTGCGTTTTTACGTGAGTTCATGCGAACGATGACTTTAGCTGATTAGCCCATGAGAATTTATGAGTGTCTGGTTTGTTACATATCAATAACAATTGATGTCACTAACAAACAGCAAACATAACAAGGACAAGTGATGACAATGTTAGAGACAAAATTCAGCAGTTCGAACCGTAAAATTGACCCGTCCAGACGACGCGCGACGCAGTTTAAGCCGGACGGTTCAGCCAATGATAATGACCGCGTCGAAATTGGTCCGACGGATTTGGCTTTTGCCGAATGGGAGGCGTTAGGCCTGACCCCGCCGAACCTGGCGACCATGCGTGAATACCGTCTCGGACGCATTGTTCAGCAACTGCAGCAAAGGGATTTAGCCGGTATTTTGCTGTTTGATCCGCTCAATATTCGCTATGCGACCGACTCCACTAACATGCAGCTGTGGATCACCCATAACCATGCACGTGCCTGCTTTGTTTCTGCCAGTGGCTATATCGTGCTGTGGGATTTCCATAACTGTGAGCACCTGTCCGCGCACCTGCCGCTGGTGAAAGAAATTCGCGGTGGGGCTTCGTTCTTTTATTTTGAAACGGGTGATCGCACCCATGAGCATGCCGCGCACTTTGCCAAAGAAATTCAATCTCTGGTGAAAACCCATGGCGGCGACAACCAACGCATTGCGGTCGATAAAATCGAAATTGCCGGTCTGCGTGAACTGGACAAGCTGGGACTGTCCATTTTCGACGGTCAGGAAGTAATGGAGCTTGCCCGGGCGGTGAAGAATGAAGATGAGATTAACGCCATGCGTTGCTCCATTGCTTCAACCGAAATTGCGATGCGAGAAATGCAGAAAGCCACGGTGCCGGGTGTGACCGAGAATGACATCTGGTCAGTTTTGCACGCCGAGAACATCAAGCGGGGCGGGGAATGGATTGAATGCCGGATCCTGTCATCCGGTCCGAGAACCAACCCGTGGTTCCAGGAATGCGGCCCACGGGTGGTGAAAGCAGGGGAGCTGCTGGCGTTTGATACCGATCTGATCGGGCCTTATGGCTTCTGCGCTGATATCTCCCGCACCTGGCTGATTGGGAATGTGGAAGCAACACAAGAGCAGCGGCACCTGTACCGCACTGCTTACGAGCATATCCAGCACAACATGGAGATCCTCAAACCTGGTATGACGTTCAGTGAAGTCACTGAATCGGGCTTACTGCTGCCGCCGGAATTCCGCGCGCAGCGGTATGGCGTGATGATGCACGGGGTCGGCTTGTGCGACGAATACCCGTCGATCCGTTACCCCGAAGATCTGGCTGAGCACGGCTACAGCGGTGTCCTGGAGCCGGGGATGGCGTTGTGCGTCGAAGCTTATGTGGGTGAAGTCGGGGGGCTGGAAGGGGTCAAGCTGGAAGATCAGGTGATTATTACCGAAGACGGCTTCGAAAACCTGACCAACTATCCGTTTGAAGCTGAGCTGCTGAAATAAGGGGAAGGGAAGATGAAAGTTTCACCATGGAAGTTGCATCATAAGTCGCTGGTTTGTCTGGGGTCGCTAAGTGTGCTGGCGGTCTTTTTTGTGGCGGTCATTATTGCCCCGCAAGCCAGTACCCAATTGTTTAACGAAATTAAAGACACCATCAGTGTTCATTTTTCCTGGTTCTATATGGGCAGTGTGGCGCTGTTTATGGCGATTCTGGCCTACTGCGCGTTCAGTTCTGCCGGGAACATCAAGCTTGGCCAGCCCGGCGATCGGCCGGAGTTTAGTTATTTTTCCTGGGGGGCGATGCTGTTCAGCACCGGGATGGGGATTGGGTTGGTGTTCTTCGGCGTCGCTGAGCCGGTGATGCATTATATGAGCCCGCCTGTCGTGGATGCACAGTCTGACGTCGCGGTCCGCGATGCCATCAATATTACCTTTTTCCACTGGGGCGTGAATGCCTGGGCAATCTATACCATTGTAGCTTTGGTGATCTCATATTCGGCCTATCGCAAAGGGCTGCCGATTGAAATGAGAAGCGCGTTGTATCCGGTTCTTGGAAATAAGATTCACGGGCCGATTGGTCAATTTGTCGATATCTTTGCGGTGCTGGCAACTGTGGTGGGCATTGTGACCCCGCTTGGGTTCGGGGTGCAGCAGATCAACGCCGGGCTGGAATATGTCTTTGGCTTTGAGCAGAGCATCGACCATCAGATCTTACTGATTGCGATCATCGGGTTTGTCACCTGCATCTCTTTGATCCTGGGCCTCAAGCGCGGCATCAAACTGCTGTCAGTGGTCAATATTGCCGTGGCGGTTGCCTTGATGCTGTACGTGTTCCTGGTTTCTGAGAGCACCTATATTCTGAACTCAACCATAGAGAATGTCGGGAACTACCTGACCAGCTTTATTCCGCTCACCTTTGAAACTTACAGTTACAGCAACCCGGACTGGTTTTATGGCTGGACGTTATTCTACTGGGCTTGGTGGATTGCCTTTGCGGCCCCGACCGGTTTGTTCATTGCCCGTATTTCCAAAGGCCGTACAATTCGCGAGTTTGTGGTCGGTGTGCTGGTGATCCCGGTCGGCTTTTCTATCGCCTGGATCACGGTGTTTGGCAACAGTGCGATTGATCTGATCCATAACCAGGGCGTTACCGAGCTGGGAACGGCAGTGATGGAGAACTCCTCGACAGCTTTGTTTAAGTTCTTTGAGGTGCTGTCTGAGTGGAATATTGCCAGCTACCTGGCCCTGTTCAGTATCTTTGTCTTTTTCATTACCACCTCGGATTCCGGCACCCTGGTGATTAACACGCTGACTTCTGAGCAGCAGGAAAATGCGCCGATTTACCAGCGTGTGTTTTGGGTTGTGGCTATTTCGGTGATCACCATCATGCTGCTCCAGTCCGGTGGGATGGGGGCCATTCAGTCGGTGCTGGTGATTCTGGGATGCCCGTTCGCGGTGATTGTTACTGTGATGTGTATCGGTTTTATGAAAGATATCTTCCGGCAAGCCAAAGCGTCAGAGGCGCTGAAGTTGAGCCACGAACGGTACGCTTCAGATAAAATTTCCTAACTCCCGTGACGGTTGACGTCACTCCGATCGGCCCGGTTGGGCCGATCTTCTTTCAAAACAAATCCAGTGCCCGGTCTTTGAGCCACTCGCAGAAGTTATCGACTTTGCCGATCCCCAGTTTGGCGGGAGACACTTTCAGGGTGTAGCCGTAGCGGCTGCGCGCCTGCAGCGGACTGAACTGGATCAACGCCCCGCTTTTCAGTGAAAAATCAACCATATTCTGATCGACAATCGCATAGCCACTGCCGGCAATAGCCGCGTTGATCACCTGCTCCTGGGTACTCATGGTGATCCCGGGCGGGTGCCCGGCGGGCAGGGGAATATCGGCTGCCGCCAGCCAGTCGGCCCAACTGGGCAGGTGATCGCCTTTATGGCGGATATGCAGCATCCGGTGCGCATTCTGCTCCAGCTTCATGCAATCAGACAGCAGGTCCTGATTACACACCGCAATATACTTTTCGACGAACAGGATGCGATCTTTTTCGAGATGGCGGTTAATTTCCTCGAAACAGATCTCCAGATCAAAACTGACCCCTTCTTCTTTATCGGTATACAGGTGCAACTCGTACTGGGGAAAGAGCTGGGCAAAACTGCCGATCCGCGGGCTGAGCCAGCGCGAGCAGAAGGTCGGCGGGGCCAGAATCGTCAGTCGCTGGCGCAAGTTCGGATCGCGAATGGACGCGATCTCTTTCTCGATTTCAGAAAAGGACCCCTGAATGACCTGGAGCAGTTCGAGTCCGGCGGCAGTCAGTCCCAGTTTGCCGGGCGTGCGGGTAAACAGGCTGACGCCCAGGTACTCTTCCAGCTGGCGGATCTGTCGGCTGACGGCACCTTGGGTGACATTCAGGTTTCTGGCGGCCAGGGTAAAGTTCAGGCACTCGCCTGCGGCTTCAAAGACTTTCAGTGAATTGAGCGGGGGAAGTGTTCTCACGCGAATTATCCTTCATCACAAAATGAGTACGTACAGGGTCGGCCATCGCTGTGCAGTGGGAGACACGCCTTTGAGAAGTTCAAAGAGATCAGTGTGTTAAACATAGCCCCTTTGAAGGTGCCGGGGGCATGATTATATGTCATTCCGGTATGACTTAGACTCGTTTGTTGCGGATATGTGAACTCACTATATTGAACCTGTTTATTACACAGGCAATGCCGGATGAGGAGAAAGCAAGATGGAACAGACCCTGGCACAGGCAAAACAATGGGCGCAGGAATGGCTCGGAAAAGAAAAGCAGCAATATGTCGGTGGCCAATGGGTGTCCGGCAGCGCTGAGCTGGCGTGGGAGATCATTGACCCGAGTAACCAGCAAACCTTGTGTTCAATTGCGCTGGCTTCGGAGCAACTGGTCGAAGAAACCGCGCAGATCGCTAACGCATGTCATCAATCCGGTGTCTGGCAGGAAACCAGCCGTACAGCGCGGGCACAGATCTTACGCCAGATTGCCCAGCTCATTCGCGACCATACCGAGCAGCTGGCGGTGCTGGAGACACTGGCCAACGGCAAGCTCATTGGGGAGTCACTGGTTGATGATATCCCGACCTGCGCCGATATTTTCGATTACTACGCTGGTTGGACCGACAAATACTACGGGGAAACGTCGCCGGTCGATAAAGACTACCTCAACTTTACCAGCCAGGAGCCGGTGGGGGCCTGTGCGCTGATCGCGCCATGGAACTTCCCGCTGTACCAGGCGGCATTGAAACTAGCCCCGGCGCTGGCGATGGGCAATACCGTGATCCTCAAGCCGTCGGAGTTCACCCCGCTGACTGCCATTTATCTGTTTGAACTGATCGACGCGCATCTGGAGCTGCCGGCCGGGGTGCTGAACCTGTTGGTGGCCGATGGCAAGGCCTCGAACCATCTGACCCTGAGCGAGCATATCCACAAAGTTTCGTTCACCGGCAGTACCCCGGTGGGCCGCAAAATCATCCAGAACAGCGGGGCGTCGAACCTTAAGGCCACCACGCTGGAGCTGGGCGGCAAGTCGCCGTGTATCTTCTTTGCCGATACGCCGGATCTGGACAAAGCCGTTGATCGCGCGTTTACCGTGATGTTCTCGCACAAAGGCGAAAAATGCTCGGAGCCGACCCGCTTCCTGATCCAGGAATCAATCTACGATCAGGTGGTTGAGAAGCTCATTGCCAAAGCGGAAGCCGTTCAGTGCGGTAACCCGTTTGATCCGGCGAGCCAGCAAGGGCCGCAGTGTAACCAGGCTCAGTTCGACAAAATCATGCAGTACATCGAGATTGGCAAGCAGGAAGCCGAGCTGGTTGCCGGTGGTTATCGCGATACCACGGGCGATAACGCTGAGGGGTTCTATATCCGTCCGACGATATTCTCGCGGGTTTCGCCGACTGCGCGGATTGCCCAGGAAGAGATTTTCGGCCCGGTGCTGTGCTGTATTGCCTTTGAATCTGAGCAGGAAGCGATCGAGATTGCCAACGCGACCCCTTACGGTCTGGCAGCCGGTGTCTACACCGCGGATGTCAAACGGGCCCACCGCATGGCCAATAAGATTGATGCCGGGATGTTCTTTATCAATCGCTATGGCTGTTACGGCCTGAGCAGCCCGTTCGGCGGCTTCCGCCAGAGCGGCTGGGGCAAGGAAATGGCGATTCATTCCCTGTCGTCTTACACCAAAACCAAATGTATCTGGGTGTATCACGGCGACGATTGATCCGCCGGTCTGAAACCGTCACCAAAAAACCAAAGGCGCGGCAAATCCCTGTCGCGCCTGACTGTTAGGGGGAAAGAGATGACATTTCGAACGGAAACGGACGGGATCGGCCCGATCCCGGTGCCGGAAAATGCGCTTTACGGCGCCCAGACCCAGCGCGCCCTGAACTTGTACCCGGTCGCGGGGCAGAAGACCCTGGGTGATTATCCGGCGCTCGTTAAAGGGCTGCTGGCGGTCAAAGCGACCGCGGCCCGGGTGAACCGGAATCATGGTGAGCTGGATGCGGTGTTGGGGATGAACATTGAGATTGTGTGCCAGTCCCTGATGGAGGATTTTTCCCCCGCGCTTTTCCCGGTCCATGCCTTTCACGGCGGTGGCGGGATTTCCACCAACATGAACCTCAATGAAGTGGTTGCCAATCTGGTCAACAGCAAGTTCTACAACCAGCCGCCGGGCAGCTATACACCGGCGCACCCCAATGATCACATCAATCTCAACCACTCGACCAGCGATGCCCTGCAAACCGCCTGTCATCTTGCCGCGCGCGCCGAAGGTCTGGCACTGATTGAAGCGATGCACCGGCTTGAACATGCCCTGAAGTGCCTGCAACGGCAGCACCGGGGGCAGCAAAAGATTGCCCGGACCTGCCTGCAGGACGCGGTGGCGATTGATTTTGCCGATTTTTGGGGCGGGATGCTGGCCTCTGTCGAATCGTATCGCGACAAACTGGCCCGGGCCTGCGATGGGTTGCTGGCAGTGAATCTCGGCGCCAACATCATCGGCCGGGCTGGGGATTGCTCCCCGGCGTTTGCGGCCGAGTGTATCGAGGCGCTGAACCAGACCACCAGCGGGCATTACACCCGGCACTGTAATTTCTATCAGTGCAGCCAGTCGCTTGATGCGCAGGTGGCCTTAGCGGCAGAAGTGGAAAACCTGGCGGGCTTTTTGATCAAAATGGCCAAGGATATCCGCTTGATGGCGTCCGGGCCGGAAACCGGTCTGGCCGAAATTGTACTACCGGCTGTGCAGCCGGGCTCCAGTGCGATGCCCGGCAAAGTGAATCCGACCATTCCGGAGTTCATGGTCCAGTGCGCGATGCAGGCGATTGGGCATTGTACGACGGTGAAGCTGAGTCATGGCCACGGTGAGTTGGACTACACACCCTGGGGCATGTTGGTGATCACCAACCTGCTTGATGCTGTTGATCACCTGACCAAAGGTGTGGCGGTGTTTGCCGATCAGTGTGTGATTGGGATCCGGCTTCATCCCGAGACCAATCAGCAGAATGTTGATTCGCTGATCCCGACCGTGATTGAACTGAAAAAGCGAATGGGTTACCAGCAAACATCGGCACTGGTGAAGCAGCTCAACGGCGACAAAGTTGCCTTGAAAGCACATCTGGCGTCGCTGATGATTTGTGAATAACCAACAAACAGCGTACCCAGTCCGCCAGGTGTATTTGCCATCCGGCGGAAGGCGGGTGGGACGTTGTCGTGTGTGTGGTTCTGGCTTGGTGCGAAGCCCCTTGTTGGTATGAAGGCATGCCTTGGTGCGAAGCCCCTTGTTGGTATGAAGGCATGCCTTGGTGCGAAGCCTCTTGTTGGTATGAAGGCATGCCTTGGTGCGAAGCCTCTTGTTGGTATGAAGCCATGCCTCGGTGAAAAGCTATGCCTTTGTGAGGATCGGAATCTGCATCGCAAACGTGGCACTGCCGGTGGCGGTGAGTTCGACCTCGCGGATCATTTCAATGTGATAGCCTTCGAGGTCGATCGGCAGGTTATGCTTCTCGGCATAATCAAACAGCCCTGCTTGCGCGGTGAGATAGCCGATATCCGAGGCGATCGAGACCTCACAGCACAAATAGTTACCCGCTTTGACCGTGCAGTTGCCCCGGGCCGCTTGGCTGACCCATTCTCCGACATGATAGGGGATGGCGTGCCAGGGTTGGTCCAGCTCGGCCACCGGGGCCAGACACACCAGCCGGGTCACCTTATGGCCCAGCTTTTCGCACATTCTCTCCCATTCAAAATCCGGGATCGGGCGGGGTTTGACATATCGCTCCGGGAAACGGATCAGCGCGCAGGGGAGGTTGTCGGCGAGCTGAAATTCAATGGCTTGCTCAGTGCTCGGATGGGCCAGCCGGGCCAGTAGCTCTGTGGTCTGAGCCGGTGTTCCGGCATGGGCGAGGTGGCGAACGACTTTCGCGGTGGTCCCCAACTGTCGGCGCAGCGCCTTGGCCAGCGCTTGGGATGACGAAAAGCCAGCTTCGAGCGCAATCTCGGTGATCGTTTTCGATGGGGCATCCAGCAACAGGGAGACTGCAACTTGCAGCCGGATCCGGCTGAGATACTGTCCCGGCGTTTCGTGAAACAGTTGGGAAAACTGGCGGTGGAAATGAAAGGGGGAGATCGCACTTTGCTCGGCCACGGCCTCCCAGGTCAGCCCTTCACTGTAATCGTGATGCATGATTTCCAGCGCCCGTGCAAACCGCTGTTGCAGGTGCTCAGGCAGTGAGCTGAGTAAAGCGACTTCCGGCACCAGGTTATACGGAGAACTGGGTTGATCCGACATCATATGCAATACAGTTGGTTGAGTTGATTTACTATGCCGGGTGTCGGACATAAACGCAACTTGGGGGCTTAGCATCAGGGCTCACTCCGTACGCTTGAATCTGGTGTTCGGGCCTGGGAAGCGGTTGGTTCAGGCGCTTCTGCTTCTGTTTCTGGTGCAGCAACTTCAGCTGCAGCGATTGGGTACGGCGTTGACTCTTGGGCTATTGGGGATGACGCCGCTTTCTGTGGCGCTTTCTGTGGCGCTTGCGACCGGCTAAAGCAGGCCAGCAATACCGGCGTGAGGATCAGGGTGATCGCCGTTGCCAGCAGTTCGCCGAACACTAACGAGACAGCAGCTGGTTTGAGGTATTGCGCTTGCTCAGCACTTTCTGACAATAACGGCAGCAGGCCGCACACTGTGGTGATGGTGGTCAGGAAAATCGCCCTGAATCGCCCGGTGCATGCCTCAGACAGTGCCGCGTGCAGCGTCATGCCGGATCGAACGTTGGCATTGAACTGTGTCAGCAGGACCAGCGAGTCATTCACCACGATCCCCGTCATGGCCATCATGCCGAGCATGGAGAGCAGGCTGATCGGCAGCCCCATCAGGCCATGCCCAAGAATTGCCCCGGCAACACCAAAAGGAATCACCGCCATGATCAACAGCGGCTGCCAGTAAGATTGCAGCGGGATCGCCAGTAAAATGTAGATCAGCAAGATTGTCAGGATGAAGGCCGACGTCAGCCCTTGCTGAATGTCGCTGATTTCTTCGAACTCACCTGCGGCGTGAATGCGAACACCGGGAAAGCGCGACTCGATGGCCTGAATCTCGGCGTCGAGTTGTTGCAAGGTCTGCTCCGGTGACTGGATGGTTCGGTCCTGCCGCCAGTACAGGTTGATCACCTGCTCCCGATTGCGCCGATACAGTACTTCCGGCTCGCGCTCGACCGTGAAGGTCGCGACATCTTCAAGTAAGACGGCCTGCCCGTTGTCCAGTATCACCGGCGTCTGGCGCAATTGTGCCAGGCTGCGTTTGCTTTCGATCGGATAGCGCAGAATGATCTGGGTCTCCCGGCCGTGATCCAGGATCCGGTGTAGCTCTCTTTGGCCAAATGCTTCGCCGGTCAGCTTGGCGATGTGATGCTGGGTTAACCCCAACTGGCGACCAAACGCATTGAGCCGGATCCGCAGTTGATCTTGTCCGCCGTTGCCATCGTCATACACATCGTCAACGCCCGCAAGTCGGGTAAGTTGCTCAGCTAATGCGGTCGCTGCTTGCTGTGCCAGCGCTCTATCTGGTGCGGAGACCGACAGCAGCGTGCCGCCAGCCGGGGCATCTGCGGCGGAGAAGCGCAGAGAATCGGCGCCTTCGATCGGACCGGTGAATGTGCACCAGTCATGGAGGAGCTGATTGCCAGGCAACTGGCGCAGCGCCTCGGCAGACAGCTCTGCGGTGACCTCAATGTCGCCATAGCCGTCGGACCAGGCCAAGAGGTTGGTGAGCGGTGGGCTCGCCAGTGAAAATTCTTGTGTCAGCTGCTGGCTGAGTTGCAGCGCCGTGCGTTCAAGTTGTGCCAGCGCCTTTTCCTGCAGCGGGATCGGCGCTCCCTGTTGCAGCGTGACTTTGGCGGTGATGTAGCGGCCGGGGATTTCCGGAAAGAGGGCACTGCGGATGGTGCCGTTGGCCCACAGGCCGTAGGCCAGCACAACGACCGCGCTGAAGCTGAGCAATGTCGCCAGCTTGTGATGCAGGGCGCGTTGCAGCAACGGACGGTAGATCGCCTGAATGAACCGCTCCAACAGCTGCTGTGCCGACTGTTGCGTCCGGGTGACGAATGACGGCAAGCGAAGCTGTACGGACGCCCCGGCCAGATGCGCCGGTAAGATCCACTTGCTTTCGATCAAGGAGAACAGCAGGGCAATGATCACGATGGCGGAAAAACTCGCGAACAGCCGGCCAAAATCGTTGTTCAGCCACAACATGGGCGAAAAGGCGACGATCGTTGTCAGTACCCCGAAGACCGTCGCGACGGAAACCGCGTGGACGCCTTGCCAGGCTGCTTCCTTCGGGGGGCGGTGCGGGTGTTGCCGGGCATGGATACTTTCGCCCACCACCACCGCATCGTCGACCAGAATGCCCAGCACCAGAATGAACCCGAACAGGGTAATGTCATTGATGCTGTAATCGAGCCCGTTCATCGCGCCGAGGGTGCCGCACAGCGCAACCGGGATCCCGAGCGCCACCCAGAAGGCCAGCTTGAGATCCAGAAACAGCCCGAGCAGGAGCAGCACGATCAACAGCCCCTGCCAGGCGTTGGTGGTCAGGCGGTCGAGTTGATCTTCGATGTAGGGCGCCATGTCGGCCATGGTGGAGAGGGTGATATCGGCCGGTAAGCGCTGGCGCTGGCGCTGGCGGGCTAAGGTGTTCTCAATGGCCTGACTGATTCGCAGTAGGTTGTCCTGCTGGCTGGTACTGATGAGCAGGGCGATCGCATTGTCGCCGTTGTTGCGGACAATTGCCCCGGTGGTTTCATAACCCCGGCGCAATGTTGCCAGTTCCCCCAACGTTAGCGTCCCCGCAGCCGTGGAGAGCACTTCAAGGCCGCTCAGGCGCGATAAATCGTCGGCGTAACCGTCTCCCCGCAGCACCAAGCGGCCGCTGCTGCGTTTTAGCTCGCCGCTGCGGGTCTCCAGCGACATCTGTTCAAGGATCCCGGCCAGGCTTTCCAGGTTGAGTCCGTAGTGACGTAGTTTGTCGATATCCGGCTCAATGATGAGTTGCGGCGCTCTCGCCCCCCAGTTCGAAACATTAGAGATGTCCGGGTGTTGTTTTAATGCCAGTTCAACCTGCCGGGCGATGGGTTGCAGCTCGCGGTCCGGACGGGCACCGGAGATCACAACGAACGCCGCAAGGTTGGTGAACGCATCACGGCGGATGATCGGTTTTTCGGCGAGTGCCGGCCAGCTCTCGATACTGTTGATCTGATCGCGGACGTCTTCGAGCAGGTGATCCAAATCGGTGGCCGCAGTCTTGCGTACCCGGATCGTCGCTAGGCCTGCCGATGACTGACTGGTGATCTGTTTGATCCCGGCCAGCCCGCTGACGGCTTCTTCTACACGTTGAGTAATGCTTTGGTCAATCTGTCGGGCGGTGCCTCCCGGATAAGCCACTTCAATCACCAGGCTGGACGGGGCCATCTGCGGAAAAGACTCGACCCTGAGCTGTCCGGCGGTCAGTAATCCGGCGGCCAGAATTGCCACCATCAGCAGGTTGGCGGCGATGGGATGATCGATAAACCAGCGGGTCAGTCCGTTCATGGTCGGCGCTCCATATCCGTATTCGCTAAATCAGTATTGTTCAAACCAGTCTCCGTCAAATCAGGACTTTCTATATCAGGACTATCTACATCAGGGGTCTTTGCATCAGGGCTTTTCAAATTAGTCCTGCCTGACAACACCGGCATTACGGCTTGTCCGGGGAGCATGCTGTCCAGCGGATAGACCACGATACGACGGGGCTCAGCAGGGCGCTGCGCGAACGCAACCCAAACGCCCTGGCTTTCTCCGTGCAACGGATTCTGAAAACCTGCCTGCAATCGCGTGACCGGCTCACGCCGTAGCTGATTGTCTGTGGTGATTGACCAGACTTCGTTATCCCGGGTCAGCGCACTGGACGGGAGCAAAAAAGCGGCGGGATGCTCGTTTAACCGGATGTCGACGTTGACCTGCTGCCGGGGCAGCAAACGCGGTTGGGCGCGGTACGGATCCGAAACAGAAAACACGACCTGGCGCTGGCGTGAGGTGGCATCGGCTTGCGGCACGAGGTAGCGAAAAGTGCCCGGCCAGCGGTATTGCTGTCGGTCCCGGACCATCACTTCAGCATCAGGCTGGTCCGGGAACTGGGCTTGGGGCAAGGTTTGAGACAAGGCTTGAGACAGGGCCTGCCACTGGCGTTCGGAAACCGGTACCTGAATATCGATGGCGTCGCTGGCGATCAGTTCAAACAGGGCCTGACCCTGTTCGACAAACTGTCCCGGACTGACGGCGCGGCTGAGGATCAGGGCATCAAAGGGCGCAATGAGTTTCGCGTCCGCAAGTTGTTGCCGGGCAAACTGATCGGTGGCCCGAGCCTGTGTGAGCGCGGCGCTGGCGGCTGCAAGCTGAGGCTCCCGCCGGGCGTAGGCGGAACTGTGTTTACCAGCCAGCATTTTTAACGCCACAGTTTGTTCATGCTGCGCTTGCTGGAGTTCTAACTCGGCGGTTTTGAGCTGGTGGGTGGCCTGCGCGAGCTGGCTTTCCAGTTGCGAGGTGTCCAGTTGCACCAGCGGTTCGCCACGGGCGACCAGCGTGCCGGGTTCGAGCTGCGGGCTGATCGAGGTTACCTTGGCGCCAAGCGGCGCTCGAACTTCGCTGAACCAGCGCGGTGTGGTGGTGCCGATCAGCGTCATCACCGGCCGGAACGCCGTGGGTGTCGCCGTGATATAGGTGACCGGTTGTGCCGTGAATCGGGGCGGCTCCGGGGGAATGTTGTCCGGTTGCACCAGCGTCACTGCGGCAATAGCGGCAAGCAAGAGCAAGGTAGCCCAGAACAGGGGCAGGCGTTTTACTCGCTTCATGATTCGACTCCTGGCAAGGGGTGGGTGGATAAACGCTGGCTGATCTCACTGAGCCGGGACAGGGTTTGCAGTGTCGTGGGCAACAGAATGGCGGCTTCCACGAATTCCAGGGAATAGGAAACAATCGCAAACAACTCCCCGGCACTCGGCCCGGCGGTGTGGGTGATTTGCCACAGGTTGGCGAGGACAAAGCCAAACAGGATCAGAAAGATCAGTCCGTAAGTCAGTGCTTCGGTATCAGAGAGATAGATCTCGCGTGTTCTGAGTTTTTGCAGGTGCGAGCGGATGCTGATGCCGGGTGCCAGGGACAGCAGTTTGACCTGACGCTCCAGCTGGTTATTGAGCATGGTGTTCAACCGCATGAAGTGGCGGTGAAAGCAGGCATAAGTCAGCAGCATGGCAAGCGCAGCGCCGCCGGCATGCAGGGCCAGCACCGGATGAAATCCGGCGAGGATCACGATGGATGCGATCAACTGGATCAACGCCGTCAGCAGCGGCGGGAGATCATGCTCCAGAAAGTCGACCAGCTCGCGGGACATCGTCAGGCGCGCATTGCGACGGGTGATCGGACAGTGCTGAAGGTCGCGGGCTACCTGCTTGCCGACGTTAACACGCATCGTCCCGTAGGCCCGGGTATCGTAAAAGCGGCGTACCACCGACACGATGACCAGCAGCAACAGGGTGATCGCCAGGACTTTGAAATCGTGCAGGTCATGGTTGAGCAAGCCGTCGATGGAAAACCCGATCAACAGCGGTAAGAGCACCATCAGGATATTTTCAACCGCCACCATGAACCAGGTGACGGCCACCACATACGGATGGGCGCGGATAATCGACCGGACGGTCATTGCAGGGTGTGTTGCCATCGGTTGTCTCCTGAATGAAATCAGGAGAAGTATGTTGGCAGCCGGGATGGAAAAACGTGTCCCAGACTGCTGAGCGTGCGCTGAACGCCTGCATGAGGGGCAATGTTTGCTTCGATAGTCAGAACAGCAAGTTGAGACACTTTTTCTTTTTGCCTCAGGGGAATAATCACTCCACCAAAACGCATGGCGACGGCATTGTGGCTCAATACCAAACAGCACAACCAGCGCATGGGTCGATAACCAGTGGAATTTGAGGTGAATTGTGAAACACACATTATCCGCAATCGCGACGGGATTGCTGGCGTTCAATATGGCTTGCGCCGCGCAGGCATCTCAGGGGCTGAGCGGGGAGATCGGGTTCTTGCTGGGAGAGAGTGAGGTCCGGAGTAATTTTAATACCGATCACGCGGTGAAAACCGGCGATTTAAACAGCGAAGGGAAGTCAGAGACGGAGGAGATCACCACAATCTTCGGCCAGCTGCGCTATGACTTTGGCGATCATCAGCTGTTTGCCGGGACCAGTGATGAAGATATTGTCCGGGGTGTGTTCGCACTGGAGTTGGGGTATCGCTACACCCTGGCACCGGAGAGTCACCTCTCCCTGGCGTTCTTGCCGTCTGTTGTTGACGGTAAAACCTGGGTCGATCCTTATCTTGTCAATGTTGCCCGGCAGGAAACGGACGTTTCCGGCAATGCGCTGCGCTTACAGTACGATGTCAGTATTTTCTCAGCGGACCTGATTGTCTATGAAAGGGAGCTGGATCGCGAGCGGTCGGGACAGCAACTGAACGTGCCACGTCAGTCGTTGGTGCGAGACGGGGACGGGGTTCTTGCCCGCTTAGCGCTGGGGCTGCCGTTGGGGAGCACTTCTTATCTCGAGCCGGCCTTGATCTATCGCGACGACAACGCGGAAGGAAAAGCGTTGGCCTATCAGCGCCTTGGGATTGAGCTGACTTATCATTTTTCTGTGGGGCCCCATCAGTTTGCACTGGACGGCCGGTATGCCCGATCAGAATATGACGCCGTCCATCCGGTGTTTGGCAAAACGCGGGATGAAGATCATCTCAGCACCGTGTTGACCTATGAATATCAGGACATTGCCGGCTGGCAAGGGGTCAGCTTACTGGCGATGGCGATGTATCAGCAAACCGATGCCAATATCGCTTTTTATGATCAGGACACCGTCAGCATGATGGTTGGGGCCACCTATACGTTTTAAGTGCGCGGCGCGTTATCAGGGCGCTCAGTGCTTTTGGCCTGTGAAGTGAGTCAGAACAATCAGGGAGAGTGAAGATGAAAACTGTGATGTTGATGTTGTGTTGGTTCGGGATGATTTTGTCGAGCGCCCATGCTGCGCCTTTTCAATTACCGCATGACGGCAAGCAGCTGTCGGGACAGTATTTACCGCCACTTGGTGATGCGGTGCCAAGTGCCGTGGTGCTGTTTGTCCATGGTGATGGCGCGATGCCTGCGGATGCCCATGGTTATTATCCGCTCATTTGGCAAACCCTGCGGCGACATGGGATCGCGGTGGTGAGTTGGGCGAAACCGGGTGTCGATGAGTCGGAAGGCAACTGGCTGGCGCAGACCATGGCTCAGCGGCAACAGGAAGTGCTGGCGGTGGCGAAGTGGGTCCAGGAGACCCATGGGATTTCGCCGCAGCGCACCGGGCTGATCGGCTTTAGTCAGGCGGGCTGGGTGGTCCCGGCGCTGGCGGCCCGTGAAGATCGGTTCGGATTCGCAATCGGGATCGGATATGCAGTGAGCTGGATCGATCAGGGTCGCTATTACACCCGGCAAAAATATACACAACAAAGACTGAGTCCGGCGCAGATCGCTGCAAAGTTACGTGAGTATGATGAGGAAATTGCATTTTTCCAAACCGAGCCGACTTACGCTGAGTATGCCGCCCTAGTTGGTGAGGCTGCAATGACGCCGGAGCGGTTCACCTTTGTGATGAAGAACTTTCTCACGGATGCGCGGCAGGATTATCCGCGCATCCGCATCCCGACGTTACTCCTGTGGGGAGAAGACGATCTGAACGTCGATGCTCGTCACGAATATCAATTCTGGCAGCGCCAGCCACATCCGAAGGTCACCACGGCATTGCTCACGCAAGCCAATCATGGCCTGTTCGATTCAGAAATGTTTCCGCGGCAAGCCTTTAGCTGGTGGGAATGGCTGAAAATGACCTGGTTGCAGGAAGAAGCACTCGCGGAAGCGTTTTTGCCCACCCTGATGGGCTGGCTTGAGGGGCAGGGGATGCTCAACGGCCCTGACACAGCAGCGAATAAAAACGGCTGGGCGGTCGGTGTATGGGTGGGGGAGCGAAACAACACCACGCTTTAGCCATCAGCCCCGCTCGTTATGAAGCGGTCATATTCTAAGCCGTTTATTCTAGGTAGCTTGTCCTAAGCGGGATTTTCCTCGACGCCGACCAAGCGTAAGCAATCGGCAATCACCCCACGGATAAAGGCCTGATGGTCCGCTTCCTGCGAGGCGATAAGGTCGTCAGTTGCGCCGTGAACGCCCGCATAAATCAATAATGCGGTAATTCGCGGTTGCGCCACAGTCCATGCGCCTGAGCGGGTCCCGTCTTCAAGCATGGCCTGGAGCTGATCGAGCATCGCGTTCTTATCCGGGTTGCTGCGGTTGTGGTGATGATGGTTGGTATACACAATGTCATGCAGGCGGTATGTCTCTGCATAGGCCTCAATCGTTTCCCGGATCCACGCCGCGAGTTTGCCAAGCCAGTCATCAGCTTCACAGTGGCTCATGCTGGTTTCAAGCCGGTTCAGAAACTGAGCGGTATAGCGCGCTCGCATCGCGGCCAGCAGCTCATTTTTGGACGCAAAGTAGTGATAGAAGGTGCCTTTGGCGACCCCTGCCAGCGCCACAATGTCATTGATCGGTGTTGAATCCACCCCTTTGGCAAGAAACAGCTGCTCAGCAGCGGACATCAACTCATCCAGACGGACTTCAGCAGGCTTGATACGCCGGGTTTTCGGGGCTTCCGGCTCCGGCCGGTTCGTTCTGTCTTCCATGGGCTTTGGCCTTGTTGTATCCGGTGATGCCTTGAATGCAATAAGTTGAATAATATTGATTGACCGACGGTCGGTCAATGATTATTGTTGATATCTATTCTCATTTGAGAGGGGGGGAGATCAAATGCAACGCTATCAACTTCATGCACTGGTCATTGCGGCCTATCTCGGCACATTCTTAGCGACGTTGGACATCAGCATTGTCAACGTTGCCTTGCCGACGTTGCAGACCGCGCTTCATGCAGAGATGGCAGGGCTCCAGTGGATTGTGAACATTTACGCGATTGCCCTGTCGGCAGTGATGCTGTCGGCCGGCCCGCTGGGAGATAAATATGGTCATAAGCGGGTATGGTTGGGGAGTGTCGCCCTGTTTGTATTTGGCTCGGTGATTTGCGCCGGTGCGGCTGAGCTGTCCACGCTGTTATGGGGCCGCGCCGTGCAGGGCATTGCGGGGGCGCTGTTGATCCCGGGGGCCATGCCGATTCTGACCCACGCCTTTCCGGATCCCCGTCAGCGAGCCCGGGTGATTGGCGGATGGTCGGCATGCAGTGCGCTGGCGCTGATTTCCGGTCCGCTGCTTGGCGGGTTGCTGCTGGAACGCAGTGGTTGGTCGAGTATCTTTCTGGTTAACGTCCCGATTGGTCTGATTGCCCTTGTGCTGGGCGCCTGGGGGATCGCGGAGCGTCAACATCCCGATCAGGCGGCCTTTGATCCTGCCGGACAGGTCTTGAGTATGATCTGGCTTGGGCTGCTCAGCTATGGCTTGATTGAAATTGGCGAGCACGGCGCATCCACAACGCAAGTGCTGATGCCGCTCCTCGGCGCTGCGGTGGCTTTTGCTGCCTTTGTCTGGGTTGAATCAAGTGTCAAACGACCACTGTTTCCGATCGATCTGTTTCGTCATCGTTCGCTGGCCGTGGCCAACCTGGCTTCCTTTGCTTTGGGCTTTTCGGCATATGCCAGTCTGTTCTTCCTGTCCCTGTATTTGCAGCAGGCGCAGGGGGACACCCCATCGATGGCCGGGTGGCATCTGATGCCACAATTTGCGGTGATGGGGATTTCATCGTTGCTGTTCGGCCGGATGGCGCATCGCTTTACGCTGAAAACACTGATGGTCGGCGGGTACGCTTTGGTTGGCATTTCCCTGTGCGCGATGGCCCTGTTTACGGCGAATACCCCTTATGTTGTGGTCGGCAGTGCCCTGGCTGTGTTGGGGCTGGGCATGGGGCTGTCTGTTCCCGCAACCGGGTTGATGGTCATGGGGCTGGCACCGGCAGAGCGCGCCGGGATTGCATCGGCCACCATGAATGCGCTGCGGCAAATTGGCATGACGCTGGGCATCGCCGTGTTAGGCAGCCTCATGAGCCTTTACGCGATCCAGCAAATGGCAGAGGCAGCCAGCTCCGGCAATTTGCAGGATGCGGTTGCGCTTGCCCGGCGCGCCATTGTCCATTCCGAACTGCCTTCCGGGAACGAAGGGCTGTTGTCTGCTTATCGCACCGCCATGGCGAGCGGGTTCGGCATCGCCATGTTCTGCGCGGGCTTACTGAGCCTGCTGGCGGCTGGCCTGTTGGTGCTGTTTACCGAGGAGCGCCAAACCGTGCCGGTTGGCACTGAGGTTGAAAGCCAAACTACAGTTCATGAGAAACAGGAACATGCCCAGAGTTAGGGGGGTTAGTATAGAAAGGTTTAAAGTTTGGCTTGAGGGGCAGGGATTGCTCAGCTCCTGTTGGCACAGCGGTGCACCTCAGTTCCGAAAATTGACTAAAACCAAGGGTGGCTTCGCCAACTTAACCAGCTTGCTGAAGCTGCTCTATGCGGGGATGTTGAAGGCCCCCGAGAAGTGGACGCATCCTGTGCAAAACTGGAACCTGACGCTATCCCAGTTGAGCATCCACTTCCCGGACAGGGTGGATCAATATGTGGATCGGTAGTGTTCAAAGTTTTGTGTCTTTTCCTACACTTACTGAAAAAGGGAGAGACACATCATGGCTGATAAATACGAAATCGATATCCAGGCCTTTGCTAAGGCACTCCAATCCGGTCAAAATCTCAATGGCAAGGATGGCCTGCTCACGCCGCTGATCAAGCAGATCACTGAAGCTGCTCTGGGGGCAGAGCTGGACGAACACCTGACTAAAGAGACCTCGACCAACCGCAGAAATGGCTCATCTAAAAAGACCGTCAAGACATCTTCTGGTGAGTTTGAGTTGGAAACACCGAGAGACCGAAACGGCTCATTCGAGCCGCAGACGGTCAGGAAATACCAGACCCGCCTGACAGACGAAATGGAAGGTAAGATCCTCTCCCTGTTCGCTCTGGGTAACAGCTATCAGAACATCCGAGAGCATCTCTTAGATCTATACGGCATGCGCATCTCAAATGGCACGATCAACGCCATCACCGACCGCCTAGTGCCTGAACTCAGAGCATGGCAGGAAAGGGATCTGGAGCCGCTTTATCCCTTCGTCTGGTTAGATGCAATTCACTATAAAATCAAGGAGAACGGTCGCTTCATCTCCAAAGCTGTATACACCATTTTGGGCCTGACCGTTGAGGGCAAGAAGGAGCTTCTGGGACTGTATCTGTCTGAAAATGAAGGTGCACATTACTGGCTCAGTGTATTGACCGACTTGCAGAACCGCGGCGTTAAAGACATTCTGATCGCCTCAGTTGATGGCCTGAAAGGCTTCCCTGAAGCAATCGAAACCATTTATCCCGAGACAGAGGTGCAGGTCTGTGTCATTCACCAGATCCGCAACTCCATGAAGTACGTCGCTAGCAAAAACCAGAAGGCCTTTATGGCCGATCTCAAGTGTGTCTACAAGGCTGCAACACAGAATGCTGCGGAGCAGGCGCTGGACGAGCTGGAAGCAAAATGGGGCAAGCAGTACCCGTTAGTCATCAAATCCTGGCGCAGCAAGTGGGACAATCTGTCGGTATACTTCAAGTATCCCGAGCAGATCCGGCGGGCCATCTACACTACCAATGCGGTTGAGGCGGTGCACCGGCAGTTCCGCAAGCTGACTAAAACCAAGGGCGGATTCGCCAACGAAACCAGCTTGCTGAAGCTGCTCTATGCGGGGATGTTGAAGGCCTCCGAAAAGTGGACGCATCCGGTTCAGAACTGGAACCTGACACTATCCCAGTTGAGCATCCACTTCCCGGACAGGGTCGATCAATATGTGGATCTGTGACTTACACTGACACAGAACTATGAACACCCTCTGTGGATCTGTGACTTACGCAGACACAGAACTATGAACACCCTCTTAGTGTCTAGTATTGATAGTGCAGATTATTTACAGAGTCAAAAGTTTTGCCATTGCCTCTCCCGATTTACTTTAAAATTAATACTGAATTTTGTTTGGGGTTAAAGGCTTTCGAGACCAGTGTTCGTCAATAGTTTGAGTAAAATCAGCCCTTACTAATTTGGCTCTTTTCTCAAGCCAGTTCCCTTTATCCTTCCTCAAATAAATACCTTCAATTTTATTAGCACCATAATATGACGGTTGGTCTAACATCAATTTCAAGCCTTTGAGACTAAATCTACCTTGATTCAACGGTGAAATAATGGGAATACCTACAGTCGCTAGAACCTCATTCCTTCTTTTAACAGAATAAAATTTGCCTGCTGAACGACTATAAAGATCAAAGCAAATAAACCAATTTGGTAGCTTTTCATAACCAATTGAGTGCTCGGCATAACACCATTCACCAAACAGTATTAGATCTTTATCAAGCACTAGTTTAAGTTGATACTCATATTGTTTTATCCATTTCCACAAATGCTTAAACTGACCACCTACATCTTTATCTATCCAAGCCCCTCGATTTTGTGCTCTTAATTCCCCACGCTGATCAATTGAGAAGCCCACATTAGCCCCATCGACCTTCTCTTCAATAACTAGCTCTGAAGATAAGAAAGATTCCACATCGAATGGTGGCAATATTTTATCATCCCTAGGTTCCCTATCACCTAACCAATCTATATGAGGAGTATGAGGAAATCTGAAAAAATCTGGCATCATTTTGCCTTCTTCTTTTCCCAGTTTTGTTTGTTCCACTCATCAATAATTTGGTGAACATGAACGTTAGCTGCAACTAACTCGGTCTCCCAATCATACCAATCGGTATCGCAAGCATTGATTATCTTGCATTCAGGATCGTCTTCATTTGCCTTAATACAAGCGGCGACCATTTTTGTATCTGCCAGGTCATGAACCACTGTTTTCAAAGGCTCATTCAAGACGGCAACTTTGTCAGTGTATGCGGGATTGGCATCCCATTCAATATCGATATAGTCAATCTGTTGTCTATCTATCTTATCGAATAGAACGCGCCTACCGTAATCTTGGGCGGTTAGCTTATTTTCGTATTCGCCTATTATTTCATAATCGAAATCCACGACCATACGATGACTGCTCATATCAAACTCTACGAGCCAATCAAGTACTTTCTTGGCCTCATCCGGGTCTTCAACTGGATGATTTTCTGAGCGGAAAGGAGATTCAGGATGCTCTCCACTTGCAACAATGAGCACGTTAGTATCAATCACCTGGCTACTCATGGGCGAGCTCTCTCTGCTTTCATTCGTTGCATTGTCTCTTGGACTTGCTTTCTCACTTCACCGGTAGCATCGCCGAAGAAATTTTTTGGCCATTCATCAATTCGCCCAAACTTATCCATCTTCAGAGTTTTCAATACAGCATCAGATTCTTCACGCTCAACAAAATACAATGCACATTGATCTGGCTTGGCTTTTTGGGTAGCAACTAAAGTCTGCATACGTCTGAATAAGTGTTCGGAATGTGTCTCAACGATAAATTGAACATCACGTTCTAAGCTGACTTCCAAGAACAACTCAGCAAGTAATGACTGAGCCAGAGGATGCAAATGGATTTCAGGTTCTTCTAAGATAATCGTTGACTTTTCTGGTGCGAAATATGCCAATACAAGCACAGGAAGCACTTGCGACACCCCTGTACCAACATCAATTAGATTTGCCGCTACACCATCTCGATGAACAAGTATGTTGTAGTTACCAGCACCAATATGTTTGACCTCAAGCTTATCGGCGATGCGCATTTTTTTTAGCCACTTTGATACTGCTTCAACTAGGCCATCGCTCTTTTTGCCTGATGTATTATTACTAGTTAACAATGCAAAAACGGCCTCGTTACCATCAACGCCGATGATTCCTGGTCGAGTTCTATTCCATATATACGTTCTTCTAGGCTTGCTTCTGAGAGGGCCTAAGTAAGAGATAGCTTCAAGTTCTCTTATGATCGACAAGCTGATATCTTCTACGTCACTTCCACTTGGCCCCATATTATAAAGTGCGTCTTTAGAAAACGATACACCACGTTCAGGTGAATACTCCCTACTCTTCAGACTAGTTCGAGTTTCATTAGGCAAATAAATATTAAAAGCCCCCTTATCCGAACGTTGGGCTCTATACCAATTTTTGCCATCATTACTGAGTTGAAGTAGATCAATTACTGGGCTTTGC
The DNA here is from genome assembly GCF_025398175.1 of Photobacterium sp. TY1-4. Taxonomy (NCBI): domain Bacteria; kingdom Pseudomonadati; phylum Pseudomonadota; class Gammaproteobacteria; order Vibrionales; family Vibrionaceae; genus Photobacterium; species Photobacterium sp. TY1-4. The sequence goes on from NZ_CP099735.1 coordinate 1,760,010, forward strand.
TTCGAGTCCTGTTTATAGTCAACTTTCAGAAAACTTCTACCTTGTCTTCCGTCAACATCCATTTCAATAGAAATTTTCCTGTTTTCAGGATCTTTCGTTAATAGATCGTCAAATGATCCCATGTCCACATAGTCATTTGCCTCGTCTCCACCCAGATTTAAATGAATCGTTCTATCTGGGGATGTCGCAGTCTGCTTCATTAGCAACAGGCTTTGTAAGAGGCTCGACTTCCCTGTTGAGTTTTCACCAAGCAACAGTGTTACCGGAGAAAAGTAAACATCATCAGAACTTCGCCATGCCTTGAAATTCTCTAATTTGATTCTTTTAAACATTAAATTTCCTTTGTTCTCTATAGTGTCGCTCGTTCAACGATGACGCTAGTAAGACTTTGCTGTGTGAAACCCACTCTACCGCTTAACACTGAGCACTTCAAAGTAACTATTCTCTTAATATACAAATAGTTTGCTGCTATTCAGTATATCGTAAAGCCAATATAAATCCGAGTGCGCATTATTCACTGTACAACTAGTTGAATTCAGGGGGAGTAAAAGCTCCAAGGCGAGAGCGTGAGTTAATTAATTGTAAAATCACTACTCAAAAGGCATATTTGAATCTACAAGAAGAGTGATTTTGAACCATCTGCCACTGGTGCCAGGTGTACAGCCTGGTCAATAATTGAACAGTTGATGCGTAAATATTTACTTGATTACCCCTAATACTCAGCCCCCTGAACTATACTAAATGTAGGTGAGTTCATGAGGGTAAAGTCATGGCTAAAAATCAAGTTCAGTTTCAAAAAGGCATTTCTATTCATCAGTTTATGACTATGTATGGTACTGAGGAACAATGCCAGAAACGATTGTTCGAGATGCGTTGGCCGACGGGCTACCGTTGCCCTAACTGCCGCCATGATAAATATTGTCAGTTGAAATCACGCGCCTTATTTCAGTGTAATCAGTGCCATCATCAAGCTTCGTTGATATCAGGGACGCTATTTGCCCACTCTAAACTGTCTTTAACGGTCTGGTTTCTGGCCATTTACCTGATAACACAAGAAAAGAACGGTATCTCTGCTCTTGAGTTGTCCAGACAACTCGGTGTTTCATACAACACGGCATGGCGAGTAAAACAGAAACTCATGCAGGCCATGAAAGAGCGAGATGATGAAACGCCTTTAGATGGTTACGTCCAAATTGACGATGCCTACTGGGGCGGTGTGAAGCGTGGTGTCCGTGGCCGTGGCGCTAAAGGGAAGCGTCCATTTGTTGCAGCCGTATCCATGAACGAAGAGGGTCACCCAATACGAATGCGCTTTACCGCTGTTGATGGGTTTAAGAAAGCAGAGCTGACGCGTTGGGCTAAGGCTCATTTAAGGCCGAAATCGCTGGTCATTTCTGATGGGTTGGCTTGTTTCCGTGGTATCGAAGATGCAAAAATCTTTCACCATGCCATTGTAACTGGCGGTGGTGCGGATTGCGTAGAATTGCCCTATTTCAAGTGGGTTAACACCATGATAAGTAATGTGAAAAATGCAATGCATGGCACTTATCACTCAATCAAAAACAAACATTTACCGCGCTATCTTGCCGAGTTTTGCTTCAAGTTTAATCGACGGTTTGATTTAGAAAAGATGCTTGAGCAGTTAGTTTATTCCAGTATTCAAACAGCGCCGATGCCTCAGCGTCTTCTTAAGCTAGCTGAGGTTCGATGGTAATCAAGAATATTTATTGGTGAGCAAAAAGTGAACATACGTGCTATCACCCTGGTGTAAGATCTAAGCAGGAATGGGGCATTTTCAAGTTAGAGCGTTATGCTTTACTTAGCGACTCGCTCAATCGTGAAGCCAGACTCATCACTACAGTGAATAAAAATGGTGCCATCTCCTTTGAGTGGATGGTCAAACTCGATTTTGCCTCGGCCGCACAGTTCATCCCCTTCACATATGCCCTGCCAGCTAAACTCTAACACTGGAAATCGAGTTGAAACTCGGACGTCCATCCATCCTTTAACAGCCCCAAAAACGAATTGTCCTAATCCATCGTTACTGAATTCAAAGTAGCCCGGTTCAACCAAGTCGACATATTCCTGGCTCCAATTCGACATCGACGTTATTTTCCATCTACCAATGAAATCATGCATGACGTTATCCCCAAATAAATGCTCCGTTCTAGGCACTTTATATTCATTAGAGACGCTTGTGCAAATCAATGGCGGCTGAAGTGTGACTTCGAATTGTGGTTGCAAGTAACAGGGGATTTTCATGAGGGAAATACCTGCCTCCGCTCCAATAAAACGAAGACAGGCATATGAGTTAACGGCGAGGCCGAGCGACCTCGCCAAGGACTGAATCGTCCTGATTGGTTTTGCTTGTCGTTTAGTATCCCTTCTTCATCAGGCGTTTCTCCGACACGATGATGCGGTTCGATTTGTGGATCTGCTTAAATCGGGCGCGTTGTTCATGCAAAGCACTGCTATTTCTCGCTTGCTCGCGGAGCAGTTTGAAATAGTTGTTCAGTCGGCGCTGGTCAAGGGCGCCGGTTTCCAGTGCATCTTGAATGGCGCAGCCCGGCTCGCTTTGATGCTGACAGTCACTGAATCGGCACGCTTTGCTGAGTGCTTCGACATCGGCGAAGGTTTCACTCACCCCGGTTTCGCAGTCGGCGAGCTGCAATTCGCGCATTCCGGGGGTATCGATCAGTACCGCGCCTGATGGCATGAAATGCAGCGACCGCGACGTCGTGGTGTGGCGTCCCTTGCTGTCGTCTTCGCGGATTGAGCCGGTTTGCTGAATTGACTCGCCCATCAGGGTATTGACCAGCGTGGATTTCCCCACGCCGGATGAGCCCATGAAGGCGACGGTTTTGCCGCTTTTACACCAGAGGTTTAAGCCATCGCAGCTGGTGGGCTCTAGCGCATTGACGGCTTCTACCATCAGCATCGGGTCGATGGCCTGGACGGCAGCGCGTTTGTCATCAGCGTCCTCACACAAGTCGGCTTTGGTCAGTACCACCACGGGCTCGACGTTGTATTCGCGCGCCAGGGCCAGGTAGCGTTCAATCCGGCTGAGGTTAAAGTCGTCATTGAGCGAGCAGACGATAAACAGGGTATCGACGTTGGCGGCGATATACTGCTCGGCCACTTTGCTGCCGGGCGCCCGGCGGCTGAACAGCGAGGTTCGTTCCAGTTGCCGGACAAACTGGTGGTCGTGATCGAGCAAGATCCAGTCGCCGACGGTCATCGCGGGCAGGCGATGGTGGATCGGCAGTTGGTGCTCACCTTGCTCGGTCTGAACCACGTAGCCGCTGCGGTGATGGGCCAGGATCCGACCGGTGATGCTGGTTTCCAGATCGTCGAGTGTCAGTTGTTGTTGAAACACAGGTTGCCAGCCAAGTTGGCTGAGTGTCATGGTTGAATTCATTGCTTTTCCCTACGCATGCAGAATCGCATTGCAAAGCGCTCTGCGCGCAATCAACAGAAAGTATGAGGGTCAAATGAATAGGCATAGACCCCGGTCAGAAAACACCGGGCAAGAGGGAAGGAGAGAGGGGAAGAAGTTGCTGTTATACCAATCAAAGTCAGTCAGTGATCAGAAATAGCGCAGGAAAAATGTTTGAGAACAAGGCAGAATTTTTCGATAAGTAGTTATTCTACAATCAAAAATTCTAACGCAGTTATCGAGCATTTTAACAAGCTAGGATGACCAGTGATTTACTGCGATTGGTATTAGTTCAGCGTTGAGTGTCCGCTCTGCTTCTCAATATTTGCCGGGTGGGTTTTGAATACAATCATCAGAATCTCCTTACAGGTATGAATGGGTGTGTGCAGATAGTAGCACATTTGTTACAAGATGCCAGCCATTGGCTTAAGGTGTCAGCTTTTGACCCAAGGTATCGGCCATTGACTCAAGGTGTTCGCTTTTGACTCAAGGCTTCAACCGTTGGCTCAAGGTGCGTGTGTTGGGCAACACTGGCACCTTAAGCGCATGTGGATCAGAGCGGATTAAAACTTATAGCTCAGACCGACACCCAAAAACAGCTGGGTTTCATTGTAGAAATCGATATTGGAGTCGACCACACTGTAGCCGGCCAGGGCGTTCAGGCCCCAGTTTTCCCAGTCCATGAACTGGTCGTATTCGTAGGCGAAGTTGAGCCCGACTTCATGGTCTTCCTGCGTTTTGCCGAACACCGGATTGGCTTCATCAAAATCGGCCAATGCATATTCCCCGGAAATCGCGTAGCCGTGGCGTCCCTGCTTGGTCAGATAGGTTAAACCGACGCCGTAGCGGGTCATCGACATCGCATCGCCATCGGCGGAAAAGCGATTGATGGTCAGCTCTGGTTGGAGGGTGGAAGTCTCCCCGGTGCTTACTGCCCAGGCGAGCCGGGAATAAATACCGTCGCCGTCGCGCTGAAGCTGGTTGAGATCGCTTGGCGTCAGTCCGGGAATACTGGTGCCGGATTGCTCGCTGTCTATATCCCGGTCATAGATGGCCAGATCGAGCGAAATCCCCTGGTCCAGAATATTGTTGTACTGGAATCGCAGCGCATTCCCGGAAACATCCGTTTCTTTTCTGGCCTGATTGACGACAAAGGGATCCTGCCAGGTTTCATCATCCACAATGGTCGGCAAGACAGAAAAGGCCATGGTTGAGTTGTGGGCGGTTTCGAACTGATAGCCAATTTCGAAGGCAATTAAGCCGGTGGCAATATCTTCCCGCGACGTCCCGAGGTAGACCAGCTGGTTGTTCTCGGCCCCGAAGGTGTAGCGAAACTGGCCCAGCGGGAACAGGGTGACGCCGGATTCAGTGTCAGCTTCGCTGTTGAGCGGCGCTTCTTTCACGGCATTATCGGTATCAAAATTGGTTTCTTGCTGGGCATATCCAAGCAGTAGCGAGACTTCGCCACTGAGCCCGGGTGGCCCGAGTGCGGCCGTCGCCTGTGCGCTGACCATGGCGGTGAGCCCTGCTAGCCAATAATATTTCATATGGTCTCCTGTTCACGGTTCACAAATGCAATACGTTTATTCAACAAAGTGCCTAGATATACGTGATCCAGGGCAAATTGAAAAGTGTTTGCGCCGCGCGAGAATATAAAATTTAACCCGGTATACGTTTTGAGCCTTCTTTTTGTTTTATTGAAGGAATTCCAATCCGTTCAGTGAATCTATCGCCTGAAAAACATACGAAAACTCGACTTGATTCACTAAACGGCGAAATATTCTTTTTGACATCAAACCTTCACGCCGTTTCGACCGTTTTCACCTTGCATTGCAAAAACGCATCGTTTTTCATGAACTATCTCAACAGATAGGCAACAAATTGCGAACTAAGAGTATTCTATGCAGATTCTAACGCACCAATCCCAGCGCTTGATGCTGGTCTCGGCACTGGTCGCCGTGCTGTTTACTGTGTTTCCCGCCGTGAGTGTGTATCAGTTAGCTGAATTTACCCAGTGGGTGATTGAACGGTTTGATGATCAGGTGATTCAGCTCTCGACCCTGGCGCTGCTGGCTTGTCTGGCGATTGCCTTGAGCCCGCTTGGCGAGAAGCGACTGGGGCAGACGACACCGGAGTTTGGTTTTTTGCCTTGGATAATCATGCTGTTTACTACCGGCATGGGCTCCGGGCTGATTTTCTGGGGCGTGGCCGAGCCGGTGTTTCACCTTGCCAATATGCCGCCGGTGACCCAGTACGGCGACAGCAAAGATACGGCGCTGGCGCTGACCTATTTTCATTGGGGTGTGCATGCCTGGAGTCTGTATGCGCTGGCGGGGCTGGTGATGGCCTGGCTGGCCTATGAAAAACAGCGCCCGATGCGGGTCAGTGCGTCCTTTATCGGTGAGCATCGGCCGAAATGGCTCTCCGTGGTCGACTTGATTGCGGTGTTGGCGATTTTGTTCGGCATTGCCGGGGTACTGGCCAACACCATGGCGCTGGTGGAGCAGGGTGTACGCCATGTGTTTGGCCTGGAAGGGGATTTAACCGCTTTTCGGATTGTGATGACCGGTTTGATTGGCGTGCTGTTTACCACCTCAAGTGCGCTGGGGCTGAAAAAGGGGATCAAGCGCCTGAGCAGCTTCAACCTCTGGCTGATGGTGCTGCTGTTTGTGGTGGTGTTTCTCAATGTCGATGGCGGCGCGGTGTTGTCGCGGATGGGCAGCTCACTGCTGGCGTACGTGCAGATGATGCCGGAGGTGTCGGTCGGGGTGATTGACGGCGGCCGGCAGTGGAGCCAGGGCTGGACGGTGATTTACCTGGTGTGGTGGATTGCCTGGACGCCGTTCGTCGGACCGTTTATTGCCCGGATCAGCCGCGGCCGTACCATCCGTCAGTTTCTGCTCTGCACGGTGATCATTCCGACCCTGGCCTCTGTGGTGTGGTTCTCCGGCTTTGCCGGGGCAGTGTTTGAAAGCGCGTATCTGACCGAGGTGGTCAACGCGGTGAATCAGGATTACACCAAAGGCCTGTTTACCTTCTTCTCGTATCTGCCCTGGAGCGATGTGCTGTCGGTCGGCGCGTTGCTGCTGTTGCTGACCTTCGTGATTTCCAGCGCCGATTCGGCGATTTATGCTGCCGGGATGCTGACCGACGATACCCGGACCAGCAGCAAAGTGAGCTGGTCGGTGATTGTCGTGACCATGGGTATGGCGTTGGCGGTGTTTAACGATGTGGATTTGAACAAACAGGTGGCCATTGCCGGGGCAATCCCGTTTACGCTGGTGTTGCTGGGTCAGGCGGTTGCAGCCCTGGCAGAGCACTGGGTGCCGTCTTACCGGCGCTATATTCTCAGCGCTCCGGACAAGGCGTAGCGCCCGTCTGACGGTGTAATCCATTGAGTCATACCGCTGCAAAACGGCTGATACCGGATGTTTCCGTATCAGCCGTTTTTGATGGTGAGCTGACTGCTTGGCTGTTGAACTGACGAATTTGTTAGTCCATTCACTGATGAAACTGCTGAACGTCCAAGCGGTTACGCCATGACACGCGCATGGTGGCTTTGATAGGCCTGCACCAGCTGGTCAAGAAAGTCGCCCAGTAACAGGTTCATTCGCTCAGGCGCATGGGCCAGAATGGCGTCGGGCGCCTGGACATAGGGTTTTGGCGTAGCAAACGTTGCTGCGTCATGTTCAATCAGCGGCGGCAGGTCGGCGCGCTGAAATTCCAGGTGGCACTGAAAACCGTACACCAGATCGGCATAGCGGACGATCTGCCGCGGGCACCCGGCACTGCTGGCCAGCACGGTGCTGTGCGGGGTCAGGCCGGGCATGTCGTTGTGCCAGTGGCCAACGATTTCCTCATGTGCCCATGCCGCCAGCTTGGGATCGGCCTGACCGGCGGAGGTGAGCTGAATGGGAAAGTAACCGACTTCAGGTTCGGGGCTGACGGTATAGCGTGCGCCGAGTGCTTCGCCAATGAGCTGCGCCCCCAGACACACGCCGACCACGGCTTTTTGCCGGGCAATGGCTGCCCGGATCACCGCTTGCTCTGCCTGGCTGTCAAAGTGTGGGCATTCCGCAACCGATGTGCTTGGGTTTTGCGGGCCGCCGAGGATCACCAGTAGATCGAATGGGGCGTCCTCAGCAGGTAACGCCTCACCCAGATACAGCCGGGTAGCGCTGAGTGTATAGCCGTGATGGGTGGCCCAGGTGGCAAAATAGCCCGGCCCTTCAAAGGATTCATGGATCAAAAAATGAATATGCATGGTTTTTCTCCCGGATTGTGATGCGTGGTGGCAGGGTTGCCGATGCGCACTATGGTACGATGGACGCCGAATGACCGAATAAGGCCATATGGACGATAAATAATGCCAAACAGTCAACACTTGCCGGCCAACGAATTCATGGCGCGTTACCCGAATGTGCCGGTGTGGGTAAAGACCATCGCCATGCCGAGAGGCTGGGTGGATGAAATGCACAGCCATGACTGGCACCAGCTGATCTTTCCGGTACGCGGGATAGTTCAGACTCAGGCCAATCAACGCCAGTTTCTGGTGCCCCATACTTCTGCGCTGTTCGTTCCGGCGGGCGTGCCGCATGAGTCGGTGGCGATCACCGAGACGAAGTTTATCGGGCTGTATCTGAATCCGGCCTATGGGCGTCGGTATGCTTCGCAGTTAAGAGCCGTGGAGATGACACCTTTCTTTAAAGCCCTGGTGCTGGAGTTGCGACAAACGTGTCAGGCTATGCCAGACGAAATGTCGGACGAGATGCCAGATGGGAGACCAGAGCGGAGCACGATCGAACGGGTACTGGCGGAGCACGAAGAAAGTAAGTACAAACCAACACTGCGGTTGCTGGATGTGCTGCATGATCAAATTCACACCGACACGTCCTGCTCTTTCCAGTTGCTGCTGCCTGAAGATCGGCGGGTGAAGCTGATGTTTGAGCGGTTGACGGCGGATCCGGCTATGAACTGGTCGCTGGCGCAATGGGGGGAAGTGGTCGGCGCGTCGGAGCGAACTTTGTCCCGGCTGTTCCTGAAAGAGTTCAACACCACGTTTGCCTTGTGGCGTCAGCACCTGCGTCTGGTCTATTCGCTGTCGTTGCTGGATTCCTCACTGCCGGTGCAGGCGATTGCTCATCAGGTGGGCTATCAGAATGACTCTTCTTACATTAAAGCGTTTAAAGCCCGGTTCGGGATGACACCGCAGCAGTTCCGGCAACAAGGTCAGCAGGCGGCGGCGATCCTACCTGGCTGAAAAAACGGGCGTCTGATCCAGACGCCCGGTTTGGTTAGCAAAAAGCTCGATTAGCCAATAGCTAGCTTGGTTCGCAAAAGCTCAGTTTGCAAAAGCCTGGCTAGCAACATGCACTAGGTTACAACAGGTCGAACCGATCGGCATTCATCACTTTGGTCCAGGCACTGACGAAGTCATGCACGAACTTCGCTTTGGCATCGTCACCGCCGTAGACTTCAGAAATGGCTCGTAGCTGCGAGTTGGAGCCGAACACCAGATCCACCCGGGTTGCTGTCCACTGAACGGAGCCGGATTTGGCGTTGCGCCCTTCAAAGAGCGCCTCTTCTTTGGAGGTTGCTACCCAGTTGATGTTCATATCGAGCAGATTGACAAAGAAGTCATTGCTCAGTACGCCTGGCTTGTTGGTGAAGACACCGTGCGGTGACTGGTCGTAATTGGCATTCAGCACCCGCATCCCGCCGATCAACACTGTCATTTCCGGTGCAGTCAGGGTCAGCAACTGGGCCTTATCCAGCAGCATCTCTTCTGCGGTGACGGTGAAGGCTTTTTGCATGTAATTGCGGAAGCCATCCGCCAGCGGTTCGAGCACGGCAAATGATTCGACATCGGTTTGCTCGTCGGTGGCATCGGTCCGGCCGGGCGAGAACGGCACATCGACCTGAACGCCGCCGTCTTTGGCTGCTTTCTCGATGGCCGCACAGCCGCCGAGGACGATTAAATCGGCCAGCGACACGGCTTTGTTGCCTGATTGCGCCGAGTTGAAGTCTTTCTGAATGCCGTCATAGGTGCTCAGGACTTTGCGCAGCTGGGTCGGTTGGTTCACTTCCCAGTTGAGTTGCGGTGCCAGACGGATGCGGGCCCCGTTGGCGCCGCCCCGGCAATCGGAGCCACGGAAGGTGGCGGCAGACGACCAGGCGGTATAGACCAACTCTGACACACTCAGGCCGGACTCCAGGATCACTTTTTTCAGCGCGGCAATGTCGCTGGCATTGATCAGCTCGTGATCGACGGCCGGAACCGGATCCTGCCAGATCAGATCTTCCGCCGGGACTTCCGGACCAAGGTAACGGGATTTTGGCCCCATGTCGCGGTGGGTCAGTTTGAACCAGGCGCGGGCGAACGCATCGGCAAACTCATCTGGATTGTCGCGGAAATGCTCGGAAATCTTGCGATAGTCCGGATCCTCGCGCATCGACATATCGGCGGTGGTCATCATGATATTGACCCGTTTGGACGCATCTTCCGGATCGGGCGCCTGATTACTCTCGGTGATGACTTTCGGCTTCCATTGTTGCGCCCCGGCCGGACTTTTGGTCAGCTCCCACTCGTTGCCGAACAGCATATTGAAGTAGCCGTGGTCCCAGGTGGTCGGGTTCGGGGTCCAGGCCCCTTCCAGGCCACTGGTGATGGCATCGCGACCATGACCGCTGCCGTGGGCGCTCTTCCAGCCCAGCCCCATTTGTTCAATCGGTGCGGCTTCCGGCTCCGGCCCGACCAGCGCGGCATCCCCGGCCCCATGACATTTCCCGAAGGTGTGGCCCCCGGCCGTCAGGGCAACGGTTTCATAATCGTCCATCGCCATCCGGGCGAAGGTTTCGCGGACATCTTTCCCGGAGGCGACCGGATCCGGATTGCCGTCCGGCCCTTCCGGGTTGACGTAGATCAGACCCATCTGGACCGCAGCCAGCGGATCTTCCAGGTCGCGCTCACCGGAGTAACGTTTGTTGCCCAGCCATTCGTCTTCGGCGCCCCAGTAAATATCTTCTTCCGGCTCCCAGATATCGGCCCGGCCGCCGCCAAAGCCAAAGGTTTTAAAGCCCATGGATTCCAGCGCCACGTTCCCGGTGAGGATAAACAGGTCGGCCCAGGACAGGTTGTTGCCGTATTTCTGTTTGATTGGCCACAGCAAGCGGCGGGCTTTATCGAGGTTGCCGTTATCCGGCCAGCTGTTTAAAGGCGCAAAGCGCTGGTTCCCGGTCGCGGCACCGCCCCGGCCATCCCCAGTCCGGTAGGTCCCGGCAGCGTGCCAGGCCATGCGGATCATCAGCGGACCGTAATGACCATAGTCTGCCGGCCACCAGTCCTGAGAGGTGGTCAGTACATCTTCAATATCTTTTTTGACCGCAGGCAGGTCGAGTTTTTTGAACGCTTCCCGGTAATTGAAGTCCGCTCCGAGCGGATTGGTTTTGGTATCGTTTTGATGAAGGATCTTCAGGTTCAGTTGGTTGGGCCACCAATCGGTATTTTTGGTGCCTGCGCCGCCTAAATTCGTGTTACTACCATGCATGACAGGGCATTTGCCGTTACTCATAGAACACTCCTATTTGCTGCCAGTCCACAAATTCCACAAGAAAAGTGTGTCAGTTCGATAACTCAGTAATGACTATAGACGCAGCTTCTCTGAGCCACTGATGTTTTTATCAATGGCTCTCATCGGATTTTTCTATTCAGGCGCATGGGTTATGTCGATGGCTGTGGCGTGATCGTCACGGTATTAAAATCGATCCAGCCGTTGGCCAGCAGGTCGGTGGCGCTGACGGTTTCAGAAAAGTTCAGGTTCTGCCGGGCATGAAATACCGGGAGATACAGGTGCTTGGCGATGAGCTGTTTTTCCAGCTTCTCAAAGCCTTTCAGCCGGCTGGCGATGTTGTCGCGTTGCATCAGGGAGAGGATGCTGTCTTTCAACCCTTGGCGCTGTGCTTCATTCAGACAGATTTCCAGCGGCAGGTTGGCGCAAAACCAGTCCAGCCAGCTCATTTCCCAATCATCGCCGAACACTTCGCCGGAGAGGATAATGTCGGCTGTTTTCAGGGTGTCCCGTTGGTTAAAGACCGGGAATTCGACCACCCGGTATTCGCAGGCGATACCGAGCTGGGTCAGTTCTGAAGCCAGATGTTGGGCCAGCTCAAGATGATGATCCAACTGATAGGTGAGCAGCTGGAGCGGCTGCTCCGGTTTGGGCACTGAGTGCAGGGCGTGCGCAGCGGCTGCCGGATCACAGTCGGGGGCCGGGCCCGGAACGGAGAGCATGCCGGTGGCTTGTCCGATCCCGTCTTCGCGAAGCGCGTCTGAAACGCCTAGTGCTTTGAGCGCGGTCATCAGCGCCTTGCGGTGGGCCGGTTTTTTCAGCCAGCGGTGCGGGCGGTTGGGGTTGAGCAGCAGATACTCGGCGCCCCGCTCCCACTGGGTTTTGGCATCAAACCGTTCGGTACTTCGGTGTTTGAGGTGGCTACTGTGCACCACATCGCTGTTGAGTTCAAAATCCGTCGCCTGATCGCCGACGTTCCAGATGGCGACCCCGTCGACCCAAGGCCGGTAGCCGTGATAGTAAGGCGAGGCTTTGAGCAGGGTGCGCCATTCTGTCTGCTCAGTCAGCATGAAAGAGCCGGAGCCGACCAGGGTACTGTTGCCGGGTTGGCCGGAGCATTTGGCGATCCCCATCGGGCCATTGGCGAGCAGCTTTTCAAGCTGGGCCGGGAGCACCTGGCTGGTAAAGGCGATGCGGTAAGGATCCAACACCTCAACCCGGTCAATCAACTGGTACAGGGCGGCGTTCTGGTGGCCGGAGTGGATCAATCGTTCAAAGTGAGCCCGGATGTCTTTGGCGGTGATCGGGCTGGCGTCATGAAACTTGAGTCCTTTGCGCAGGGTGACGGTGAGTGTATTGCCGTCGCGCTGCCAGTGCTGGGCCAGATCGCCCCGAAAGCGCCCGTTTACCGGGTCAAACTGCAACAGTTTGGCATACAGATAACCGGCAATATGTTGCTCGGTGCGGCGATTGATCGAGATGGGATCCAGATTGTGGGTGCCGCGATAAAACGGGATCTTAAGGATATCCTCCTGAGCGTTGGCGGTCTGGTATTGGGCGACATAGTTGGCGATAAACGTATCGCGCTGCGTTGCCTCGATGAGGGACAACGCCTGCTCGATCTTGTCTTCTGCCAGCAGCAACCGGGCCTGTTGCACCAGTGTTTCCGCGACCGGTTGCCGCAGGGTGATCACCGGTAAATTGCCCCGGCCGATCCCGGGTTGCCAGTCGATGATTTCTTCCAGGCACAACCGCTTGATCACCAGCTGGGTGTTGCGTTTGGTGCAGGCGAGGGCGGCGGTGAACGCATCCAGCGATAGCGGTTGCGGCGTGTGGAGCTTGAGGTGATCACGTAAGAATACCAAGGCCATCCAATAGCGCATAAAGGTGAAATCCTTATTAAATTTTTCCATTTTTATTCATCTTTTAATTTCGATAATAGCGGTATCTGAGATGAGATAAAAGGAATTACAGATGAATACGTTAGCGCAACCACACCGATCGATCTGGCGCAGTGAGCGCTTCATGATTTTATTCTCCAGCGCATTTTTTGTAGCCTTCGGCTCGAAGATTTATGACCTGGCGTTGCCGTTGTTGGTGTACGAACTGACCCAGTCGTCGGAAATGATGGGCTGGATGCGGGCGGTAGAATTCTTGCCGAATTTGTTGCTGGCATTGTTCATCGGCGTGTGGGTTGATCGGTTCGACAAGAAGCACTGGTCGCAGGCCATGTTGCTGGGGCAAATGCTGGTGGTGCTGTGCTCTTACAGTGCGGTTCAGAGGCTGGCGGACCCGCTGGTGGTGCTGTTTCCTTGCGCCTTTTTGATGATGGCGTTTAACTATGGCTATCACAATGCGCGCATGAGCATGATGAAAAGTGCGCTGCCGCAAGATCAGCAGAATACCGCCACCGCCCGGATGAGTTCACTCTACAGCTTTATGGAAACCGTGGGGCCGGTGCTTTCGGGGGCTCTGCTGTTGCTTTCGGCGATCCACAATGTCTTCCTGGGCGTTGCGCTGCTTCTGCTGCTGGCCTACTGGCAACTGAGCCGACTCGAGCTGCAACCGGCTGCGCAACAAACGCACGCGCCGGTTTTCCAGGCGTTGAAAGAAGGCTGGCACATTCTCTACGCCAACCGGAATATGTGGTACATCACGCTGGCGGTGATGGTGATCAATACCACCGGGTCGGTGTTCTGGATCCAAGCGATTTATTATGCCAAGGCATCGCTGGCGATGACGGCGCTGGAAGTCAGCTGGCTGGTGGCAGCATCCGGGATCGGCGGTTTGCTGGGCTCTTTTACTGCCGATAAAGTGCGCCGACATATGGGCCTCGGCCAGTTGCTGATTCTCTCGATTGCGCTGGAATCGGTCGGCTTCGTGATGCCGGTCCTCTTCGACGGCCAGTGGGCGCTGGTGCTGGCCTTCTTCTGGGTCTCTGCGGTGGGTCTGTACAGCAATATCTGCATCTGGAGTTACCGCCAGGAAGCGTTTGATGCCCAGCACCTGGGGCGCGTCACCGGGATCACCGGCTCGCTGTTCAAGCTGTTGATGCCGGTTGGGCTGGCGTCTTCAGGATATCTGGTCTCCGGGCTGGGCATTGAAGCGATTTTCGGGCTCTGCTTCGGGGTGCAGCTGATGGTGGCGCTGGTACTGGCCATGGGCCGGGTCCGGCGCATCGCTTAGGTGTCCACGATTCGTCGGGCTGGTGAGGTTGCCCGGCGAATCCCAATCCATCATCGCATCACATCATTACAGGTCATCAGTGATAGCCTGTTTCCGTAAATCGGTTCAGCAGAGCGATCAACTTATCCAGCTCGGGTTTGACCATTTCATCCAGCGGATAGCCGATATTGATCCGCAGGCAGTCCTGATAGTGGCCGAGCGAGGTGAACAACGGGCCGAGACGGATATCGACCTGCGCTTCCGCAATTGCCTGCGCCAGCCCTGCTGAATCCAGCCCGGGAAATTGCAGCCACAACACCAACCCGCCTTGCGGCACACTGATCCGGGTTTGCGCCGGGAGGTGCTGACGCAAATAGTCGAGATAGGCCTGTTTTTGTCCCAGCAATTGCATGCGCTTTTTTCTCAGAAACCGGGCGTAATGGCCGGTGTCGATGAAGTCGGCAATCGCCAGCTGGATCTGTGTCGCCACGCCGTAAGACCCGGCCGCGAACTTCGCCAGATAGGCCTCTTTGAACCGTCCCGGCAGGCACCAGCCCAGACGGTAGCTGGGGGAGAGGGTTTTCGACACTGAGCCGCACCACAACAGATAGCCGTCTGCATCGTAATACTTGGCCGGCAGCACAAAATCCCCCTGATGAGAGAGCTCCAGGTAGACATCATCTTCGATGATCGGCGTCTGGTAACGCCGGGCCAGCTCGGCCAGTTGCTGCTTCTGGGCCACCGACAGGGTGATGCCCTGCGGGTTCATGAACGAGGTGCTGAACAGTCCGGCCTGAATGGTGCCGGCTTGCAGGTGGTGTTCGAGCTGGACCAGATCCAGCCCGTCCTCCAGCGTTGGGATTTCGACGATGTTCAGCGACATTTGCGCCAACAGCTCCAGTAATCCGTTAAAACAGGGCGAGTTGACCGCTACGGCATCGCCCGGCCGAGTGCAGGTTTCGAGCGCGGTTTTGACCGCCGACAAACAGCCGTGGGTGATCACCAGCTCGTCGGCCAGTACCGGGAAGCCCTGGCCGGTCAGGTGTGTGGCCAGGCTTTGGCGCAGCGGGACTTCGCCCTGATAGTCCGGATAGCGAGACAGGCGGTTGCCGATGCGTTTCAGGGCGCGGCGGAAACAGACATCCAAATCCTGCACATCCTGCTCACTGAGCGGCGAATGAGAAACCCCTAACGGCCCCCGCTCGACGGTGGTCTGTGTGCGGGCCGGGGTGGAGACCCGGCTGGCAAAGGAGCGCCACTCCGGGAGTGGGTGCGACGTATCCAGGGCGGTGATATAGAACCCGGACTGCGGGCGGGCACAGAGCCAGCCCAGAGCCGTCAATTCCTGATAGCAGCTGACGGCGGTGGAGACGCTGATCTGCTGTTGCCGGGCAAATTGCCGCAGGGATGGCATCCGGGTGCCCGGTTTGAGTCGTCCGGCCTGAATATCGGCGACGCATTTGTCCGCAAGCTGTTTATATCGAGACACGTCTGATCCTTAACTGTATTGGTTCCTTTGTTAAAAATTGTATCTGTACTGGATTTGATGCTCAAGCCACACTGTATCAAAAGGTTCAGGAGACAAGAAAATATGACTCGGCGAGATTTGGGATGGATTTCACTGGTGATGATGATCTGGGGGTTTAACTTCTCGATGATCAAAATGGGTGTGACTGACGTCGATCCCTTGCTGATGGTCGCGGCACGGTTTGGGCTGGCGGTGTTCCCGATCATTTTCTTTATCCCGAAGCCGGACGTGCCTTGGAAGTATCTGGTGGGTTACGGGCTGGCGTTCGGGGTCGGGGTGTGGGGGATGGCTTCGTGGTCAATTAGCGCCGGGGTGTCATCGGGCATGGCGTCGGTGTTGTTGCAGTCGAAGGTGCTGCTCAGCATTGTCATCGGGGTGTTGGTTTACCGCGAAACCGTCGGCAGGGCTAAGGCGTTCGGCAGCATGCTGGCGCTGGCCGGGCTGGTGGTGGCTGTGACCGGCACCGAGGGGAATGTGACCCTGTCAGGCCTGGTGCTGATCCTGATTGCCACTTGCTCCTGGCTGGCCGCGAACATGATTGTAAAACAAGCCAAGGTGACGCGGGTGTTTGCTTTTAATGTTTGGGGCATGCTGTTTGCGCCGTTGCCGCTGGTAGGGCTGAGCATCGGGCTGAATGGCACCGAGGTGCTGTCTCAGGCATATCAGGCGTGGGATATGAAAACGTCTGTTGCCGTGTTGTTTCAGGCGTACCCGACCACTTTGTTCGGGTACTGGCTGTGGAACCGGATGATGCTCAAGTACCCGATGAGCACGGTCGCGCCGCTCAGTTTGCTGGTGCCGGTGTTTGGCCTGCTCAGCGGATGGCTGATTTATGACGAGGCGCTGTCGGGGATCCAGATTGCGGCTTCCGCCATCTTCCTGGCCGGCACCCTGTTGATCACGGCCCCGGCAGGATGGACGGTTCGGATCCGCAAAGTGCGTCCGTGTGAAGGCGACGCGGTGACTTCCGGCTGAAGGCGATAAGTAAACTGATCTGCCCCTGCCCGATTTGACTGTTTCATTTAACTTTTTGAATCAAATCAGTGAAACGGCGGGGGCACAGGATGGAAACGGATAACAGAAAAGGATGATATGAAAATTTACGGTGGATTACTGGCAGTGCTGGCTGCCTTGTTTAACGGCACGGTGGGGCTATTTAGTGTGAATTTGTTTCAACTGGGACTCTCCTCCGAAGCGGTGGCATTTTACAAATGCCTCATTGCGTTAATGACGCTGGGCGTTTGGGCGGTGATGACCGGGCAACTGGGCGTGCTGGGTCGTTATCTTCGGCAGTTCTGGCCACGTATCGCAGTCTGTGCATTCTTTGGTTTTTTCGTGCTCTATTATTTCGAAACGGCAGCTTACCAGCACATCAATGTGGCGGTGGTGGTGTTTTGCCTGTTTGGCGCCTCGACCATTGCTACTTTCCTGTTGAATGCAGCGCTTGCCCGTCGTTGGATCAACAAGCATGAGCTGGTGGCGATGCTGCTTTCGCTGGGCGGTTTGTATCTGGTCTTCGTCGAAACCCAGCAGCTCTCTGGACAGGAAAGCACGGGATTGCTGCTGGCGGTGGTGGCCGGGCTGGGTTATGCCTGTTTCCTGGTGCTGACCAAGAAACTTGGTCTGGGGGGCGGGCTGATCCCGGTGGCAGCACTGTTGCTGTTCGGGGTGATTTATCTGTCGATCCCGCTGGCACTGTCCGGCTGGTCGGTGCCGTCAAGCGATAGCTTGTTTGCTTTATTGATGCTGGCGATCTTACCCACCATTGGCGGGTTCTGGTGTACCACTAAGTCTTTGACGCTGATCGAAAGCCAGTCGGTGCAGTTGATTGAACTGACCGAACCCATCTTCGCCCTGATCATCGGCTTTGTCTTTTTGGGACAACTGGTGACCGGTCCCCAGATGCTGGGCGGCGGGCTGATTATGGCGGCTATCGTGATCCATGAGTTTGCTGTATTAGATCGGTTGGTGCTGTTCCGCTCAAGTGTCGGCGGGAAACGGTTTCGTTGGAAATGGCACGAACACCAGTAGCCTCAGCTAGGCAAAAGCGCGTGATGGGATTTGACGTTGCAATATTGAATCCCCAAAATGCGTCGTTTTACATGATCTTAATGAGTGTCATTTTAGGTCCAGAAATGACACTTACCCAGCAGTAGAAGAGAACAATTCATGATTGTTCTCTGTTGTTTGAATAGGGTTGTTGAGGATTTAACGGTTGGTTTTTTATTCGAAGAAGCGTTTACAACATTATTCAGGAGTATCGTCGCGATAACAGAAATGTCCCTCGATTTACTACTATGGAAGTGAATCAGCAAGAAAGCCTAATAGGATGAAAATTAAGTCTTATTTCGCTAGAAAGCCAGCGCAAAGTAACTGAAGCTATAGAAATTTAATAGGCTGTTATATGTTACTTTCAAAGGATATGAGCCGTACGGGCGCGTTTAGAACCATGTTGCAAAGCGAACGTCGTCAAGTCGCCCTCTCTTTGGGCTGCGCAGTCGCGTGTAGTCTGGTAGAAGTCGTGCCTTGGCTATGTCTGTTTTTCTCTCTCGAAACCGTGGCTTCTGGAGAATCTCCAATTCCTTATCTGATTGTTTTCGTTGTTGCGTTGTTGGGGCGCTACGGGCTGTACGCCTTTGCGGTTTGGCTGGCGCATTTAGCGGCGTATCAGATTATCCAGAAGACACGTCAACACATTGTTCGTGCTTTGGCATCCATGAAGATCGAACAGCTCCGAAGCATGAAACGAGGTGATATAGAAAAACGACTCTCCGATGACTGTCAGAGTCTTGAACCGCTCATTGCCCATCATGGTACGGATGTGATTAACGGTCTTATGATGCCAGTGCTGCTCACCATACTGATGGGTTACATAGACTGGCGTCTAGCGCTGATCGCACTGCTGCCTTTGCCTGTTGCACTGATTGTTCAGATTATGTTGATGAGTGGCTTCCGTCATCGGCAAGAAAAGTACATGCAGATCGTTGCCGATATGCACCAAGCGCAGATGGAGTTTTTGCGTAGCATTGGTGCCATGAAATTGTTCTCAGTCGATGCAGATTCCTATTTGGCGCTTAGCCGCACGATTCGTTCCCACAATAAAATCGTAACTGGCTACACCCGCATCATGGTTGGGGCTTGGGTGACTTTTGTCACACTGGCTCAGGCGTCACTCATGTTGGTTGTGCCTGCTGCCATCGCATTGGTTCAAATGGGACAGTTGTCGCATGCTGAGCTGGTTATGGTGGTTTGTATCAGTGCGGGTATTTTAAAACCTTGGCTCGATCTGACTCAGGTCTTTTCTCAGATTCAGCAATCTTTCGTCGCAGTTGACCGCCTCATACCCTTCTTCCATTCATCCCTACCAGTAGCATCAAATTATGGTAAGCCTTTAGTTAGCTTATCTTGCAACCAGTTGAGCCTTTCTCGCGCCGGAAACCAGTTGCTAAGCAATGTAAATACTGAGTTTCACCCCGGTGAGCGCATCACTATCGAGGGGGAATCTGGGGCAGGCAAGAGTTCCTGGTTGATGACATTGAGTGGGTCTCTGACAGCGGACAGCGGTGATTGGCATATCAATGGTGTACCAATTAAGGATTGGGATGACGAATCACGCAGTCACTACATTGCATCTGTTGATCAACAAACAGTGTTCTTCTCTGGTTCATTGCGTGACAATCTTTCGTTGGTTAATAGGGCGTTAAAAGATGAAGAGCTGTGGTCATTGCTATCGCTGATGGGACTGAAAAGCTTAGTCATGGATTTGCCTTACGGCTTAGATTCGTCTATCGGAGAAGCTCAGCGTTTATTCAGTGGTGGAGAGATGCAGCGATTAGCGATCGTTAGGGCCGCATTAGCTAAAACGCCGGTTCTTATCTTGGATGAAGCAACCGCTCATCTTGATCAAATCTCTGAAAAAAACGTGTTGGAAGGCCTTCGCGATTATTACCCCGAGCAGATTCAGTTGATTATCAGCCACAGAGCAACACGTGTTCAGCAGGTTGATCGTCGTTTATGTGTTAAAGCTGGACAAGTGCAGGAGTATAGCCATGACTAATATTCAGATTCTGATTCATCATAGTGGTATCAGTGCGCGGCAATTCTGGGTTGGGCTCGCTGGAAAGCTCGTAGTTGAGGCATTGCCTCTGTTGATGTTTGGGGCATTATTTTTTTGGCTTTTGGTTCCTGAGTCAATCTCTTGGGTGACGATAGGGGCAATATCACTGGTGGTGGTGGCGGGCCAGTGGTGGGTTGGTCAGAGTGCCAAGCAGACGTTTCTCGGTGCTTATGGCATCACTCAGGGGCTGAGAAGCCAGCTGTTGACGGATATTCGAAGACAACCTCTTGCTGCACTGAAAGGAAAGCGTTTAGGAGAAAAAATGAAACTTCTGACTGCAGATTTGAAGCAGTTTGAAGATATATTCAGTCATCTGTTAGCGGATTTCATTTCAGCGTGGGTTGTGCCATTTGCGATGCTATTGGTGATTGGCTTGATTCACCCTGTTTTAGGTGCTGTTACTTTGGGGATATTTATTCTGGCGCTGGGGGTGTTAATGCTCGCGGAAAGCACATTCAGTCAGCGAGCACAGCACCATCACAGTATGAATGGTGAGGTCTCCAGTCGACTTCTAGAATATGTCGATTGTCTGCCTATGCTACGTGGTTTTGCCCAAAGTGAACGTCTGGCGGAACCATTGTGTGACAAAATAGAGCAACAACGAGCAGCTGGCCTTGGTCTGGAATGGGCTGGTGGAATGGGGGTTCTTATCGCTACATTGATCACTGAGCTTGCATTGGTTTTAAATCTTGGTCTCGCAAGTCTGTTTTTGCAATCTGATCAGCTGACATGGCCAGAATGTTTAGTGGTGATTGTGGCTAGCGTGGTTTGTATTCGCCCTTTAACCCGAATGACGGTCTATGCTGCGTTATTGCGATATATGCTCAATGCCGCCGACCGTTTGCTGGCGCTCGCTCAATTGCCTCAACAAGCAGCGAAAGGGGAGGCTCCGGCTGGGCACGATATCGTCATTGATGACCTGCATCTTACCATTGATGAGCAAAAGATACTGAGTGGCGTTAACCTTACCATCCCCAAAGGGCATCGTATCGCTTTTGTGGGACCAAGTGGTGCGGGAAAATCCAGTCTTCTGGATGCCATTGCTGCTTTCCATATTCCCTCTTCGGGTTCGGTAAATATTGGCGGACGCAGCATCGATGAGATCGGAACTCAACACTGGTATAAACTGATTTCCTATGTCACACAAGATGTTCAACTGCTCGGCGGCAGTTTACGAGACAACTTGTTGCTTGCGAAACCAGAAGCAAGCAGTGAAGAGTTGCAACAAGCGATTGAGGCCGTCGGTTTGTCTGCCTTAGTGGCGGGTTTACCAAAAGGTCTGGATAGTCATATTGGTGAAAACGGCAACCAATTATCCGGAGGTGAGCGCCAGAGAGTATCCATTGCTCGTGCCTTGCTGCATGATGCGCCGATTCTCCTATTGGATGAGATTACTTCGGCGCTGGATGAGGCCACGCAAAATGAAGTATTGGCGTCGATTGCCAGATTGTCTGAAGGGAAGACCGTGATTACTATCGCCCATCGCTTAGACACCGTTCAACATGCCGATACTATTTACTATTTAGAGGATGGCAAAATTGTTGATTCAGGAGCCCATGATACCTTGATGGCTGAAGGAGGGGGCTATCAGCAATTGTGGCTTGCTGGCCAAGTCGCCTAGAAATCCCGGACAGCAAAGTAAAAGCCTCGCTGTAAAGCGCAATGCAGTTCACTTAAGCGGAGCGGCATGGCGATTAACCGGATAGCGGGTCTTTGATATCTTAACTGCCCTGGGCCTAGATGGCCTGGGGCGATTTTCCTTGAAGAGCACGGACAGGTCCCCCCGTAGTGCCTTTAGCCTCTTGGGCGTGTTTCCCGGTGACAGTGCCTTACTCATTACCCTGAGCTGACTTGCAATAAACTGGCAGGCGTACTTGAAGCTTATTTCTGTGGGGGCTCTGTCATGCGCCACAGCCGCCTGGCTTGCCTCTCTCCTGACCAGGTTGTAGCCGAGAAGCAACCCCCATAACTCTTGATAAACCAGCTCGACCGTTTTGCTCCGCAAGGTAAGAGAATTGTGCTGCATGGAGCTCTTTATATCGCGGTAGCCCAGTTCAATCTCCCAGCGTTCGTGGTATAGGGTGGCAACCTGCTCGGCGCTGTACATCTCTCTTGGCAGGGAGGTGAAAACCGTTTTCTCTTTCCCGTCTACCTCATAGGTGACTGCCCGTACCTGCCATTTCTCAGGAAGGGTCGGATTCTTCTTTCTCGCTTGGGGCGAGACCTTCATCTCGATAAGGTTGTCATTGGTTTCCTCCTCGTCGAGAAGTGTGTATACCACGCCTTTTTTAGCAGGAATAAGCCAATGTCGGTTTGCCCCGCTGGCAGAGATGCCCAGCAACAGGCTTGCTCCGTAAAATCCCTTATCCAGCAAAGTCACCGAGTTATCCGGCAGCGAGTTGATAAAGGGTTGGGCCAGCGGTATTTCACCTCGGCGATAAGGGCTGATATCGGCATCAATGATGATATGGGAACGCACGTTCATCATGGTGACAAGACGGAGTACAGGGTAAGGTGTCTGGCGCTTTCCGGATGTGTTTCCCGAACCGAAGTGTTCGCGAAGCCCGGGGGTATCCGGGGTCCTGAACAGAGCCCCATCAACAGCAAAAACCTGAAGTTTATTCCAGCTGTCTTCCGGGTACCTTTCTTTACCCCATACCTGAGCACACTGTTTGAACAGCCATTTAGGCGCTTCCTTTCCCAGTCGCTGACGGGCTTGTGTCAGAGCACTCTTGGCCAGGAGTTCCTCGTTTGCCAACCCTTCGGCACAGACATTCATACGGCGGGCCACTTCAGCTATAGGCTCATTGCGGAAAAAGGCCATACCGACAATAAGCCAGAGCACCATATCACTGGGGAGCCGTCTTCGTCTGATGGTTGCCTGAGTCGATAAAGATGTAGCTCTGGCAACCCACTCGTCGGGAACGTGTTCAGAGAAAGTGGTCAGCTGGGAGATATCGACAGGAGACTCTTCAAGAAAATCTGTGAGTGCGGAAGCTACGGGCATAAAAAACCGGAAACCAGTAAATGATTTCCGATTCTGACGCATCAGAAGGATCAGTCAACCGATCCTTAACTGATCAGCATTGCGCTGTAAAGCGAGGCTTTTTTATGGTTCATCTCGGATCTCCGGAGAAGACGGATCGAATTTTCAGAAAGAAATAATCAGTATCTCGATAGCTATAAGCTATTCGTTTCATTACTTTGATCCTGTTGTTCATTCCTTCCAGGCGACAAGTATGAAGCGCATGTACCGCAGAGGAAGTGATTCCCGCCCGGTACTTTTTAAGCTTTTAGGCAAACTGGATGAGCGGTTGAACACCGCTCTCCATGACCTGTCGCCACCAGACTTCCCACAGTCTCTGGCTTTCCTCTTCAGTGCGGCAATACCAAAGTTCCTTCAGTTGCTCTTTCATTAAGTAGGCCACCATTAAGTCTTTGTTCGCGGCGAGCAATTCTTCCAGATATCCGACTTGCTTATCATTCAGGTTGTTTCGGTTTTTCAGCAACACCCACCGCCCCCGCTTGACCCGACGACGAGCAGGTTTGTCGTGCTTAAGTTGGTTAGCGCAGTCAACCCGCACACGGTCAATCACCTCCCGGCCATACTTGGCAACAACATGGAATAAGTCATAAACAACCATGGCTTTAGGACAATGCGCTTGTACTTCTAAATCAAACGCTGTGTTCATATCCATTGCAACGGCTTCAATCTGCTTGCAATGGTCACCCAGCTGTTCAAAAAACGGGCGGATGGATTCTCGACTGCACCCTTCGTTAATCCAGAGAACTTGGTGTGTATCGGCATCAGCGATGACCGTGGCATAGCGGTGCCCTTTGAATAGGGCAAATTCATCCATAACCAAGCGCTTTACTTTGCTCCAGTCTGGCTCTTTGACCTCTCGTGCCAAACGCCTCTTATCGATGTTTTTGATGGTCGTCCAGTGGAGCTTCACCAGTTCAGAAATGTGTTTGATGGGAAGCCTGGTGAGCAGCTTTTCGACAAAGCGGACTAAACGGGTTGTTTGCCTGGAATAAGGTTCAAGCCAAGTGATTTGTTCAGTCAGGATGCCACACTGAGGACATCGTAATCTCCTCGCTGGAACCTTCAGGGTTACCGCATAGTCCATAATGTTTCTGTCCGAGATTGTCCGGATGGAAGTATCATGCACTTCAGCAGAAATTGAGCCGCACTGGCATCTTGGGTGGCTGGTTGGAGACAAGTGAATGGTCAGGGAGTTGCTATGCTGTGAATAGCCACCGACTCAGTAGACACTAATTAACCTTTCTTCATACCGCTTTTCATACTCTACTGGTGACAACTGATTATTGGAACCGTGTCTGCGTTTGACGTTGTAGAATATCTCGACATATTCGAAGATATCCATCCGCGCTTCTTCCCGAGTGGAATAGATCTTTCGCTTCACTCTTTCTCTTTTCAGTAACTGGAAAAAACTTTCAGCTACCGCATTGTCATGGCAGTTACCCCGACGGCTCATGCTTGATTCCAGACCGTGCTGCTTTAAAAATTTATCCCAGTCATGACTTGTATACTGGCTTCCTTGATCGGAATGCACGAGTACCTTCTCTGACGGTGAGCGTCGCCATATCGCCATCAGAAGCGCGTCCAATACCAGCTCTTTCGTTATTCTGCTTTTCATCGACCAACCAATCACTCTCCGAGAGAACAGGTCAACGACGACTGCGAGGTATAGCCAACCTTCGTGAGTTTTTATATACGTGATATCGGTCACCCAAGACTGATTTGGAGCAGTCGGGTTGAACTCCCTGGCCAACTTATTCGCAACAACGACATTCTCTGTGCCCACTTTGGGCCTGGGTTTTCGATATCCTCTTTGCGACTGTAAGCCTTCTCGTTTCATCAAGCGGTGAACTTGGTTGATACCGCAACATTCACCTTCATCACGTAAATCACTGTATATTTTTCGATAGCCATAAACGCCGCCAGATTCCAGCCAGAACTGCTTGATGAGTCCGAGAAGGTATTTACGCCGTTTCTCCTGTCTGCTGTCGGGTTGCTTAAGCCAAGCATAATAACCACTTGGGTGGATGCTAAGGACTTTACACATACGTCGAACAGGCCAAACAGCCTGATTGGCTTTGATAAAGGCGTACCTCAGTCGGACTGGCTTGCGAAGTACACCGCGGCTTTTTTTAATATGTCCCTTTCTTCGGTGACTCTTTGCAGCTCCTTTTTGAGTCGACGAATTTCGGCACTTTCATCGGACTTGGCTTGATATTGGGAGGAATCTGGGCCGTAGCGTTTAATCCAAGCATAAAGGCTATGCGTGGTAGTCCCTAAACGATTTGCCACATCGGCTACACTATGGCCTTTTTCAGTAACCTGTTTGACGGCTTCAACTTTGAATTCTTCTGGGTATCGCTTGTTGCTCATAAGCACCTCTCTGCTAGTCATTTTGTCTAACTAAAAGGTGTCTATCAAGTCGGTGGCTATTCAGTAATTAGATCAGTGTTATTGGACATGTTGGCATCTTACTTTTATCAAATTTAGGTTGAGCCTCCCTAAGCCACATGCGTTCATGTGGCTGATGGGAGAGGGTAAGTTTGCCCACCATCGGTGGGCGTTATGGGATTAGGTAGCTTGAGGTTGAGGTGATGACCTTGGTATAGAGAGGCGAAGAAAACCAAGCCCAAAAGCAATGACAGTTGCAATAACCGCAATGCCATAGTGGGCACCATAACCTAAGTTGGCGATGACAATGCCACTTGCCAGTGCCATCAGAATGGCAACCGCCATGTCTGTGGACTGGAAGAGGGTGAAGTCAACACCAGCTTGCTTGCCGTATGCCCATTCCATCATCAGGGTATAAAGGGCAACAAACTTCGCGGCGGCTACTGCTGAACTGAGCACGTAGAGGATCGGTAAATGGAATGCGCTTATGATGAGCTCTAGCGTATCGAGGAAGAAGCAGGCAAAGACCAAGGCTTCTAAACTTAAACAGGTCAGCAGCATGGTACGAGCAGAAAAGTGTTTCATTAATATGGCACTGACTAGCACCCCGATCAGTCCAGTGATGGCGCCACCTCCTGCGGCAAGTATACCTAGATCGGTCAATTGAAGACCTTGATCAAACAGGTAAGGTATCATCATTGATTGCACGCCTCGTGTCCCTATTTGGCATACTACTACCATGAGTAACCCCAAACGAACGCTGGAACTGTTCCAGGCTCTGCGCAATGAAGGGTGGCACGTTTCGATTTGAAGTTGTGGTGAAGGCACCTCTTTACGAAACAATGCAATTGTTGGTAGTGACATCGCAACAATGAGTGTCATCAGAACATACAGCGCCGTTTGCCATTGGTAGACCCCCATCATATAGATGAAAAGTCCACCACCAAATAGAGCACCGATGTAAGCGCCTCCGACTTGCATTGAGTTGCCTAAATGACGACTTCTTTGCGGCAATCGATCGACCGCTAAGCCATCCGTACTGATATCTGCAACAGTAGAGAATAAAGCCAGAGCAAACACGCTGATAAACAACAGGGCAGGGAGCTGTATCGCTGAAGTTAAAGCCATTCCAGTGAGGATGACAACAACGCCTAATTGGGCAAAACCAATCAGTTTCCCATGGCTCAACAGTCCGCGGCGCTTTCGCATTGCTTCCACATAGGGTGCCCATAAGAATTTCAACGCCCATGGTAGCATCGCTAAATAAAACAAGCCGATTTGAGAGGTTGAGATACCCTCAGAGCGCAACACGGCAGGTAGCCCTTGCAGTGTAAACATCCCAACGAGGCTTTGTATGGTGTATACGCCAGCAAGAACCGCCAATAGTGGTTTGAGGCCCAGCGTCGTTTGAGCGGTGTTCATGGTATTACCACTCCAGCTTCATGTTCAAGCCAACCTCTCGCGCTGTACCGTAGTTGCTGTAGCGCGTGTTGCTTCGAGTGTACGCATAGGTGACGTACTCTTTGTCGGTCAAGTTATGACTGAACAAGCGCAGAGAGAGGTTGTCATTGATGGCATACTGAATAGCTAAGTCGACCAGAGTATATCCGTCTTGTGCCACCGTGTTGTTTTCATCAAAGTAGATTTTTGAGGTGTATCGTGCGTTGGTAATGATTGAAATGTCGCCGTCTACCCACGTTTGAGGCAAGTAATACTCAAGCCCAGCTACAGCGGTTGTATCCGGTGCATAAGGCAGAGTGTTGCCTTGAATACCATTGTTGCCCGATTCGAATGTCGACTGACCGAAGGTGGCACCTAGTGTCAGAGTCAGATCATCTGTTGGGTAGTAAGCAAGGTCGAGTTCAATTCCTTTACTTTGAGCATCGCCCATATTGGTTAGGACCTGACTGTTGGGGTTGCCCGTGTACAATTGAATATCTTTTGTGTCGATCCAGTATAGAGCGCCACTAAAGTGTAGGGTATGATCGAGCAAGATGGTTCGCCACCCCAATTCACCATTTAGAGATTTCTCTGCATCATAGCCATTGGTATCGCCTGAGCTGCGTGGAACTGGACTAAAGCTACCAGGTCTGTAACCGCTGGTTATTGAGGCAAATATTCTTGAATCTTCATCCACTTGCCAGCCAAGCGCCGCTTTTGGTGAAACCACACTTTCCGACTTGTCCGATTGGTAACTGTCAATCATCCAAGCGGAGTTACCGCCAAAGTCGGACTCAGAAGCGAATCTTGATGCGCGTAATCCGCCAGTGAGGTCGACACTTTGTGTTAGCGCATAAGTCGCTTGGCCAAATAGAGCATAGGTATCGGTCTTGATGTCATTCTGAGCACCCGTGTTAACATCAAAGCGCCGATTTTCGTAGTAGCCACCAACTAATGTTGAAAGGTCATCGTTGAATTGGGTGTTAGCGCGTACCTCTTGGCTGAAGGTGTTTTGGTCTTCCACCCATTTTCCACCGACAAACTGACGGTCAACGTTGCGATTCTGGTACGCCGTGATACTGGTTAACTGGGTAGCCCCAAGATCGTAACCCACATTTAAAGCATAGCTATTGACGACACGTTTAAGTTCAGGGATGTCTTGGCTGGTCGCCTTGTTGTTATATTCTTCTTGAGTTAAATACCACTCTTCATGGCTGTCTAAGTGCGCAGAAGATACTGAAAAGGTGAGGGAGAGTGGTGATTGCTCAGGCAGATAGTGGAATCGGGCAGTACCGCTAAAGTCTTCGGTTTCATTGGCATCATCCGTATTGCTTGGAATATGACGAATGTTTCCTTCGTCTTTTAATGAGCGGATTGCAACATCAGCATAGGTTGTTTCGCTAATCGCGACGGCGGCTGAGCCATCAAGCTGTTGACTTCGATTGCTGTAGGTAACACCTGCTGAAGCTACGGTCTCATCGGTAGCCTTTTTTGTCGTAATGTTGATGACACCACCTTGAGCATTGCCTCCGTATAGCGTGCCTTGAGGACCTCTGAGTAATTCGACTTGTTCTACGTTCAATAACTGCTGGGTGAGGAATGCACTGTCTTGCAGTACACCATCAACGTAGATACTGATTGTGGGTGAATAATAGTCGGGTGAGCTAACGCCTCGTACGGTTGTATTGGCATACGTGCGGTTACCTCGTGTCTGAATCATCAGCCCCGGAAATGCTTTCTCTAAATCTTTCACTTCGTGGATCCCCGCTTTCTCAAGCTCTTCACCAGTTTTAATCAACACTGAATTATCGACGCGCTCCAGAGGAATATCCTGCTTAGTGGACTCGATGATCATGATTTCCTGATACGTACTTTGAGCCGTTGCAATCGGGCTGATGGTGGCGGCAATAATGGCTAATGTGATGGGAGAAAGTAAGAAACTGTGCCTGTACATCTTGCGGGATCCTTCAAATGACAATTTTATCGTCTATGGTGCAAATTTTGGCTTTTTTCCGCTAACTCAATGAGGGGAAAAAAAAGCGCGAACCGACGTTTTCTGTTTTTCGTGGGGTTTAAACAAATCACCCTTAGTATTTTTACACGAGCAAAGACTCGATTTCGTAATTAACCCATTGTTTAAAAATGATAAATCATGCATCTATTTAGGTGCTGTGCGGTTGAAATTAAAACGGACATTAGGTTTGTGGGTTGGCTATTGGTTCGGTAAAGTCATGCGATTAGGCGACTCTTTGCGTAATGAAAGATAGGCTGACGGCGGGCAGCCAAATTCACGCTTAAATGCAGCGGAAAAGTGACCATGATTTGCGTAGCCTACTTCTTGCGCGATATGGGAAATGTTCAATGTACTGAAATTGAGTAGTTCTGCTGCTTTTGCCATTCGTTGTTGAACGATATATTGATGGATTGTGGTGTTGAGTTCTTTCCTAAACCATTGTTTTAATGAGTTTTCATTGGTGCCAATACGATGTGCTAGTTGAGTGATAGTCGGGGGGGTAATAAACTCTTTATCTAGAATGTCAATTGCTTTTCCCAGACTATTACTGTTATCAACTTGCTGAGGATAGGCATTGTCTTCAATTAAATAGCGAGTGGCATCACTCATAAAGCTGTAAGACAAGTGGCGATGGATGCTGTCACACTGGTCGATGGCCATAGATAACCGGACTGAAAAACGAAGGAATTGAGCCGTGGCAGGTTTTATGATGATAAAGGGTTCGCGGTTTTTTAGCTGTCGTTGTGTCTTCTGGCCAATTTGCATAACATCGAGGTATTCGAGTATAACTTGTCTCGGGATTTGCAGTGCAAACATTTGAGTCGCTTGTGGCTGATATCGACACAGCCCGGTCCGAGCATCTGAATAGCACAATGCGATCGTGTTGCTTGGTAAAATTCGCGGTTCTGACAAGCTGTGAATGTGATAGTAAACCGCGTTGCCGAGGTTGAGCATGATTGTCACAGAATCGTATTCGGCTGTGTCTGGGGTGTCCAACTGAGTCGGGGCGCAAAAATGTCCATGGAACTGGCTCAGTACGATTTCGTCGTTCAATTTGTTGCATCGCAGTGAAAATTTACATCGTGGATGTTTGAAGACAATGTTACCGTTCGTTTGGATGGACTCTTCTATGAGATCTAAATGAAAGGGAAGTCGATAGTAAGCCATAGTAATTACACCAATAAAACGATAATGAGAAACATTATCACCATTGAGTTGTTATGTCTATGGTTGCATTATTCGAGACTCTTCTGGTAAATAAACCCCAGTTGACTGGGGCGTTTAAATGATGGGGCGTGGAAGGGAATACTTAGGCGCTTTGATGGGATTTCCGATACTGAAGTGGGTTCTGGCCAAAGTGTTGTTTAAACAACTTCGTAAAGTGCGAAGGGCTGGAGTATCCGACTTTGTATACGATATCAATGATCGGGCGATCAGTAGATTTGAGCTCGCTGGCTGCAATGTCCATACGGGCTTGCTGTAGCAATTTAGAGAACGTTGTATTAAATAGCAGTTTAAAACCGCGTTTGAAGCTGGTTTCATTGGTACCGACTTCCTGGCACAACGCACCGATACTCCAGTTTCGGCCAGGGTCTGACTCGATCAATGTGTGCGCTTTCCGGATTTTGTTTAAGGTTCGGCTCGAAAGGCAAGGGCATTCTTCGGCTTTCTTGTGTGATTTGAATGCCTCGAGTTGACCGAGTAGTTTGGATAAGCACAGATAGGCCTGTGATGCGTTGTAAAGGCGATCTGTGACATCTGACATCTTTCGTTCTGCTTCTGTGCTTAACTGTCGGATAAAATGCTGAATTTCAAAGCTTGTATCAAAAATTATGGGTTGGTTTTCAGTAAAAGGATAGTTTTCTCCCATTTCTGCCTGTTCTTTCATTTGCTGATAGATAGGACTCAAATATTGACAGTCAAATCGAATATCGGCTATCTCGATGAAGCTTTCTTCCTCGCTGATGAACACGTCATTGAAAGTGTTGGCTGAGAAAATAAGGACACTTTTTCCTTTTCCTATATGCGTTGGGTGCTCGGAGCCATTGTGCCAGAGAAGGCGTTCGCCTCGAAGTACTGTGAGGAGTCTCAGGCAATGGTGCTGTTCATCTTTATGAGGTTCATTTGAAATACATCCACCGTACCCTGAAAGAGTGTGTATTTGGCAACCTAGGCAGCCACTCATGGATTGGCTGAGTGAAGTGGGGCGAAGCGCTGAATTCGTCGTTTTGCCTTTCGTACAATACGTCCTTATTTGGAAGTGAGTGGATCGAGATTTTGAGTAAACGCTGTTCATATTTGGTCCCATTTAAAACGGCTTGGTCAGCTTACTGCTCACAATTTCC
The DNA here is from genome assembly GCF_025398175.1 of Photobacterium sp. TY1-4. NCBI lineage: Bacteria > Pseudomonadati > Pseudomonadota > Gammaproteobacteria > Vibrionales > Vibrionaceae > Photobacterium > Photobacterium sp. TY1-4. The sequence continues at coordinate 1,791,057 of NZ_CP099735.1, forward strand.
ACTAAGATTTTGAGATGTGGGCCACACGATGAGGTTTCGTGTTATATGCGTCGTCTCATGTTTTTGTTTTATTCTCGTCGTATGATTAGTCGTAGGGACGATAGGACTATTTTGTTGAGCGCCTATGTTCTTGTCTACTCACATCGGGACTGATTTACTTCCATCTTGAGCCAGAATTGAGTAGCGATGTTGTGGTCGTTACATCTCATTTCTTGTTTCGTTGGTAGGTGGCATTGAGCGAAACAGTTTTGAAACCTTTCGATAGTCGATGTTGGAGTGATGGGGCCCAAGATACAATCAATTAAGTGGCACTGATTTTATTCAATTGTATGGGATGGCCGGGCAGAATGCCCGGCGGTATGAGCATCGTTAATCTGCTGACAGAAACTCTTGCAGCAGCTGCTTATACATTGCTACTGGCTGGGCACCTGTCAGGGCGTCGGTCTGGTTGAACACCACGGTCGGCACTGCCGTCACGCCGTAGCGCGGCCAGTCGTGCAGGGTGGCTTCGATGTCGGCGATGGTTGCTTTGTCGTCAAGCTGCGCCATGGCAGGTTGCGGATCCAGGCCGACGGCTTCGAGTTCTTTGGCCAGCACGGTGCGGTCGGAAATGTCTTTGCGTTCGCCGAAGAAAGCGGTGAACAGGCGCATGGCCAGCTCGGTCTGTTTGTCGAAGGCCTTGGCATAGTCGAGCAGGATATGGGCATCGCGGGTATTGACGGTTTTCATCTCGTCAAAATAATCAAAAGCAAAGCCGAGCTCGGCACCCAACTGGGTCAGCTGGTCCCGGGCGTGCACACTGTCGGCCACGCTGGTGCCGTATTTCTTCGCCAGGTGTTCACGCAGGTTTTCGCCTTCCGGCGGAATGTCCGGATTGAGCTGGAAAGGTTGCCAGGTGATGGTCACTTTATCCTGAGCACCCAACTCGGTAATGGCTTGCTCCAGGCGTTTAAAGCCAATGATGCACCAGGGACACACCACATCCGAAATGATATCTAACCGTAATTGTTCCGCCATTGTGTTCCTCTTCCTGTTGTGAACCAGTTTTTCATGTGCCGCAGCCTTTATAACAGCTTAGTTGTTAAAATGCTTGTGTCGGTTTCTTACCACCGGCGGGACGGAAAGGGTTGATTTTCAGCTCGGAAAAGTAAAGCAGGGAGCCGAGACGTGGCTCCCTGAGCAGGAATAACGGGGAATAAAAACGGCTGTCAGCCAGTCTTACCTGCCGGACGTTCCCTGACCATAGTTGATGATGGCCTCGCGATACAGCGCCAGCAGCGCGTCGCTGTTGACCTGAACGCCGACGCGTTGGCTGCGGTTGTCCTGCCAGTCGTCTGTTTGATAGCGGCGGCCATCATATTTTTGCAGCGTCATGCCTTCGGCAGGGCCGTCGGTGACGACCCGGACCGGTCCTTTGCGCAGGGTAAACAGCGCCGGGTCGATGACATAGGCAATGGCGGATGGATCGTGAACATGACAGCCGTCCATTCCGAGTTTCTGGGCATAAAACCGCAGGTAGTAGCGGCTGACATCCCAGATAAATTCGCCAACATGACCCGCTTCGGCTTTCAGCGCATCCAGGTATGCCGAGGAGAACATGCTCTCTTGAGTGACATCCAGACCAATCACCACCACCGGCCAGTCGGCGGTCAGCACTTTGTCTGCCGCATGGGGATCGTCATGGATATTGGCTTCAGCGTATGGGGTGACGTTGCCGCGATGGCCGTTTTCGCCGAATGCACCGCCCATAATCACCACTTCTTTCACTAGCGAGGTAATTTCAGGGGCGGCTTCCAGTGCCAGTGCCAGATTGGTGAGCGGGCCGACGGCAACCAGGGTGATTTCACCCGGGTTGGCTTTGAGGGTGTCAATGATGTACTGATACGCCGGGCGGGGATCGGCTGTGGCGTGCTGTGGCTCGCTGGCATGGCAATCGCCGAATCCGGTTTCGCCGTGAACCACGACGGTTGCGCCGACAGGTGGACGAATCAAGGGTTTGTCAGTGCCTTTGGCGACGTCGGCGTTGAGCTGAAATTGCTCTTTCAGATACAGGGCATTGCGCATGCCGTTGTCGATGGTTGCGTTGCCGTAGACGGTGGTGATGCCGATCAGGTCAATGGCCGGGTGTGCTTCGGCAAACAGGATCGCCATTGCATCATCGATGCCCGGATCGGTATCCAGAATAATTTTTTGTGGCATAGGGTGAAGTGTTCTGTTTACGGTTATTGGTATGACAATTGTAACCGGTTTCGGATGAGCCTCCTGTGAGTCAATTCACGGGAATGTGAAAAAATATGATGGGTTTTGTTTTGTGTTCGTGACATAAACCGGAACTTTGTGACGGGCAGCCCGGACGAAGAAGTGTTGTGTGTGTGCTGTCTGTTCTCCGAACTTCGGGGAGTTCAGATGAGAAAGCGCCCGGGGAAACCCGGGCGCTGAGGACGTTTGATGCTGACCGGGCGAACCGGTGTTGACTGTTGGGCTATGCGGCCAGTGATTTCTTTTGTTTTCGGCCCGACTGGTTGGCGATCAGGGTTTCGTGCAGGGTCCGGATCGTCACCGCATAATCCTCATCGGCCACCACAAACTGGACATCGACATTTCGCAGCGATGAGTGCGCTGCTTTCGGGGTGATATTTTGTGCCATCAGCCCGCTCATGCCGCTGCGTAACACTTCGTTGGTGTCGATACAGGCACCGATGGCCGAGATCAAGGCGACCATATTGCCGGTGATTTGGGCGTCCGGTAGCATTTGCTCGGCTTGCGTCAGTACCCGGTTATGGGACGTCGATGAACCGGCCAGATAATAGGTGATTGAGTTGGCGTTCATCTCTTTGCCGATGAGCTGGACCCGCTCGTTGCGGATGATCTGCATCAGGTCATAACCGATGTTATCTGCTTTCCCGACCATGGACTGATCGAAAATATTCAGTGCAAACACCTTGTCGCGACCGGCAATGATTTCAACTTTCTGAGTCTCCGGCTGGTGATCCGGGGTGATCCAAGTGCCTTTGTGTTCCGGCTCGAAGGTGTTTTTTACCACCAGTTGGATCTCTGCCCGGCGCAGGCCGGAAGCGGCATTGGGGTGAATCGCTTCCATCCCCAGGTTGGCGAGTTGATCGGCAACATCGTAGTTGGAGATCCCCATCGGCATCACTACATCCGGGCCGACAATGCGTGGGTCAGCAGTACTGAGGTGATACTCTTTATGGATCACCGCTTGTTTGGCCTGGGTCAGCACCGCCAGGCGGCTGAAGGTCATCTCGCTGTAGCCGCGATCATAGGTCTTCATCAGCCCTTCATCGCAGTAGACATAGCCGGTGACAATCGGCAGTTCTTTGGACAGGTCGATGTCACTCATTGCCTGAGTGATCACGTCATCGAGTGAGCCTGCGGGTTTGTCGTCCCAACCCGACAAGTCGACAAACCGGGCGTTGACGCCGTGTTTTTTCAATTTCAGGACAGTATTAAATGCGCTGTGCGCTTCCCCGATCGAAGACAGGAACTCCCGGATTTGCGGCAGGTAGGCCGACAGGGAAAACTGCTTGAACTGGCAGGTCTCCAGAATATTGTCGATACAATCCCGGGCCTGGCTCAACCGATCGGTGACGAATTTATCAGCCCGCTTGCGGCACAGGGGATCGGCAAAAATATTGTCGTTGATCAGCAGCATCCGCTGCTTCAGATCGTCGAGTTTTTCTTTCCAGATCGCATTGCGGTCGGCAATGTGCTGGTAGATGCCCGGCTCGCCGGAGCGCTTACACTCCAGCAGGGCATCGGTGATCCCGCCGTAGGCCGACACTACGAAGATGCGTTGGTAGGGGGATTGCGGGTAAAACATAATATTATCAAGCACTGCGTCGAACGCAGACATGGATGTACCACCGATCTTTTCGACGGTATGCATTATAGGCTCCTTAGTGGCTTTGGCCGTTGCCAAAGCCAGATTGATGAGAATTTATTCGCTCAGCGGATAAACGCCGTTTTTGTCATGCACTTCCTGGCCGGTCAGCGGCGGGTTGAAGACACATGCCATGACCATATCTTCGTCTTTATAGGCACGCAGCTGGTGCTCATCGTTCTGATCCAGGATGTACAGGGTGCCCGGCTCAATCGGATAGACTTTACCATCGGCCAGGGTTTCAATTTCCCCGCGGCCCGACACGCAGTAAACCGACTCCAGATGGTTTTTGTAATGAATGTGGGTGTCGGTATTTTTGAAAATGGTGGTGATATGGAAGGAAAAACCCATGTTGTCATCCTTGAGCAACATCCGGGTACTTTCCCAGTTCTCCGCAACCACGCGACGTTCACTTTGGCGACATTCTTCTAATGTTCTGACAATCATTGTGATCCCTTTTCTTTATGATGCTTTTTTCAGTCGTGATGAAATGGTTTTCTCAACCGCGTCGGTGAAGATGGCGATCCCCTGAGCCATCTCTTCTTCCGTAATGGTCAGCGGACAGAAGAACTTGAGCACTTCGTCATCCGGTCCGGCTGTTTCGATGATCATGCCGGCGTCAAAACAGGCACGGGCAACCAAATGGGCAAACTGACCGTCGTGGCAGGCGATGCCTTGCATCAGGCCACGACCTTTGATCTGATCGAAGTGAGCCGGGTAGCGTGCCAGCAAGGGGTCGAGTGCTGCTGTTAGCTGCTCGGCGCGGGCCTGGATATGTTGCTGGAACTGGTTATCCTGCCAGTAGGTTTCAATCGCCTTGGCGGCGGTGACAAAGGCGTGGTTGTTGCCTCGGAAGGTGCCGTTATGCTCGCCCGGCAGCCACTGATCCAACTCGGGTTTGAGTAGCACGATAGCCATCGGCAAGCCGTAACCGCCGATCGATTTCGACAGGGTGACCATATCTGGTTGGATGCCGGCAGGCTCGAAGCTGAAGAAGTGGCCGGTGCGGCCGCAACCCGCCTGGATGTCATCGACAATCAGCAAAATGTCATGCTGCTTACAGAGAGTGTCCAGTTTTTGCAGCCAAGGGGTTGAGGCGACGTTCAGTCCCCCTTCGCCCTGGACCACTTCCAGGATCACGGCGGCGGGTTTATCCATCCCGCTGGAGTTGTCGTTGAGCATGGTTTCGAACAGCGCCAGGCCATCGACACCGGCGTAGCCGTCATACGGCAGGCGGGTCACGCCTTGCAGCGGCATCCCGGCACCACCACGGTGGTGCTGGTTACCGGTGGCAGCCAGTGCGCCGTACGACACGCCGTGGAAGCCGTTGGTAAAGGCGACGATTGAGTGACGGCCGGTCACTTTGCGCGCCAGTTTCAGCGCGGCTTCAACGGCATTGGTACCGGTCGGGCCGGTGAACTGCACTTTGTAGTCCAGACCGCGTGGTTTGAGGATCGTCTGCTCCAACTGGGTTAAAAACTCGCCCTTGGCTTCAGAGTACATGTCGAGGCCGTGGGTCAGGCCGTCGGCATCAATGTAATCCATCAGGGCTTTTTTCAGGACAGAGTTGTTGTGGCCGTAATTGAGCGCACCCGCACCGGCGAGAAAGTCGAGATATGCTTCACCGTCCGCGGTATACAGCCAGCTTCCTTTTGCCTTTTGAAAGACGACGGGGAAGTTTCGGGCGTAACATTGTACGTTTGACTCTTGGTCTTTGAAGATATTCATTTGAATTCCTATTCAGGTCTCATTTTCTTAATTGGATGCGGTACAGGTATTCGCTGTCGTGCGCACTGGAAAAGTGTCGGTGTTTATCTAAAAACGTCGTCACTTCCCCGCGCAGGTTCGACTGTGAGTTCAGCTTGTCGAACAGGGCCCAGGAACCTTTGTTGTCGTCTGTGATGGTGGTCTCCAGGAACCGGATGTCGCGAGTACACTCCCGGCTCAGGATCTTGTTCAGCATTTGCAGCCCAAGGCCCTTGCCGCGCTCGGAAGCGCTGACGGCAACTTGCCAGACAAACAGGGTGTCGGTGGTGTCCGGGCGTATATACGCTGAGGTGAATGCTACGACTGTGCCTTCTCGTTCCACGACTACACAGGTGTCGCGAAAGTGCGTGGTTTGTAAAAAGTTGCAATAAGAGGAGTTCGTATCCAGAGGCGGGCATGAATCGATGAGTTCATGAACACGTAAACCGTCCTCCTTATTGGGTTTGCGAAAGCAGTAGTCTTCCTGACTATCAGTTGATGGATTAGAGGTCATCACCCATGGTGCCATGGTAATCATTGGTCGCCACATTGTTTAGTGCTCTAATTAATTCCATTAATATACTAGCGATTGATTTAAGTATTTCAACCTTGAATTGATGTTAAACAGATGGGTGATTAGTTATCTTGTTGATTTTAAAGCGTATAAAAGTGTGAATTTTTTGCTGTGCTGGTTTTGTGCTGGGTTTTTATTTATAGCTCTAATGATTGTGGTGCGATGGATGATCCGGCCCTGTGCCGGTCATGCCTGCGGTCAGGGTAAACCGCATGGCTTCTTCAACGCTCATGTCGAGGGGGCGAATGGCGTTGCGGGGAATGAGGACGGCGTAGCCGCCAATCATGTAGCTGAGCGGCAGATAGACCAGAACGCTTTTGTCATCACGAAAGGATGCGGGCAGGCGTTCGGGGATCGGCTGGGTGACAAAGCCGATCACCTGCATGCCGGTGTCACCCAGGGTGACGGCGACCACTTGCTTGAATTCTTTACGGGTGGTGGGGGAGAAATAATCGAAAAAGTCGCGGATGGCCGGGTACACCGAGCGGACAATCGGCATGTGATACAACACTTGCTCCCCTTTGGCGAACAGGCGTTGGACTAGGTAGGCGTTCATCATCAGGCCGGTCATGAAAATCACGAACAAGCCGGTGATCAACCCCATTCCCGGCCAGTACCAATCGTGTGGCAAAATGGCTTGGATCAGGCTGCCCAACAGGGCTTCGGCGGACATCGCCAGCCAATACAGCAGATATAGCGTTAAAACCACAGGAAGCAGGGTAATGAGTCCGGTGATGATGTTTCTGCTGATAAATCCAAACATGGTAAAGCTCCCTTGGCCTGAGCGGAAAACCGAGGAAGAGTCGGGCCACCTCGATACCGTGGCGCTTTCTCTTCAGCTCTCTGGTTTAATCATAGGCCTGCCCGGTCGGGATTACCTTGCTCACAATGGGTTGCGTTGTTTCTCCTGGCCGAACTTATCGGCGTCCACCCCTTTTTTCCAGTAGCCGGTGACGTGAATTTGCTGACGTGGGATCCCGGCGTCACCCTGTAACACATTGCGCAGGGTACGGATTTGCCGCGCTTCCAGTCCGAGGAAGATGTGAGTGTCAGCCGGCAGTTGGCTGAGGTGGCTCAGGATGGCATCGGCCAGTCGATCCGGGCTGTCGCTGTCATCAACCAACCACTGGACTTCGGCGCGCTCATCAATATCGAGGTCAATCAAGTCTTCAGCGGTCGGTGTTTGGATCAGGGCCCGGATCTCCGCTTGCGGGTGGATCCATTTGCCGTAGCCGTTTACAGCATTAACCGAGGTCAGATCGCCGACCAGCAAATAGGCCGGGGCGTTAAAATCTGTCAGCTTCATTGGCCCGGGACCGGCAATCCCCACCGGATCCCCGGGTTGCGCTGTGGCGGCCCAGTCAGTCGCCGGGCCTTGATGGCGATGAACCACGAAGTCCAACACCAGACGGTTGGTCTGGGGATCGAACTCGCGGATGGTGTAAGAGCGCATCAATGGGCGTTGCTCACCGTGAAGGTCAAGGTTCGGCTGCTTGGTCGCGGCTTCGGGCAGGATCACTTTGACATACGCCCCGTCCTGATCGGCGGGAAAGCCATTCAGGTCGTCGCCGGTGACAATAATTCGCCGCAGGTGCGGGGTCAGATCGATGATCTCGGCGACGTGCGCCAGTCTTGCTTTGGGTTTCATGAATTGGTTTGCCTGATTGGAATATGGTTGATAAAATCAACTATAATTTAAAGGTTGATAAAGTCAACTATATTTATGCTCATCATATGAGGTGCAGATGTCGCGTCAAACCCCGATCACCGAGTCGATTTGGACACTTTCCCATCATTACCGAGTCGCGATCCGCAAGGCGATCCAGGCCAAAGAGCTCGGACTCAACGGCATGGTTGTCCGCTGCTTGCACATCATTGATGGGCACCCGCAGTGCACGGCCAATGTCATTGTGCAAACCATGGCGCGAGACAAAGCGCAAATTGCCCGTTTGGTAAAAGAGATGATGGCCTTGAACCTGATCGAGAAGCAGCCGAACCCGGATGATAAGCGCAGCCACTTGCTGGCGCTGACCGGGCAGGGCGCACAGCTCGTTGCCCGGATCCGCGCGGCTGAACTGGCACTGGATCAGCAGATGCGGCGTGGCATCAGTGAGGATGATTTGTCGGCTTTTCGTCGTGTTTCCCGTGCAATGGCCGATAATATCCGGAATATCGCAGAAGATAGCGGCAAAGGGTGAACGGGTCACCGTATGCCCGGAGAGTTGTCATTCATGAACAGAGCGCCGGTGAAACGACCGGCGCTTTTGGGTTGGTGGATACGACCACCGCGGACATCAGAGGTGCTTGTACATGCGGATCCGTTCGCCGCGGAAGTAGCCGGACAGGACCACGGTTTTGACGTCGCTGGCAGCGGTCGCATTGGCAGGGAGCCACTCGACATCGAGATTACTGAAGTGGCCACTGATAGAGGCTTCAGCCCCAGTTGTTTCGAGCAGATAGCTCAGTGTGGTCGGGCTGAACGGATGGCTGGCTTTTGCAGCCCAGGTGTGAATCAAGTCCCGGGTGATCAACTGGTAGCCGACTTTTGCCGGGCTGCCGATCAGATTGCCGAATTGAATATAGTCCAGCGCGCCGTAGCGAGAGATGATGACTTTATCGTTCAGCATGCTCATGCCGTATGGGTATGCATGTTGGTAAGCTTGCGACAGGATCACCTGGCGGCTTTGGTTGTCGATGATGTACAGGCGTTTCCCGGCCAATGCGGCGCTCAGCTGGCCGTCAGGAGATACGGCAAGGCCGATCACGGGGGCGCCGAGATCCAGCGTGGTACTGACACTGCCAGGGGCAGAAATCTCATACCAGTGAAGGCGCTCTGTGCCGTCGCTGACAATCAGGCTGCTGTCATTGTTGGTAAAGACAGCGGCAGAAATATCGCTGGTGCCCAGTGTCGCTTTAGGCTTCAAGGTTTGGCTATCCAGGATCGTCGCTTGATTGGATGTACCGTCAACCACCAACAGCTGCTGCTGGCTGTGATCGGCCACCAGCAGCGGCTGCGTTGTTGAAAGGGGATAGCGTACCCCTTGCGGCGCTAAGGTTTTGCTGGAAAGAAGTTGTAATTCGCTGTGTTGATATGAGCCGTTGGTAAAGACGGCAACAAGTTGATCTTGCTTATACAGCGGTGTAAAGGCGTTGATGTGATTATTCCGACACTGCGCAGAAGAAACCGGTACGGACGGTTGTGCTGTGACCGGCGGGATCAGGCTGGAAGCGCCGCCGAAGCTGTCGATCTTCATCTCGGCCGGGAGCGGCTGCGATTGACTGTTACCGCCGATCTCGGTGAAGAAGATCCCGTTTTCACCGGTTGAGGTACAGGTGTTACTGACCGAGGTATTGCCGTTCAGTGAGGGCCGGTACAGCAGGTAAGCCTGTTGGTTATCCTTGCCTTGTGCCGCAAAGCTCAAGACGGATGGTTTCTGAACAGGATACCAGTCATCATCATCATCATCGTCGTCATCATCATGATCAAACCCCTGATAGCCCCCCATTTCGGTTTGTGGCAAAGCCGCAGCACTTTCCACCGCCGGTGAGAATGAAGCATAGGCACCGGTCGCTGTATCCATTTGCATCAGCTGCTCATTCGCCAGCAAGGCCAGCAGCATCCCGTTTCCTGGATTTACCGTTATCGACTGCGGCATGGCTAACGCGCTGGTGGTGTAAGAGCCGGCCAGAAGATAGCGCTTGTCCAGGTTGAGGAAATGGGTATCCAGGTCGGTTTGCGTCAAGTGACTGGTAATGTCAAAGCTTTGCTCGCGGATCATCTTATCGACGGCGGCAGCAATTTTGAGATAGCTGGAATCCCCTTGCAGCGTGAGTGCATGGCGGAATGAAGCCAGGAGTTGATCGGTCAGTGCTTGCGGGCCGTGAATGCTTGAAAGCTCGCTGAAATTTATCCCGTACTTTTCACCAAAAATAGCCTGTAAGTGTTGTTCGGCCTGAACCTGACTGCCGGACACACTTGGGTTAAACATCATTTCGCTTTGGATGAGGGTGGTAAACGGGCTGATGATCTTGGCGGCCGCCGGTGCGGTCAGAAAATTGTCGCCGTGGTTGATCAGGTACGGGGCAGATTGGCCCTGAATTTTTTGCTCCAGGTTGGTTACCGTCGTTTCCAGCGCATCACAGGTCCCGCTGAGATCGGCGTCCACACAAATCGGATATTGTTTGTAATCATAGGCCGCAGTTTTTGTCTGTGTACTGTCGTCATCACTGCCACAGCCGACCAGTAAAGTACAACTGGCCACAAATACAGCGAGCCCCGAACGCTTAAATTTCTTTTCCATATTACTCTTTCTTGTTGATTTTAGGCCTCTTTTGGCCCGTTTTACGAACTGATTGTTAGCTTACTAAATCAAAATACAAATATAATTGATAATAGATATCATTTCTATTATCATTTCGCGGTTTTTTGCTTTTGTGCAAATTGTCACTTAATAAAATCAATGGATTAAGGGTTAGTTGTATGATGCTGGAAGGGAAGAAAACCTCTTTTGCGCTGACGATGATCGCAAGTGCGCTACTGGCGGGGTGTAATAGTTCAGACTCAGATCCAAAGCTATCGCCAGTCACGGAGAAGGAAGCCGCGACTGCTGAAATCTCGGGTGTCGCACTGGATGGCTATCTCAAAAACGCTCAGGTTTGTATCGATATGAACCACAACCTGAGCTGCGATAGCGGAGACAGTCAGATTGTGACAACCGATGCGCAAGGTCGGTACACACTAACCTACGATGGCATTGACTTGTCGAAGTATCATCTCCTGGTGGAAGCCCTGGCGAGCCAGACGGTAGATATGGACTCACCGAATGCGCCGATCCTGGATGGTTTTTCCCTGAGTGCTCCGGCGGATACTGCTGCTGTGATCAGCCCCCTCACGACCCTGACCCTGACCGTTGCCCGGCAGCTGGGGGTCGATTTTCAAACGGCTGCCACAATGCTGGCGCAAACGCTTGATGTTGATCGAACGCGGCTGACCTCCGATTTTCTGGCCGGCTCGCATACCAAAGATAAACAGCTCCATGCCCTGGCTCAAGGCCTGACAGCGCTGATGCAGGAAGCTGAAAAAGCCTCACTGTCAAATGGCGTGATTTTGAGCGATGTTCGCTCTGGCTTGCGCATGAAACTGGGCTTGCTGGACGTGAAGGCCCTCAAATCTCAAACCGATCCATTGGTCGGTACGACCAGCCACACCACGGCTCAGATCCGCGATCTGGTTCAAGCCTATGTGCCGGATATCACCATCACCCGAGAGGAAATGGAAGGGGCGCAGCTGTTGGTTCAGCCGCGTGCCCCGAAAGCGCCGGATAGCGGAGCGCTGAATATCAATGCCCGTACTTTTGACTGGCAATGGGTGGGCCTGTTGACCTCTCAGGAGCATTATGAATTTTCGATTGATGCAGGTGAACATTGGCATGCTGTCGCGCAAAAACCGCTTCATCTTGACCTGAAGGCGTACCAGGCCGGTGATATCCAGGTGCGGGTGAAGGCGGATTCTGGCAAGGGCTTCAAAGCCGGTCAGGTCCTGAAAAGTGAACAGCCGTTGGCACAGGCGTTGGTTCCTGCGGCACCGGCAGCAGTGCGTGTGGACGACGCCAGGAATCAGTTCGACTGGGATCTGGTTCCGGGGCATGACCATGCCACGGCATACGAATACTCTGTTGATCGAGGAATGAACTGGCAGATCGTCCACGCGAAACCGCAACCGGTCGGGGATGTGATGATCGCTGCCGGGGATCTGAAAGTACGTGTCGCGGCCGACGGTTCGGGCGCCAACCCTCACGCAGCGGGACTGGCGGCATCTTCAAGCGTCGCCTTTACCCAAACACCTCAGCAGCCAGCCAAGCCGAGCGGCATTCAGGCCAGCGATGAAACAAACTTCGTGGACTGGGATTATGTCGACAGTTTTACCAATTACGCCGACTATGAAGTCAGCCTGGATAACGGTCAAAGCTGGACAGCGGTGAGCCAAAAGCCACTGTCGGTTGGGAACCTTGACATTGCCAAGGGCGCGGTCCAGCTTCGTGTCGCGGCCAACCTTGAGAATGGCATGCCGGCAGGGGAGATTGCTGTGGTGGATCAGGCATTCACCCAAGAGATTGGCAAACCTGGGGCCCCGAGCCAGGGGACGGTGAATGATGTCGCTAACCAGTTTGATTGGGTCAATGTCGCAGGTTTTGACGATGCAGCTTTCTATGAGATATCGCTGGACAGTGGGCAAACCTGGTTGAACGTCAACGGTAAACCGGCGGCTATTCCGGATGAGCAATATGCTGCGGGTCAGGTATGCGTGCGCGTGAAAGCCAACGCCAAAGGCAATCACCCGGCCGGTGAGATTCTATGCTCATTAGCCCCCTTTACCGAAACTCCGGCAACCCCGGTTGCGCCGACTGCGCCGCTGACAAATGACAGTGCCGATACGTTTGGCTGGGCCTGGACGCCGGGCTTCACCCAAGCCACGGATTATGAAATACAGATCCAAGGGCAAGACTGGCAACCGGTCAATGGGAATCCGCACGCGCTGGCCAAAGACGGCGTCTTTGCCGCGGGTGAAGTTCAAGTACGCGTCAAAGCGGAGCCGTTAACGGGGCGTGAAGCCAGTGCTGCGCTGAGTAACACCGTTGCCTTCACCGTGAAGCCCGATCAGCCGGCGGCGCCAACCCAACCGGTGGCTGATGACACGGCGAATACGTTTGACTGGACGTTTGTACCCGCGTTTACCCTGATCGGTGATTACGAATATTCTCTGAACGGCGGACAAAGCTGGCAGAGTGCGAGCGCCAAACCGATTGTTGTTGGTGATGTGAACCTGGCGGCTGGCCAGGTGCAGGTGCGCGTGAAAGCCAATGTGCAAAACGGCATGCCGGCGGGTCAGGTGCTGAAAAACACGACCGAGTTTATTTCGGGTGAACAACCGGACGCGCCGACATCCCCGGAAGTAGTGAATAAAAATTTCGGAGATCGATATAACGAAGTCAAAACCAACGGCTTGCGTTGGGTGTGGACAGATTCCACCTATGACAGCGCAACACATTATGAGTTTACCAACGACGGCGGAACCACCTGGCACCCGGTGACCAGCAACCCGCAACATATCGGTCCTCAGGCTTATGACAAAACGCGAGTCGGCGTTCGGGTGAAAGCGGATGCGATTGAAGGGGAGTCCAATGCGCCGGGCCAAGTGATGTGGGCAACTGATGCGGCAGCGGATTTTGTCGCCCTGCGCGTTGTTCCCCTGACCCGCTGGGACCAGCCAGTAGCGTTAAGTTCTTATAATGGCAATTGGTCGGGTTCTGCAAAATGTTATGCCGAATATGATGTAGCAGGGGAAGGCGAACCGCAGTTCTGGACATATAAAGGGGATGCCTATTCCGATGAAAAAAGCGACATCCCAGGACTAATCGATAGCGCTGCGTGTGGGCTTACGGGGTGGGTCTTGTTGTCGAAAGAAGACACGATTGCCAAAAATACCGGCGATTCCAGTTACATTCCTTCTTCCTGGGACGATGCCTTTATCATCAATGATAGTTATCCGCGATACTGGGCAACTTCAATGGAAAACGGCCAGCCGACTTTCGTTGCGGTGCAAAATGGTCAGGTCGTCGATCTTTCGACATATTCTACGGCTGATATCGTTACGACCTGGTTCCTGCCGGAGACGGCGACACTGCTGACTGATGCTGCAAGCCTGCGCACGGATTTGCAAAACCTGCAAACATCGACCAATGCGCAGTGGCAAACGGTATCTGCCGCCGCTGTCAGCCTGATTGACCGCATCAAAACAGTCAATCAAGTGCAGCAGGCGACGCTATTGTCGGATATTGCAACGTTCGGCCATGATACCGAGAGCGTTGCAAGCAACCTACAGCAGCAAATCGATGCCAATGCGAAACGGCTCGCGGTGTTTGCCCTGTACCAGCATATGCTGGATATTCGTGAAGGACTCGATGCAACGCACAAACGGACGATTCTGCAGGATATCGAAACGGCCACTTTGATTCAGGCTGATCTGGTCGGGAAACAGCAGGCGTTGGCTGCTGTACAGCAAATTGCGACAGCCATGGCTGCCGTAACCAATGTAAAAGTTGGACATGCGGCGCTGTTGCTTCAAGTACAAGCGCTGAATCATGCCGGCATGGGCAGTGATATTCACGCACAAAGCCTGAGCCTGTATGAGGCGATTGCTGCACTTTCGCCGCTATTGGACCCCTTAACTCAGTCAAATCAAGCCTTGCAAGCGGCATTGGTATCTTTGGCCGGCAGCGATGATCAAACCCTGCTGGATGCACTGAAAGCGCTGGAAACCCTGGTCTTGGCGCAACCCGATGTGGACAGTGTCGCCGACTATACCACCCAGGCTGAAAACGGCTTAGTACGTGCTCATCATGCAGGTTATGTTGTGACGAGCGCCGATGCACTGGTTGGACAACACTTCTCGAAACTGGATATCCACGGCCGCTTCCTGCCGACATCCACCACATATGCACAAGGCTGGCGTTGTGTGCTGGATAATCGCGATCCGGCCCGGGCACGCACCTGGACTCTGCTCAAGGATGGCTTACCGGAAGGTCAGGACGATCTGGCGTTCGATGCTTCGGCATCAGGGTTGCCGAGTGTGCTCGGTGCCGGTGGGTTGCTGGAAACGGCCAATGCGAAAGTTCACTGTGGCCGTTCGGACTGGAAACTGCCACATCCTGCTCAGCTCCAATCGCTGGAAACCGCGACGGTGAACGGCAAGAACACCATCGATACGTCAGTGTTCCCACATCACTTGGCATTGTTGCCGGAATACGACAAGCCTAGGTATGACGGGGAGACGTCATTCGATTACTGGACTTCGGAGGCTGCACGTTGGACCGGCACCCAATACATTTATCGTCACCCAACGGCCAACATGGATAGTCAGACGACTTACGATTATACGAATGGTGGCGAAAATAACCTCGTGCTTGGACGACTGCTTGCCGAACATTCTCCTTCCTATCAACTGCTGGATAAAGACGGCAACGTTGTCACCGATATTGCGCAGGCGAAGTGTGCTTATCAGCCGGACAGCAAGCTGACCTGGCAGCTGTTTGATAGCAGCGGCGATGAGCGCAGGCTGAAATACAGTGCAGTGCAGGCGGAAGTGGGGACACAAAATGCCGCACAACTGTGTAACAAGACAAACTGGCGGGTACCGGCGCTGACTGAACTACAAAACCTGTTGCCAATCAATACTTCCGTCTTTCGTCATAACGAATCGGATAACCGTTATTACCGTTGCTACTTTACCGATCAACCGTCTGGCTCCAGTGACCAGGCGTGTTACGACATGACCGAAAGTAAGGTCATTGCTGCATATGATTATTCATCATACATGTACCGACTGGTGGCATCCGACTAATTTTGCAATTCCCTAGAAAAATCGTGACTCCCCCGGAGTGGGGTGAGTCACGCCTATTGTTTGAAGAAATCCTTAGGAACCAATGAAATGAAAATGAATTTAAAAAAACAGCGCGGCGCGGCTGCGATTGAGTACGCCATTCTGGCCGCAGCAATGTCGCTGATCATGATGAACTTCTTGGGCGGTGACGGGGACCTCACCAAGGCGATTAATACCACGTATGAAGAAGTGATTAACGGATTGAACTCAATTCAGAGCGATAAATCCTGAGGCTTCTGACCGCATCTTTTATTTCGCAGAAACAGAATAAAGTATGAAAGCAAAACGAATTGTTTACCTGTCGCTGTTGATGTCTCTGGCAGGGCTGGTCTGGTTGGGCTTGCAGCTCACCGTGCCGGTGCCGAAGCCTGAAAAACAACAGGCAGAGCAAAGACAACTGGAAGTGCTGGTGGCCGCCCGGCCGGTGAAAGCCGGGCGGCAGTTCAGTACGTCCTTGTTCGAATGGAAACAAGTTGATGCCGAGGCCCTGCAGCATCGACTCGATTATATCGACAGAGCCAAATTCGATCTGGCGCGGTTACGTCAAACCGTGCTGGCCGGTGATTTTGCCGCCGGGGAAATCCTCAGCGTTGCCGATTTTATCCAGCCGGAAGCGGGCGGTTTTCTGTCCGTGATGCTGCGTCCCGGCTATCGCGCGGTGTCGGTGCCGGTTGATCAGGTGACCGCGAACTCTGGCCTGATCGGCCCTGGTGATTATGTTGATGTGTTGCTGCTGGCCTCGAAAGAGCAGGAGCTCAGAACCCGTGGTAATGAAACCCACAGTCTGTATGTCAAAACCATTGTTCAGAAAGCGCGGGTGCTGGCATTGAATGATGCAGTGCAGGCCGAACGCTATCTGGAGGTGCAAGAGAAATATCAGGGATTTATCCCAGAAAACAGCGCTGTGACGCTGGAAGTTTCTCCCGAGCAGGCCAATAAGGTGCTGCTGGCCAACCAGCTCGGCACCTTATCGATGGCGTTGCGCAGCAAACATGATCAGGCGCTGGACTGGACGGAATCGCAGCAAGTCCATATTGACGATATCTTCCCGGAAGCCAGGCTGGTGCAGCCGGATATTGGGTTGGTGGAGTTTCGCGCCAAAGACAAGCGGGTGATGAACAAAACAGGGATGCAGGATGATTAAACAAGTTCTTGGACAAGTTCTTGGGCAAGTGCTCGGCAAAGCGCTTGGTGGGGCTATGCTGCTGTTCATGAGCTTTGCTTTGCAAGCTCAGGCGTTGAATGTGGTATTGGATCAGGCGCAGTTGATCACCCTGCCGCAACAGGCGAAGTCGATTTTTATCGCCAATGACAACGTCGCGGATTACCAGGCCCTGACCAACACCAAAATCATGGTGTTTGGTAAGCAAGCCGGTTCGACGTCCCTGTACGTGCTTGATGCTGGTGAGCGGGTGATTTATACCACCACCGTCAAAGTCAATCATGATGTTGAAACGCTCAATACACTGATTGGGAAAGAATTCCCGGATGCACTGGTCTCGGCTGAATCACTTGCCGGCAAGTTGTTCCTGAAAGGTCAGGTGCCGACTGCGGTCATGGCAGAGAAAATTGTGCGTCTGGCGGAAGGCTATGTGTCACAGCCACAAGTGTCTGCTTCGAGCGGTGAGTCGGCTCCATCCGGTCAGGCTGAAGCGTCCGGGCCGTCGGCCGCCCCACCGACCGGTGGCAACAAGGATGAGCTGATGAACCAGCTGGCCGTGACCATGCCGAATCAGGTGAATTTGAGGATCCGGATCGCGGAGGTCTCCCGTAAGGTCTCGAACAAGCTGGGGATCAAATGGGGTACGCAGGGTACCGGGTTGGGGACCGGCACGTTCGGCTTCTTTGACAACTACGGCGGCGCTGCCGGTGCCATGAACCCGGCTTCCTGGGCGGATCTCTCGGTGATCGTCGATGCGCTGGCCAGCAATGGCATGATGTCGGTGCTGGCCGAGCCCAACCTGACGGCGCTCAGTGGCGAGGAAGCTTCGTTTCTGGTCGGGGGAGAAGTGGCCTTGCCGTTGGTGTTCGGCGATACCGCCAACGTCATGTTCAAATCGTTCGGGGTTCAGCTGAACTTCAAACCCACGGTGCTGAGTGAAAACCGGATCAGCCTGCAGGTTGCACCGGAGGTCAGCACGGTTGCTTCTGAAACCACAGCGGTGAACGGCACCACTTTCCCATCTTTTGTGACCCGCAAGGCATCCACCACCATTGAGTTGGCCAGCGGCCAGAGTTTTGCCCTGGGGGGACTGCTGCAGTCCAAAGATGTCGAGCAACTGCAAAAGATCCCGCTGATTGGCGATGTGCCGGTGCTGGGCAGCCTGTTCCGCTCGAATGAGTTCCAGCGGGAAGAAACCGAACTCATCATCATTGCGACGGCGTATCTGGTGCAGCCAACGCGTGGCGATACGTTGCCGCTACCGACTGACGGCCTGATCCCGCTCAGTGATGTGGAGCGTCTGCTGGCCATACCGCAGCAAAGTTCCGAAGCGCGTTTGGACGTGTTGCGTTCTGATAATCGTCAGCCTCGCTTGTTGGGCGACAACGGATTCTATTACTGAGGTGAACATGCGAATCGTATTCATGATCGTACTGAGCGGACTGCTGAGTGCCTGTGCTGCCGACCCGATCCAGCGTCAGCCGCAAGTTCAGGTGGAAGCAGTAACCCACCGGATGTCAATGCAGCTGCAAAGCCAGACGCTCAACCCGCAAGATCGCGCTGCCGTGGCTGATTTTATCTACCGTCTGGGCGCGCCGTCGGCGCTGCGTGTGGTGATTGAAACACACAATCGCCGGGGGGGCGATGCGGTTGGTGCATTGCAACAGGTATTACAGCAGCGCGCGGTGTACCCGAGCCAGGTCAGCAGCCGCTATGCGACCCCGGCTCAGGATGATTCCGCAGATTTCACCCTGGTGGTGGAGTCTTACCGTAGCCTGGCCCCGACTTGCCATGCCGGCAAAGAGCCCAGCCGTTTCGCGCAGCGGTTTGTCGGCTCAGACAATTTTGGCTGTGCCAATGCCAGCGCGCTGGCTCAGATGGTGGCCAATCCACGCGATCTGGTGATCGGCGAAGCGCTGGACCCGATGGAAGGGCGCAAAGCTGTGACCGCTATGGAGGCGTATTACCGGGCTGAAGCGCCCGAGGCACCGCGCGCACCACAGTCGGCCACCACGGCAACATCGGGGGATCAATGATGGAAAAATACATAACTCAACAGGCTGAAGTGTCGGCATCTCCGGCGCAGTCCGGGAAGCGGATTGCGGTTGCCAGCGCCAAAGGCGGCGCCGGGACCACGGCGCTGGTCGCCAATATTGCCTGGGGGCTGGCGTCCCACCCGGACACCAAAGTCGCTTGTGCGGATCTCGATTGTGTCACCGGCGATCTCGACCTGCAGCTGAGCGTGAATGCCAACGGGGCCTTGCAGGAAATGTTGCAGTACCCGGCACGCCTGGAGCCGCTGATTTATGCACGCAGTGGTGTGAAAGTGACGGAAAATCTGCACCTTTTTACTGGGTACAGCGGCCAGCTGACGCAGGCGTTCTGGCCGGAGGAAATTGAATTTGAGGCATTTTCCGCCTTTTGCCAGCGCCAGTCCGATTTTTTGCTCTGGGATATTCCGGCCTTCAGCCTGCGCGATCAGGTTGGTCTGAATGCACTGTGCGGCAGTGACATCCAAGTACTGATTGTCGAGCCGACGCTGGCTTCGATTCGTCGAACCCATTTGGTGTTGGATGCCCTGCAGGCTTCTGCAGCGACGCAGACCATTCTGGTGCTGAATCACACCAAGCCGGAGGCGTCTTCCTTGATCACGGCCGCAGATGTGGTCCAGGCGCTGGGCCGCAAGCCGGATGTCGAGATCCCGTTTGCCCCGAATCACATGATGGCCAGTGCGACCCTGGGGCAGTTGGCGATTGCAAAAAAACATCGAACCGGCAAGGCGCTGCAACAGTTGGTCAGTCTGATCCGAGGGGATCAGACAGCCACCGGGCGCGGCCTGCTGCGCTGGCTGAAGGGGGCATAATGTTCAGACGCAAAACCTCTGTTGAACGCTCGTCACAGCCGCAACTCGCATCCGAACCGACGGCGGGGTCCGGGGCTTTGAGTGCCTCCAGTGCTTCGCGGGAGCGGTTCAGCGCGATTCGCCATGAAGTGATGGCTGCCATTGAGCCTTCGGTGGTGGTTCAGCTCTCGAAATCCGAGCTGGAAAGCCGGACTTACGAAGCGGTGGGTGAAATTGCCCAGCGGATGCAATACCCGATTGGCCATGCTGAGCAGGCACGTATCACCCAGCAACTGGTGGATGAGTTGCTGGGCCTGGGGCCGCTGCAAAGCCTGATGGACGATCCAACCGTGACCGACATTATGGTGAACGGTCCCCAGGCGGTGTTCATTGAACAAAACGGCAAACTAAAACCGGTGGATGTTGCATTTCGCGATGAGGCCCACGTGCTGAATCTGGCACGCCGGATTGTCAGCCGGGTGGGGCGCCGGGTGGATGAGCTGAACCCGATGGTGGACGCCCGCCTGCCGGATGGCAGCCGGGTGAACGTGATGATCCCGCCGCTGGCCCTGGATGGCACCTGTATTTCGATCCGGAAATTCAGCGAGCACAAGCGCAGTCTGGCCCAGCTGGCAGAGCTGGGGGCAATGTCGCCGCAGATGGCGACCTTGCTCGATATTATCGCCCGCTGCCGGGTCAACGTATTGATCTCCGGTGGCACCGGGGCCGGTAAAACCACGCTGCTCAATGCGCTGTCGTTCGGGATCGCGCCGGAAGAGCGGATCATCACCATTGAGGATGCGGCGGAGCTGAAATTGCAACAGCCGCATGTGGTCCGCGCCGAAACCCGTCCGGCCAGCTCGGAAGGGACGGCGGCGGTCGATCAACGCAGTTTGCTGCGAAATGCTCTGCGGATGCGTCCCGATCGCATTATTTTGGGGGAAGTTCGCGGCGCGGAAGCGTTCGATATGATGCAGGCGATGAATACCGGCCATGATGGCTCGATGTGTACCTTGCACGCCAACACGCCGGCGGATGCGCTGATCCGCCTGGAGAATATGTTGCTGCTGGCTGAGGCTCGCTTGCCGCTGCCTGCGTTGCGGCGCCAGATCGCCAGCACGTTGGATGTGGTGATTCAGATTGAGCGGATGCGTGACGGGCGGCGCCGGGTGGTCGGGATCACTGAAGTGATCGGGCTCGAGGGCGATCAGTATGTTCTCAATGATCTGTTTCGGTTCGAATATCAGGAGCAGGACACACAAGGCAATATCCACGGTCGCTTTGTCTCCACCCGGACGCTGCCGCGCTTCAGCCCTAAGGCCCGGTATTACCAGCTCGAAGGGCAGCTCAAGCAAGTGATGGGAGTGTAGTCATGCCGGTGTTTTCATTGCTTCCTGCGATCGTGCTGATAGCGGTACTGGCATTGGTTGTTGTGGTCAGCTGTGGTCTGCTGGTCCGGTATCAGCGGCTGCGTCGCCAGGTCAAACAACGTCTGGTGCTGGTAGCTGCGGCCAAGGCCCAGTCATCGACCTCGCGCCTGTTCCAGTGGGAGCAGCAGGGCGGTTGGCTGTCGGCCGGCTGGCACCGGTTGCAGTTGAGAGCGGATGCCCTGTTCGGTCAGAAGGGCCAGCGTTTGGGGCTGCTGGGCTTGAGTGCACTGGCGGTGTTGAGCTGGCAGGCCGGGGCTATCTTTCCGCTGGGCTGGCGGGTACTGCTGGTCTCCCTGGCTGTTGGGACGGCAGCACTCAGCGCCTACTGGCTGATGCAATATCGCCAGCATCGGGCCTTTGAGGTTGCATTTCCGCAGGTGCTGGGACAGGTGTCCCGCGCCGTGGCTGCCGGGGTTTCCGTGCCGCAGGCCATCGCTCAGGTGGCGGCTTACCAGCAGGGCGTGCTCGGGCGGGAATTTGCCCTGATCCGGGATCAGCTGGAAATCGGCATCAGCCTGAAACAAGCCCTGCACGAGGCGAGCTACCGCCTGCCGTATTCCGGGTTTCATTTTTTTACGGTGGCGTTGCTGCTCAATGAGGAAAACGGTGGCCAGTTGCGGGCAGTCCTGCATAGCCTGAGCCGGACCTTGCATGCCAATGCCGCGTTGAAGATGAAAATCAAGAGTCTGACGGCAGAGCCGCGGATGACGGCGGTGATCCTGGCGTGTCTGCCGTTGCTGCTCATCGGCGTGATGTTTTTCAAAAATCCGGCCTCATTTGTCAATCTCACCGGAACGGAGATGGGGCAGTGGGTGCTGGGATATGTCAGCGGCAGCATGCTGCTGGGACTCCTGGTGATCCAGCGTCTGACGAAGGTGAGGTTGTAATGTCGGTATCAATATGGATTGGTGTGTTTCTCTTGGTGGCGGGCAGCGTGCTGGCTGTGGTGGCAGGAGGGCGTGCCCAGCGCCGGGAGCTGGTTGAGGCCCGGCTCGCCCTGGTTGCCGCGAACTTTGCGCAGCCCAACAATATGGGGTTCCATCGACTCGTGAGCTGGCTACCGGCACCGAAAGCCAGTGAAGCGGTTCAGCAACTGCTGGTGCAGGCCGGGTTTCATCACCCACAGGCAGCTCGCGTGTTTATGGGGTTGAAAGTGTTGAGCATGACCGTGTGTGGCGTGGGCTGGCTGCTGGCGAAGGACGAGGGCGTGAACTCGCTGGTGCTGGCAGAAGCGCTGGTGTCTGCTATTTGCGCCGGCCTGCTGCTCGAGCATGCCCTGAAATGGCGCGCCCGTGAGATCAACCAGCGGATTGCTCGGTCATTGCCGGATGCCCTGGATTTGATGGTGGTTTGTGTTGAATCGGGGTTGACGCTGGAAGCGGTGTTTGAACGCGTGGGCCGCGAAATGGCCCGTGTCGCACCTGAGCTGTCCCGGGAATGGCTGATCACCGAAGCGGAACTGCGCTTGCTTGATACCCGGCGGACGGCGCTGGAAAACCTGGCCCGGCGGACCGCCCTGGCGGAGATTGAAAATATGGTGGTGGCGTTGTCGCAAACCGAGCAGTACGGCAGCCCGGTTGCTCAAACCATCCGTCTGCTGGCCGCCGATACCCGGCAGTACCAGTACCTCAGGGTGGAAGAAGCGGTGGGGAAAATCCCGGCCAAGATGTCGATTCCGGTGGTCGTGCTGGTGATGATGCCGGTGGTGGTGCTGATTGTGGCACCGACCGTGATTGCTTTACTGGAAAGCCTGGGGGGGCTATGAAACACCGACTGTTCAGTCATCTGAAACACCACCTGAAATTCGGCGTCCTGGCGCTGGCGCTTAGCGGCGTGACTGGTTGCGCGACTCTACAATCGCATGTGGTTGATAATGCGGAGTGGCAGCAGGATCGCCGTCTGGCGGACGTGGCGCTGCAAAGCGGCCGGCCGGAAAGTGCGATCACCATTTACCGCCAGCAACTGACGCAAGCGCCGGAGAACACTGAGCTGATGTATCGTCTGGGCGCAGCATATAACCAGAGTGGAGATACCGAGCTGGCACTGCACTTTTTGCACCGGGCGGCAGATAAGGCCGCTGAGGCGAACGCTCCTGTGGCGGATGCGGCCTGGCACGGCCATATTCTGCGTGAGCTGGGCCGGGCTCATCTGGCTCAGGGGAATGCCGAGGCTGCGGAAGCGGCCCTGCAACAGGCTGCGGATCTGCGGCCGCAGGATGCTGAGACCCTGAATGCGCTGGGAGCCTGCCGGGCATTGCAGCAAGACTACGCCCGGGCCAGAACCGCGTTTGTGGCCGCCGTGGCCGTTGCGCCGGATCACCTGGAATACCGCAATAACCTGGCGATGAGCTGGATCCTGGATGCCCAACCGCGTAAGGGCATCGAGATCCTGCATCCGCTGTACCTGCGTGGCACCAGCACAGTGAAGATGCGCCAGAATCTGGCGCTGGCATTTGCCATGACCGGGGATTTGGTGACTGCCCGGATGATTGCCAAACAGGATCTGAGCCCGGCTGAACTGACGAACAATATGGACTTCTATCGTCAGTGGCAACAAGGAGAGGTGCTATGAGGCTTCAGCGAGGCAGCGCCAGTATCGAATATATCGTCACGCTGCTGCCGTTTATGGTGATGGTTCTGGTAGTGATTGAAGTGTGTCGCTTCATCATGACCGCCAGTGTGCTGGATGCGGCGCTCGCCAGCGCCTCACGCGACATTGTCACGGTCCGCGCACATCAAGACACCGTGACCGAACTGCAATCGGCGTTGCAGGCGCAGTCTTTGCCGCTGATTGACCGCTCGCAGCTGACGATTGAAGCCGCTTATTATGAGTCATTCAAGGCGCTGAAGCAGAACCAGTACATCACCACCTACCGTGAGCAGCCGTTTGCGGAGTATCGGGTGACTTACCCGTACCGGGTGTTGTTTATTGAAGGCTGGTCTGATGCCTTTGGGCAATTGGCCCGGTTTGAACGGACACTCCTGATCGCACATGAAAAGGAGAGTCGTCCATGACGCGTCACTTGAACGGGCTTCGGCGCCGTCACGGTTATCACCAACGCCACCGCCAGCTTGGTAGCAGTGTGATTGCCTTTCCGATCGTCGCGTTGGTGCTGACTTTGCTGCTGCTTTTCGCGGTTCAATTGGGCTATGCCCTGAGCCTGAAATCCAAACTGGACCGGGTTGCGTATGCCCTGGCCAGTGTGGTGACCAGCGAACAACTGGAGGTGCCGCTGGCAGGCGCTCATGGCGAGATCACGGCCGCGATGTCGTCAGATTTGCAACAGGTGGCCCAACGTTATTTTGCGACGAATGAATCGGCCGGGCCGCAGATCAGCCTGCTGCTGGAGCAGATCAAATTTGATGATCGGGGCGATGTCCTGCTGTATCGCGAGCAGCACGAAGGACTGGCATGTCAGGCGCAGCAAGCGTTACCGAAGCTGTCCATGCTGTCACCGGAGGGGGGCGTAACGGGAGCAAATTTAGGAGAGAAGGCGGATTTGTTTCAGGTCTCGGTGTGTCTGAGTGCGATACCCATATTGGTGTCAGATATTTTCCCCGGGCTGAAAGGGTTGGGCCAGGACTATTTTACCAGCTCCGCCGTGATGATCGGGAGGCAGTATGCACCGTAGACCGACGAAGTGTGTGTGCGTTGGTAGCTTTGTCCGCCAGCGTGGGGCGATGACGCTGACCTTTACCCTGTTGCTGCCGTCGTTGCTGGCGATGATCGCGCTGGCGCTGTTTGTGTCGATGTACAGTCAGGCGGTGATCCGGGCAGGCCAGGCATCGGACGCCGCGTCGGTGGCCTGTGCCTGGCAGCAGCGGGCAGACAGTCAGATCATGCAGAAATACCTGGATTACTATCGACCCGGATTTGTACCAGAGGCGTTGCTTGGCCCCCATCGGCTGGATGGGACTCAGCGCTGCACAATCAGTGCTCAGTATCAGTTTAAACCCGCCATGGCCGGGGTGATGCCAGTGGTGACGGACGAAACTCGGGTGGGGGCCAGCGCGCAATCGGCCGCCCGGCTGCTGACCCAAGTGGCAAGCAAGCCTACGGATATTGCCCTGGTGCTGGATATTTCCGGCTCGATGTCACCGCATCTGGCCAAGCTGAAAGGCATTATTACGGGGATCATCGAGGGGATTGACCCACGAAATCATCAGGTGCGGTTTTCCGTGGTGCCCTTTGATTCGGGGGTGAGTATCCGCAACGCGCCCTGGTATCCGGCGTCAGCCGGAGTGACGAAATGTGTGGATGGCCTGTCGTATCTCGGCGGTCGCTGGGATCCGCAACAAACCGTGGACGACTTAAATGCGCCTTCGCAAAGCCTGAAGATGAAAGATGTGACCGCCAGCCCGTGGCTTGGGGCATGTAGTGAAACGGCAACCATTTTACCGCTGACCGGCCAATTGAGCGAAGTAACTGAACATGTAAATGCGCTGGCGACGAGTAATTCGACAGCGTCATACCAGGGATTGATATGGGGCGTGCGCACCCTGACCCGGCAATGGCAGGCGGAATGGCAACTGCCGGTTAATCACTCAGCGGTAGCGGTTCAGCGTCTGGTGCTGTTTACCGACGGTGAAGATGATCGCGAGGATATTTTGAACCAGATGATTGATGACGGAATATGCCGAAAAATTCGCGATGAGTTGGGCATTGATATGCGTTTTATCAGCTTTGGGGTCTCGCAGGATCGGCTGGCACAGTTCCGACGCTGCGCCGGGGCTCAGGACGCAGTTTATGACGCACGAAACCCCGCGGATCTGGAAGCCTATTTCCAGTCTGCGCTGGATGTGGAAACCAACACTCGGATTGTATTGGGGGAGTAGAAAGCAAAGTCAAACGGTATGTATAACGGCAGGTTTACTGCATTCATAAATGCAGTTTTATCAAATTAAATGGAAATAATTATCAGTTGCTTTATCAGAGGTGTTTATGTTTAAGAAGTGGATGTTCACCATGGCGTTGTTGCTCTCGACCCAGACCCAGGCTTACGAGCAGGGGGATAGCCTGTCTCCTTTCGCGCAACAAACCCTGGGTTTGAATCCGGATGTCGTCACCGTGATCGACTTCTTTGCCGAGTGGTGTGTGTCCTGCCGGGTCGAGCTCCCGGAAGTGAATGCGCTGGCAACAAAACTGGACAGCACCAAGGTGGCAGTGCTGGGGATTGACGTTGATGAAGATGTTGCGCTTGCTCGGGCATTCCAACAGGAATTGGGCCTGACTTTCCCGGTGCTCAACGATCCGGAGCAGACCTTGATCGAAGATTTTCAGCCGGTCGGGATGCCGGCGTTGTACTACGTCTACCAGGGTAAAGTGATGAAAGTTCGCTTTGGTGCAATTGACCATATTGGTGACGTGATCCTGAAAGACCTGGCCACGATTGGAGTGACGCTATGATGCACCGAGCAGCTTACACGCTGGCGGCGTTGGGGGTTGGCTGGGCGCTGACCGGTCAGGCTCAGGCGGGCGCAGAGACACCAGCGAATTATCAGGTGTCAGAGTCGGTGTCGGGAACGGTTTACCGCAGCCAGCAGCAGATAAGTGACGCTGGGGTCTCAACCGGAAAGAATACTGCTGTTGAGAGCGTCTCTGTTCCGGCTACTGTTTCCGTCCCGGCTAAGGCCACGAGCGCGCCCGTGAAACAGCCGAACGGCACTGCTGAACTGGCTCCGGTGGTGACTTCGGTCAGCACATCAGTGAAAGCTGTCGCGCCGGTGGCGCAGACATCGGCCACCTCACCGGCATCAAAACCCATGATCCAGAGCCTGGCTCAACCCCGTTCACCCAAGGCACCTGAAGCAGAATCCTTGTTGTCGTTTATCGACAGCTGGCTGGGGATCCAACCGGTCAAGCCGTGGCAAAAAGGCACCCTGGCGAAAAAGGAAATGAAACCCGGTGGCGTGGTGCCGGAGTTCGATGTGTTCTCAGAAAAAGTCTTCTCCTATAAACAAGGCTCTGTCGGCGGCAATGGTGTCGGTGGTGGTGGCTGTGGCTGTAACTAACAAGAACAATCAGAATTATTCATGAGTAAAAAATTACCTTTAGCCTTGCTGGGGACCGTCGCGATGGCGGCATCAGCCGTAGGTGCTGATCATGTTTCGATGCACCATATGAATTTTGAAGAGTACGGGGACAAAATTAAGGCCGGCGATAATATTTGGTCGGTCGAGAAAAACTTTGGTGTGGACTGGACCATCACCGCAGAGCTGGGTTATGACTCGGTTTCCGGTGCCTCACCGGCCTGGGGGCCGACTACGCCACTGGCCGGTACCGGGGATGCCCAAGAGCGGAACCGCCGGACGCAGGCGGCGCAGGAAGCGACTTCCGAAGTGATCCGGGCTGGCTATGATCCACATCGCAGCGGTTATCAGGTTCAGCCTTTTGATCTGGACGACAAGCGCTATTCCGGGAGCATGAATGTGACTTACCGGGATGCTGCGCGTCGCGAATGGACGGTTGGTGTCAACACTTCGGTAGAAGAAGATTATGAAAGCGTCGGCACCAATGCGCAGGTCTTGTTTTATGCCGACAAACGCAAAAATCGCTCTTATACCCTGGGTGGTTCAATGCTGTTTGACAAAACCCAGGCTTTTCAGAAGTACAGTAATTTCCGTAATGAACAACAATGGGAAGATTTGTTCACCGGTAGCCTTGAGGCGGGTTTGTCGCAGGTCTTTACCCCGAATTTCTACAGCACCTTCACGCTATACGGTGGGTATCGCAGCGGGTATTTGAGCAATCACTACCTGACCGTCTTGCGGGAGATCGACATTGACGGCAATGGCACAATTGGCGGCGATGAAGTTTTTCTGGCGCAGGACACCCGGCCAGATACCCGCATCTCCGGCGGGTTGAATGTTCAGGCGTTTTACAGTGTGCATCAGCGAGTGGTGGTGCGGCCGAAGTATAAACTCTTTATGGACGACTGGGGCGTGAGTTCGCACCAGCTGGGCGGCAAGATGAATATTCATGTGACCGATTGGCTGATGCTGGCGCCGGGCTATTTCTGGTACCACCAGCAAGGGGCAAATTTCTACCGGGATCCGGGCGCGGCCGATCCGACTTTTGCGGCAACCGGATATGCAACGTCTGATCTGCGCCTGGGCGGCTTTACTGCCAATGCGTATGAGCTGGGTGCCAGCCTGAAAGTCACGGCAAAACTTCGGTTGAATGCGTTGGCGGCTTATTACGAGCAAAGCAATGGCTATGAAAGCCGTTGGTGGGTCCTGGGAGCCACCTATGAATACTAACTCGCCTTATATTCATACCTTTACGGCGATGACGGTGCCCTGCGAAGTTCAGTTGTTTTCGCCCGATGCGGCACACATTGCCCGCAGGATCGAAGCCAATACCCGGCGGTTGGAGCAGGTGTTCAATTTCTATGATCCGGCGTCGATGTTGTCCCAGCAGCTGAACCGGCGGCAGTCGAGCTGGGTGGCACTGGATGAAGAATCCCAGGCAATCTTCAGTGCGGTGCGCGCCCATAGCAGTGCCTGCAACGGAATATTTGATATCACCATTGGGACGGTGAAGCACTGGCAACGGCAATCTCCGTCGTTGGCTAAGCAAGCGATTTATCAGCAAGCCAGCCCCTATATGGGGCTGAATGCTTGGCAACTTGAGGCGGACGGGATCCGTTTTCACCACTCCCATACCCGGGTTGACCTCGGCGGCGTGATCAAGGAAGTGGCGGTGGATCAGGCGGTCGAGATCGCGCTGGCTGCACATGTGGATGGGATTTTGGTCAACTTTGGCGGCGATCTCCGGGTTGCCGGCGGGAAGCCGGACGGCAGTGATTTTGTGGTTGCGGTTCGGAATCCCCGTGATCCCTCGCAGCCGTTGTTTGCACTGCCGCTGCGTGATCAGGCCCTGACGACGTCTGCGCATTATGCCCGTCAGCATCAGTTTTCCGATCAGCAAACGTCGCATATTTTAGCGGCGCAGGGCACCCATCATCAGGTGCTGTCGGCGACCGTGGTGGCACCCACCGCACTTCAGGCCGGTATTTTCAGTACGGCGCTGACGATTGATCCGACGTTGGCGGTTTCAGACCCGGTCGGTTTTGCGCTGGTGGATCACCAGTTGAATGTTCATCAAGACACAAGATTTTTAACATCATGAAAAGGACTACCTCAATGATTGCGCCCGCTGCTCGGTGGCTGCTCGGTCTCTTCCTGACGCTGTGCATGAGCCTGACGGCCTGGGCATCGGACGAGAAAACGTTCCTGCCGGTTGAGCAGGCTTTTCCGTTTTCCTATCACCAGCAAGCCGGCCCCGAAGGCGGTGAACTGGTGGTGCAATTTGATACGGCTGCCGGATATTACCTGTATCACAAGCGTTTTTCGTTCAAAGCCGCTGACGAGAGGCTGGAGCTGGGGGAGCCGCGCTATGCCCTGACGCCGGAGCAGCAGCAGGACCCGAATTTCGGGTTGGTGAAGGTATATCATGAGCCGCTGAGCATCACGATCCCTTACCGTGGAGAGGGGACGGTTAAAGTTCGCTTCCAGGGCTGCGCCGATGCTGGCTTATGCTATCTGCCGCAAACCAAGAAGCTGACGCTTAACGGCGCATTTTCACCGGCCCAGCCACAAGGTCAGGTGAGCGCCCGGCCTGTAGCGCTGGAGAGTCATTTAGTCCAGGAGAAAAGTTTAGCTCAGGAGAAAAGTTTAGCGCAGCAGAATAGTTTAGCGCTGGAAACCGACTTGGCCCAGGATACGCAGGGCCTGTCGGCGGTCTTGCAAAATGCCAGCTTCCTGCAAGCCATGGGGCTGTTTTTCTTACTGGGACTGGGCTTGTCCCTCACGCCATGCGTACTGCCGATGATCCCGATCCTGTCGAGTATTATCGGCGGTCAGGGAGAGTCGATGAGCGGCTGGAAAGGATTCCGGATTTCACTGGCCTATGTGCTGGGCATGGCATCCAGCTATGCGCTGGCCGGGGTGGTGACCGCGACGATGGGGCAGAGCTTGAACCTGCAAACGGCGATGCAGCAAACCTGGGTTCTGAGCCTGTTTGCGGCGCTGTTTGTCGTATTGTCACTGGCCATGTTTGGGTTGTATGAGCTGCAACTGCCTTCCCGTTTGCAGGTGGCGTTGAACAGCCAGTCACAACGCCTGAGTGGCGGCAAAGCTTTGACGGTGTTCGTGATGGGCGCGGTGTCCGCGCTGGTGGTTTCACCGTGTGTGTCTGCGCCGTTGGCCGGGGCGTTGCTGTATGTTTCGACCACCCAGGATTGGGTCGTCGGCGGCACCAGCTTGTTCGTTCTGGCCCTCGGGATGGGCGTGCCACTGGTGGTGATCGGCACCTCGGGCGGGAAGTTCCTGCCACGCAGCGGTCCGTGGATGGTTGCCGTGAAGCATCTCTTCGGGGTGATGTTACTGGCGGTGGCGATCCTGCTGGTGAGCCGGTTCGCAGCGGCTTGGGTGACACTGGGCTTGTGGGCAGCACTCTTGATTGGCGGTGCCATCCATTTCGGGGCGCTGGAAGCGGCGCAAAGTGGCTGGCAACGGACCCGGAAATCGCTGGCTTTCGTGTCACTGGTGTACGGGGTGATGCTGTTCATCGGTATGATGACTGGCGCTGAAGATCCCTTTGAGCCCCTGAGCCAGGTCGGCGGGGGCGGACAGCCAGCAGCTGCCGCGCAAGCTAGTCTGTTCCAGAAGACAACGTCGGTGGAGACGCTGGTTGCCGGGATCAACGCTGCACCGGCAGGACAGATCACCATGGTGGACTTGTATGCTGATTGGTGCGCTTCTTGTAAAGTGATGGACAGAACGGTCTTCCGTGATCCACAAGTGCGCAATCTGCTGGTGCAGCTCAATGCGCACAAGCTGGATGTCACGGAAAATACGGATGCCCAGGCTGCCTGGCTGGCGGAGTATCAGTTGTTTGGTCCGCCGGCCATCCTGTTTTTTGACAGCCAGGGGCGTGAATTAGACCAGCACCGGGTGGTGGGCGAAATGGATACAGCGCGATTTCTGGCGCATGTTCAGGCCATTGTCACCCAGGGGTGATTTTACCTTTCGACTTTCAGCCGTGATGGCTGACCTGAGACAAGAACAGCATCCCCGGGATGCTGTTCTTGTTTTGAACGATGTGCAACTGAAATTACTCCGATTTCTTTGTGCTCTCCGCTTGGGCGGCAAAGTATTCCCGGGTCAGTTTGAAGACCACCGGGCTAAGGAGCAACAGGGCAATCAGGTTCGGGATGGCCATCATAGCGTTGAGAGTGTCGGCCAGCAGCCAGATAAACTCCAACGATCCGGTGGCGCCGATCGGCACCGCGATGATCCACAGAATGCGGAAGGGAATAATCGCCTTCACCCCGAACAGATACTGAACACATTTCTCACTGTAAAAACTCCAGCCGAGAATGGTGGTAAAGGCAAAGATCGACAGCGAGATCGCGACCAGGTAATCGCCGACGCCGGGTAGGGTTGAGGCAAATGCAGATGAGGTCAGGGCAGCGCCGGTTTCGCCGCTTTGCCAGACTCCGGTCACCACAATCACCAGCCCGGTAATGCTGCATATGATAATTGTATCGATAAAGGTGCCGAGCATTGCTACCAGCCCCTGATTGACCGGGTTTCGGGTCTGGGCGGCGGCATGGGCAATCGGAGCACTGCCTAAACCGGCCTCGTTGGAGAAGATGCCCCGGGCAACCCCAAATCGGATGGCGGCCCAGACGGCAGCCCCGGCGAAACCACCTTGCGCGGCGACCGGGCTGAATGCGCTGGTCACAATGAGGCCGATCGCGTCCGGAATATCGGTAATGTGCATCCCGAGGATCAGCAGGCCGGAGCCGACGTAAAACACAGCCATCAACGGCACCAGTTTCCCGGCGACATCTGCAATCCGTTTGATCCCGCCGACCAGGACCAGGCCGACCAGAATCATCATGACCAAGCCGGAGAGCATGGCCGGCACACTGAAGCTACTTTGCATGGCGGCAGCCACGGAGTTGGACTGAACCGTATTGCCAATCCCGAATCCGGCAATGGCCCCGAAAATGGCAAAGGCGGTTCCCATCCAGGCCCATTTGTGACTCAAGCCATTTTTGATGTAATACATCGGCCCGCCGACATGGTTGCCGTCTTCATCGGTTTCCCGGTACTTCACGGCGCAGACCGCTTCCGCATATTTGGTCGCCATGCCGACCAACGCGGTACACCACATCCAGAACAGGGCTCCGGGCCCACCCAGAAAAATAGCCGTGGCCACCCCGGCAATATTCCCGGTGCCGACCGTTGCAGAGAGTGCGGTCATCAGAGCATTAAACGGGCTGATTTCGCCTTGCTGTGCTTCTTCAGTTTTCGAAGCCCGGCCGGCCCACAGTAATTTGAATCCGGTACCGATTTTCAAAATGGTCATCAGCCTGAGACCAAAGGTCAGGAAAATACCCACGCCGAGGATCATCACCAGCATCGGCACGCCCCACACCTGAGCGTTGATGGCGGTAATTAAATTTGTGATTGCATCCATACGTTGTACTCACTTTTTATTTTTCTAATCTATGCAAAAACATAGGTGTCGTTAGCCATAAATACAAACTTGTCGGGGGATGAAAATGACGTCCGTCGTCATAAAAATGTCACATCGCAGGCATAACCTCCGCAACCGAGCGCTGCATCGCGGCAGAGATATTGGATGTGCATCAAGTGCAGTATAATCTGCTGTTCGAAACATGCAGATTTTGTGTGTTTTGCTTGGGTTTGGAGAAATAACAACGCGGGCAGATTAGATCTTGTGAAGCGGATCATGTGTTTTATGTTGCAGTGTCTGGCTGGTTGATCTGCTATCAAAAAATGTAACGAACACGGTGTGACAATTTCATAATTTATGACTGCAAATCAAATATTTAAAGTTACAGCGCGCGATTTGTACTACATTGGCAACATATTTTTGTGCAACTTTCTGAAATATTAGTAAAAGTTGAGCAGAACTATAGCCCTACATCAGATAGTGATTATGATGGGTGGGCGGTATCAACAATAATTACAACACAATGTTTAAATTTTTATCAGTGACTGAGCAGGAACCATGATTAAACAGTATGCTATTTTTTCAAATCACTTTCCGAACCTTCATCGGTTGTTCATTGTATTGATTGTCAGCATTTCACTCATGAGTAGCTATCTGGTGTTGGAACACAACCATTTGCAGTTCGCCTGGGGCATTGTTCTGCCGGTGCTGCCGTTTGCGTTGTTTGCTAAGTCTTCGGATTATAAGAAAAAGTATATGCATACGGAAAAATAGCGTTTTGCTCCGGTGTTTCGTACAGTTTCCACGCGACCCGGAAAAAAATTGACACTGTAATCAATTGCATTGCGCTCTGATGCGTACATATGCGCCTTGTTGTTTTATATTGGTCAATAGGCATAATGACAGCCTTGTCAGAAGATAAGACTGGAATATGCCTGTTATCCATATGAATAATTAACGAGGTATATTATGAACACGCTAAACCAATCCCCGAAAACCCTGCCTTCGTTCGTAAAAAAAAGATTGAATCTCATCTGAACGAGCTCATCTACCCCCGCAAAAACCAGCAGCATCTGGTGCTGGGCCAACAGCCGAGTGAAGGCGCAATTGTTTTACAAAGTAACGACTACCTGGCTATCTCGAATCATGACAAGATTCGTGATGCCTATTTTGCCGCTCTCGAACAGGGACGCAAAGACGTGGTGATGTCCGCGATTTTTTTGCACAAAGACCTGGAAGTCGACAGTTTCGAACAGCAATTGGCCCAGTACACGGGCTATGAGCATTGTATCCTGTCGCAATCGGGCTGGGCTGCCAACATCGGGCTGATCCAAACGGTACTGCCGCCGAACACGCCGGTGTATATCGACTTTTTTGCCCATATGTCATTGTGGGATGGTGCCCGCCATGCGCAGGGGGAGATCCATCCGTTTTTGCACAACAATGTCCGTCAGCTGGGCAAATTGATCCGCCGTCATGGTCCCGGGTTGATTCTGGTAGACTCGGTGTACAGCACTTTGGGTACCGTCGCGCCGCTCACCGAGATTGTGGCGTTGGCGAAACAGACCGGATGCGCCATTTTGGTTGATGAGTCGCACTCGTTGGGTACCCATGGGCCGCAAGGGGCTGGCTTGGTTGCTGAGTTGGGCCTGACCGACGATGTGGATTTTCTGACGGTCAGTCTGGCAAAAAGTTTTGCCTACCGGGCGGGCGCGATTTTATGTAGTCAGAAAATTGGACAGTGTCTGCCGTTTGTTGCCCATCCGGCAATTTTCAGCTCAGCATTGCTCAATCATGAAATCGAAGTCCTCAAGGCCACCCTGGCGGTCATCAAAGCGGGCGATGTACGCCGTGAGCGGCTGTTTGTGCAGTCAGAGAAGTTGCGTCAGGGATTAAGATCCCTGGGGTTACATATTCAGAGCGAGTCCCAGATCATTGCCCTGGAAACCGGCCCGGAAGATCAGACGGAAATCGTTCGCGATCATTTGGAAGCCTGCCAGGTGTTTGGCTCGGTGTTCTGCCAGCCGGCGACGCCGAAAAACAAAAACCTGGTGCGGTTCTCAGTCAACAGCGATGTTACCGATGCCGAGATCGATCATATCCTTTCGGCGTGCAGTCTGATTGAGCCGAAAATCATGACGGGCAAACGTTGTTAAGCTTTTCTAGTTGCTAGTCGCTTGAAGGGCTGGTTGCGATAGAACTCATTCCTTCAGCGGTTCTTAAACAGGCCCGGTATCTTTGATACCGGGTTTTTTTCACAGGTCGATATCAAACCCAATCCGCGACTTTGGACAGGAGTTGCTCTTTGGGGGAGGGCTTGTTTAAAAAATCATTGATACCCTGCCGCTTTAATTCATTTTGCTCATCGGTGTTGAGTCCACCGGAATAACAAATAATCGGGACGTCTTGGGTGTGTCTGAATCGCTTGTCTTGTCGGATATGCTGGGCTGTTTCCACCCCGCCCATCTGCGGCATATCCAGGTCCATCAAAATCACATCGATGGGATTATGCTCCAGATAATTCAGGGCCATCTGACCATTTTCAGCATAGACAATCTGGTAACCGCTTCTTTCCAGTAGGATCCCCGAATACGTCCGCAGCGACGCATTGTCATCCACGATCATTACGGTGTTGCTGATGGCTTTCTCCGGGGTGTCGGGCATCGGCGTCGATGATGGTTCAAAAAAGCAGTTCGTAATCTCCTGAACCAGATGATCAATGTTGTTGTGATTCGGACTAAAGCGGCTGTTGGGCGGCGGATTGAACGTCCCGTAGTGCGACAGCGCCTGCTGGTGAAGATAGAGCGCGGGTTTGTCGGCGTCATTCAGGAGATAGCTCAGAGACACCAGGGCGCCTTGGCCCTGCATCACGGTGTCCAGATCGACGATGATTAAATCCTGGCTGAGGGTTGTTGCGTCCAGTGCAGTCACGCCGGATGGGAACACCAGGCTGACTTTAAACCCGTTATAGAATGCCAGCCGCTGTAATGTCAGGTAAGTTTCATTATTCTGCCCCACATAGAGCAAGGTTTTGTTGGCCAGTAATTTGCGCTTGAAGCTTGAGATGGTGCTGGAGTGGGATTTTGGCAGCGTGATGGTAAATTCGGTCCAGTGCCCCTGGCTGGAGCGGCAGCCGATGTGGCCTTTAAATGCCGTGATGACTTTCTTACAAAACGGCAGTCCGAGGCCGGTGTTGCTTTTTTTACCGTGGGTGAAAAACTCATCGAAAATATAGGGAAGGTGGTTTTTGGAGATACCGATCCCGGTATCTTTCACCGTGATGACATTCTGGACGCCGCTGGTTTTCAGGCTAATGGTGATTGCGAAGTTCTTTTTCTTCTCGTAATGCAGCGCGTTTTTAATCAGGTTAAAGATGACGTAGCGAAGCAAGTGATCGCTGCCGAAAAAGATCGCATCTTTATCGTAGTGAAAAGTGATGAGCTGTTTCTCGGCGGCACTTTTATATCCGTAATTGCGAATGGCGTGCTCGATCACCCGGACCAAGGAATAATTCTGGAATGAGTCGTTAGAAATTTTCTGGTTATTGATTGAGCTCAGCATCAGGTTAATGGTTTCATTGCCGCCGTCAATGATTGCGAGATCATTGTTGATGATGGCATGGATATGCGCCAGCTGTGTTTGTGTCAGGGTACAAGGCTGCTGTGTGTCAGGCTCGGGCAGCAGCTCGCGCAGAACCTCCAGAGAACTATACAAGGCACTGAGCGGATTACGCATTTCATGCGCAATACCGGCGCTGAAGGAGCGGGCGAACAGCATTCGGTTTTTGTTTTCCGCTTGATTGCGATAATTAAAAATCACCCCGGCAAAATAGGCGAAACTGAACACGACCACATAGGACCACTGAAACCCGCCGAGCATTATGTCACCATCCAGCAGATAGGCGGCACCGAATGCTGCCAGCAGGCCGAGGGATGAAATAATCATGATCAGCAGCCAGTCATAGATCAAGAGAATGGACAGGAAGATACTGGCCAGAAATGACATCATCCAGATGATGGACCAGTCATTTTGGATCATCATAAAACAGAAGAAGAACGGCAGTCCGACGCCAACGGAAAAGGCAAAATGGAGATATTTAAATCGGGTAAAAAAAGCCGGTAGGTGATTCTTAATCACAAACGGAATAAATAACACGGAGCAAATTAAACGGAGCGTTAAATTCTCGTAACCTTGCGGGAACAGCTGATGCCAGATGACGTAATAGGCCGGGAATCCGATCATTCCAAAGGTGCCAACGATAACTAAATTGGGTTCGACATACCGATAGTTATCTCTCAATCGACTCTTTAAATTCATGTATCCCGTCTGCCGTGCGCCCCGTAGGCGCTGGTTTTTGATAATCTACGCATTATTATATTAAACCAATTGCATCTCGGGCAGGGAGAAATTTTCGCACCTTGGGACTTACATCAAAGATGTACTGCCCTTGATTCAGTTCTGCCCGGGCTCAGGTCCGGAAACGGAACCACAGGTAACCGCCGACACCGGCGATGAGTGAGGCGATGATAATGGCCGTTTTGGCCAACACCAGTGCTTCGTGCTGGTCGCTGAATCCCAGCTCGCTGATAAAAATAGACATGGTAAAACCAATCCCGCCGAGAAAACTCAAACCGACAACATGGCGAAAGGTCATTGTCCCCGGAAGCTGTCCCAGTTGGAGTCGTAGCGCCAGCCAGCAAAACAGCGATATCCCTAAGGTTTTGCCGAGCACCAGCCCGGCGATGATCCCCAATGCCAAGGGGTGAGAAAAAATGCCGACCAGGAGGTCCGTCTGGATGGGGATCCCGGCGTTGGTCAGGGCAAACACCGGCAGAATGAACAAGGCCACCGGTTGTTGGAGGACTTGCTCCCAGCGGCGCAGCGGTGTGGTGGCTTGTTCGGCCGCCTGATGGATATGCAGCGCGACTGTGTGCTGCGAGGGCTCCCCCAGGATCGGCGTATCATCGGCGCGTTCTTTTTCCATGTGCTCAAAGCGAAACAGCAAATTGCGCAGCCGATGAATAAACCAGATCGGTTCCTGTTTGGGGCGTGCCGGGACGGTGACTGCAACCAGCACCCCGGCAACAGTCGCGTGGATCCCAGAGCCCAGCATCGCAGCCCAGAGCCCGGCGCCGACGGTCAGGTAAAGGCCGGGCTTTCGAATGCCGAGCAGGTTGAACAACAGCAGCGTCAGCAGCAAGACGGCGCAGGCGGCCAGATACGGCAGGCTGATGGCGTCAGAATAGAACAGAGCGATCACCAATATCGCGCCGATATCGTCGATGATGGCCAACGCGGTCAGAAAGATAAAGGCCGCCGCCGGAATATGGCGTCCCAGAAGGGCCAGAATGCCCACCGCCAGCGCAGTGTCGGTGGCCATGGGGATCCCCCAGCCCATGCTGACTTCAGTGCCGAAGGTCAGCGACAGATAAAGCAGCGCCGGGATCAGCATGCCGCCCAGTGCGGCGGCGGCAATCGGCAGAAAGGTGTTCAGGCTGTTGATATCGCCGACCAGGATCTCGCGTTTGATTTCCAGCCCGAGCAGGAAAAAGAAATAGGTCATCAGGCCGTCGTTGACCCAGTGTTTGAGGCTCATGGCAAAGATCTGTTCACCAAGGACAAAGCCGATCGGGGTGTCGATGAGGGCCAGATAAGCGGTGGTCCAGGGAGAGTTCGCGATCACAAGGGCGATGAGAACGCAGATCAGCAGGAGCAGGCTGGCGGTGGTTTGGCTCTGGATAAAGGCCTGGAACGGGCGGTAGAGTTTTTCAAAGCCTTTCTCTAACGGCGTTTTTGTCAGTGCCATGGTCAGCCGCTTCCCGGTTAATACTGGCAAATTCAAAGTATAGCTGTCTCTGATGTCAGGCAGGGGGGCACTCGGCTCCCCTGCGTATCATGTCCCGTCAGGCCGCTTGCGGGGTAGCACTGTTGAGATTGGCCTGATGGGCGCCGCGGCGATAGAGCTGGATCATCACCAGAGTGCTCAGCAGCATGACGAGGGCAATGCTGAGAAAGCCGTAGACCGTCAGGTTGTAGTGCGACAGCAGGGCAATCAGCACGTAGCTGGCGCTTTGAGCCAATGTCGAAAACAGTTTCAGTCCGCCATCGGTTCTGCCGCGCTGAGCAATGGCTACTTCATGGTTCATTTTGGTGATCCGGGCGATGCGGTTGAATGAATTGAAGAACCCGATGATCACCACCAGGACCACCATGACCTGTGGCGACAGATAGAGCGACATGGCGATCAGCAGCAGGCTCATCGCCATCATGGAAACCAGCATCGCGCGCTCAAACACCACGGTGCGGAGCAGTTTTGCGACGATCAGCCCGCAGATCAGCGCCCCGATGCCGTAACTGACTTTCCAGCTGGCAAACCACATGCCGCTGATCCCTTGCTCGGCATAGTAAATCGGCACCAGTTTGGTCAGATAGGTCAGCATCGGATAAGAAAGGCAGGACAGGGCCAGGAACAGGTAAAAACGGGGTTGCAGCTTGAATAGGTGGCCGGTTTCCTTGAGTTGCTGGCTGAAGGGGACGCTCGCTGAAGCCCGGGAAAGTTTGCGATGATATGGAGTAAGCCCGTAGCACAGCGCGGATAACCCCGAGGCAAACACGGCAAACAGGGCAAACTCGCTCATCGACCACAGCTCAAGCAAGACAATCCCGGCCCCACCGGCGCCCAGCATGGTCAACTGCATTACCACTTCCTGCTGTCCGGTGATCCGGGCGTATTCTTCCCGGGTGTAATTTTCCTGGGTAAAGGCATTATTCGCTGACCAGGCAATGTCATTGCTGTTCCAGAAGATCCACTGCGCAGCGGCCAGCAACCAGGGGGAGGCGAGCTGGTTGAGTGCGGCAATCATCACCAACAGCGCGGTGGTGGTTTGGATCACCTGCACCCAGACCAGTATGGCTTTGCGAGAGTGGCGATCAATGAGGGTCGAGAGCACCGGGGTCAGCAGGAAAGAAGACAGGGTACAGATCAGCGTGATGATGGCGACAAAGCTGCCAGAGCCGGATTCGGTGATCAGGATCCAGGGCAGCGCCATCATGAACATCCCGGAAGAGATGCCGTCAAAGAAGCGTCCGCCGAGATAAAGGAAGGTTTTGTGGTTCATTGGGAGGCCTTGTTGGTTTGAATTTGCTTTAGCCTAATATCTCAGGTTAACTTGAGGTCAAGCGCAAATGGTTTAATATCTACGACAACCGAAATCGGAATGGATGAAGAGAGGGAGCAGACGGTGGAATTGTCAGTCGGACAAGTGGCTAAACGGGGGGAGGTCAGCGTCTCGACGCTGCATTTTTACGAGGAGAAAGGCTTGATCCTGAGCCGTCGCAATGCCGGTAATCAACGCCGTTATGATCGCAGCGTGCTGAGGCGGATCGCGGTGATCAAAACGGCGCAGCAACTGGGGATGTCCCTGGAAGAGATCAAGCTGGCGCTGGCGGCGTTGCCGCTTGATCATGCCCCAACCCAGGAAGAATGGGAGCATCTGGCACGGCAATGGCAGCACCGGCTGGATGACAAGATCCGCCAGCTTCAGCGCTTGCGTGACGAGCTGGGGGAATGTATCGGTTGCGGGTGCCTGTCGATGAAAAAATGTTACCTGAGAAACCCGCAAGATACGCTGGCGCAGCAGGGAAATGGCGCCGTCTTGTGGCAAACGTCGGCCAATGCGCAGGAAAAATCGTAAGATTCAAAATTCTATCAAATAACTGTCACCCAATTGTCATCAAATCATGTGAGTCTCGTCGCACTGGTTAGACCAGGTAACTTCATAATAACAAAGGAAAGATTATGTCTTTGTCGCGTCGAGACTTCATGCGGACCCTGTCATCCGGAGCAGTGGCTGCCACCTTGCTGGGATGTGAGAATGAAAATACCACTGCTCTGAGTAAGAGCACTGCTGCGGTTGCATTTGAACATGGGGTGGCCAGTGGCGATCCAACGCAACAGGCGGTGATTATCTGGAGCCGGGTGACAACCACCGCGCGTCAGGCGACGGTGAGTTGGGAAGTCGCCACGGATCGCGATTTTCATCAGCTGGTTCGCAGTGGTGAGGAAAATACGGACATTTCGCGGGATTTCACCGTCAAAGTCGATGTCGATCAGCTGAACCCTGCAACCCAATATTTCTACCGCTTTCGCTGCAACGGCGTTGACAGCCTAATTGGCACCACTAAAACCCTGGCAGAGGGGGCGCTCGACCGGGCGTCTCTGGCTGTGATTTCCTGCGCCAACTACCCGGCGGGTTACTTCCATGCCTATCGAGAAATTCTCAACCAGCACCAGCAAGCGCCGTTGGATGCGGTGCTGCACCTGGGAGATTACATCTACGAATACGGCCTGGGTGAATATGCCACCGAAGATGCCGAGCAGTTGGAGCGGGTGCCGAATGGTGGAACTGAATGTCTGACGCTGGAAGATTACCGCGCTCGTTATGCCCAGTATCGTCAGGATGCCGATTTGCTGGCGATGCATGCGGCTTTGCCGATGATCGCGGTGTGGGATGACCATGAAATTGCCAACGATACCTGGCGCGAAGGGGCGGAAAATCATCAGGCGGACGAAGGCGTGTTCCTGGAGCGTCGTGCCGCTGCGGCTGCTGCCTGGGTCGAGTGGATGCCGGTGCGGGAAAACCCGGCTTCCAGTGTATTGATCTATCGGGATTTCTCGTTCGGCAATTTGCTGGATCTGTATATGCTGGACACCCGGGTGGTGGCCCGTGATCAGGCGCTGGATTATTTCGCTCTGGACAATCCGACCCCGGCAGCAATCGGCGCGCTGGTGACCGAGGCCAAGACGACGCCGCGCCAACTGTTGGGGGCGGATCAGAAAAACTGGCTGCAAGGGAAAATGGCGGCCAACTCAGCCACCTGGAGCCTGATGGGGCAGCAGATCCTGATGGCGAAAATGGAGCTACCGAGCACCGTGATGCAGGCCATGCTGGGGTTATACCAAGCCACTGACGCACAACGTCCGGCAGCGATGCAGGCGGTCCAGCAGGCAATTGCGGCTTACCTGAACGATCCGTCCAGCGATCCGCTGTCATTGCCGTATAACTTAGATGCCTGGGATGGTTACTATCAGGAGCGGGAATGGCTGTACGGGGTGGCTTCCGGCCTCGGTAAAAAGCTGATCTCGCTGGCGGGAGATACTCATAACGCCTGGTGCAGTGAACTGAAAACCCACGGCGGCGATCCGGTCGGGGTAGAGTTTGCGACCAGCTCGGTGTCATCGCCGGGGATGGAAAAGTATCTGGGGCTGGAAACGGCGATGATCACTCAGGTGGAGACATTCATGCCGAACCTGGTCGGCGAGCTGTTCTGGACCAACCTGCAGCAGCGTGGCTTTATGCGCCTGGATGTGACGCAGGCTCAAATCACCGCCACCTGGCACTTGCTCTCGACCGTTAAAGAGAAAACCTACACCACCACCACCCAGTCGGTGTCGACGACCGACGGACTGACGCTGAGCAGTTAACCTCCTGACGTCTGCCCTAGTGTCTGCTCTGTTCGTCCTGCATTCCGCAGGACGAACAGATCCCCTTCAGTTCCTTTCACGGCTCAGGTGCCGGGCTGCGGATCGACCGTTGCGGTCGGATAAGCGCGGCTGCCGAGCTTGTGACCGTCTATCGCATCGCCGTAGTAGCCCTGATGCTTGTGATAGCGCTGGTCGTTGGCGTCCAGATCGCCCCGGTAGCGCGGGTCCTGCGGTCGTTCATGACTGTTCATATACGCGGCGACATCCCAGGCCTGTTGCTCGGTCAGCTGAACACTTTTTCCCAATGGCATGTTTTCATAGATGAAGAAGGCTGCGGTATTGATCCGGTGCATCCCGGCGCCCCAGTTAAACGCATCTTTGCCCCACAGCGGCGGAAAATACTGGGTGCCGTCCGCGCCTTTGATCCCCTGGCCATCGCTCGCATGGCAAACGGCACATGTTGATTGGTACACCAGCTGGCCGCGTGCAATGGAGGGGGCCTGAGCGGGGTTCGGCAGCTTCGGATAGCCGCGACCGGCAAGATTACCACGCTCGCTGACCGGAAAATCAGCTGCAATTTCAGCCGGCAGAATGAAGTCTTCGCGCTTGCCGCCGATGATCAGTTCAGCATCGCTCAGTTCAGGAACCGGCGTCTCGTGCAGGCCGTATTTATCGAGCAAACCACTCATGGTGAGCCAGTAGGCGTAGGCGCTGAGCGCGACCAGCTCCGGCGAGCGATTGTCCGGCGGAACGCCGTTCATCGAATAATCGAAGCAGCCCTGGATCCGATCGCCGTAGGTGTTGACCTTATCGTTTTTCTTACGGTATGCCGGATAGGCAGTATAGGCGGCCCACAGCGGCGCGGCATTGGCTTTCATCCCGGCCTGCATGTGGCAGTTGACGCAGTTTTGCTCGTTGCCGACATACCGGCCGCGCATTTGCTGCGAGTCGACAAACAGCGAATAGCCGTATTTGACTTTACGGCCGAACTCGGTGTCGGGGATCGCCGTCAGCGGACGTGGTTTGAGGTAATCGGTATTGGCCTTTTTGGCGACGGCCGGCAGTTCAGTTTGGCGATCTGGCAAGGTGTCGGCAGCAAGCGGGGCGCTGGCCAGCAGGGCAGCCAGCAGCGTGATACGGTAAGTCATCCTGGCTCCTTAGTAGCGTAATGAGGCGAAGTAGAAGGCTAAGTTGCTGATTTCATCATCGGTCAGCTGACGGGCGATGCTGGCCATCATGGCGTCGTGATCGCCGCTGCGGGTACCTTGCTTCCAGGCGCTGAGCTGCTTTTTCAGGTAATCCGCATGCTGACCGGCCAGACGCGGAAATTGGGCGACACCGGTGCCGCTGGCGCCGTGACAGGTGGCACAGGCCGGAATGTTACGCTCCCAGTCCCCTTGATAAACCAGCTTGCGTGGTTGGCTGTAAATCGCGGCTTCCGCGCCACGTTTCTCCGGATGCGTTAGC
The DNA here is from genome assembly GCF_025398175.1 of Photobacterium sp. TY1-4. Taxonomy (NCBI): domain Bacteria; kingdom Pseudomonadati; phylum Pseudomonadota; class Gammaproteobacteria; order Vibrionales; family Vibrionaceae; genus Photobacterium; species Photobacterium sp. TY1-4. Next base: position 1,834,592 of record NZ_CP099735.1, read on the forward strand.
GACTGGCTTGGAAGCGTGGCGAAGTAATCAATCACTTGTGTTCGGGCTGCCGGATCGGTCAAACCATCGGCCATGCTTTTCATCATTGGATCCTGGCGCTTGCCGGACGAAAAGTGATCCAGCTGGTCAGCAATATAATTCGGATGCAGTCCGGCAATCATTGGGGCCATGTTCGGCGCGCCCTGGCCGTCGTTGCCGTGGCAACTGACGCAGACTGCCGCAGCGGGCGGTGGGGCGGCGACGGCGCCGCTGCTCATCAGCGCGATACCGAGCAGCGTGAAATGTAGGGTTCGTGTCGACATATCTCACTCATTTTATGTGGTTTTAGATTGAGCCACCGATTATCGTGATGGCGGTCGGCGCGGCTATTGTGGGTTTCCACATCAACGGGGAAACTGTGAGCTGCCCCTGCCTGCGGGACGCCAGCAGGGACAGCCAGATCACGCCGATGGGTGGTTTACTCTTTGCGACTCACACTCTGTGGCTTACATTTTTCGGCTCATAATTTTCGGCCACAGTTTGCGGCTTACACTTTGCGGATCCGGGCCGGCAGGGCGAGGCGGGCAGCAGCCCCAACCACCCAGTCGAGCAGGACGCCTTTGCCTTCCCGGGTCGGGTCAATCAGGCCGATATCATTGATGTTGATCCCGTCACTGGATTTCATCTTCACCGGTTGTTGCTGATCGCCAATCCAGTGGGCCCGCTCGCCCAGCTCCTGATGGCCGAAACCATGCTCGATGCCTAAGGTGCCGGGTTTGACGCCGTGAATAACCATCGCCAGCGCCCGGGTACTGGCACTTGGAGTTTCGATCTCAAAGGTGTCCCCGGTGCGGATCCCCAGTCGGGCGGCATCGTCCGGATGGATATAGACCGGGTTGACCCCTTTGATCGAATTCAGGCGCGGCGAGAGGTTGGAAACCGCACTGTGGATATTGGATTTAAAGTTGGTTAGGGTGAACGGCCATTCCGACGCCGGATAGCGCTCCGCCAAAGGCGTTCCGTCCGCCAGTTGTTGCGGGTACCAGGTCGGGCAGCCGCTGTACAGCTTGCCGGATAAGGTGTTGCGCGAGGTGCCGACCTTTTCGTTCCAAATCGACAGAGGCCGGGTCCATTGATGGCGCATTTGCGTGTCGCGGTACGCCTGATCGGCATTCTCGAACCGGCCACCACGGGCGAAGATAAAGGCGACCCGCTGGACTTCTTCCGGGGTCAGCACGTGTTGCATCGCCGGGAGCAGGCGGTCGAGCCCGGACCAGACGATATCTTCTGCACTCGCGGCCGGGACCCCGCCTTTGACATACGCCAGGTTGGCTGCCGCCCGCAGGTAGTAGTCGTCAGCGCTGTGGATCGGGTGCCAGTTGCCGTGGCTGTCCTGAATTGCCCGCTCGCCGAAGCCGCCCAGCTCAAGCTTTTTCGCCACATCAATAAAGAAGTTCTCCAGGTTGATGGCCCGGCCGTCGGCGGTTTTGTCCGTCAGCGGTTTCACGATCGGCCAGCGGGCGGTGACGCTTTTGGTCGGCACCCCGTGCCAGGGCACGGCCATCCCCCAGCTTTCATAGGTCACGGTGTCGGGCACCAGATAATCCGACAGCGCCGTGGTTTCATTGATAAAGGCATCGACTGAAACAATCAGGCCGAGCTGCTTGGGATCGGCCAGATTGTCTCGCAGCAAATTGCTCAGTCCCGGCACCCCGTACAGCGGGTTAGCCATGTGGTTGATCCAGGCTTTGAGGCGATAGGGATATCCGTCAATCGCGGCGGACAAATGCTCGGTCAGCAGCGGTGCCGAGATCGGATACCAAGGGGCCCGTGTCGGGTAGGGTGACTGCCCGGCCGCGATGCGGCGTTTGTACTCGCTGGTTTTGTGATACGGGAATTTGCTGCGCGACAGGAACACCCCTTTGGGTTTGACCTTGCCCTGAAATTTGGTGAAGTCATAGCGCGGCCCGGCCGCTGCGGTCGGGTAGCCCCCGGCTTTGGCCATCGCGCCGCCTTTGCAGTTGATATTCCCGACTAGGGCATTGAGCATCAGAATGGTAAACGAATTATAAAAGCCGTTGGTGTGCATGTTGCCGCCATGGGTATCAACCACCGCTTTGGTGCCGTGGTTGGTAAAGCGGCGGGCCAGATCGACGATGGTTTCTTCGGCAATGCCGCACTGGGCGCTGTAAAAGGCGAGATCGTACTTGAATGCTTCCTCTTTCAGTCGTTGTAGGGACGATTTTACCCGCACCGGGCCGTTGCCGAGCGCGATTTCACGATCGACAAACAGTGCCGCTTCGCCGGTTTGGGTGTGGACGCCCAGTGCGCCGGATGTTGCGTCGACAATCACAAACGGGTCGGTGTCCGATAAGGGCTGGCCGGTATAGCTCAGATTGACATCCGACGCGCGCAGGAAACTGCCGTTGCGCGGATGGTGGTCATCGCTGATCACCAGGTGGGTGGCATTACACCAGTGGGCGGTGCCGGCCTGCTTCATTGCCGGAACGCCCGGCTGGGCGAGGAAGCGGCGATTGTAGCGCTCGTGGGTGAGGATCCACTGGATCATCCCCAGCACCAGTGCCGAGTCGGTGCCTGAGTTGATCGGCAACCAGTGGTTGTTATCTCCCGCTGCCAGACTGGACGATCCGGCCGGCAGGCTCGGGGTCACAATGGTGTAGTCGAACTGGCGCTCGCTGCGGGCCTCGGCCAGCTGGCGCGCCTGACGCTTGAACGGGTTGCCTGCCTGAGCGGGAGACATGCCGATAAACAGCACGTATTCGGCATGGTCAAGGTCCGGTTTTAAGTGGGCGAATTTGTCCAGATCGCTCATCAGGGCACCGGAACCGGCGCGGAACGCATAGCCGCAGTAAGAGCCGTGGTGGCCGAAATTGCGGGTGCCGAAGCTGTTGAAGGCAAAGCGCTTGAGAATGTCATCCCGCCCTTCGTTCCCGGCATTGGTGACCAGCAACTGGTTGGCTTTCGGGCCGTATTCCGGGTTGGCCGGGTCGAGTGGGGTGTCGAGATCGCGGATCGCCCGCAGGCCGTCGACATGCCCCTCGCCGAACAAATCGCCGCCTTCAACGATTTCTTCGATGAGCTGCTCGTAGCTGATCGGGATCCACTTGCCTTCGCCCCGTTTGCCGACACGTTTGAGCGGCTGGGTGATCCGGTACGGGCTGTTGCGGATCTCCATCATCCCGTTGCCCCGGGCACAGGCGGTCGAGCGTCCGGCCAGACCGGCCTCACCGGCGAGTCCCAGATAGGCTTGCTTGACCGGGGTCTCAAATGGAATTTGCTCGTGATGGGACAGCGGATGATACGGGTTGCCCGAAATGCGCAGGATGTCGTCGCTGTGATTGTCGATCCGTACCCGCAGCCCGCACAGGGTCCAGCAGCCGAAGCACATGGATGGGGCCACTCGCTGGTCCGGGTTGGGGATCACCCGGCCGCTGTCGGTGACGGTCATTTCCGGCGCCAGCGAGTTGCCGTGGTGCGGATGGCGGGTGGCTTGCCCGGCGGTGCCGTCCAGGACGCCGTCGGCCATGTGTTTGGCGGTGGTGCTGTAGCCTGCGGCAAAAGCGCCGACGCCGCCCACCGCCAGACCGGATTTTAGTAGCTGTCGTCTTGTCTTATCCATGGTGTTGTCCTCTTACTGGCTGATGTGCGGGTGGTTCATGCGATGGTGCGGCTCAGGCGGTGCGGTCCCGGTTTTGGCGTTGCCCTGGAGCAGTTCCGAACCCACCAATGCCAACGCCAGCCACAGGCCGAACATTCCGGCAATGCCGAGCAGGCCGTTGGTGCCGAGCGGCAGCTGATAAGGGTAGGGACCGACATCAAAGCGGGCGAGGGTCTGGACTTCGATCATGCTGATCCAGCGGGTCAGCCAGGCAGCGGCCAGGGTGGTGAGCGTGAGCAGGCTCAGACTGAGTCGGCTCACCTGGCGCTCGCGCCCGAGGACCAGCCAGCTGGATACCGCGGCCAGCAGCATGCTCAGCGATAACACGGACAGGTTGATGATCCAGTCCGAGCGCTCATACAAGGTAAAACCGGGATTGTTGGCAGCCCAGATCGGGATCAGCAGGAACGCCAGTACCGCGGCGGAAGTGGTGGTTTGTCGTAGTAATCTGTGGTCAAACGGCGTCAGTTGCGCCGAGTGGGTGCGATCAGACGGCAACAGGCTGTAGATCAGCGCCGTGAAACCCACGGCGGCCAAAAACGCGGTGACGAACCAGAGCAGTGGCGATGCCGGTTGGTGCCACAGGGGGCGGCTGGCGACGACGGCGATCTCGGCACCGGTATACAGGGCGATCGTCAGCCCGGACAGCGCTGTCACGATGGCTGAAGCCAGCAGGGTGTGGTTCGGGGTTGGCCACGACCCCAGCGTCAGCCACGCGAGTTTGCGGATCAGTGGGCGCTCACTCTGACTGAGGGCTGCGAGATCGGTACGCAGGTAGAGCCAGGCCGTGAGCACGGCCAGTGCGGTAAAGATCGGCAGAAACAGCGATCCCAGTGACATCCAGGACCAGGGGGTGAAATGGGCGTAGAAGTGCCAGGCGCGCCCGGGCTGGTGAAGATCGCCGGTCAGGGCGAGCGGGCCGACCATGGCGCCAATCGCCATCACCAGCACTAGCGCGGCCCGTAACCGGTGGCTGGTCTGGCGGCGAAACAACAGGCTGAGTACAAATAGCAGGGCGGCGGCATAGGCCGAACCGATGTAGAAAAAGTACTGCACTACCCAGGGAAGCCAGGCGACATCCTGCGCCGGGACAAGAACTTCGGTGATCATCATGCGTGGGCTCCTTGGGGATCATAGATCGCCGGTTGACCGTCGATTTGGGAAGTAAAACGTTCATCCATGCCGATATAGAACACATGGGGGTTGGTGCCGGCTTCGGGCTTAAGCACCTTCAGGTCGTCCTGGTTTTCCGCCATGATGCGGCTGATCTCGCTGTTTGGATTGTTGAGATCGCCGATAATCCGGGCGCCGCCGACACAGGTCTCAACGCAGGCCGGGAGCAGCCCGGCTTCCAGCCGGTGGGCGCAGAAGGTGCATTTGTCGGCCGTTAACGTGTCCTCGTTGATAAAGCGGGCATCATAAGGACAGGCCTGGACGCAGTAGGCGCAAGCCACACAGCGTTGGTTGTCGACCATCACCACGCCGTCTTCCCGCTGGAATGTTGCCTGTACCGGGCAGACTTTGACGCAGGGCGGATTGTCGCAGTGGTTGCACAGCCGCGGCAGGGTGAACGCCTTGACGGTCTGGGTGGCGGTCGAACCGTCCTCCAGGGTGACTTCGTACTGCTTGACCGTGGTGCGGAACTGGCCGATTGGGGCCTGGTTTTCGATGCTGCACCCGACGGTACAGGCCTGGCAGCCGACGCATTTGCGCAGGTCGATCACCATGGCGTAGCGCTTGCCGGACTGGCCTTTGCGCTCGGGCAGCTGGTTGTTGCGAATGATGGGACCGGCGGCAACCGTCCCGGCGACCGGAATTAAGGCGGCACCGGCGGTAATGGCACCGATGCTGTTGAGGAATCGTCGTTTGGTGGTATCCATAGCGAACCTTTGTTGTGACCAGTGAAATGGGCCTGGGGAAATTGTCAGCAATTCGCCAAGTGCTTGATATTGTGGTTTTCCACATATCCGGCTTGGGTTTGATCTGGGACAAATGCCGTTGCCGGGGGAGAACTGATATGCTGAGGCGGCATTTTCGGAGAACACGGCCGTGGATGCGGCGCGGCTAGCGAATGAGTGCGAATCGGCGCGAGTCATTGGCGCGCGTTGTTTGAATCTGTTATCGGAGCGGGGAATTGTGGTCAGAACCAGGGAAAAGAGATGAGGCGGAGCAACGCCGGGCAAACAAACAAGCGGCCACCTTTGTGGGCGTGGATGGCAGTGGGGCTGAGCCTGTTGATGGTGTCGGCCGCCTGCCGCAGCGCGGCGGCCGGTGATTTACCGGGCAATTTACCGGGCGTGACCGAAGCTGCAACGACTCAGTTGGATCAGCGCGCACCGCTGACGGTGGAGGTCGGGGTACTGGCGACCCGCGGCGCACAGGCGGCCCGACAGCGTTGGCAGCCGACGATGGCCTGGTTGTCATCGCAGATCCCGCACACCCGGTTTGTGATCCATCCGTTTGATTTAGAGGCAATGGAGCAGGCGGTCAAACTGGGCACGATTGATTTTGTGATCACCAATCCCGGTCAGGCGGTTCAGCTCGGGCGTCAGTATGCGCTGTCCTGGCTGGCGACCATGACCAGCCGTTCGCCGGTCAGCCCGACCCATGGCATTGGCTCGGCGCTGGTGGTGCGCCGGGATTCCCCATATACCCGGCTGGCGCAATTGAGCGGGATGCCGATTGCCGCCGTGGCGGAAAGGGCATTCGGCGGCTATTTAACCCTGCGCTATGAAGTCGCCGGACAGGGGCTCAATCCCAATCATTATTTTTCAGACGTCTCCTTTGTCGGATTTCCGCTGGATGCCGGTGTATATCAGTTGCGGGATGGGGCCGTGGACGCTGCCATCGTGCCGGTATGCCTGCTGGAGAACATGCACCAGGAAGGGCTGATCGATGCCGGTCAGTACCGGGTGCTGAATGCGATGTCGCCGCCCGGGTATGGTTGCCAGGTGTCGACGCCACTCTATCCGAACTGGTCGTTTGCTCGCACTGAGCGGGCCGGGACGACGATGGCAAAAGCGATCGCCCGTGCGCTGTTAGCGATGCCGGGCGATCATCCGGCAGCGATGGCAGCTGGTGCCGCAGGCTGGACTTCGCCGATCCCCCAGCTGGTGGTCGACAAATTGTATCAGGCGCTGGATCTGCATCCGCTGCAAAAGCCCTGGTGGCAGGCGGCGATGATTTGGGTCAAGCAGAACCAGCACTGGGCCTGGAGTGCGTTCTTTCTGGTGGTGATTTTAAATGTGTACCACTTCTGGCTGGAATATCGGTTCAGTCGCAGCCAGAAAGCCCTCGAAGCGACGTCCCACCGGCTGAAAGAGAAAAGTGCGCAACTGGCGCACGCCCAGCGAGTGGCGATCGTGGGTGAGCTCGGCAGCAGCCTGGCCCATGAAATCAACCAGCCGCTGGCTGCGATCCGCAATTACAGCGAAGGGGGGCAAATCCGGCTGAGCAAATTGAACCAGACGCAGGGAACTCAGGGCATTCAGGACACTTGGCCGCAGGACCTGCTGCCGGTGTTTGAAAAAATCCACACCCAGGTCGAGCGGGCAGATGCGATCGTGCAGCGGTTGCGGAACCTGATCAACAAGCGGGCGGTGAAAACTGAGCGGTGTAATATCGAGCAGTTGTTGAGCGAGACACTTGAGCTGCTCGAACATGATTTGCAGCAGAAACAGTTGCGGCTGCACCGTCTCAGTCATGGGGTGCCGACTTCGATTGTGGTCGATCCGGTGGGCGTCCAGCAGGTGCTGGTGAACGTGATCACCAATGCTGCCGATGCCTGTCTGGCCTGGCAGCACCAGGGCGCGGCACCGGACTGGCAGGGCACTATCACCATTGCCACCGTGTATCAGCCGGATGCCCTGCACATTACCGTAGCAGACAACGGCGTGGGCTTAACCGTGCATGATGCGCCGCTGACCCAAGCCTTTGTCAGCACCAAAGCCGATGGGTTGGGGCTGGGTTTGGCGATCTGCCGGGATGTGGCCGAAGCCCATGGCGGTCAGTTCAGTCTGGCCGCCGCTGAGCCGCGCGGGTGCTGCGCGACCCTTGTATTGCCGATCATAAAATCTCAAGCAGAAGGAGTGTGAGATGGAGCGTGTTTATTCCGGTCAGGAGCCTTTTCATAACCAGCCACAGCTGCAACGCCAGCAGCGGAAGGCGTTGTCGGTTTATGTGGTGGATGACGATGCATCGGTTCGCGATTCGCTGGCGTTTATGCTGGAAGGATATGGCTTTACGGTCCGCACCTATGCCGATGGACCGCTGTTTCTGGCGCAGGTTGATCTTCAGCAACCGGGCTGCGTGATCCTCGACAGCCGGATGCCGATCATGTGTGGGCAGCAGGTCCACCAGTATTTGTCCGAACATCACAGCCCGCTGGCGGTGATCTACCTGACCGGTCATGGCGATGTGCCGATGGCGGTTGATGCCCTGCAAGCCGGGGCGGTTCACTTTTTTCAGAAACCGGTCAAAGCGCAAGCCTTAGCTGACGCGATTGAACAGGGCTTCCAGGCTTCCGCTGCCACAATGGCCCAACTGCAATCGCGGGCCGCGTTTCAGTCGCTGACCCAACGGGAGAAGGAGATCCTGAGGTTGATCATTGCCGGAAAGCGCAATCAGCAGGTGGCCGATACCCTGTGTATTGCAGTGCGGACCGTTGAAGTACACCGGGCCAGCCTGATGAAAAAATTCGCCGCCAAAACCGTTGCCGAGTTGGCCTACTTTTACGGCCGGGTTGCTGAAGCTTGACTCAAGCTCGGCATCGGTGACGAGCCCTCGACGCACTTTCGATGGTTTTGACATCGCCTAGGCTAAATTGTTGTCTTTATGGTCTAGTCCATGCTGTTAATGTGTCATCGGGTGCAAATCAATCGAGTGAATATATATTTAATTCATTGATAAATAACATTTTAATCTCACCCGATTGAGCATGCCGCTTGTCCCCTTTTAGGCCCAAGACGTGAGTTTTTCTGCCAAAGTGACTGTTTATATTCATTTTTTTGTTATTGAACTGTAATCCATTTCATCCGTGTTTGTCATAAATGCGCCCTAGTATGGCCTGCGTTCCGATGTGGACTAGTCCATGAAAAGAGGCAGGACGCTCCACGGCCATGACTCACACGAAAAGGGAAAACCATGTTCATCACAACAAAATATGTCTTACCGACAGCGGTACTGATCAGCTCAACGCTGCTGCTGGGGTGTCAGGACTCCGAAACCAGTACGGCAGAGAATAAAGAAAACGGTTCGGGCGGTGATATCAGCCAGCCGGCAATCAAAATCGTGCCGCCACCGAGCGCCGAAGCGGCCATCAACTTCTCGATTGCCCCTTATTTGCAGCAACCAAGCGCTTCAGGCATGGCCGTGTTGTTTGAAACGGATGCCGAACAGCCGGAAGTCTGGGCCAGGCCAGCAGGCAGCCAGGGCGAATTCACCATTGTTCAATCGGTCGCTGTGGATCACACCCATCTCTATAGCACGACCCTGACCGGGCTCGTTCCGGGAACGCTTTATGAGTACTACATCGTCGCCCGCCAGGCCGGTGGGGAAGGGGAAAGTGATGTTTCGGTGATGTCGGCGCGTTTTGCCTTCAAAACCTATCCGGATGGCGAGCAGAGTAAGGCGCCGTTTAACCTGGTCGCCATCAGTGACACCCAGAACAACAGCACCCTGGGCGCGCTGAGCGATTTGGTCAGCAAAGGGATCATTCCTGAGGTGTGCGACGGCGCTGCCGAGCAGTGTGCCGATGCCATTGCCGCGATCACCATTTCCGGTGATATCGTCAACAGCGGCGACAGCCTGCTGCAATGGCGACGGGATTTCTTCGATCAGCTCAAAGCGATCACCCCGTATGTGCCGCTGGTGGCGGTGCCTGGGAACCACGACTACTACGGCAATGCCGAGTTGTCCAACTACCGTCATTTTTTCCAGCAGCCGGAAAACGGTTCAACCGGCTATGAAGAGCGCTGGTACTCACTTGATTACGGCAATTTGCGCCTGATTGGTCTGGACAGCTACCCGGTCTCGAAAAATCACGGTCAGTTCCAGGCGGAAATTCTGGGGATCCAGCGCCAGTGGCTGCGTGAATTGCTGGTCAATACCGAAGCGGACGCCAATATCGACTATGCCCTCAGTATGTTCCACCACCCGTGTTTGTCCGAGCTGTGGCTGTCCGGCGAGAGTATCGGCAGTTGTGAAATGGTCGCGGAGATGGAAGATTTCACCACCCGCAGCGGCAAGATTTCCGGTCACTTGTTCGGCCATACCCATGCGTATTCCCGGGGGCAGTCGAAGGATATTCATCACCTGTGGCTGAATGCGGCGACGGCGGCCGGGTATCGTGAAAAAATCAACGACGATAACTACTACCACAACAATACCCGTGATTACGATACCTTTGCCATCAGCCAGAGTGAGTTTGGGTTTAACCTGTTGCAGTTTAACCAGCAGGATGCTTTGGCGATGTCCCTGACGCGCTACAGTGCCAAGGTGAAATCCAAAGCCGACGGGCTGGCCAGCCTGGAAGATACGTTCACCATTTCAGATACTTTGACGATGCGTCCCGGCCAGGTCGATGCGCCGCAAGTCTTGTCCGGCAGCGGTCAGGTCGATTACAACGCCCTGAATCTGGCGATCAGCTATCCGCACCCGGAGGCGATTTACGAGGTGCAGTGGCAGCTCAGCCAGGATCCGAATTTTGCCCAGGGTGTATTTGATATCTGGGGGAATAAAACCCGCCAGCATAATATCTGGCCGATGCAGGATGGCACGATTCAGGGTACCCCGACCGACACCCAGCAGGGGGTTGATTTAACTCAGATTGATTTGGCGTCGTTTTCCGGCCAGGTCAAAATGGGCGGCGATGAGAGTTACAAATGGCAAAAACGCACTTCTGAGCATTCCCATGATTCATTCCGCGACCCCTTCGCCGGTAGCTCTGCGCCAACGCTGACCGTGTTGCCGGGCGATACCTGGCACTGGCGGGCTCGGGTGCGGGACAAGCAACTGAATTGGTCGGACTGGAGTGATACCGCGACCCTGAACGTGGCTGCGGGCACAACCCAGATGCTGCCGCTGCAAAATGCCGGCGCCGAAGCCAATGATTTGAGTGGCTGGACCCTGGAGCAGGGATACTGGCGGATTTTGGAAGATGTCGACAATATTCAGGCCAAGGAAGGAACCTACTACTTCTCGGCGCGGCCGAATGACAGCGTAGCAAATCATGACCCATATGACGTGATAAGCCAGACGCTGGACGTGTCCGGCTACAGCACGGCAATCAAGCAGGGTGCCGCCTTCGTTAAACTGAGTTTCAACAGTAACGGTTGGGGCGATGGTGACCACGCGGTGGTGAGTTTGCAGCCGCTGGACACGAATGGCACCTCCTTGGGTGAGCCGGTCACGGTGAAAACCGAGAGTAAAAAGCAGCAATGGCTGAGCAATGAAGCAAGTCTGTTGCTCCCGGCTGGAACCGACACGGTGAAACTCACTGTGCAGGCAGTGAAGAAGTCCGGCAGTATGGCGGATGTGCATCTGGATCATTTTGTCCTGACGGTGACCACGCCTTAACGGCTGAAGCCAATCTGAGTACCCATCCAGTCCTTCCACCAGGGCTGGGTGGGTGATTCAGCACTGCCGCATTTAGATTGCTCGATCTTGTCTTATTTGCTGACGTTTGCTACTTTTTTGACCGAATATCCGTTGACCTTCCCCCTGGGGGAAGCTTTAATCTATTGATAGTTTTCTGATTGATGGTCGGGTATGCGTTTGAATTCCATGCGTACAATTTGGGTGACAGCTTTGACGGTGCTGGCGCTTTTAGTGTCCGGTATCGCGTCAAGTTTACCCATGATGACCTTTCAGATGCTGACGCAAGCCAACCCGGCACCGTGCCACAGCACTTCAATGATGCCGGATACTCCCGCCGTTTCGTCGATGGTTTCAACTGCTTCACATTATGCTCACCATGCACCGCCATCAATGAATGCCGCAGAGGCGCCACAGTCGTCTTTGCAGCTATTGGACGACAATCACCCGGCGTGTCTGAGCGACATGACGATTATGCATGATGATTGTTGCACGGCTTCTTGCCTGAATGCGTTTGCCATGCTGCCATTGCATGATGAAAACACCACCCTTGCAGCTCGGCTGGCCCTGATCGACCGGGAACCTCAGGCTGCCGCTGTGGGGATTCCCCGCGCGTTGTACCGACCCCCTATCGCTTAAATCCATCAATGACTTCGTGATCTCGCGTCGGCGCTGACTGCCGCCGCGGTGGACTGTTTGTGGCCTGAGGACTGCCTCGCGCCATATTGATGATGGATCTCCAAAGTGAATTTAAAACCAACAATACTCGCAGTTGCGGTGAGTGTCGGTGGTGTGATTGCGTCGTGGCAGGTTGCCGCGGCGAACACCCCAGTTGCACCCGCATCGGTGCAGCCCAGCACCTTAAACCAGCTGATTGCCCTGGCATTGAATCATGATGCCGGACGCAAACAACTTGATGCCCAAACCAACGCGCTGCGTCAGACGGCGGTTGCCAGCGCGACCGAAATGGACCCGAAACTGAAACTCGGCTTTGGCGGCTTGCCCGTGGACAGTTTTCGGTTTGACGAAGACCCGATGACCAACATTTCGGTTGGCCTGATGCAGCAGTTTGAACGTGGCGAGACGTTATCGCTTAAGCAAAAACAGACCCATCAGAAGGCGGATGGTGTTCAGTGGCAAACGGCCCTGCGGGAGCGGGAGGTCGTGAACCAAGTTACCCAACTGTGGCTGGAGCTGGGCTATCAGCAGAGCGCGGCGCACATCCTGCAAGAGAACAAACGTCTGATGCAGGAAATGGAACGCTTTATTCAGACCAATTACGCGCTCGGGAAAAGCGAAGCGCAGGATTTGTTGCAGGCGCAGCTTCAGGTCAGTCGGCTGGATGAGAAATTACAGGCCAATACCCAGATGCAGCGCCGGATCCAGTCGCAATTGTCAGAGTGGCTGGGGGCGGCATGGCTGGTTCGGGAAGGGGCGGTGCAGGCCAGCAACCAGTTGGCCTGGCCGTTATTGGCGCAAAAACTGCAGCAAGTCACGGGGGCTGAGCATTATGCGCTGCTGAGTGCCCATCCGAGTGTGCAGATGGCTGATATGGCCATAGCCGTCAACCGGACACAGGTGGCGATTGCAGAAGAAGCCTATGCGCCGCAGTTCGGGGTTGAAGTGATGTATGCCTATCGACAGGCCAACAATATGCGGGGCGAACCAGCATCGGATTTGCTCAGCGCCTATTTAACCCTGGATATTCCGCTGTTTACCGACAATCGCCAGGATCGCACACGCGCTGCGGCTCAGTATCAGGTCGGTGCGGCGCAATCGAATAAAGATCTTCTGTTGGCGCAGATGAATGCCAAGGTCAATGCCCTGCTGACGGATAAAAGCAACCTGGAGCAGCGTCTTGCACGCTATCACAATACGCTCTTGGTACAGGCAAAAGCACGGACCCGGGCGGTCGAGCGTGGTTATCAGAACAACACGGCCCAGTTTAACGATGTGATCACGGCCGCCAGTGATGAACTGGCACTGGCGCTGGAGCAGGCACGTTTAACGACGGACCTGAACCTTGTCAGTAGCAATCTGGCATTTTTCCTCGGTGGTGACCGAGTCACTACCACACAGACCTCATCCACCCTATCTGACCGTCAGTCCATGATCGCAGGAGAAACACCATGAACACGTTAACCGCGGCCACACTGGCGTTGCTGATCGGCGGTGTACTGGGGGTTGCCGGCACGCATCTGCTGGAACAAAACTCATCCGCCACACAGGCGGCATCTTCGGGAACCTCTGCCAGTTCGGCAAGTCATGAGCCACTGTACTGGGTCGCGCCGATGGATCCGAACTATAAGCGTGACAAACCCGGGAAATCGCCGATGGGGATGGATTTGATCCCGGTCTATGCCGACGATTTGGCGGGGAGCAGCACCAAACCGGGCACGGTAAAGATTGATCCGGCGGTGGAAAATAATCTCGGGGTGAAAACGGCCCCGGTTGAACTGGGAAAGCTGTCGCCCCGTATCTCGACCGTCGGGTATATCGCTTTTGATGAGAGCCGTCTGTGGCAAACCAATGTCCGGGTCAGCGGTTGGGTCGAGAAACTGATGATTAACGCCGTCGGCGAGCAGGTTCGCAAAGGCGATGTGCTGTTCACCCTGTATTCGCCGGATCTGGTCAAAGCGCAGGAAGAGCTGCTCAATGCCTCTCGCACCGGCCGCACGGCGCTGGTCAAAGGGGCGCGGGAGCGGCTGGTATCACTTGGCGTTGATCGGGCCCAGATCCAGCAAATCATCAACCGAGGCAAAGCAGCCCAGACGGTTCAGATCAAGGCGCCGGCCGATGGCGTGATCGCCAGTCTGAATATTCGTGAGGGGGCATATCTGTCTCCGGCGCAGGCGGTGATCAGTGCCGGTCCGCTGCATGAGGTTTGGGTCGATGCCGAAGTCTTTGAGCGGCAGGCCCATTGGATCAATGCCGGCAGTCGCGCATCCATGACTCTCGATGCTTTGCCGGGACGTGCCTGGGAAGGAGCGGTGGATTATGTCTATCCCATTCTGGACCCGAAAACCCGCACTCTGCGGATGCGGCTCAAATTTACCAATCCCAATGGCGAGCTCAAGCCCAATATGTTTGCCAATATCACCTTGCAACCGGTGACGGCAGAGTCGGTGCTGACCATCCCGAAAGCGGCGGTGATCCGCTCCGGAGGCATGAGCCGGGTCGTGCTGGCGGAAGGCGAAGGTAATTATCGATCAGCACGGATTGAAGTCGGCCGGGAGGCGGATAACAAAATTGAGGTGCTGCAAGGACTGAGCGAAGCGGATCGGGTGGTGACTTCTGCCCACTTTATGCTGGATTCGGAGTCGAGCCAGAGCGCGGACTTGTCTCGCATCAATGGGGTGGAAGCGACTGCGGAAACGGTCTGGGCCAAAGGTGAGATCACCGCGGTCATGGCGGATCACCGGATGCTGACGATCCGCCATCAGCCAGTGCCGGCATGGGACTGGCCGGGGATGACAATGGATTTTACCGTTAACGCTGATCTGGATATGTCGGCCGCGCAGCCCGGGAAGCCGATTGAGTTTGAGATCCGCAAAACGGAGGCCGGTCAATACGAAGTGGTTGACTTCAAAGCCGATAAAAATGCACCGCCTGCCGAAGCTTGGGTCCGTGGGGAAATCACTATGCTGATGGCTGATTTCGGGATGGTGACGGTGAAGCACGAGCCGGTTGATGTCTGGCAATGGGATGCCGGTGAGATGAATTTTTCAGTCGGGGAAGAGATTGACCTGAGCGGTCTGGCGGAAGGAGATGCCGTGCGTTTCCTTGTCCGCCGGCAGGGCGGTGAATATGCGCTGCAATCACTTGAGAAAGCAGGAGTGCAGCCATGATTGGAACGATTATTCGCTGGTCGATTGCCAACCGTTTTCTGGTGCTGATCGCCACCTTGTTTCTGACGTTCGGTGGGCTGTACAGCGTGAAAAACACCCCGGTCGATGCCCTGCCGGATCTGTCTGACGTGCAGGTGATCATCAAAACCAGCTATCCGGGTCAGGCGCCGCAGGTGGTTGAGGATCAGGTGACTTATCCGCTGACCACCGCCATGCTGGCGGTGCCGGGTGCCGAAACCGTTCGCGGTTACTCGTTCTTCGGCGACTCCTATGTCTACATCATTTTTAATGATGAAACCGACATGTATTGGGCCCGCTCGCGGGTGCTGGAGTATCTGAGTCAGGTTGCGCCCAAGTTACCGCCCAATGCCAAACCGACGCTGGGGCCGGATGCCACCGGCGTGGGTTGGATTTACAGTTATATCCTGCAGGATAAAACCGGTCAGCATGATCTCGCCGAGCTGCGAAGCTTGCAGGACTGGTTCCTCAAGTATGAGTTGCAGACCGTGGACGGGGTGTCGGAAGTGGCGACCGTCGGCGGGATGGTCAAGCAGTACCAGGTACAAATCGACCCGGCCAAGCTGCGCGCGTATAACCTGACGTTGCAGCAGATCAACAAGGCGATTGAGGACGGCAACCGGGAAACCGGCGCCTCGGTCATCGAAGTTGCTGAAGCCGAGCATATGGTGCGCACCACTGGTTATCTGTCGGGAATGGATGACATCGCCTCCTTGCCGCTGAAGGTGACGGAAAAAGGCACGCCACTGCTGCTGGGTGATATTGCAGAGATTAACCTGGGGCCGCAAATGCGTCGCGGGATCTCCGAGTTTAACGGCGAAGGGGAAGCGGTCGGCGGCGTGATTGTGATGCGGTTCGGCGAAAACGCCAGTGCAGTGATCGACAACGTCAAAACCAAGCTGGCGGCGCTGCAACAGAGCTTGCCGGACGGGGTGGAAATCGTCGCGACTTACGATCGTTCCACCCTGATCAACGCGGCGGTCGAGAACCTGTGGCACAAACTGGCGGAGGAGTTCATCGTGGTGGCGATTGTCTGTGCGCTGTTCCTGTTCCACCTGCGCTCCTCGCTGGTGATCGCCCTGAGTTTGCCGGTGGGGATTCTGGCGGCCTTTGTGGTGATGCACTGGCAGGGGATCAATGCCAACATTATGTCTCTCGGCGGGATTGCGATTGCCATCGGGGCCATGGTCGACGGGGCGATCGTGATGATCGAGAACGTGCACAAGCATATTGAACGCACGCCGCTGACCGATGAGAACCGCTGGCAGGTGATTGGCCGGGCCGCCGAAGAAGTTGGCGCGCCGTTGTTCTTCTCGCTGCTGATCATCACCCTCAGCTTTGTGCCGGTGTTTGCCCTGCAAGGGCAGGAAGGCAAGATGTTCTCGCCGCTGGCCTTTACCAAAACTTACGCCATGGCCGCTTCGGCCGGTCTGGCAATCACCCTGGTGCCGGTACTGATGGGTTACTTTATTCGCGGCAAGGTGCTGTCCGAGCATAAAAACCCGATCAACCGGGGGCTGGTGGCTCTCTACCGCCCGCTGCTTAATCTCAGTCTGGCTTACCCGAAATCGATGATCGTGCTGGCGCTGGCGCTGATGGGATCGGCCTATTATCCGATCAGCAAAGTCGGTAGCGAGTTTATCCCGCCGTTGGATGAAGGCGACCTGATGTATATGCCGACCACCTATCCGGGGATCTCGATCGGCAAGGCACGTGAGCTGCTGCAACAAACCAACAAACTGATCAAGACGGTGCCGGAAGTGGCGACGGTGTGGGGCAAAATCGGCCGCGCGGAAACGGCAACGGATCCGGCGCCGCTAACCATGATCGAAACCGTGATCCAACTGAAACCCCGCGAGCAGTGGCGGGAAGGGGTGACGACGGCGTCGCTGCGCCAGACTTTAGATGAACTGGTGCAGTTCCCGGGGCTGACCAATGCCTGGGTGATGCCGATCAAAACCCGGATCGACATGCTGGCCACCGGGATCAAAACGCCGATTGGGATCAAAATCGCCGGACCGGATCTGGCGGTGATTGAGAAAATCGGTGCCGATTTGGAGCCGATCCTCAACCAAATTCCGGGAACCGCCTCGGTGTATGCCGAGCGAGTGGCCGGTGGGCGTTACGTGACCATCGATATTCTCCGCCGTCAGGCAGCCCGTTATGGGTTGTCGATTAAAGAGGTTCAACAGGTCATTTCGACCGCGGTTGGCGGGATGAATGTCGGGGAAACCATCGAGGGGCTGGAGCGTTATCCCATCAACGTGCGCTATCCGCAGGATTATCGGGATTCGGTGGTGAAGCTGCAAAACCTGCCGCTGGTGACACCGAACGGTGCCCGGATTGCGCTGGCGGATGTCGCCGATATTCGTTACGAGGACGGGCCGCCGATGATTAAAACCGAGAATGCGCGGCCCAATGGCTGGGTGTTTGTCGACATTGAAGGGCGTGACCTCGGCTCCTACGTGCTTGAAGCCCGTCAGGCCGTGACGGAGCAACTGAACCTCCCGTCGGGATATTCGCTGGCCTGGTCCGGTCAGTATGAGTACATGGAGCGTGCCAAGGCACGGCTGAGTGTCGTCACTCCAATCACCTTGGTGATTATCATGCTGCTGCTTTATTTCAGCTTCCGTCGGGTCGGCGAGGTGCTGATCATCATGGCAACCTTGCCGCTGGCCATGGTCGGTGGCGTGTGGCTGATGCACGGGCTGGGCTACAACTTCTCCATTGCCGTCGGGGTCGGCTTCATTGCCCTGGCCGGGGTGGCGGTGGAGATCGGCGTCATCATGCTGGTGTATCTCAACCAGGCCTGGACTGCGCACAAGGCCGAGCGAGAACGGCATGGCCAGCCACTGGAGAAACAGGATCTCATCCATGCCATCCGCGAGGGTGCCGGGCTGCGGGTCAGGCCGGTCATGATGACGGTCAGCACCGTGATTATCGGCTTGATCCCCATTATGTACGGCTCCGGCACCGGTTCAGAGGTGATGCAGCGCATTGCAGCGCCGATGATCGGCGGCATGGCTTCGGCGCTGCTGCTGACCCTGTTGGTGCTGCCGGCC
Organism: Photobacterium sp. TY1-4; assembly: GCF_025398175.1. NCBI lineage: Bacteria > Pseudomonadati > Pseudomonadota > Gammaproteobacteria > Vibrionales > Vibrionaceae > Photobacterium > Photobacterium sp. TY1-4. The sequence goes on from NZ_CP099735.1 coordinate 1,852,771, forward strand.
GTGTTTAAGCTCTGGAAAAGCCGGGAAATTTCAACCCCTGATATCTAAGCAACTCAATTACAAAAGATGAAAACAAGGCCCCTGAGTAACAGGGGCCAAACTTGAATCACGGAGATATGATGATGAACAAGACACTGATTGCAATGACACTGGCCCTGATGACAACAACGGTGCTGGCGGACTCCAGCCACGGCCATGCGGCACAGGGCGGGATGAAGATGGAACACAGCACGATGGGGCAGGGCGCGATGGATCAGGCTTCTATGAACCATTCAGAGATGGATCACAGCAAGATGGATCATGGCAATATGATGAGCATGGAAGGGATGTCGGATGTGGGGATGCCTGCAATGGGGGCCAAGCCGGACAAAGTGGTGCATGTGATTCTGTCGGATGATATGAAAATTACCTTCAAGAAAGCCGTGACGATTGAACCCGATGATGTGGTGCAGTTTGTGGTGATGAATACCGGCAAGATTGATCACGAATTTTCGATCGGCTCTGCAACCGAGCAGTTGGCGCACCGAAAAATGATGCGGGAGATGACCGGGGGTCATATGCACGACAGCGGCAGTACCGTGACGGTTCAGCCGGGTAAGGCTAAACAGCTGTTATGGCACTTCCATGGCGATAAGCAGGTTGAATTTGCCTGTAATATTCCGGGCCATGCTGAAGCCGGCATGGTGAAAAAACTTACGTTGAAATGAGTTACTGCTGTGGTGTCAAAGCCTCCCCGCCTTGGGGCAATGCTGATCAGTTAAGGATCGGTTGACTGATCCTTCTGATGCGTCAAAATCGGAAATCATTTACTGGTTTCCGGTTTTTTATGCCCGTAGCTTCCGCACTCACAGATTTTCTTGAAGAGTCTCCTGTCGATATCTCCCAGCTGACCACTTTCTCTGAACACGTTCCCGACGAGTGGGTTGCCAGAGCTACATCTTTATCGACTCAGGCAACCATCAGACGAAGACGGCTCCCCAGTGATATGGTGCTCTGGCTTATTGTCGGTATGGCCTTTTTCCGCAATGAGCCTATAGCTGAAGTGGCCCGCCGTATGAATGTCTGTGCCGAAGGGTTGGCAAACGAGGAACTCCTGGCCAAGAGTGCTCTGACACAAGCCCGTCAGCGACTGGGAAAGGAAGCGCCTAAATGGCTGTTCAAACAGTGTGCTCAGGTATGGGGTAAAGAAAGGTACCCGGAAGACAGCTGGAATAAACTTCAGGTTTTTGCTGTTGATGGGGCTCTGTTCAGGACCCCGGATACCCCCGGGCTTCGCGAACACTTCGGTTCGGGAAACACATCCGGAAAGCGCCAGACACCTTACCCTGTACTCCGTCTTGTCACCATGATGAACGTGCGTTCCCATATCATCATTGATGCCGATATCAGCCCTTATCGCCGAGGTGAAATACCGCTGGCCCAACCCTTTATCAACTCGCTGCCGGATAACTCGGTGACTTTGCTGGATAAGGGATTTTACGGAGCAAGCCTGTTGCTGGGCATCTCTGCCAGCGGGGCAAACCGACATTGGCTTATTCCTGCTAAAAAAGGCGTGGTATACACACTTCTCGACGAGGAGGAAACCAATGACAACCTTATCGAGATGAAGGTCTCGCCCCAAGCGAGAAAGAAGAATCCGACCCTTCCTGAGAAATGGCAGGTACGGGCAGTCACCTATGAGGTAGACGGGAAAGAGAAAACGGTTTTCACCTCCCTGCCAAGAGAGATGTACAGCGCCGAGCAGGTTGCCACCCTATACCACGAACGCTGGGAGATTGAACTGGGCTACCGCGATATAAAGAGCTCCATGCAGCACAATTCTCTTACCTTGCGGAGCAAAACGGTCGAGCTGGTTTATCAAGAGTTATGGGGGTTGCTTCTCGGCTACAACCTGGTCAGGAGAGAGGCAAGCCAGGCGGCTGTGGCGCATGACAGAGCCCCCACAGAAATAAGCTTCAAGTACGCCTGCCAGTTTATTGCAAGTCAGCTCAGGGTAATGAGTAAGGCACTGTCACCGGGAAACACGCCCAAGAGGCTAAAGGCACTACGGGGGGACCTGTCAGTGCTCTTCAAGGAAAATCGCCCCAGGCCATCTAGGCCCAGGGCAGTTAAGATATCAAAGACCCGCTACCCGGTTAATCGCCATGCAGCTCCCCTTAAGTGAACTGCATTGCGTGTGATGGCCGGCGGCTTTCCCCGGCGCTGTTAATCGCAGGAAAGGACGGTATCAGGGGTTTCATGGCCCTGTTTCTGCAACTGACAAACCGCTTTTAACAAGCTTCCGTCCACTTCCGGCAGGGTATCGCTCAGGCGGATGGCTTCTCCCGGCACAAATGACAGCATGATATTTTTCAGGCTCGCCTGGCTGTTTCGCTGGTTTTGCAGATGAAAGGCGGTGAGCTGCTCATAAACCTGAGTTTCCAGCTTGGTAATTTGTTCATCGGTGAGACTGATCCGCGCCATACAGATGGCCGGTCGGATCGGGTGCTTTTCCTGATTAGCCTTGAAACGCTTCACGAACAATCGATCCAGCGGGCTGTCTTCTTCGTTGATGAACCGTTTTTGTGCGTTGAGTTTAACCTTGGTTTTCTCAATGGTTTCCAGATAGCCCATCATCTCCAGTGCCCGCAGGTAGTGAATAACCGATTGCTCCGAGAGCTGATAGTGCTGTTGAATCTCTTCAACCGACCATTGCAGTGAGACCAGCAGATAGATGAAATCGTACAGGTGGGGATATTGAGCAAAAATCCGGTTGTTTTGCGGGGAAATCGCTTTGATGTCCTGCTGCTGCAATTTGGCGGCGAGGTTCGAGAGCTGTACCAGGTCGGTATCCAGGTAGCCCGCATAAAAGGTGATCTTGTCGATCCCCAAACTGTGGTTGTGAAACTGTCGTTTTAAGCTGCTGACCGGCACGGCGCAATACTCAGACAGCTGCGCGTAGCTAATCCCTTTTTCTTTCAGTGTTTCACGCAACGCCGCCAGTAAGTAATCGGCTGAAATGTTCATGCTTTTCTCCGTCAGCAAGTGGGTCATGCAGCCTTCCGGATTGGCTGATGCCTGAAAGGTATACAATATTCAGGCTTGAAAATCCATGATGATATTGTCAAGTTCGGTTATTGGTGGCCTGCGTATTGGCAGGAATCACGTCGAAAGGGGCCGCTGTCTGGAGAAAGATTCGGTCAATTTCGCTGGGGACAATATCTATGGTTGCGGCGGGGTCGATGCGACCAGCATCTGTCGTGGCGGTTGTGGTGAACCGTGGTCGTGGGTGAAAAAAAGCCGGCGTAAAGCCGGCAAACACTACAGAAGTAAGGAAGTAGGCCAACCACCGAGCACAAACGGGGCTGGCAAATACGCCGGGCCATTCGGGAGATTGAACGATGACCCGGCATTGAGGGATTGGGAGCTGCGCCGTGAGATCGCGACGTGAGCCGCGACCTTATGGCACGGCTAAACGGTTACACCGCAGCCGTGGCGCGTTGCAGCCAGTCGCGCTCCTCCGGGGTCAAGTCCCCTTCAAGGGCAGCAAAGACTTTAGTGTGGTAGTCATTGAGCCACTGCCGCTCAGAGGCATCCAGCAAAGCCGGCTCCAGCGGTTGGGTGGCGATTGGCGCCAGGGTGATGGTGTCGAAGCCGTAAAACACGCCGAATTCATTCTGTTCAATTTCCACCACCTTCATGATGTTCTCGATCCGCACTCCGTATTCGCCTTCGCGATAAACACCGGGCTCATTGGTGATCACCATATTCGGCTTCAGTTCGACTTCGGTCGGAGACTGCGAGAAGTTTTGCGGTCCTTCGTGGACATTCAGGCACATCCCGACACCGTGCCCGGTGCCGCATTTGTAGTCGATACCTTGCTGCCACAGCACCCCGCGTGCCAGCACATCCAGGTTGGAGCCGGTCGACCCTTTGAGGAAGCGTGCCTGGCTGAGCCTAATCACGGCTTTGAGCACCAGGGTATAGTCGATGCGTTGCTGCTGGCTCAGGGTGCCGAAGCTGAAGGTACGGGTGATGTCAGTCGTGCCGCCCAGATATTGGCCGCCGGAATCAACCAGGAAGAAATTGGATTCATCGACCAGAACGTTGCTGTTTTCATCGGCGGCGTAGTGCATTTTGGCACCGTGCTCGGCAAATGCGGCAATGGTGCGGAAGCTGTCACCTAAGTAGGTCGGCGCCAAAGTTCGGAAATGCTGTAGCTGTTGCTCGGCGCTGAGTTCGGTCACGTCGCCGCCGGGGACCTGCTGTTCCAGCCAGGACATGAACTTTACCATTGCGATGCCGTCCAGCCGCAGGGTCTCTTCCATATTCTCCAGCTCGGTTGGGTTCTTACTGGCTTTCATGTCAGTCACATAACTGCGCTGGTGCGATACGGTCAGATTGGCAGACAGGCTGCTGATCAGGCGCGCATCACCGTGTCTGGCACAGCTGCGGAAGTGATGCCCGGCAGGCAGTTGGCTCAGCGCGTCGCGGATCTGCTCATACGGCTGGCAATGAACGCCCTGGGCTTCGAGTTTGCACTGGACATCTACCGGCAGTTTCCGCGGGTCGATAAACAGCGTCGCCGCCTGGGCACTGATCAGCAGATAGCCCTCGGAGATTGGGCAGTATGGCGTGTCGCCGCCACGAATGTTGAGTGTCCACATCACATCATCCAGCGTCGAGATCAGCAGATCATCGACCTGATCACCGGCCATGTACTGACGGATCTGGGCCAGTTTCTGCGCTGTGGTGAGTCCGGCATATTGCAGCGGGTGGCAAAAGACCGGGGTCGTTGGCCGGGCCGGACGATCGTGCCAGATCCCATCGATCAGATCATGCTCCAGCACAATGGCGATGCCTTTGTCGGCACAGGCGGCTTGAAGCTGCTGATAAAATGCATAGCTGATGGTACGGCCATCGACGCCGACCCGGCTGTTGACCGGCAGTGTCTGCGCCAGCCATTCAGGGATCGACGGGGTTTCTGCCAGCCTGGCTTTAAACAGCGAGAGTCCGCTGCCTTGCAACTCTTCTTCGGCCTGGATGTAGTAACGACCGTCGGTCCACAGACCGCCGCCGTCGGAGGTGATGACGGCATCGCCCGCCGAGCCGGTAAAGCCAGTGATCCAGCGCCGGGCCAACCAGTGATCGGCTGAATACTCGCTCGCGTGGGGATCGTTGTTGGTGACGATATAGGCGTCGAGCTGCAATGCTGACATGGCATCGCGTAGCTGGCTGAGACGTTGGGAAACCGGGCATTGCGCACTTGCTTGAAGACTCATCCTATCCTCTGTGACATCCGTGTGAATTGAGGACAAATGTATAGTGTCAAGAAAGCGCTCACAATTGTGTGTTTACATCTTATTAACGAAGACGCAGAAAGTAATCCTTTCGGTCTCAGAAACTGAGACTGCGAGTTCACACCGTGGGTTTACTGCAACCGGGAAGAGAGTTGCCGGGTTGCCTGAATGAGGTGCGCCGATAACTCCCGGATATGTTGTTTGGTAAATTCTTCTCGATTAACCCCCAGGCTGATGGCGGCGATGGCCTGGTTGTTGAGATCCAATACAGGCGCCGCAATAAAACTCAGGCTGGATTCATCCAGGCTATCCGTGACGGCGTAACCGAGTCGCCGGGCCTGTTGCAGCTCTTCCAGCATTGCCGCCAAACGTTGCGGGGCATTCTGGCCCTTGGGGAGGACTTGCGTGAGGTACTCTTCCTGAAAGCGGGCAGGACGGGTGGATAAAATGGCTTTGCCGGGCGCGGCTTCGTAAACCGGAAATGTGGTCCCGATATAGACGTTTGACACTCTGGCCATGGATGACTCTGTTTTGGCGATGGTGACGATCCGGCTCCCCACCTCGATATTGAGATAGACCGACTGATAGGTTTCGTTCTTCAGGATCTCGGCGATCGGATGAAAGATCGAAATGGAATCCTGGCGGCTGAACACGGTTGAGGCAAGCTGGAAAATGGTCGCACCCATGCAGTATTTTTTGCGGGCGCTGGGGTCAATGCTAATCATGCCGTGCTGTAGCAGGGCTTCCAGCAACCTGTGGGTGGTGGAATAAGCCAGCCCGGTCTCTTCCGAGATTTCAGACAGAGATAAAGAGATTGATGAACGGGCAAGCAGTTGCAAAATCTGCATGGCGCCGTCGACCGCTGGTGCTTTGGATTTGGTGGGGAACATGGTTGGTAACACGGTTGTTAATTTGTCGTTAATTGAAATGCTATCACATTTATTTTTCCATATATGGAAATAATCTGATTTTAGCCTCCTCACGTTTGACCGATTTATCAGTAGCTCCATAAGATTCTTCAAAACACAGTGGAGAAGCCTCATGCGAGTGGAACGTAATTTCGTCAATAATCAGTTTCAGGAGACGGTCGGTCACGAAACGATTGCCGTGTATAACCCCGAAAATGAAACGCAGATCGCCCAAGTGACGGCTGCATCGTCAAAGGATGTACTGGAAGCGGTGGCAGTGGCCAGCCAGGCTCAGCGCACCTGGCGTCGCCTGACCAGCATTGAGCGGGGCGAACACCTGAAAAAGCTGGCGGACAAGCTGGTGGAGCACGCCGCTGAGATTGGCCGGGTGCTGGCGCTGGAGTCCGGGAAAAGCATCGAAGATGCTGTGAACGAGACCATTTATGCGGCGGATATTACCCGATATCACGCAGAGTGGGCGCGCCGGATCGAAGGGGAAATTATTCCCAGCGATACGCCGGATGAAAACCTGTTGCTTCATCGCGAGCCGATCGGTGTGGTGGCATGTCTGATCCCGTTTAACTATCCGGTCTACACGCTGCTGCGCAAAATCGCCCCGGCCTTGATCACCGGAAATACCGTGGTGGTTCGTCCCAGTAACAATACCCCTTGTTCAGCGTTTGCCATTGCACAGGCGATCGTAGAAGCCGAGTTGCCGGCAGGCGTGGTGAATATTCTGACCATGGATCACGCGACTGCCGAGACCATGTGTACCCACCCGAAAGTCGGCATGATCACTTTAACCGGCAGTGTCGGCGCAGGGCGTAAGGTGCTGGAGTACTCCCAGGTTAATATTGCCAAGTCGTCCCTGGAGCTGGGCGGGAAAACACCGGCCGTTGTGGCCCCGGATGCAAATCTGGCCAAAGCGGCACGTGAGATTGTGGCCTCGAAAACTTCGAACTGCGGCCAGTTGTGCACGGCGGTTGAGCGGGTGTATGTGCACGAGTCCATCAAGTCGGAATTTACCATGTTGCTTAAGCAAGAGATGGAAAGTGTTCAGTATGGACCGCGTTCGCAGGAGCCGAATAACATGGGGCCACTGGTCAACGAAAATGCACGGCTGAATATTCACCAGATGGTGGAGCGTGCCATCGATGATGGCGCCCATTTGATGACGGGGGGCTTTATTCCGGAAGGGAAAGGCCATTTCTATCCTCCGACGATCCTGACCAATTGCCGTCAGGATATGGAAATAGTCCAGGAAGAAATCTTTGGCCCGGTGTTGCCGATCCTGACTTACAAGACCATCGAGGAAGCCATTGAACTGGCCAACGACCACCAGTTTGGCCTGGCCTCGCTGATTTACACCGAGAGCTACCGTGATGCGATGCAAGTCGCGAATAACATCGAAGCCGGTGAGTTCTACATCAACCGGATCCCCGCCGACCCGTACCAGGGCTATCACCAAGGGTGGAAACGCTCCGGCCTCGGTGGCGACGATGGTAAGCACGGCATGCTGGATTACACCCAAACCCGCTTGGTGGTTGCCAAATACTAAGCCCGGACTTCCCTGACCTGAAGGCGCACGCCAGATAACAAATACAAAGTGCGCCTGCAAACACAAAAGGACTGAATCATGTCAAATGCAACGATGGAACCCGTTGTAGGCACGCCTACATCCAAAAAAGAGCAGATGAGCCGTTATTTTCAATTTTTATTGCTCTTGATGGCAGGCGGTGCGATCTACCCGCTGCTGTATCTGCGTCAGAATTTCGAGGTCTCGATCCTCGAAGTATTTAACATCACCACTTCCGAACTGGGCAGCTATTACTCAGCACTGGGCGTGATGTACATGGTCTGCTATCTGCCGAGCGGATGGCTGGCCGATAAATTTTCCCCTCGACTCCTGATCACGTTTTCGATGGCAGCCACCGGCGGCCTGGGCCTCTGGTTTGCCTCTATCCCCTCGAAAGCCGTGTTGCCTTATATCTTTTTGGGCTGGGGCCTGGCAGCCGGGCTGACCTTCTGGGCGTCCTTGATCAAAGGGGTCAAGATGCTGGCCAGCAAGAATGAACAAGGCCGATTTTTCGGCATTCTGGACGGCGGGCGTGGTCTGGTGGAAGCCGTGCTGGCGACAATAGCGATTGGTTTGTTTGCCTATGCCATTGAGACCAATGGCGAATCAACAACGGTTGCCCTGAAGCAGGTGATCTACATGTATGCCTACACCTGCCTGACACTGGCGGTGGTCATCTTCCTGTTCTTCAGCAATAAAAACGAAGTGGCAGAAGAAAAGGCCGAACGTCAGGGAACGTTGATCGGTAATCTGAAGTTTTTAGCTGCCATTCCGGAGCTGTGGTTGGTGGCCGGGGTGATTTTCTGTGGGTATCAACTGTTCTGGGCAACATATTCTTTCTCCGCTTACATGCAACAAAGCTATGAAATCAGTGCTGTGACTGCCGGTTTCATCACCGTGGCAAAACTCTGGATGCGTCCGATTGGCGGCATTGGCGCAGGTTTCCTCGGGGACCGGTTCCGGATCGAAAATGTGCTGGCTTTGTCTTTGCTCGGCTCGTCTATTGGTTTGCTGCTGATGATTGCGCTACCGGATATGCAAAGCATCACCCTGCTGTTGGCACTGGTGCTGCTGATTGGCGTCCTGACGTATGCGATCCGCGGCTTGTACTGGGCAATTCTGGACGGGTGTGATGTGCCGGCCCATGTCACCGGCCTGGCGGTTGGGGTCATCTCACTGATTGCCTACACCCCGGATATTTTCCTGCCGATGATCAACGGATATCTGGCGGAAAGATACGAAGGACTCACGGTGTACCATCTCTATTTTGGATATATCGCGGTGATGGGCGTTATCGGCACCATTGCCTGCCTGAAACTGAAACAAATGATCGACGCTAAGCAGGGAGCTTAAACCATGAAAGTTACGCATTTAGAAACCCATGTTGTTGCGACACCAGCGCCTCATATTGGCGGCATGTACTGGATTTTTGTGCAAATTCGGACCGATTGCGGCATTGAAGGGGTCGGAGAGGTTTATGCTGCTTCGTTTCATCCGGAGGTGATGAAAGCGGCCATTGAGGATGTGTTTGAGCGTTACCTGAAAGGCCACGATCCGCACCATGTCGAGCGCTTTTTCCGTGAGACATACTCTAGTGGTTTCACACAAAGGCCGGATCTGACCATGATGGGAGTCGTCAGCGGCTTGGAAATGGCTTGCTGGGATATTATCGGTAAGGCTGCGGGCAAACCGGTATATGAGCTCATTGGTGGCAAAGTGCACGATAAGCTTCGCTCGTACACCTACCTGTATCCGAAAAACAGCCGTGGCGAATACGACTACAACAGTGTCGATTTAGCGGTTGAGTGCGCTATTGAAAATATGGCGCTGGGCTTTACTGCACTTAAGTTTGATCCGGCGGGCCCGTATACGGCTTACTCTGGCCATCAGCTGACGCTGGAGGCGATGGAGAAATCGGCTCAGTTCTGTGCCCGGATCCGTGAAGCGGTCGGAAATCACTGTGACCTGCTGTTCGGCACCCACGGCCAAATGTGTGTGTCGTCCGCGGTCCGCCTGGCCAAGCACCTGGAGCCGTTTGATCCGCTTTGGTTTGAAGAGCCGGTCCCGCCGGGCCAGCATGAAGCCATGGCACGGGTGGCACAGAAGACCTCGATCCCGGTGGCGACCGGCGAGCGCCTGACCACCAAGTATGAGTTCCATGAGGTGTTGCGCCATAACGCGGCGTCGATCCTGCAAATGAACCTGGGGCGTGTCGGCGGGATCCTGGAAGCGAAGAAGATCGCTGCACTGGCGGAAGTTCATTATGCTCAGATTGCGCCGCATCTCTATAACGGACCGGTGGGCGCCGCTGCCAGTATTCAACTGGCTGCGGCGACCCCGAACTTCCTGATCCAGGAAAGCATTATGACCTGGGGTGGATTCCATGCCGACGTGTTGCAAGAGCCGATTCGCTGGGAGAAAGGCTACATTATTCCGTCTGAGAAGCCGGGGCTGGGGATTGAGCTGAATATGGATGTGGTGAAAGCGAGGTCGCCGTACACCAGCCGTACCCTGCATTTGTCGATGGATCATAAGCCATATGATGTGACGCAGGAGTCGTCGACATCCTGGAAAGTGAAACCGGAGTGATCAGCATGAAGCAGTACGATTACATTATTGTCGGGGCCGGCTCTGCCGGCTGTATTCTGGCCAATCGCCTGACAGAGTCGGGGGAATATTCGGTGTTGCTGATTGAAGCCGGGGGCCGTGATGCCAGCCCCTGGTTCAAGCTTCCGGTCGGTTTCGCTAAGACCTACTATCACCCGAAGTACAACTACATGTATTACAGTGAGCCGGAATCCGGCATGGCCGGGCGGGCCATTTATGCCCCGCGTGGCAAGGTCCAGGGGGGATCCGGCTCCATCAACGCGATGATTTATGTTCGTGGTCAGCGACAGGATTATGATGACTGGGCGCGCCAGGGCAACCCGGGGTGGGGCTTTGACGATGTGCTGCCATATTTCAAAAAGCTTGAGCAGCATCCGTTGGGCGATACTGAGTACCACAGCTCAAAAGGCCTGATCGGCATCACTCAAATGAAGCATGATGCACATAAAATCTGCGATTATTATCTCAAAGGTTGCGAAGAGCTGGGATATTCGCTCAATGATGATTTTAACGGCGCGCAGTTTGAAGGGGCGGGTATTTATGAAACCAATATTCGCAACGGGATGCGGGACTCCAGTAGCTTTGCCTACCTTGAGCCGGCAAAAAAGCGTGCGAACCTGACCATCTCCCATCATACCCAGACTCGGAAAATTCTGGTGGATGAGCATCGGCGCGCAACCGGCGTCGAAGTCGCGGTCGCAGGAGAGCACCAAATTTTCCATGCTCGCAAAGAAGTGATTTTGTCAGCCGGGGCAGTGGACTCCCCGAAACTGCTGATGCTGTCCGGCATCGGAGAACGTTCTTGTTTAGAGTCGCTTGGCATTCCGGAGGTGAAAGATTTACCCGCGGTCGGCCAAAACCTACAGGATCATGTCTGTGTTAGTTTTTACTACCGGGCTACGCAAAAGACGCTCAATGATGATCTGACGAGTTGGTGGGGACAGGCAAAGGCGGGGCTTCAGTACTTGCTCAATCGTCGCGGTCCGCTGGCACTGAGCGTGAATCAGGCGGGTGGATTCTTCAAAGGGAGTAAGGATGAAGCACAGCCGAATATACAGCTGTATTTCAATCCGCTCTCTTATGAAATTCCCAAAGATCCCAACGCCAAAATGGTGCCGGATCCTTATTCCGGGTTTCTGGTCGCGTTTAACCCCTGTCGCCCGAGCAGCCGGGGAGAGATCACCCTGAAGTCCGGTGATCCGGATGATGCGGCGGCGATCCGCCCATGCTACCTGAGTACCGAGAAAGATATTCAGGAAGTGATCCAGGGGACGAAGCTGATCCGCCATATCATGACGGCACCGGCACTGCAGTCTCTGACGGAAGTAGAAGTCAAACCAGCCGGTTTGGTCACTGATGAAGCTTCCATGGTGGATTACTTCCGGGAAAATGGCGGCTCGATTTATCACCTGTGTGGCACTTGCGCGATGGGACCCGATGAAGCTGACGCCGTGGTGAATCATGAGCTGAAAGTGCATGGGGTGGAGGGGCTGCGGGTGGTCGATGCGTCGATTTTCCCGAATATCACCTCGGGGAACACCAATGCGCCGGTGATGATGGTGGCGGAGAAAGGTGCCGATATGATTTTACAGGCCGCAGCTGAAATACAGCCCTCCGAAGGGCCGGCAGCCGCCTGAAAGCGATTGGGCGGTAAACCCGGTGGAATAGATTAACTTTCCCTTTTGAAACAGACGCTTGCTGCGTCTGTTTTTGTGTCTGGCTGATCATTTGCCGTGAGGGTTTGCAGTGCCGGCTGGCTGAAACAAGGCCATCATTTCAAAAATGACTTTAATTCGCTAGGTTTTTTGTCAAAAATGAAATAAATATTTTTTGAGGATACCAGGATGCGAACCCGCTCTGATGATCTGGAAATTTTTCTGGCTGTGGTCGACAGTGGTGGCTTTTCAGCTGCCGCTGAAGCGCTGGACATTCAAGTGGCGCGGGTCTCCCGTGCGGTCAGTAAAGTTGAATCCCAATTGGGGGTTTCCCTGCTCAACCGGACTACCCGGCGCGTTGAGCTGACCGACGAAGGGCGTCAGTTTGTCTCGACGGTACGGGCCGGATTGCGCCAGCTGCAACAGGCGGAAGAAGATATCGTCAGCCGGGGCGAGCTGCCCAAAGGCCGGTTGCGGGTTGATGCTGCCACCCCGTTTCTGTTTCACCAGCTGGTGCCGCTGATCCAACCGTTTCGCGAAGCCTACCCGGATATAGAACTGGTGATGACTTCCCATGAAGGCTATGTCGATTTGCTGGAAAAGCAGACCGATGTCGCGATCCGGATTGGCCGCCTGACCGATTCTACCCTCCATGCCCGGCCGCTGGGCAAGAGTGAGTTGTATATGGTGACCTCCCCGGACTATATCTCGCGCCGTGGCTGCCTGCATCATCCGAATGAGCTGGAGCAGCACGACTTGATTGGGTTTACCGGGCCGAAAATTCTCAACACCTGGCCGTTGCCGGGCGTGGGGGAGATCACGCCGACCCTGGTGGTCAGCAATGGCGAGTTGGTGCGGCAATTGACGCTGGCGGGGAACGGGATCTCTTGCTTATCCGGGTTCATGGTGAAAAAGGATATTGAGCAGGGGCGCTTGATCCCGCTGTTTGAATCGGTCAAGACCACCAACACCGGCCGCGAGCCGATCAACGCGGTGTATTACAAGTCGTCCTCGGTGGCGAGGCGGATCAGCGCGTTCATTGATTTTATCCAGCCACGGTTGACGCTCTAGTCACAGTCACTATTATTGCAATTATCACAAAAATGATTTGTGGTAATTGCGGTCAATGTTCGTAATCTTGCTTGTTAAGATGCCCTCAAATCCGACTGAGGACAAACTCAATGAGCAACTCCCTGTTTCAACCGATCACGCTCGGTAACCTGATCCTGAAAAACCGCATCGTTATGCCGCCAATGACCCGCTCGCGCGCCAGTCAGCCGGGCGATGTGGCTAATGAGCTGATGGCAACTTACTATGCCCAGCGCGCCGGTGCCGGGCTGATTGTCTCTGAAGGCACCCAAATCTCACCGCTGGGTAAAGGCTACGCCTGGACCCCGGGGATCTATACCCCGGCGCAGATCGCCGGTTGGCGCAAAGTCACCGACGCGGTGCACCGTGAAGGCGGGGTGATGTTCGCGCAGCTCTGGCATGTCGGCCGGGTGACGCATCCTGATAACACTGGCGGCGCTCAGCCGATTTCCGCGTCATCAGTGAAGGCGGAGAACGTCAAAGTATTTGTCGATAACGGCACGGACGCACCAGGGTTTGTCGATGTGGTCGCGCCGCGTGAAATGACAAAGGCCGATATCCAGCAGGTGGTTGCTGAATACCGCCAGGCGGCACTGAATGCTATTGAGGCCGGTTTTGACGGCATTGAACTGCATGCGGCCAACGGTTATCTGATTAATCAGTTTATCGATTCTGAATCAAATCATCGCACCGATGAGTACGGCGGCAGCCTGGAGAACCGACTGCGTTTTCTGGACGAAGTGGTTGGCGCATTAGTTGATGCCATCGGCGCCGAGCGTGTCGGGGTACGTCTGGCACCGTTCACCACTCTGAACGGCACGGTCGATGCGGATCCGCAAACCACGTACACGGCTGCGGCGGCACTGCTGAACCGCCACAAGGTTATCTACCTGCATATTGCCGAAGTGGACTGGGATGATGCGCCGGATATGCCGGTGGCGTTTAAACAGGCGATCCGATCCCAGTTCGACGGCGTGCTGATCTATGCCGGTCGCTATTTTACCCCGCAGGATCAGGCGGCCAAAGCCGAGCAGGCGATTGCATCCGGCCTGGCGGACATGATCGGCTTCGGGCGTCCGTTTGTCGCCAACCCGGATCTGCCGGTGCGGTTGGCGCAGGGCTTTCCGGTGGCCGCGCATGATCCGGACACCCTGTTTGGCGGCGGTGAAAAAGGGCTGACCGATTATCCTGTCTATCAGGCGACGATATAAACAGACGTCGGGCGTTGCAAACATCTTGCGTTGCAAACAACTGTTCAGGACTGTGAAATTCGCCATCATAACCAAATCGTATTTAGCCCAAGCTTCATGGGTATATGCTTTATAGAAGCGAAAGTTTGGATATGTCGGAATGGCCGCAGTGAGGAGGTACCCATCATGGCTACGACCCAGACAGGCTCTGTCTTCGACCCCAATAAAGCGGAAGTGTTCGGCGATGATTTCGTCAGGGCGCTGAACAATGGTGCGCTATGTTTGATGGTGTCTATTGGCCATCGCACCGGACTGTTTGATGTGATGAGTGAACTCAGCCAACCCGCGACGTCACAGGAAATCGCGACCCGTGCCGGTTTGAATGAACGTTATGTGCGGGAATGGCTGGGTGCGATGACCACCGCAGGCGTGGTCGAGGTTGATCCGGCGACCACGTGTTTTACCTTGCCCCCTGAACATGCCGCGATGGTGACGCGCGCGGCCGGCGCCGATAACCTCGCGGTCTTTGCGCAGTATATCGGGCTGTTGGGTGGCGTTGAGGATCATATCGTCGAGTGTTTCAGACAAGGCGGAGGCGTGCCCTACGCGCAGTATCCCCGGTTCCATGAAGTGATGGCAGAAGACAGTAATCAATCGGTGCTGTCGAATCTCGAAACGCATATTGTGCCGCTGGTGCCCGGTCTGGCCGATCGGCTGACAGAGGGTATTCAAGTCCTGGATGTTGGCTGCGGACGGGGCCGGATCATGAACCGACTGGCTGAGCTGTATCCGGCAAGTCAGTTTTTGGGTATCGATCTGTCCCGTGAAGCGGTTGAATATGCAAGACGCGAGTCGCAGGACAAGGATTTGCGCAATATTGTGTTCGACATTAGCGATCTCAGTAACTTTGATGAAGTGGCTACGCCGGATGCGTTTGATTTTGTGACCACCTTTGATGCGGTGCACGATCAGGCAAAACCGCTGAATGTGCTCAAAGGGATCTGCTGGACCCTGAAATCAGATGGCACCTATCTGATGCAGGATATTAAGGGTTCGAGCCATGTCCATAACAACCTGGACCATCCCATCGGCACTTTCCTGTATACCATCTCTTGTATGCATTGCATGACCGTATCGCTGGCCCAGGGCGGTGAAGGGCTGGGGGCAATGTGGGGCGAAGAGAAAGCCAGGGAATATCTCCAGCGTGCCGGGTTTAGCTCGGTGACCAAGAATGAGCTGGCCCATGATATTCAGAACAATTGGTATATTGTCCGCAAGTAAACGGTGCCGGATGTGACATCAGGGGAGAGCCCACTTCGTGTCGGCTTTCCCTTTTTTTGATGAGTCATCACAATCCGCGCGCCTCCACCCATTGTCATCTACGGGACACAGAATCATCACAATGCCTCAGTACGATGTTATGTGCATTTTTGCTCATATACACTGCTTTGTTTTGATAAGGATATCCGATGAAAGGTATGACGTGCTTTCCCATGGCAGCGCTTGCGTTGGCTTGTGTTTTTTCTGGTGTCACCCGGGCCGATAACGTCGATCAGGTTGATCAGGTCAAAGGGAGCAAGATTCCTTTTACGGTGCTGAGAAGTGATATCGCCGATCACGCCAAGTCCGGGCACATGCTGGAGATCCGCAATGGCGGGTTTGGCTCGGATATGACGGCGCATCCGACCAACAAGAATCGATTCTATGCCCTGACCGATCGCGGCCCGAACGCCACCTATAACGGGGCACAAGGTAAGGGAAAAATGTTCCCGACCCCGGATTACACCCCGCGTATTGGTCTGTTTGAAGTCAGAGCCGACGGCAGCATCTGGCAGGTGAAGTCTATTCTGCTCAAGCGTCCGAATGGTACACCGATCACCGGGTTGCCCAATACATCCGATCTGGGGGGGACAGGTGAAACGCCTTACGACAAGGACGGTCACCCGATCACGCAGCAGGCCGGCAAGCCCTTTGATGCCAAGGCCAACCCATTGAAGCTGGATAACTACGGTCTGGATGGTGAAGGCCTGGTGGCCCTGAAAGACGGCACCTTCTGGGTGAGTGATGAATATGGTCCGCATATCGTCCATTTTGACCAGAACGGTGTCGAAATCGAGCGGATCAACGCTTTTGCTTATGATCAACGCACCACGTTGAACTTGCCGGCTGAGTTTGCCAACCGACGTGCGAATCGCGGTATGGAAGGACTGGCGATCACTCCGGATGAAAAGACGCTGGTGGGGATCATGCAGTCAACGCTGTTTAACCCGAATCAAACGGTGAAAAACCTCAATCTGGTACGGATTGTCACCATTGACCTGGATAACGGCAAAGTGCGCCAGTATCTCTATCCGCAGGAGAAGAACCAGAACTCCAACTCGGGGATCGCGGCGTTATCCAACCATGAATTTGTCGTGATTGAACGCGATGGTGCGTTTTACCGCGATAAGCCGCAGGCGATGAAGCATATCTACCGGATTGATCTGGCTCATGCGACGGATCTGGAATCAATCGCCAATGGCAACGGCCTGGTGCAGGACGACAAGCTGGGAGTGATGATCCGGGGGAAAACTCTGGAACAAGCGGTGCTGGCTGAAGGATGGGAGGTGTTGGCGAAACATCAGATCAAGCCGGTTGAAAAAACACTGGTGGTCGATTTGGTCAAAACGCTCCAATATCCCCACGATAAGCTCGAAGGGCTGTGGCTCATCGGCCCGACCAAGCTGGGCGTGTTGAATGACGATGACTTTGCTACCTGGGCGACAAAAGGTAAGTTGGAGCAGAAATATCTGGATAAGGCGCAGACCCACATTGACGGGAATACGCTATACGTCGTAGATGGACTCAATCTGGGGATTTAACGCTGTCGCGGGGTTATTTATCTCGCTGTTGCGTACGATGTCCGGTACAGGTGCATGCGTCTCTCACTCACGTTCTACATTGACAGCATGCTTACATCATGTAAGCATGCTGTCACATATCATGGAGGTGCAGCAATGGCAGTGACAACGGAAACAACGATAGACAAGAAAACGGTCCATCTGGCGGTGTATGACACGATGGCGGATTGGGAATACGGTTATGCGATCGCGCATATTCAGTCGCCTGAATTTCAAAAAGTGCCGGGACGGTATGAAATCAAAACCGTGGGTGCGACTCTGGCACCCGTCACAACGAAAGGTGGGGTGCGGATTGTGCCGGATATCACCCTGGCGGAGCTGGAGCCAGAGTCCAGTGCGTTGTTGATCCTGCCGGGGGCGGATTCAGCCGTAACGGGCGGGATTACGGCTTTTGCCGAGATGGCTGCGTGTTTTGTCGCTGCGGATAAGCCGGTTGCTGCGATTTGTGGCGCGACGGCGGCATTGGCGCAACAAGGGTTGCTCGATGAACGGGCCCATACCAGCAACGCGCCGGAATTTCTCGCGATGACAGGTTATCAAGGCGGTAGTCGATATGTTGATCAACCTGCGATCACCGACGGCAATGTGATCACCGCCAGCGGTGTCGCCCCGATTGCTTTTGCGGCTGAAATCTTTCGGATCCTGGATATGTATACCGAGACCACACAGGATGCATGGTGGCAGCTATTTGCCGAGCAGGATCCAACCGGGTTTTATGCGTTGATGCAGGAGCAAGCACAGGAGCAAGCGCAGTGAGTGACGCCCAGGCACGATTGAGCGCTATGGCACTGACGTCTTTTGCGCTCAATGGGCAGTTTCTGAAAATTGCCGAGCAACTGGCGGCGCCGGCGGGGTTAACTGCAACCCGTTGGCAAGTGCTGGGTGCTGTGCTGCATGAGCCATTGACGCAAGCGGAGATTGCCCGCCGGATGGGGATCACCCGCCAGAGCGTGCGGCGAACGGCGAATCAACTGATGGACGATGGGTTGTTGGGTGTGGTTGAGAACCCATCGCTCCGAAAAGCCAAGCTGCTTCAGCCGACGGAGGCCGGTTTTGCTGCGATTGGGAAAATCGGCCCGCAGCATGCCTGTTTCGCGAGAAGCCTTGAAGGGCGGCTGGGGCATGAAAAGATGGCGCAGATTGCAGACACCCTGACAGTACTGCACGCGGCTCTGGAAGCGCTGGTGGAACCACAATCTGCTGAATGATGTTTGATGAGTATTTGTGGTTTTGCATCGGGTGTCCAACTGAAGCAGAACGGCAAGGTCAATCATCCGGGAAATGGATTATATTGCCGGGAATTTAAAATAACCCTTTACTCTGGCTATAACTCAGGTATGATTCATCTCGCTCTGTAGCTCAGACGAATTAATGAAAAATAGTCAAAGTAAACCCTCAGAATTTCTGCGTAACTGTTGTTATCCTTAGTGTTTCCCTTAGATTCATCGTCACCAAATAGTCCAGGCATTCAGAGCATCGCAAATACGCGATTTAAATTTTAATTCAATAGATTAGGAAAACGACATGTCTACTAAATCAACAGGTCTGGTTAAGTGGTTTAACGAAGAGAAAGGTTTTGGTTTCATCACTCAAGACAACGGCGGCGCTGACGTATTCGTTCACTTCCGTGCGATTGTTTCAGAAGGCTTCAAAACCCTTGCTGAAGGCCAAAAAGTTTCTTTCGACGTTGAGCAAGGCCAAAAAGGTCCTCAAGCTGCGAACGTTGTAGCCCTGTAAGGCTAAAGATTCGATGTAAATGGCACGCTGTGCCATTTACATTATCGCCGTTTAGTCGCTTTTGTTTCACTTCTTAGTTTCCTCCCCTCTGCCCGTTTTCTCCTGCAACATTCTGCTTTTTCTGATTCATCCCCCGCACGCCACGTAAATTTATCGCACCGATCATCAGTACCTGAAATTCCCTTTCAAGATCGATAGCAATTCTGGTTATTTTTTTAAGACGTGTTTCAGGCAGGTTGATTGATGCCGGACCTGATGAAATCAGATCCAGCACTCAATTACATTTGGTGATCCAGTTCATTATGGATCAGTGTGATGCACTGAGAAGCGAACAGCATTTTCGGCCCCAGGCTGATTTTTTCCACCCCGAGGCGTTTTAAAGAGTTCATGGTTTTTTTCGGCATCGGGATATGGTCGGTCAAAATAAAACATGGGTTGTTTGCCAGGGGAATGTCACGAATGGATTCCCCTTTTTTATCCATCATGTAGACCGAGTGTGTTTGGGTCAGCTCTTTCAGCAGTGCTTCAAAACTGATGGTGCGCACCGCCACGCCAGACTGAACGTGGCGCGTCTGCTCTTTGGTCATGCCAACCGATGCCACAAGTGCCTGGCGGACGATTTCCAGCAGGGCTGCTTCGTGAAATCCACCGACCTGGGTCATCTCATTGGCGTTAATCGTCACGGTCCGGCTATAGTCCTGGGTGCTCTCCAAGACTAAGTGGATGGTTGTATCCTCACGATGAGACTGGGCCATGAACAGGGCATTCATGGTGCAATGGGCCAGAATTTCAGTGTGGCAATTGCCGCCAACTTCAGCCATCAGTTTTTCACTGTCAGTTGGGGCAGAGCGGGCTCGTAATACAAACGTACGCATGACTTATTACCTTTATTTTTGTTGCAATCCTGCGTCTTCGCTCTGGGAAGCGGCATCTTAACGGGTCAGATGACACTGGGGAGCCGAGGCACGGCAGGATGACAGGATATTTGTGGCGGAGTATACGCGTTATCGCACTGAAAAGTGACCGATGAGGGTGCTTTTGTCCAATATTTTTCCGGTGGCGGTTTGTTCGCAGTAGCTGAAATTCAAATCCAGGCTGGAAATGCCGCCGTGGTGTAACACATGTCTGGCTAAAATATCGCTATTGAGCTGGTGGACCACCGCTTTCCACGATGTTTTGTTTTGCAGTAAATGAAAGCAAATATTCAATCTGATCTTTTCCTTGTTTGATGACTGTTTTGACGACGACTGTGAAACCAAAATCGTTGACGGCCTGTGGTTCGGGACATTGTTGTACTCCTAATAAATAAAAATGAATGACATTCGAGTCGGTGAAAACTCAGGACCCACGGATGAACGGCCAAGCATAATGGTCTGCCGGATCAGGCCGATGAACGGGTAACTCACTGGTTGAAACGCTTAAGGTGTCCATGGCCGGAAGTGGCCTTGAAGTTCAATGGTCAAAAAGCACGGCGGTGAAAATCGCCAAGCCCGGTCAACTGAATGCCGAAAATGCTTTGTGTAGACACATTGAAAAAACGTACGCAGAGAAGTGGTTCTGAGGTTTTCTGAACTGAGGGATGGTGTGAATCAATCTCAGGAGCGGGGAGTCTACACGTTTTTTCTCAATTGTACATCTTTATTTTCGATTTGATTGCGGGATGTTCATGCCTCGCGATCCCGCTGATACAAAAATGCCTTCGGTGGTTTGCCGACCAGTGAGGTGACCATGGCCGCAAACGCGCTGTGGGTTGAATAGCCTAACTCCTGGGCAATGGTGCTGATAGCCATTTTCTTCGCCGCCATGCCGATTGCACTGGTCAACAGGGCTTGTTGTCGCCACTGGCTGAACGTCATTTGTAGCTCCTGTTTGAACAGCCGGGCAATGGTGCTTTCACTCGCCCCGACCTTAGCAGCTAACATCGGGAGTGTCGTATTTTGCAACGGCGCCTGGAGAAATAGGTCACATAAGTGGCGTAGGCGTTTATCTGCGGGCATGGGCAGTCCGACGGGCACCGACTCGGCCCGGATGACTTCCGTGCTGATGAGGGTACAAATGGCGGTGTAGTTATCCTCGCCAAGGTTATGGACGGTTTGGGTGGCGATGCGCCGTACCAGTTCATGGAGCAACACACTCACCTGAAAACACTGGCATTCTCCCCAGCGGTTTTGCCACGCGGCATCGTGAAAGTAGCGATTGGTCCGCAGCATATAGACGGAAAAGATCTGCGCCCGTTCCAGCAGGGAAGCGGCATGGGCGACCCCGGGTGGGATCCAGACCGCATGTTGCGGCGGCACCAGATAAGCAGCCTGCGGGGTTTTGACCTGCACGACGCCGGTATCCGAAAAAACTATCTGTCCCCAGGGATGCCGATGAAGCTTGACTTCAGCCCGTCCAACCACCTGTTTGGCGATCGCCCGGATCGGCGTTTGTTCGTTCAAATCCAGGTGTGTCATGGGCTCCATGGACGGATCGTGACAGGTTGACTGATTCTCGACACTTTTTGCCATATATACGAAATTCACTCAGCTTCATGCCGGGTATAAATAGTCTCCGGATCGGTTTGATAGGAGCTTAGCATGAAAAATCAGAGTGATAGAAATAATACGGCGTTCAGCCGTGAACAGCGTTGGGTTATCGTCAGCTTGATCTTCGGGGTTTGTTTGCCGTTGATCGATGCCACGATTCTGGGGGTGGCGCTGCCGGATCTGTCAGCCAGCCTTTCAGCGTCCGTCACCCAAATACAGTGGGTTTCGGTGCTGTATACCCTGGTTGCTGCCGTGACGGTGACGGTGTGTGCCTGGGCAACCCGGCAGTGGGGGGCAAAAACGTTCTGGATCACCGGGCTGGTGATTTTCACTTTAGGCTCCGGGTTGTGTTCAGTCTCACCAACTATCCACTGGCTACTGGTGAGCCGCGCTGTACAGGGTATTGGGGCCGGGATCCTGATGACCGTCATGCAGACTGTTTTGGTCCACACCGTGGGTAAACCGCTGCTGAAAACGGCGATGGCGACGATGGCGGTGCCGACGGTTCTGGCCCCGATTGCCGGGCCGCTTCTGGCGGGATACCTGCTTCATCTTGGCGATTGGCGGATGATTTTCTATATCAACCTGCCGATTGGGTTGGTGGCCATTGTGCTGGGTTGGATGATGATCGCCAAAGATGATCTGCAGCAAGCGCGGCAGCCTGACGCGCCTTCACAGGCGAACAATCGGTTTGACGCACTTGGGTTTATGGTTCTCGCACCGGCACTGATCTTGTTGATGTATAGCCTGTCGTCCTTGTCTGATCTGGGCCACCAGGGAGAGGGGCGCTGGCTTGAAACGACGGGAGCATCTTTAATCGGTGCCTGCTTACTGTTCCTGTTTGTGCGGCATACACGAAAACGGGGCAAGCAGTCGCTGATCCGGTTACAGGTTTTTAGTGTGGGATCTTTTCGTGCCTCGATGGGGCTGCTGTTTCTTTCGAGTATCAGTTTTTACGGTGGACTGTTTGCGCTGCCCCTGATGTTTATTCAGGGATTTGGACACAATGAATGGCTGGCCAGTGTGTGGGTCGGCGCACATGGTCTTGGGGCGCTGTTTTCCCGTCCTTACCTGAAAACCCTGTGTGAGCGGCTTAGCGTCGGAAAAACCGCATTGCTGGGCTGCGGCCTTGCTGTTCTGGGAACCATGCCGTTTCTGTGGCCGGGCATGCAGGGAAGCGATCCCCTTATCGCGTTGACGATGGTGCTGCGTGGGGCTGGGATTGGGTTGTTGACCTTGTTGGGGATGTCTCATGCCTACCATGACTTGGAACCCACACAAACCCCAGATGCAAGTGCGTTATCGCGGATCCTGACCTTGCTGGGCGCCTCTGTCGGACCGGCGATGGTCGCGATACTGTATGTGCAGGACGCAAATTTAGCATCGTTTCAGCCGGTGCTGCTGGGTTTGACCCTGGTCACGCTGGCGTGTGCCTTGCCGGCGCTCTGGTTGATCCGAGATGAGCGCCGGGCGAGCGTACTGTCGAATTAGGCTGGAAAGGGAACGGGCGCACTGGGTGCGCCCGTTTTACAGATCCTGTTTTTTAATTAGATCGGGGAAGTTGCATCCTCTGCTGCCATCGCTGTTTTCACCGCTGGGCGTGTGTGCATACGCGCCATAAATTGCGATAAAACCGGCCAATCTTCAATATCAACCTGAAAAATAGGTAACCATAGCAAAATGGAAAACAAGTATGCGTCGGCAATACTAAACTGACCGACGAGGTACGGTTTATGTCCTATAAACTCACACAGATAATTGAGTCGATTAAACAGTCGCTCCCGGAAGATGTCGCGTACAGAATCAGGCAAGGCCTGATTGAAGAGTGGCGCAACACCTGAATGTAATTCAGAACTAAGGAAACTCAACAACTCTTGCATTCGGATCCGTTCCCATGAGCCATGAGGAGGGGCTAACCGGGCCTCAGGGCAGAGATCGGCAAGGTACTGGATGATTGCTGGCCCTTCTGTCAGAACTTCATCACTATCCAGAACCAGTGCAGCTACATATCCTTTTGGATTTATCTCTCTGAAATCGCGGTTATCTGCAGTCCGCTTCGTCCTGTTATTGACTCGAATCAGCTCGAATGAAATCCCCAGTTCACGAAGGATGATATGTGGCGAAAGTGAGCAGGTGAGTGGTGCAAAATACAGTTTCACGGAGAATCTCCTGTTACATCTCTGGTGAAGTTTCATCATCATGGATGCAACAGAAATATGAAAATTAGAATTTCAGAAAGTCAGTATAAGAGGAGCTGATGATCTTAAACCGGACTCATCTCAGCAGCGTTGATTTGGACCGGAATCTTAATCCCAAGCGTTGAATGACGTATTTGATCGAGAAATGCTTGCGTGGCCGGGGAGTTTTTTCCCTGCTCGGAGCATACCAATCCAAAACAACGGTAAAACGGAGAACTCAGTGGATAGATGCGCATGTTATATGGTTCTTCAGGCAGTGTTGAGGCGGGCACAATAGACACCCCGATCCCTTCGCCGATTAATGTAAAGGCGGTTCTCCAATCTTTCACCTCAAGTCGGATATTCGTTAATGACAGTCCTTCACCTTCAATCAGGCTCCTACCATGCAAATGACATCCACCTGTGGTGACAATAAAGGGTTCGTCGCTCAGCTCTGACAATGCAATCGTATTTGAGCTTCCCCGCCGCGCAAGGTGATGATTGGCTGGAACCGCTGCTACCCAGGCATCATATCCCAGCATGACAGGATCTCTTTCCGGGGAAGGATTCAAAACTACGCCTACATCGATATAGTTGTTACTTAGCCAGTCTTCGACCTCTTCGTCAGTCGCGGCTAAAGAGATAATGTCAACGCTGGGATGGCGTTTTTTAAAGTTCTGGATCAGAGGCGGTAACAGGGAGGTAAAGACTGAGGGGAAGCTGGCAATGCTGACTTTACCCATATGATAGCCTTTGGAGGCATCCACCAGGTTTTGGATGGACTCCAGTTCAGCAATCATCTTTCTGGCTTTGTCGATAATCTGCATACCAATCGCAGTCGTTGTGGTTTTTCTGCGATCACGGATAAAAATTTTCACGCCTAAAGCATCTTCTACCTGGCTGATAGCCTGACTCGCGCCAGATTGGGTGAGACCGACTTTACTCGCTGCGCGAGAAACATTTTCGGCATCTGCAACAGCGATGAGCAATTTCCAATGCATTAAGTTCATCATAGTCGGTCGGCTTTCCTCACATTCGCTGTTGGCGTTATTTTAACGATGATGGCAGGTAGACAGAGTCACATTTCGTATCTGCGATATTTATTGTAACCATATGATAAGAAACGCCAACGGCTTTTGTGTATGACCGCTCTGCTAAATGAAGAGCGGTCATGGTCACGTCGCGGCTTACATTGATGTAGACATACCCAGTGTGCTTGTAAGCCTTGTGAATAATGTCTCAGGTAAGCACCGATCAGGCAGTTGTATCTTGCGGCGCAGCTTTCGAATCCTGACGTTTGGACCAGTATCCGGCCAGTACAGAGCCGGAAATGTTGTGCCAGATGGAGAAGATCGTGCCGGGCACTGCGGCTGCCGGGGTAAAGAACTTCATCGCCAGTGCCGTGGCCAGGCCTGAGTTTTGCAGTCCCACTTCCAGCGCAATGGTCCGGCAGACTTTTTCTTCAAACTTCAGCAAACGGCAGGCGACATACCCGCACAGCAAGCCCAATCCGTTATGCAGCATCACAGCCAGAGCGACCAGCGGCCCGATGCGGCTGAGATTGTCGGCATTGAGGGCAACCACGATGGCAATAATCAGCACAATAGCCGCCATGGAGAGCAGGGGCAGCAGAGGCTGGATTTTATCGACTTGTTTGCGTGCCAGGGTATTGATCACCAGCCCGAGAATGACCGGGGCGAAGACAATTTTAACCAGGCTGAACAACATGGCGCCGGTTGGGACATCGACACTTTGTCCGACGAGCAATGCAACCAGCAGTGGTGTCAGCACCACGCCGAGCAGGGTTGAAATGGCGGTCATGGAGATTGAGAGTGCGACATCGCCTTTGGCAAGAAATGCCATCACGTTGGATGCGGTGCCACCGGCCACACTGCCGACCAGCACCATGCCCACCGTCAGTTCAGTGCTCAAGCCCATGATGGAACTGATCAGCAAAGCGGCTAGCGGCATGATCCCAAACTGGAGGAGCACGCCAACACCAACAGCGACCTTATGCTTGAGTACATTGGAGAAGTCTTTGGGTGACAGCGTCACACCCATGGCCAGCATGATCACCGTCAGCAGGGGCACGATCTGGCTTTTGAGATCGATAAACAAAGCGGGCTGCAAAAAAGCACAAAGTGAAAAGGCAATAGCCCACAGCGGAAATAGCTGCGTAATGCGTTCTATCATGGTTCATCCTTGAGTATTGAATTTTAAAAGAATATTCCACAGGCCGGGCCAAAATCATAGCGGTAAAGGGGAATAAGCGATGATGTGCTGAAAAGCGTTTGACCGTACTGATAGCCCGCTGATTTTGTTACTGATGACGTTGTAATTCTCTGAATTTCAACAAACGGGTGAAGTCATTGAACCGGAGGAGGGGGAAATGCAAGGCCGGTTTTAACCAGCCAGCCGAGAGGCTGGCTTATGAAATGAAGCGTGGCAGCAGACAGCGCTCCCGGTACCTACTTGCCTTGTTTCTGCTGATCCAGCAGGCCGATGATATCTTCGGCGGAGACTTCAATGTGGCGTTTGAGCAGCGCGCAGGCCGCTTCGGTGTTGCGCTCACGGCACAGCACCAGCAGCTCCCGGTGTTCGGCTTCTGCTTTGGCAACACCGGCAGTATGGAGTAGTTGGATGCGGATATAGCGATCGGACTGGGTATTGAGCTGAGTGATCAGCTGCATGGTTTCCGGACGGTTGGCCGGAGTGTACAGGGCTTTGTGAAACGCGAAGTTGTAATTGCTCCAGTGATCGACCCGGCTGCCGGTATTTAAGATCGTTTCGTACTCCTGCAAAATAGCTTCGGCGGCATCTAAGTCGGCATCTGACATCAGGGGAATGGCGTGGGCCAGCATGTGGCACTCCAGCAATACCCGAAGCTCAAACAGTTCTCGGATCTTGTCGGTCGAAAGCTCGGTGGCAAACGCGCCTTTATGGGCGTGGAACTCGAGGAGTCCTTCAGACTCCAGGGTCAGCAGGGCCTCACGTACGGGGATACGGCTTACATCAAATTCTTTTGCCAGCGCGTCCTGACGCAGCGGATCGCCGCCTTTGATTTCACCCCGGAGGATTTTGTCACGGATCGCATCGGCAACATATTGGGTACGTGTTTTGGGCTGCAAGGTAACTCCTTTTATCTTTCTTCTTGGTTCGGCCGCCATCAGGCGGCCGGATTTATTTTACTTTACTTCAAAGCCATACGCATAGGGATCTTCGCTGTCAACCCAGATGGTATTGTGGCCGGTGACGCGCGCCCAGCCCTGAACACTCGGCATGATGGCATCATAATCCCCCACTTTGGTCATGGATTCAACTCGGCCCTCAAACAGGCTGCCGATGATACTTTCATGGACGAAATCCTCGCCGACGCCTAAGCGGCCGCGGGCCACCCACTGGGCCATACGGGCGCTGGTCCCGGTGCCGCACGGCGAACGGTCGATGGCGCGATCGCCGTAGAACACCGCATTGCGCGCATGGGCACCCGGCTGAGTCGGGGTACCGGTCCAGAGCACATGACTGGCGCCGCGCACGGTCGGATCGTCCGGGTGAACACAGTCGACCACCTGGTTGATGGCTTCCCGGACTTTCGGCGAATAGTGCAACACCTGGTCGGCACTGAAGTGCTCCAGACCCGGGAAGTTCTGCTGCGGCTCGATGATGGTGTAGTAGTTGCCGCCATAGGAGACGTCGACAGTCAGCTCGCCGAGCCCTTCGACGTCAATCACCACGTCCCGGTGAGCGAGGTAGCTGGCAACGTTATAGATCCGCACTTTTTCGACTTTATTGCCGTTTTGCTGGTAGTCGATCCGAATCTGCCCGGCCGGGACATCCAGGATCAGGCGTCCGGGCGTTTTCGGTTGCAGGATCCCGTGTTCAATCGCACTGGTGACGGTGCCGATGGTGCCGTGACCGCACATCGGCAGGCAGCCGCTGGTCTCAATAAACAGGATCGATGCATCGGCGTTGTCACTGCACGGCGGATAAATGATCGAGCCGGACATCATGGAGTGGCCGCGCGGTTCAAACATCAGGGCGCGGCGGATCCAGTCATGGTGCTCCAGGAAGTCCTGACGCTTCTCACTCATGGTATTGCCTTTCAGACTGGGGTAACCACCGGCGACCAGTCGGACCGGATTGCCACAGGTGTGCGCATCAATACAAAAAAAAGTTCCTTCACGCATCGTTTCTATCTCCTTGAATTATTGAAGTTTTGCTCTGCTGTTGTGTTCGTTTGATCTGCGCTTTGGTTCGATCCTGATCACAAAACAATCGAAAAGCGCTGGCTGAATGAACAACACCTCTCTAGTGTATATTGTATACAATATACATGCTCGCGAAATTCATGGGATGAGATCACAAATGGAAAAGATGGATCACGACATTGCGATTATCGGTGCCGGCATTATCGGCTGCGCCTGTGCCTACCGGCTGCAACAGGCCGGGTTTCGGGTGGTGCTGCTTGATAAGGAAGCGCCGGGGCAGGGCGCTTCATTCGGTAATGCAGGCCATATTGCCACCGAGCAAATCATGCCCTTGGCGAACCCGCAGATGCTGACTCAGATCCCGAGCATGTTATTGGATCCGCTGGGCCCGTTGCGGATCGATTGGCGTTATTTCCCCCGCCTGATGCCCTGGATGCTCAAGCTGGTGGCGAACATGCGCGCCGAGGCGCAGCAGCGCAGTCGGGCAGGGCTGATCCAGCTCAACCAGGCCAGTCTGGCCGCCTGGAAACAGCTGCTGGCAGACATGGGTGGCGAGGATTTAATGCAACATCAGGGCTCATTGCTGGTATTCGAACAGGCGAAAACCGGCGAGGCGCTGAACCAGTTTGCCAGAACCCTGGCCGCCAATGGGGTGGCAGTGAATCCGCTGACGAAGCAGGCGCTGCACCAGCAGGTGCCCGGCCTTGCTGAAGGGGTGATTGGCGCGCTGGATTTTCCCGAAACCAGCCATGTGATTGACCCGCATCGTCTGGTAATCCGGTTGATGGCCGCCGCACGTGAGCTTGGGATGACCTATCGCCAGCAGGAAGTGACCGGCGGATTTGTCACCGATCAGGGCGTGGAACTGACCACCCCCCAAGGTCCGGTGCGGGCATCGCGGGTGCTGGTGGCTGCCGGGGCGTTCAGTCAGTCACTAGTCTATCAGCTCACCGATGTCCACATTCCGCTGGATACCGAGCGTGGGTATCACCTGATGCTACCGAAAGAAGCCGATCGCATCCCGGTGGCAGTCTCCTCGGCTGAGCGGCGTTTCATCATGACGCCGATGCAAGGCGGACTTCGCCTGGCAGGAACTGTGGAATTCGCCGGATTGGATCGTCCGGCCAACATGGCGCGCGCCCACCGTCTGGCCGATCTGGGCGATGCCCTGTTTGAACATTCGCTGGATCTGGCCGGGGCGATGCCCTGGATGGGCTGCCGACCTTCGTTGCCGGATTCG
This sequence comes from Photobacterium sp. TY1-4, assembly GCF_025398175.1. Classification (NCBI taxonomy): domain Bacteria; kingdom Pseudomonadati; phylum Pseudomonadota; class Gammaproteobacteria; order Vibrionales; family Vibrionaceae; genus Photobacterium; species Photobacterium sp. TY1-4. The sequence goes on from NZ_CP099735.1 coordinate 1,881,865, forward strand.
CTGCCAATCATTGATGCGGTCGGGCCGGAGCAGCGGGTCTTGCTGGCGCTGGGCCATCATCACCTTGGCCTGACCCAGGCGGCGATCACCGCGCAGCTGATCACTGAATTGGCCCGACAGCAGACGCCGGGACTGGATCTCAGTGCGTACCGACTGAGCCGTTTCCACTAATTCATGTCGTTGCTACCAGATCCCTTGTGAAGGCTCCGATTGTTGTAATCGGGGAGTACAGGGGCACCGGGCGCAGGACAGATGTCACGCTAAAAAATAACAGAGCAAACCAATGACGTATTCATCAACAAAAGGAAGAGAGTTATGAGCACGAATCCGAGTGCTGTCCGGTTACCGACCAGCATGGAAGTGGTCGGCCTGATGGCGGGCTTTATTGCCATTATGTTTTTGTTTATCAATGTCCTGTCGCTGCCGATCCAGCTGGCGTTATTTGCCTCCTGGTTCCTGGTGATGGGCCTCGGGTTACGGCTCGGGCAAACCTACCATGCGATGCAAACCGGGTTGATCAAGGGGATCCATAACGGGATGGAAGCGGTGCTGATCCTGATCACCGTTGGTGCCCTGATTGGCTCATGGATTGCCGGCGGGATTGTCCCCAGCATCATTTACTACGGCCTGAACGTGATGAGCCCGAATATCTTTCTGGCCGCAGCGTTCGTGATTTGTGCCATGACCTCGCTGTCGACCGGTACCTCGTTCGGTACGGCAGGGACCGCCGGGATCGCGATGATCGGGATTGGCCACAGCTTCGGGATCCCGCTGCCGCTGGTCGCCGGTGCAGTGATCAGTGGTGCTTATGTCGGCGATAAGATGTCGCCGTTGTCGGATACCACGGTGATGACGGCGTCGCTGTGTAAGGTGGATCTGATCGATCACATTAAATCCATGATGTATGTCAGCGGTCCGGCCTGTGTGATTGCCTTCACGATGTTCCTTTTGGTGGGCTTTTTCTATGTCGACGGCAATGTTGATACCAGCCGTGCGGATGCGGCGATGCTGGCGCTGGAGCAACACTTTACGATTTCCCCTTGGCTGCTGCTGCCTGCGGTGATTGTGATTTTGCTGCTGTCACGCCGGATGCCGTCGATTCCGGTGATCACCTTCGGGGCAGTGCTCGGCATTATCTGTGCCGTGGTCGCGCAGGACATGCCGACCCTGGATGCGGTGCGTACTGTGTATGTCGGCAACGCGATGTCATCTGAGGTCGATTTCCTCAACACCTTGCTCAACCGCGGCGGCATCCTGTCGATGCTGGAAGTGATTGCCCTGATCCTGTTCGCCCTCGGCCTTGGCGGCTTGATGGAGCAAATCGGGATTTTGCAGGTGATTTGTAACCGCTTCCTGACCTGGGCTAACAATGCCGGTCGCCTGACACTGTCGACTTTGCTGGGCGGTTTCTTCGGCAACTTTTTCGGCGGCGCGGCGTATGTCTCGCTGATCACTGCCAGCACGATCACGGAGAAAAACTACGATCAGCAGGGCATCGATCGCCGGGTGTTGTCCCGCAATACCGAAGCCGGCGGCACGGTCACCACGCCGATGGTGCCCTGGTCTGACGGCGGCGTCTTTATGGCAACGACCCTGGGCGTGTCGACCCTCGGTTACCTGCCGTTCCTCTGGTACCACTTCCTGGTCCTCGGAATTTCCCTTTTCTACGGCTACGCCAATATTGCGATTTGGCGGACATCGTCTGTAGCTGACGAAGCCGATTCACTGACGAAAGCCGAAGCGACTTCATAAGTCGGCGGCCATCAAAATATTTCATTTTACTGCGTACATTACATCAGGGCCGGTCAGACGTCCGGCCCGCATTTCAAGGAGAGCGTTATGAAACTCGACGGTATTTTTGTTCCTGTCGTTACCCCGTTTACGGATGACAACCAAGTCAATTTTGAAGCCCTGGGCAAGCTGCTGGACTGGCAAATTGAAGCCGGTGTGGCGGGGATTGTCGCCTGCGGCACCACCGGGGAATATTATGCCTTCAGTGATGAAGAGCGGACGCAGGTCCTGACGTTTATCGCCGAGCATGTCGGAGATCGCGCGCAGCTGATTGCCGGGGTGAACGATACCCACACTCAGGGCTCGATCAACAAAGCGCAGCAGGCCAAAGCGCTGGGCTATCAGGGCCTGATGCTGGCCCCGCCGATTTACTGCCTGCCACAGCAAAGTGAGATCATCACTCACTATCAGACGGTCAGCCGTAAGGTCGGCCTGCCGATCATCATGTATAACTTCCCGGCTCGCTCCGGGGTGGAAATTGAAGTGGATAGCGTGATTGAGCTGAGCCGCGATCCGAACATTGTCGGGATCAAAGAGAGCAGCGGTGACTTCACTCGGGCGCTGTCACTGATCAATGCGGACCTGGATGATTTCGTCGTGGTGTGTGGCTCGGACGATCAGGGCGCGGATTACCTGTTTTGGGGCGTACGCGCCTGGATCGGCGGGGCGGCGAACTACCTGCCGGAAGCCCATGTCCAGATGCTCGATTCTGCCCGTGTCGGTGATTATAACGCCCTACGCGCCATCATGACCAAGTTGCTGCCGGTGATCCAGAATCAGGAATCAGCGGACTATAACCAGAAGGCTAAGCTGGCGCTGATCCATCGCGGCCAGGACGTGGGCCCAATCCGTGCGCCATTGCAGCCGATCAGCCAAACCGATCAGGACGCCTTTCTTCACCTGCTGGATGCGGCACTGCAATAGGAGATCACCATGACAGTAACGTTTACAAAAGCGAAAGAGCAGGTTTTTCAGGCCGCCAAGCAGGGTGAGTTGTTTGCCGGATGTTTGATCCCCGGCTTGTCCGAGGCCGCGTTGGCGGAGATCGGCACGCTGGAGACGTACAGTCCGTATGACGGTCAGGTGATTGGCCGGATCCAAGCAGCAGGTGAGGCGCAAGTAAACGCCGCGGTGACGGCGGCCCGGAGCAGTTTTGAATCCGGTGAGTGGTCAGCGATGCCGCTGGGCGATCGCAAGGCGATTTTGCAGCGCTGGATCGCATTGATGAGCGAACACGCGGAAGAGCTGGCGGCGCTGGATTGTGTCGATGCCGGTAAGCCGATCACCGAATGTCTGAACACCGACATTCCGGAAACCCTCCACACCTTCACCTGGTATACCGAAGCGATCGATAAAGTGTTCGGCCGCATTGCGCCAACCAATACCGATACTCTGGGGCTGATTGTCAAAGAGCCGATTGGCGTTGTCGGGGCCGTCCTGCCCTGGAATTTCCCGGCCCAGATGTTTGCCTGGAAAGTGGCCCCGGCGCTGACGGCGGGCAACTCGGTGGTGGTGAAACCTGCCGAGCAGACCAGCCTCAGTGCCTATCGTATGGTGCAACTGGCACATCAGGCCGGGGTCCCGCAAGGGGCGCTGACTTTGGTGACCGGATTGGGCGAAGCGGTCGGTCAGCCGCTGGGACTGCACCCGGATGTCGATGTGGTGTCGTTTACCGGCAGCACCGAAGTCGGCCGTCTGTTCCTGCAATACTCGGCCCAGAGTAACCTCAAGGAAATCGTGCTGGAGTGCGGCGGCAAGAGTCCGCAGGTGATTTTCGACGATGTTTACAGCCTGGATGAGATTGTCGATGACGTGCTGAATGCTGCGTTCTGGAACATGAGTGAGAACTGCAGCTGTGGCTCGCGCCTGTTGGTTCATACCAGCATCAAAGATGCGCTGCTGGAGAAACTCAAAGCCGGTCTGAGCCAGTGGCAACTGGGGGATCCGCAAGACCCACAGGTCAGCATCGGGCCGATGATTGAGCCGGCGCATTTTGACAAGGTCCGCAGCTACCTTGAGCGTACTCAGGCAGATGGCGCAATGTTGGTTCATGGTGGCGGGACGCCGGAACTCGGCGCAGGGTTGTTTGTCGAGCCGACCATTTTCGACAACGTGACGCCGGACATGGCGTTGTTCTGTGAAGAGGTGTTCGGGCCCATTCTGGCGGTCACCACCTTTGACAGCGAAGCGGAAGCGATCCGTCTGGCGAATGCAGGTAACTACGGCCTGGCGGCATCCCTGTATACGTCCGATATCCGCCGGGCACACCGGGTGTCGCGTCAGCTGAAAGCCGGAACGGTTTCGGTCAACTGCTTCAGCGAAGGGGATATCACCACACCGTTCGGCGGCTATAAGCAGTCCGGGTTTGGTGGCCGGGATAACGGGCTGGAAGCCTTTGATCAGTATCTGCAGACCAAGACCATCTGGTTGCAGAATTAACCCCTGACTGAGCTTGGGATCAGCATCCGGTTCATGATAAGCAGAGCTTCCGCGCCAGGGATGGCGCGGTAGAGCACCACGGATGGTTTCTGCGTTCATGAACTGATTGAAGGCCTGATTGAGTTCTTGTTTTACACTCACGGTGACGGTTTGGTATGTATGGGGTACCAAACCGTTTTTTCATAAGGAAATGAAACATGACCATTGCCATGCAAGATGTGCAATTGACGCTTTCGCACGGGAGCCTGCAAGTTGACCAGTGGGATATTGAACCCAGTCAGCATTGGATGATTTTCTCTGCTTATCAGCATTACGGGTCGCTATTGGGCCAGCTCTTGAGCGGAGAGCGAACTCCTGACGGCGGCGACATAACCGGATTGCCGGAGCGGGTCGGGGTGGTTTCTCTGGCGCAGCAGCAGGCGTTGCTGGACGCGGAGCTGGAGCAGGACGAAACGGATTATATCGACCAGATTGATTATGGTCATTCGGTCGAATACCTGATTGGTGAGTGTTGCCGGGACAGCGCTCAGGTGGAGCAACTGCTGGAGATGCTGGACTTGGTGCACCTGCGCAACAGCGGTTTTCGCCAGCTGTCGACCGGGGAGACCCGACGTCTGATGCTGGCCCGGGCGCTGGCTGTCGATCCTCAGTTGCTGGTGCTCGATGATCCTTATGTCGGGCTGGATATAGCCCACCAGGAAAAGCTCTCCGCCTTACTGAGCAGTCTCTCCGAGCTGATGACGCTGATTTTGATCACTGCGCGCGAATCCCATATTCCCGATTGCATCACCCATATCGCGATGTTCAGTGAAACGTCCGCCACAGAGCGGGCGGGAAATGCTGGCGTGATGGCATTAAGCCCGGGGATGACGGTCGATGAATTCACCTCGCATCCGGTGCTGCGTCAGCTCGAAGCACTGTCGGCTGAGCGCAGTGATGCGGTGATGGCACTGATCCGCGAGCGTCAGCAACTTTTCCAACAGGCAAATCAGACGCAACTGACGCACGCTCTGTCTCAAGAACAGCCACAACAGGGGCATACGCCGCTGGTGGCAATCCGTGACGGCAAAGTTGAGTATTTTGACCGGCTGATCTTCGACAAGGTGAACTGGCAGATTTTGCCGGGGCAGCACTGGCAGATCCGCGGGCCGAATGGCTGTGGTAAAAGTACCTTATTGGCGCTGATCTTAGGTGATCATCCGCAATGTTATGCCAATGACATGACGGTACTGGGTTATCAGCGCGGCAGCGGTGAGAGCATCTGGGATATCAAGCGCCGGATCGGGGTGGTGTCATCCTCACTGCATATGCAGTATCGCGTCAGTTGCAGCGCGCTGGAAGTGCTGTTATCCGGTTTTTATGACTCTATTGGCCTTTACGATCAGCCGTCGAAAACTCAGGTGCAGCAAGCCCGTGAGTGGCTGGCGATTCTGGCAATGGCGGATGAAGAACGCACCCCTTTTCGCGCCCTGGATTACGGCCAGCAGCGGTTATTGCTGATTGGGCGGGCCCTCATCAAACAGCCGGCGCTGTTGATCCTCGATGAACCCTACCAGGGACTGGACTTCGTCAACCGTAAGCTGGTGTATCAGGTGCTCAATATGATCGCCGAAGAGCAGCTCAGCCAGCTGTTGTATGTGTCCCACCATCCGGAAGATAGCCTGTCGGCTATTCGTAATTACGTTGATTTTGTCCCCGAAGGTGAAGGGTATGCAGTGGTGGTTTCCGGCTGAGTCAGTCTGAGTCTTTGAAAGACTGAATTGTCGGATTGGTGATCGAATGAACTGAAATAGAAGTGCTTTGTGATTATGGTGTGCTGAATTTCTGGTGAAGCCGTGCATGAAGTGGTCAACGGATCTTCGCTGGCACTGAGAGATGAGAAGCAACATGAAGCAAAAATTACGTCAGTTGATTGAGTCCGTTCCCGAGTTGATGGAAACCGCGCAGGTATGCCGGGAGCTTGGTTTGCCAAACTTCTATATCGCCGGTGGAGCCATTACCCAGCTCATCTGGAATATCGCCAGGTGCCAGTCCGGCACCTGGCTGTGGATCATGAATCGTATTCCCGTGAATCGACATGTCGATCGTGGAGGATGCCGTAAAGTATTCAACGAACTCGAACAGCATCCCCTGCGCTTTGAGATCATCGGCGCTTTGGGGAAATTCAGAAAGCGACGGATAAACACCTTTGAAGCTAATTGGCCTGCCGACTAAATTTAGGTTTTCGGATGGCGATGACAATCAGGATGAGAATCAACAGGATATTCACGCCACCGAATATTGCTTCATTCATCAGGGCTGCTTCAAACCCCTGTTCGTCTTTGCCGAGCAGTTCAACGGAGCTTTGAATCGCCGGATACACAAAGAAAAAAGTGTTGAGCAGAATTCCCACGAAACCGATGAGTTTGATTTGGATCCAGCGCGCGCGCGGGATACCGCTCAGTAACACGCCGGTAAGTCCAGTGATACACATGGCGATAATCGTCAGATAAGTGGTGCTTTGAAGCACCCATTGGCGGTTCAGTGCGAGTGCCATCTGATTGGATTCCGGTACCAGCTCTCCCAGAAAGATATAGGTTGCAATACTGCCGAGAAAAATACACAGGCTGACGAGATGAATGGTTTTGAGGATCGATCGCAACATAAGTTCTCCGTAACGTATTTAAGTGGTTAGCGCGCTAACCTTTTGGTTAAAAAATTATCGCATGTTCATCAGAATTCTTTTCAAGAATACCTTCAGCTGTTCCGCTTCTTCCGATGTAAATTCTTTCAATGCTTTCTGATTAACCGAAATGGCTAAGTCGGGCAGCTCCAGCATCAATGTCCGTGCCGACTCCGTTAAATAGACTTTGATCATTCTTTGATCGGCGGCATCCCGTTCTTTGGTGATTAAGCCTTTATCGTGTAGCCGCTTGATCACCCCGGACATGGTTGGCTTATCGAAAAAAAGTGACTTGCCGATATCACTAATTACCTGGCCGTCTTGTTCGGTTAAACGTGCTAACACGGACCATTGAGCCGGAGTCAGGTTATAAGGGCGGAGTAAGTTTTCGAGAGAATACTTCATCTCTCCGGCGGCTTTGTTCAGCAGAAAGCCAACGCTTGCATCTAGTTTCATGGTTGAAGGTTAGTGCGCTAATTAAATTTCTACAACTGGTGGTGTCGAATATGTGACTGTAATCACTCAATGAAATTGGCTTAGAACCTTAACTCGATTGCCTGACGATAAATGATCATGTGCGTCAGAAACCGTTGAACAGAAGGTTTTGTCATGTCGAATCATCATGTTGTGATGGGCCAATCGTTGAAACCTTGCACCATAGCTGAATGACCTGCTCGGGACATGGGTGAGTTCCGGTTGACTGCTGTTTGCTCTGCTTGTGAGTAGGTCTGGGTTTTTCTCTGCGATTATGAGCTAACGCACTGAATGTACATGTTTTGTATCATATCTTGTGCAGCAATGAAGGTGGCGTTGCGTGTCCGAAAGCAGAATGTCCACTGTCCTGTTACGTTTGATGGAGTGAATAATGGAAGATCATAGTGTGGATACGGTAGAGAGTGATCATCTCGATTCGTTGGCGTTGGCGACAAAATGGTCACGGGTTGGTGCCTCCATAATTGATGGATTTTTGATTAGTATTGTCACTTTGCCGATTGCTTATCTGATGGGTGGTTTTGATGGTTTGAACCAAGAGCCTCCGGTGCAGATGTCCTATGAGTTACAAATTTTGTTGTTGGTCCTAGGCTTGTTATTTTACGCGGCGGTTAACTGGAAGCTGTTAGAAAGCAATGGCCAGTCCATCGGGAAAAAAGTACTGAACATTCGTATCGTTTATCTCAATGACGAGCAAGCAAGCAGAACCGACATTCTGGTTAAGCGCTACTTACCCTATCTATTATTTTCCTATATTCCGTTCATCGGGCCATTGGTGAGCTTGATTAACTTGCTCTTTATTTTTGGAAAGCAGCGTCGTTGCCTGCATGATCGTATTGCAGGTACGAAAGTTGTAAAAGCATGACTTGAATTAACAGTTGTTTGAAGAAAATAGAGCGTATTTAATAGCGACCAGAAGCTTAGCGGCTATTGACGGCTTGTCACTGGGCGTCTGGTTCCTGTTTCGGAATCCCAATACTCACCGTCAGCTGTAATGGCTGTGGCTGGCTAAACTGCAGGGTATATTGATTTTGCCGACAGATGTTGTCGATGATCGACAGTCCGAGTCCGAAGCGCTTGCTACTGGTTCTTGAGGCATCAAGCTGAAACAGTGGCCGGGTGATTTTCGAGAGCTGCTCGTCACTGATCGGCTGAGTCAGCTGATTGGTGATGTCCAATTGGTACTGTTGGGAAACCCGCCGCCACCGGATATCGACGACACTGGCGTCGGGGCTGTAGAACAGGGCGTTATCGAGTAAGTTGCTCAGAATGGTTTCTAAACTGAAGCGATCCGCCAGGAAAAACTCATGGGTTTCGCACTCAAGATGCAACCGCCGGGTAATATCGGGATATTTGAACGTTAAATCAAGCTGCGTCTGATCCAGTAAATCGTTAATTGAGAGCGGCTCCAGGTCGACGTTCAATGCCAGTGATGATGTCCGTTGTAACAGCAGCAAATTTTCAACAATAGCCTTCATGCGCTTCGCAATGGCCAGGATATCGTGCTGGTAGGTTTTGCTGATGCGCTCATCATCCGGATAACGGATATACACCTCACTTAAGGCGATCATTTCCGCCAGCGGCGTCTTGAGTTCGTGGGCGATATCACCGGTGATGCGTTTTTCGTTTTGGATCAGCTCGCGATTACTGCGAATGAAGGCATTGAGCTCACGCCGGATCGGCTCAATTTCTTCCACCCGAGTTTCCGGCTCAGGCAGGGCATCGACGGTCTTCTCGTTGTGTTCCAGATAGCGGAAGCTTTTCAGATCCTGATTCAGTTGCTCAAGGGGCTTGAGGCCACTGTGGATCAACACGATGGTGATATAGCGCATCAAGGCCATGGCAAACAGGAAGCAGCCAATCAGGAGTCCGTCGACGATCCACAGGAGTCGGTTGAGTCCTTGTGCCGACTCATAAATCGTCAGCGACACCGGGATCAGCTCGCCTTGTTCACTCCTCGGCACAAAGGTGGATAAGGAAGCACGGCCCAGCTCGCCATTGGGTAGGGTGACTTCCACGACCTTGTCGGTTCCCAATGGCAGTTTGGGATGAATTAAGTCGCCGTCCGGGTAGGGGGCCATTGTTGCTGAACGTTTGAGGGTCTGATTGTGCTGCCAGAACTGGAAAAAATGCGGATCTTCATCGCTTTGATATTCCGGCATAAATTGCTCATCAAAATCAAAGATTACTTGGTTATCTTTAATGATGACCTGGGATTTCAGATAGTTGGCTTTATTCAGCATTGATTGTTCAAACTGCTTTTCAACCCAATCATCCAGTCCGAGATCGACCGAGAGAAAGACGATGAATAAGATGGTGCCGAAAACGAGCGAGACCGAATTGACCAGATTGCGCTGAATGGAAGCAAACGGGCTGCCTTTGAGCAGCAGGGTGAAGGGGAGCTTGGCGGGCATGGCCTGTTCGCCTGCATTACTGTTTCTGTGCCACATAACCAAATCCCCGTTTGTTTTTTACTGGTAAGATGCCGTCAAAAGCGCGGACTTTTCGACGAATGGCTGAGATGTGCGCCTCAATCGTATTCTTTGATAAAAAGTCGAAATTACCGACAACGGCTTCGCTGATCTGCTCAACGTTGACGACCCGATTGGGGGCGCTGAACAGGCATTGCAGGATCCTGAACTCATTCGGGGTCAGCTCAATCTCCCGGGCCTGGTAAGAGAAGGTTTTTTCCGCGACATTGAGGCAGAATTCTCCCACTCTCAGGCACTGGTCGATATGCTCCAATTGACCCCGCCGCATGATGGTCAGCACCCGGGCGTGCAGTTCTTCAAACGAGAAGGGTTTGGTCAGATAATCATCGGCCCCTTGCAGCAGCCCTTCCACGCGATCCCGGGTTTCTGTTTTGGCGGATAAAATCAGGACCCGGGTTTGCTTCTTTTGCTGTCGCAGCGCATTGAGGATTTCCATGCCGCTGACATTGGGTAGCATCAAATCAAGAATCATGACGTCATAGTGATTGTTGAGCGCCATGCTCAGCCCGTGTGAGCCATCGCCGGTATCATCGGTGGTAAATCCTAAATGATTCAACCCGACCACCAGGCTACGACGCAGGGGTTCGGAGTCTTCGATAATCAGTAGTTTCATGGTCTCACCCTCTCAAATGTACGCAATATAAAGCATACGCCAGTTTGTGTTGAACGTTGACGGGTTTGGCAGGGTCTGGAGAGGCGGCGCTCCGACCTCGCGCAATAATGCGTGAGTCAAAAGCGGGCCTCCCCAGGCCCGGTGGGCAACAGCCCATCCACTTATGGCTGATACCAGCCTTTCTCATAAGCCAAACTGCCGAAGTTGGCGTAGGCGTGTGCTTCTTTGGTCAGCCGGGCATCCGTTTGGGTCGGAACCAGGTTTTCGCTGTCCAGCAGGAAGGTTTGCGGCGTTTTATGCGGCTGGAAAACAATCGCTTTCCCGGCTTTTAAATAGGCGAAGTTTTTATCATATTGCAACATTGCCCGCGGCTGATCGGCCTTTAGCGGCTGGGTAAAGTCATTGCCCAGCATCGGATGCTCGCCAGAAGCGCCGATGAAAGAGAGCAGCGTCGGTCCTAAATCGATCTGGCTGGCCAGGCGATTTTCGACTTTATGGGGGACATCCTGGCCAAAAATGACGGCCGGGATGCGAAAATGCCGGACCGGTACCAGGCTTGAGCCATGGACCCGGGAGTCATGGTCGGCGACGACAACAAACACCGTATCTTTCCAGTAATTGGACTGTTTGGCTTTGCGGATAAACTGCCCCAGCGCATAGTCCGAGTATTTCGCGGCGTTGTTACGCGTCTGCTTCGGACTGTCGTAAGGCGTGATTTTGCCATCCGGGTATTCGAACGGAGAGTGGTTCGACGAAGTAAAGACTAAGCTAAAGAACGGCTTGCCTTTTTCTTGCAACTGGGTGAACTCTTTGTCGGCCTGATCGTACAGGTCTTCATCGGAAGCACCCCAGGACCCGGTGAAGTCGACTTTGTCAAAGTCAGCCCCTTCGACGATGTCTTGAAACCCATTGCCCAAAAAGAAGCTTTTCATGTTATCGAAATGGCTTTCGCCACCGTACACGAATTGGGTGTGATAGCCTTGCTGGGCAAGAAATCCGGCCAGGGTAAAGAAATTTTGCTGCGATTTCCCGAGCTTGACCACTGAGCGTGCGGCGGTCGGCGTGAAACCGGTCACCACGGCCTCAATCCCCCGAACTGAACGGGTGCCGGTCGCGTACATTTGGGTAAAGTTCCACCCTTCATCCATCAGCTGATCAAGATTCGGCGTGAGCGGCAGGCCACCCAGTTTGCCGACGTAACGTGCCCCCAGGCTTTCTTGTAAAAGGATGACCAGGTTCTTTTTGCGCTGCGGAAATGGGCTGGTGTGCATCGTTTTCGTCGGCGCCAGCGGGTCGCCATAGTCCGCCTGCGAATCTTGCAGGGTCCGGCGCACTTCACTCAGCAGGGTTTGCGTGTCCATCGGGCCGTAGTAGTCAGCGCTCGACATTTCATTCTTCAATTGCTTGTTGGCGAATGCGACGGAGTAGGCTGAGTTCAGGCTTAAATCATTCAGTAAGTGGTCATTGGAAAATGCAACCAAGGCCGGGTTGATCGGCCGGTGACCCAGGGTTCCGCGCGCGCCGAGCACCAACAGGCAAACCAGCAGCAATTGCAAGGTGATCTGCGACCAGAATGTTCCTTTGACCGCCGGGCGCCAGAGCCGGTTATACGCCAGTACCAGGGATTTGCCGGCCAGCCCCAAGACGAGCAGCGTGGTGACCATTTCCAGCTTATAACCGCCGAACAGCATCGAAAACACTTCTTTGGGGTAGATTAAGTAATCGATAAACAGTCGGTTGGGACGCAGGTCGTACTCAAGAATAAACGTGGGGGTGATGAGCTCGAAGAACAGCAGCAGTAAACTGCCGGCGACAAGATAGATCTTCAGCGGCAACCGCAGCAACCGGGTTTGATGAAGCAGGGTTGCGATGATCACCATCAGCAGCGCTGGGGCAAATAAATAGCCCAGGGCTGAGAAATCAATTCGTAATCCTCCGAGAAAGATCTGCTCGTAATCATTGACGGTAAAAACGCGCTCACTTTGCCAAATTGACAGCATGAAACGTGACAGGCTGAGGATCAATAAATCGATCAGCACAAAGCTGAGCAGGGGAAGCAGCGGTCCCAATTTGGTTTTGACACGTTGGCTGGTTGGTACGGTGATTACCTGATCCACAGGACAACTCCCCACACCAGGCACAGGCCGATGAAACTGAACATCACTAACGCAGAGCCGATATTTTTGGCAATGCCGGACAGCGGGTGGTATTCCAGACTGATGCGATCGACCACCGCTTCAATGGCGGTATTGACCATCTCGGCGAACAGAACAAACAGCATGGAGAGTAGCAGCAACAAGGTATGCAGTGCGGGCAGATCGAGCCAGAAGGCGAACACGGTCAGCGGCAGGAATAGCAGCAGTTCTTGCTGAAATGCGGTTTCGTGGGTACACAGCCACTTAAAACCGTTATAACTATGGACAAAAGTGTACAGGACACGACGAATGCCAGTCCGTTTGACGAGAATTTCTTGTTGCATGTTTCGGGTACTCTGTGGTCAGCGCATTAATAAACGGATAAAAAAATTGGCGCATCATACCATCAAAAAAATGCTTTGATAGTTCAATCAGAGCAAGGGTGACTGAGAAAACTTAAGATTCGCTTAAGAAACCCTGAGCGTTTACTGAGATGACCCGTTCGCAGGGCCGGAGGGTCTTGGAATTGTGGGAAATATTGGCAGGCGCGGATCATGTGTTCGCCGACCTGCCGTGCGGTTTTTGGAAGATAATCGCTCAGCTTCCGCCAGAGTGAAGGTGCCGGTACCAAGGTGCCAATACCACGGTGCTAGTACCAAGGTGCCAATACGAAGACCACTGCGCAGGCCAGCGGGTGGTGGCTGGTTATGCCTGGAAGTCTTGTGGCAGGATCTTTGCTTCGACCAGGGCGTTGAGGCGTTCGGCACATTTGCGCTGCAAGTGATCCCTGAGCAACCGCATCGCCGGGGTGATCGACTGTCGACTCGGGCAGATCAACCACAGTTCGGTGACTCGCGGCCGGAACTGCGACATGACGTTGACTACACGCCCGGACAGCAAATCATCCGCCATATCGAGGCAGGATTTCACGGCAATGCCTTTCCCCGCCACACACCAGCGCCGCACCAAATCGCCGTCATTCGACACCCGATCGCCGCTCATTTTGATTTTGAATTGCTGATCATCGCGGGTAAATGTCCAGGTATCGTGGGGAATATCCTGCAGTTGATAGAACAGGCCGTTATGCGACACCAGATCCTGGGGATGCTTCGGTTGACCCTGTTGCGCCAGATAAGCCGGGGTGGCACACAGCAAGGTCGGGACATGGCAGATCTGAAAGCCATACAGACCGGCATCGCTCGGCGAGCCGTAGCGCAGTGCCATATCCACGGAATCGCGGTAGAAATCAATATTGCTGTCGCTGATATTCACCCGCAGGCTCAGCCCCGGGTGCTCCGTCATAAACTCATCGACCCAGGGGAGCAGGCAATTGCGGCCCAGGTCCGACGAAACGGCAATACGCAGTTCGCCTTCGATCGTTCCCTGATCGGCGCGGATGTTTTGCCGTGCCTGCTCCAGCATCTGCAATGCCTGCTCACATTGCGGGAGATACTTTTCTCCGGCAGTCGATAATCTGAGCTGTCGCGTGGTGCGCACAAATAGCTCTCCCCCAAGGGACTGCTCGACGCGTTTGACTGCGGCGCTGGCGGTTGCGGTGCGAATGCCTAAGCTGTTCGCTGCAGCGGTAATACTGCGAAACTCGGCCACCTTGAGCACGACTTTCAGATCTTCAATCATCATATTTTCAAAAAATTATTGATAATGTTTCATAGATTAGGCTGTTTATCGCAGTGTAATAAAAAGCCATACTGACTGCCAGTTCAACGTCCCTGAGGGGCGCACCTCACTGGAGAAAATGTCATGAAAGCAATTGGATACACGAAAGCACGCCCGATCACCGACAACGATGCCCTGGTTGATATTGAGCTTCCTCAGCCGATTGCCAACGGCCGGGATCTACTGGTGAAGGTAAAGGCCGTGGCGGTGAATCCGGTGGATTATAAGATCCGCCAGAACGTCTCGCCAACGGTAGGGGAGTACAAGGTGATTGGCTGGGATGCCGTAGGTGAAGTGGTCGCGACGGGGGAGGACGTCACCTTGTTTCAACCGGGCGATCAGGTCTATTATGCCGGGGATCTGACCCGCTCGGGCAGCAATGCCGAATATCAGCTGGTCGATGAGCGGATTGTCGGCCATAAACCGAACAGTCTCTCTGATGCCGAAGCGGCGGCATTACCGCTGACAACGATTACAGCCTGGGAGTTGTTGTTTGATCACTTCAATCTGCCGCAGCGCTCACCAGAGGCCGATGCTGCAACGGATGACGTGATTCTGGTGGTTGGTGCCGCAGGCGGGGTGGGCTCGATCCTGATCCAGCTGGCAAAAACCCTGACTGGTGCGACGGTGATCGCGACGGCTTCGCGCGAGGCATCCCGGGACTGGGTGAAAAGCCTTGGCGCTGATCAGGTGGTGGATCATACCCAGCCGCTCAAGCCGCAAATTGATGCGCTGATTGCGGCAGGGAAGGTCAGTCCGGTGACGCATATTGCCAGCCTCAATGCCACGCAGCAGTATTTTGACAGCTACGCTGATTTGCTGGTGCCGTTCGGCAAAATTGCCATGATTGATGATCCGGACGCACTCAACGTGATGAAACTGAAATCCAAGAGTCTGTCGCTGCATATCGAGTTTATGTTTGCCCGCGCCATGCATCAGGCGGCGGATCTGGACGCTCAACACACACTGCTTGAGCGCGTCGCGGCGCTGGTAGATCAGGGGTATATCCGGACCACCGCCGGGAAGCATCTCGGTGTGATTAATGCCGAGAATTTGAAAGCCGCGCATGCCGAGCTGGAATCTGGTCGTGCCGTTGGAAAGATTGTTCTGGAAGGCTTTTGACTGGCCTGACGAACAGCGACAACTCATCTGATATGATGCTGTCAGAGTATCTGTGACACTATGTTTTCGGAACAGCCTTGGCGGGCTGTTCCTTGCTCGGGCATCGCGGTCCGTCATACGATAGCTCATGTCCAATTCAGGTGACAGATGACGGAGGTAAGGGTGGTGTGAAAATAACCACCCCTGCAAAATAGTGCGATTAAATTCGATCTTCCTACGCCCTTTAACTCTTCATTTTTTGCCACTTAGTGTGTAATTGCATCCAGTGGCTTATTCTTTCTAATCTTTTGAGATTCATCAGGCGTTGCTGTGTCTCTGTGATGGACATTGGCGTACTGATACCCGCGCAGGTTACCCTGTGTACACTTCCAAAAAATCAACCCCATTATTGATGATTTTGTCTATTTGTAAATTTTATGACAAATCAGTTAGTACGGATCATGCAATTTTTACTTGGTCATACACCTCTCTTTTTTGTGAAACATTTCTGAAATAACAAGTATTTGAATGTAAAACCCCTTATCTTTCAATGGTTTTTTGAAGCACGTCATTACCATTTTTGAAACGTTAGTTTTCATTTTGCGCTAGTGAGGTTGCTTAGTCTTATCCGGATAATGCGCTACCTGTAACAAATTGTTTCTTTTTGTAACTGTGATGTTTGGGGTGGTAACAGAGATTTGCAAGGGTGCAAATGCTGCGAAAACCCGTGCATGAACGGCAACAGACAGGATGATTTGTTCAAAGCTCAACAATAAAAATACGTATTAAAACCAATCGCAATATCCTAAAAGTGCCAACTTTTATGTGGGAATATTGCAAAACAATCGAGAAAGTAAATGGAAGCCTCAAGATATAAGAACATCTTGTCGAGGGTGGGGTTGTTTAGTGCAATTTTAATGCTCTCCGGGTGTGAATCTGCACTGTTGGATCCCAAGGGGATTATCGGTGTTCAGGAGAAAGAGCTGATCATTACAGCTTTGCTTCTGATGCTGATTGTCGTGATCCCGGTGATCCTGATGACAATCTACTTCGCTTACAAATACCGCTCTGATAATACCCAGGAAGAATATGCGCCTGAATGGGCTCATTCGACCAAGATTGAAGTGGTGGTCTGGACAGTTCCAATCATCATTATCGCCATTCTGGGCGTGATCACCTGGCGTTCAACGCACGCACTGGAGCCGTCGAAGCCGCTGGTGAGTGACGTGAAGCCGGTGGAAATCCAGGTGGTGTCTCTGGACTGGAAGTGGCTGTTCATCTATCCGGAGCAAAACATTGCGACCGTGAACTATGTTGCCTTCCCGAAAGATGTGCCGGTGAACTTCAAGATCACCTCGGACAACATCATGAACTCCTTCTTTATTCCCCGTTTAGGCAGTCAGATCTACGCCATGCCGGGCATGGTAACGCGCCTGCACCTGATGGCGAACCACGCCGGTGAGTACAAAGGCATCGCGGCCAGCTACAGCGGCGAAGGTTTTTCGCACATGAAGTTCAAGGCCGTGGCTCTGGACGAGCGCGCCAGCTTCAACCAGTGGGTTGAGCAGGTGAAAGCCGCGCCACAGCAGCTGCATGATTTCAGTGATTATGAAGCGCTGGCGGAGCCGAGCATTGATGTTCCGGTGACGTTCTACTCGAAAGTACCGCACTCCCTGTTCTCCGATGTTGTGATGCAGTTCGAAGGCGGAATGCACTCGCAAATGTCGGAAGAAGGTCACATGGGCAATGGCCATATGAGCAACAACCATCCGAGTAATAACCATTCAGGTCATCACGCGATGGAACAAGCTCAGATGGACAAGGCTGAACACGAAGGTTAATGAGATTATGTTTGGAAGACTAACACTAGAGTCCATTCCTTATCATGAGCCCATCATTATGGTGACGCTTGGGGTGATTGCGCTGGTCGGTCTCGCGGTTGTCGCGATGATCACCCGTGCTGGGAAATGGCAATACCTCTGGAATGAGTGGTTTACTTCGGTCGATCACAAGAAAATTGGTTTTATGTACATCGCTGTGGCGATGATTATGCTGCTGCGTGGCTTTGCCGATGCGGTGATGATGCGAAGCCAGCAGTTGTTTTCTGCTGCGGGCGAAGCCGGTTACCTGCCGCCGCATCACTACGATCAGATCTTTACCGCCCACGGCGTGATTATGATCTTCTTCGTGGCGATGCCGCTGATCATCGGCCTGATGAACATCATCGTGCCACTGCAGATTGGTGCGCGCGACGTGGCGTTCCCGTTCCTGAACAACCTGAGCTTCTGGCTGTTTGTGGTCGGTGTGATCCTGACCAACATGTCACTGGCGGTAGGTGAGTTCGGTCGTACCGGTTGGCTGGCATATCCGCCGCTGTCGGGGATTGACGCCAGTCCGGGCGTCGGGGTCGACTACTGGATCTGGGCGCTGCAGATCTCCGGGGTGGGGACCACGCTGTCGGGTGTGAACTTCTTCACCACCATCTTGCGCATGCGTACCCCGTCGATGCCACTGATGAAGATGCCGGTCTTTACCTGGGCGTCGCTGTGCTCGAACATCCTGATCATTATCTCGTTCCCGATCCTGACCGTGACTATCGCGCTCTTGACGCTGGACCGTTACGTTGGCACCCACTTCTTCACCAATGACATGGGTGGCAACATGATGATGTATGTCAACCTGATTTGGGCCTGGGGTCACCCGGAAGTGTACATTCTGGTGCTGCCGGTCTTCGGTGTGTTCTCAGAAGTAACGGCCACGTTCGCGCGCAAGAAGCTGTTCGGTTACACCTCGCTGGTTTGGGCAACGATTGTGATCACCGTGCTGGCCTTCGTCGTTTGGCTGCACCACTTCTTTACCATGGGCGGCGGCGCGAATGTGAACGCCTTCTTTGGCATTGCCACCATGATTATCTCGATCCCGACCGGGGTGAAGATCTTCAACTGGCTGTTCACCATGTACAAAGGCCGCATTACGTTCACCACGCCAATGCTGTGGACCATCGGCTTTTTGATCTCCTTCACGATTGGCGGGATGACCGGTGTTCTGATGGCGGTTCCGGGTGCGGACTTCGTCCTGCATAACTCGGTCTTCCTGATTGCGCACTTCCATAACGTCATCATCGGTGGTGTAGTCTTCGGCTGTTTTGCCGGTATGGCTTACTGGTTCCCGAAAATGACCGGTTTCACCCTGAACGAAGCCTGGGGTAAGCGTGCCTTCTGGTGCTGGATCATCGGTTTCATTCTGGCCTTCGTACCGCTGTACGCGTTGGGCTTCATGGGCATGACCCGTCGTCTGAGCCAGGATATCAACCCTGAGTTCTTCCCGCTGCTGGCCGTTGCGGCTTGTGGTACGGCGATTATTGCCGCAGGTGTGCTGTGTCAGTTCATTCAGATCTTCGTGAGTATCCGTGACCGTCACCAGAATGCTGATCTGAGCGGTGACCCGTGGGATGGCCGTACCCTGGAGTGGGCAACGTCTTCTCCACCGGCGTTCTACAACTTTGCCGTGCTGCCGAAAGGCGACGAGCTGGATGCGTTCTGGTATCAGAAAGAGCGCGGCGAGCACAACAAAGATCAGGAAGCGGACTATCAGCCAATCCATATGCCGAAGAACACCCCAACCGGGATGTATGTTTCTGCATGGTCTCTGGTGTTTGGTTTCGCGATGATCTGGTACATCTGGTGGCTGGCCGCGATCGGCTTTGTCGGCATGATCGTGACTTGTATCCGCCACAGCTTCAACGAAGACGTGGACTACTACGTGACCGTTGAAGAAATCAAAGCGATTGAAGCGGAACGTCAAGCCAAGCTGAAACAAGCGAAAGGGCAAGTGACGTCCGGCAATGAAGATAACGATGATGATCTGGAGGTGACCTATGCAAACTAATGCGATTTCGCATGATCATGGTCATGATCACCACGACACGGCAGGCAACAAGCTGTTTGGCTTCTGGATTTACCTGATGAGTGACTGCATCCTGTTTGCAAGCCTGTTTGCAACTTATGCAGTCCTGGTTAACGGCACGGCCGGTGGCCCAAGCGGGAAAGACATTTTCGAGCTGCCGTTCGTCTTCACGGAAACCATGATGCTGCTGTTCAGTAGTATCACCTTCGGCTTCGGTATCATTGCCATGAAGCGCAAAGATATCGCCGGTCTGAAACGATGGATGGGGATCACCTTCCTGCTGGGTCTGGGCTTTATCATCATGGAAGTGTACGAGTTCCATCACCTGATTGCCGAAGGATACGGCCCGGATCGCAGCGCGTTCCTGTCTGCCTTCTTTGCACTGGTCGGGACCCACGGCCTGCACGTGACCTTCGGTCTGATCTGGCTGGCCGTGTGCTACTGGCAGCTCAATACCAAGGGCCTGAACGAGATGATGGAAACCCGTTTCCATTGTCTGAGCCTGTTCTGGCACTTCCTGGATATCGTCTGGATCTGTGTTTTCACCATCGTTTATCTGCTGGGGGTCATGTCATGAGCCAACAACACGCTGATTCTGGGGTGCAGGACTACGTCAAAGGCTTTATCGCCTCGCTGATCCTGACCATTATCCCGTTCTACTTCGTGGCGACGCAGAGCCTGCCGGATACCATCACTTACGTGCTGATGTTCGGTTGTGCCATTGTGCAGTTGCTGGTGCACCTGGTGTACTTCCTGCACATGGAGATCCGCACCGAAGACGGCCAGTGGAATATGATTTCCCTGGTGTTTACCGCGCTGGTGGTGTTTATCGTGATTGCCGGTTCCATCTGGATTATGTGGAACCTCAACGTCAACATGATGATGTAGGGCGTCATGATTAAGAGCTACATTTCCATTACCAAGCCGGGCATCATCATCGGCAACCTGATTTCTGTGGCGGCGGGGTTCTTCCTCGCTGCCAAAACAGAAGCGGCGGATATCACATTGCTGGCGTTCACCCTGTTGGGTGTGGCCTGTGTGATTGCCTCCGGCTGCGTGGTGAATAACATCTTTGATCGCGATATCGACAGCAAAATGGACCGGACCCGGAATCGGATCCTGGTCCAGGATGGGTTGAATATCGATCACGTGTTCATCTATGCAGTCGCGCTGCTGCTGGTGGGAACCGCGGTGCTGTATCGCATCGCCAACCCGCTTTCAGCGGTGGTGGTGTTGCTGGGTTACGTGTTTTACGTGTTCTTCTACACCATGTGGTACAAGCGTACCTCGGTCTACGGCACCCTGGTCGGCAGCGTCTCCGGCGCGGTACCGCCGCTGGTCGGTTACCTG
Organism: Photobacterium sp. TY1-4; assembly: GCF_025398175.1. Taxonomy (NCBI): domain Bacteria; kingdom Pseudomonadati; phylum Pseudomonadota; class Gammaproteobacteria; order Vibrionales; family Vibrionaceae; genus Photobacterium; species Photobacterium sp. TY1-4. Next base: position 1,902,523 of record NZ_CP099735.1, read on the forward strand.
GCGGTGACCAACTACATCAGCTTAGATGCCGTGTTGCTGTTTGCGCTATTCTGCCTGTGGCAGATGCCGCACTCCTATGCCATCGCCATGTTCCGCATGCAGGATTACCGCGACGCGGGCATTCCGGTATTGCCGGTGGTCGAAGGCATTGAGAAGGCGCGTAAGCACATGCAAGCCTACGTGGTGGCTTTCAGTGCAGTTGCGCTGGGCTTGTTCCTGCTGGGTGGCGGCGGCTATGAATACCTGGCGGTGGCCTCGGCGGTCTGCCTGATGTGGACCCGGGTGACCTTCCGAAAAGTGACCGACGACAACTATGTCGACTGGTCCAAAGCGGTGTTCAAAACCTCGCTGCTGGTGGTGATGGGAATTAGCACGGTGTTGGGCGTCGAGCTGATCCCGCTGACGATCTGACCCCATATCTGACTTTACTTGGCTGAATCAAAGGCATCCTTCGGGATGCCTTTTTTGATCGTTGTTGGTCAGGCTGGTGTTTTGGTGGATATTCAGTCAGAGTCTATGTAGTTTATTAAGATAAATAACCTCTCACAGATAATTTGTGCGCGCGTTAATGATTGATGTGAGTTGGTAATGTAGACCGATCTTTCAATAAAGAATACATTGAACACTGCATAGAGGGGACACCATGAAAATCGACTTAGACTACTTTCGAAAAATGCTCGATGTGTTCTTGGAAGCTGAAACAGCTCATGTTGAATTGTATGATTTTCCTCAATCTGGTGTTGAGTACGTTGATGCCCAAACTCAAGAACTTAATGAAAAGTTCATTTTTCACTTTCAGTTGCTCACTGAAAATAAGTTAATCAGTAACAGAAACATGGACTCCTACAATCTTAGCGACCTTGGTATTAGGTTTGGGGCTAGTGGTGATTGTATTCTTAGTATTATTCCACTCAGACTAACCCAAGCCGGTCATGACTTCGCTTTAACACTTCACAACAAAGAAGTCATCGAAAAATTGAAATCTGAGCTCAAAGATATGCCTTTCAAAGTCATCTTTGAGGGTGGTCAAAAACTACTACAGCATTACGCTAAAAAGAAACTTAACGCTCTGTTAGCAGAGTAATGAGAAGGTTGTTGTCAAATGACTAAACAAAGAGGAATCATCTTCTGTCCAGAATTTGAAGATCTTAATGGAGATGTTTACATCCCCCATGTACAAATACGAAAAGAACAAATCCAGTTTTTCTGTTTGTATTGGGACTACATCATTCAACCCGTTACAGCACAATTACCCAGATGGAAACGAACGACTGACGAGCTTATGCTAGAAGAGGCGTCAATTCTGATAAAGGATTATCAGGACTATCCTACTGAAGGTCAGCAAACCTTCGTAAAAGAGTATGCCTACAGCCTCAAGTCAGATGGTGCTCATAACTGGGTTAAATCCTTCATCGAGTATCAAAATCAAGCACTGAATAAAGCTCAAAGGGAACAACCCAACGTTATATGGACTCCTCAACAATCATACCGAAGATTTCTTTCAACGCCGGAGATATCATCCGATGTTTACTGTATTCAAATGGAGCTGCATAAGAAACTACCAGTCCCCTCTCAAGGCTCTTCAGCTAAGGAAATCGTAGCATTCAAACACGATAACTCTCATTTGTTCCGAGAATTGAAACACTCTATTGATCGCCTGGCTCATTTTGTATCTCAAGCTAATGAAGCTAGCGAGTTCTCTCTTGATTTGGCCACTACTGATCTGGAAAAGGCCATAGAAGAAATCAAGGGTAAATCTCGCCAACGATTCGGTAGCCTCGTTCAATTTGAAGGTATCAAGATAAACCTTGGCTCAAACAATCTAGCAAGTAATTTAGACAGCGTGATAAAAGGAGCAACAATAGCGGGTTCAACTTCGCTAAGCCCTCTTAATGCCATATTGGGAGGTGCATTAGGCGCATTAGCAAGCTTTATATCGTTAACGCCTGTAAAGAGTAAAAAACTCTATTGTATTCCGGAAGCGCAACTTGAACTGAGCTATTTAACTAAAGGGTATCAATCCGGGCTACTTAAAAAGTGAATAGTAGAGCGGTGTCTTTCAGGCTATTGGTGAGGGATTGAATTGAAGTCGCACAACTGCATTGTCGGTGGAACAACATGCAGAAGAAAAGGCATCCAGATCGGATGCCTTTGGGAGTGATGTGATCATGCAATTGAGTCACTCAGGCAAAGCCATAGCTGAACGCTCAAAACGGTCATTCGCTTAGTAGGCTGTCTCAGTGTTTGCTGTTTTCGTGGTCTGATAGCGGGTGATGGCAATTATCACCAGGCTGGCTGCGATAAAGCCGGGTACCACACCGAACAGGTCGAAAATGCCGCCCTGGTTCTGGTTCCAAATCAGGGCCACCACGGAGCCGACGACCAGTCCGCTGATGGCGGCGGTTCGCGTCATGCGTTTCCAGAACAGGCTAAACAGGATCACCGGGCCGAAAGAAGCCCCGAATCCACCCCAGGCGTAAGCGACCATACTCAGCAGCGTGGCATCGGCTTTCTGGTAAGCCAGGAAGAAGCCAATCAGTGCGATGGCCAGCACGGCCAGCCGAGCAATCTGCAACACTTCTTTATCGGATGCCCGCGGGCGGACATAGGCGCGATAAAAGTCTTCCGACAGGGTAGAAGAACAAACCAAAAGCTGGGAGTCGATGGTGCTCATAATGGAGGCCAGAACCCCGGCGATGATCAGCCCGGCAACAAACGGGTGGAAGATAGCCTGAGACAGCGCAATAAAGATGGTTTCACCGTTCTCAAGCGGGGTTGCGAAGTAGCTGCGACCCAGAAAACCGACCAAGACCGCTGAAATCATGGTGATACTGGTCCAGATCACCGCAATCTGTCGCGAAATTTTAATATCTTCGACGCTGCGGACACTCATGAAACGTACCAGCACATGAGGTTGACCCATATAGCCGATACACCAGCCACTCAGAGAGATGAGTCCCCAGAACCAGCCTTGATCCGGACGCAGATCCGCAAAGTTGATGTCGTTCAGCAATTGCGCGGTTGTGGTTGAACCGGGCTCGCCGTCGGTGATGAAGACAATCGCCAGTGCCACGATCAACAGAGATAACGCCATCATCAGTCCCTGGAAGAAGTCAGTCCAGCACACCGCCAGATACCCGCCGAGGAAGGTATAGGAGACAATCACAATCCCACCGACCAAGAGTGCGGTGTGGTAGTCGATACCGAAGGTGTTTTCGAACAGCACGGCACCGCCACTCAACCCGGCGGCAACATAAAAAGTAAAGAACACCAGCGTCACGACGGAAGAGGTGAGGCGCAGGATGTTGGACTTGTCCTGAAAGCGGTTTTGCAGATATTCAGGAATAGTCTGCGCATCCCCGAGCTGTTCAGTCATTACTCGCAGTTTTGGTGCAATGAATTTCCAGTTGACGTAAACGCCCATCAGGGTGAATAGGACGATCCAGAGATTGCTCAGGCCACCGATATACAGCGCGCCAGGAAGGCCCATCAGGGCCCACCCGCTCAAATCTGAAGCGCCGGCACTGAGGGCGGCGACGCTCGGAGGCAGATTACGCGATCCTAAAATATAGTCTGAAGTGCTGCTGGTGCGTTTGTAGAAGTAAAAACCAATCAGCAACATACTGAGCAAATATAGTAAGAATGATCCATGTAGATAAAACATAACCTGCCTCCTGATCCGTGGGGTTATTATCCTGGGGTGATTAATAGGCGGACGAGTCGTCGCCGTCTAAACTGTGGGTTTCCGTTCCCTGCAACGGTGGGTTGAACACGCTGACCAGGATTAGATCTTTGTCTTCGCTGGCACGCAGATAGTGCTTGTCGTGTTCATCGAGGACATAAATCGTGCCCGGGACAATCCGGAACCGCTCGCCGGCCATGTTTTCCACTTCACCTTCACCACCGATGCAGTAGCAGGCTTCCAGGTGGTTTTTGTATTCCAGCAGGGACTCGGTGCCACGGGTGACCACGGTATGGCAGACGGTAAAGCCCATCTGGTCTTGCAGAGTCAGGAGACGGTGGCTGGTTCCGTTGCCCCAGTGAACAAAGTGCTCAGAGCCTTCGACATCATTCAACGATCTGATAAACATAAAAATATCCTTCAAAAAAACACGTTCATCGAAATCTCTGTTAGCGCTAATCAGAGTCCGTGCATCATAGGTTTGTTGCTTATTGGTTAACAACTCATTAAATCTCACATAGAATGTAAGAAAAACTAACACGCTGTGGACGCTGAATATGAAAATGCCCCTGAAATCAATTTATTACTTTGAATCGGTGGCGCGCCTGGGCAGTTATTCTGCGGCGGCGAAAGAGATGTTTGTGACCCATGCTGCGGTGATCGGTCAGGTAAAGACGCTGGAGCAGTGGATGGGGAAGAAACTGGTCTACCGGCAACAAAACCGGGTGATGCTGACCGAGGCAGGCGCCGCCTTTGCAGCGCAATTGACCGAGCCGTTTGCCCAGCTGCGCGATGCCGTTCAGACGCATCGCAAAGAAGGACACAACAAGTTGGTGATTGGTTGCCTGCCGTCGCTGGCGACCTGTTTTTTATTACCGCACATCCATGATTTTAAAACTCGTTATCCGGACATTGAGTTGACGTTGCAGTATCAGCTCGCCGCGGCGGAAAACACTGCGGATTTTGTGCTGGGTTTTACCGATGAACCATTAACCGAGACCATGCAGGAGCTGTTCAATGGGGCAACCGTGCCGGTCTGTGGTCGTGAATATGCCGCTAAAATTGAAGAATTTTCGGCAAATCACCTCAATCAATATGATTTGTTACATGACGAGGATCGTCGGGCCTGGCAGCGCTGGTACGAGCGTTACGCTGATGCCCAGACGCCAGAGATTTCCCATCCGCCAGTGAGTCGGGGCACGGTGTTCAGCGACTTTAATATGATGCGCATTGCAGCAATCAATAATAACGGGATTGCGCTGTGTCCGAAGGCATTGATTGCTACCGAGCTGGGATCCGGCGAACTGGTGCAACTCTCGCCGTTGGCCGGGAACCGGAATCGGCGATACTACCTGCGGGCAAACGGCGTTTCCGGCGACAGCCAACGGGCATTTTCTGACTGGGTGATGGCGTTAGCGCAATCAAAGATCGCATAAAGAAGTGCATGGTTGAGCACGCAATTTCCCCCATGGCTGCCACAATGAAGAAAGCAAAGCGGAATGGTTTTAGCAGCAGGAGGGGGAATGAACCGACGAAATTTTCTGGTGTGCTGGTCGCTGGCTATGTGGCCGGCAGTTTGGCTGCCTTCAGCCTGGGGCAGAGGCGCGCTGGCCCGGACGCCGTCGCAGACCGAAGGGCCGTTTTATCCGGTGGTGGCGATCCCGTTTCGGGAATCTCTGATCGGGGATCAGGCGGTGGTGAACGGTACCCCAATGTGGCTCAGCGGCCGGGTGCTGGATATGAGTGGCCATCCAATGACCGATTGCCGGGTCGAGATCTGGCAGTGTGACGGCGCCGGGATCTATCATCATCCCCGTCAATCCGGCCATGATCAGGTCGATCGTCATTTTGCCGGTTTTGGTGCGGCGCTGACCGACAGTCAGGGCCATTATCGCTTTCATACCCTGTATCCGGTGCCTTATACCGGGCGGCCGCCGCACATTCACGTTAAGATCTGGCAGGGTGGACGTGAGTTGCTGACCACCCAGCTCTATTTGCAGGGCCAGACCGGCAACGAGTGGTGGGCCCGCAATCGCGAGGCACTGCAAATCGATCCGTTGCCGCACTCCGACGGATTGGCCGCGAATTATGACTTTGTGGTGTAGTGGCTGGTTTTGAAAATAGAAACCGGCGCCTGCGCGCCGGTTTTTGGGAAGGGGTCGGTTAGTCCTCTAATTTCCAGCGGACATTGCTGGGCAGGTCTTTACATACATTGCGGACCGCCACCAGGGTGAAGGTGGATTTCCCTGCGGTTGGTGTTGTACCGGCAAAGTCACAACAGCCGCTTCCGGTCCCGGTTGCGCAGGGGCCGCTAGGGATCGCCGGGTCCGGATAATCTTCCTCCCGCAGTTTTTCCAGCACCGCGGTCAGCTCCGCGTTGGTGGTCACTTCATAGCCGACGCCGCCGAAGCCTTCGGCTAGTTTCACCCAATCCCAGAGCGCCGTTTGCGGTACCTGGGTTAAGGCTTCGAACTGCGGGGCATCCGGCGTATCCGCAAAGGCCTGTGCATTGACCAGGAACTGCTCAATGGCAAATACCCCGTTGGCCATGACAAAAATGACGTTGTTCAATCCCAGCTGGGCAATGGTGCCCAGGGTATTGATACTCTCTGAGATAGCGCCGTCCCCGGAAATGCTCACGACGCGGCGGTTGATCCCCTGATCGTCCAGTGCCAACTTCGCACCATAGCTGGCTGCCGGTGAATAGCCAATCGCCCCCCAGGACAGTTGCGCGATATAACCATTCTGCGGCACTTTGAGATTGTTCAGGGCGTAGAAGCTCAATCCGGTATCGGCCAAAATGAGTGGGGTTTCTGCTGCGCCAAAGGTTTGAAGATAATTATTGGAGAGCAGGGATTTAAAACTATCCCAGGTGATTTGGTCGTCACCGGAAAAATCCGTTGCCGGGGGAATTTCCCATGGCGTTCCTTCGCTCAACCCGGCGAACGGTGCGTTAGGAAGCGCTGCGGTCTGGGCTTTGCTGATCAGGGCATCGAGCAGTGGCGCCAGCTCAATGTTTCCCCAGTATATCTCGTTGTCTTCGGCCCGGGAGCAGACACTGTTGATTTTTACGGCTCCCATCCGTGCTTCGATCTGACCGTCGATGGGTAAGCCGTCTTCACTGCCCGGGCTGTAATCTGCCGCCGCGACACCGGTGAAGTTGAAGTCGGTTTCCAGGACCCCCAGCGACAAGAGGACATCCGAGCGCTTGATCAGATCCTGCACATTCTGTTGGGAATTCTTTCCGTTGTAGACGCCGCAGAACCACGGCCCGGCGTCGACTTCACTGAGCAGTCCTTTGCCGAGCAGGCTGGTGACATAGGGTGCCTGAAGTGCGTTGAATAAGGTTTCGAATTTATCCTGCAGATTTTGCCGGGCCAGCTCGACGCCACCCATCAACACCAGATTGTGCGCGCCTTGCAGCACTTCCCAGATATAGCTGACGGCATCATCCAAGGCTTGCTGATCCTGGGGGATCGGGGAGCGGATCAGCAGCGGACGCTCGCTGACCGGCTGGACCGACATATTTTCCAGGGTATTGGCAATTTCGATATAGACGGGTTTACTTTCCGTGATGCAGGCGGTTAAAGCGGAATCAATAAGATCTGGCGCATAAGCCGGGTTATCGATACGCACCGCTGATTGGGTGAGCTGCTGGAAAATTCGTAAATCAGTCTGTGAGCCGTCAAACATATGGTGCCACAGGATCCCTTGATCTCGCTGTGAGTTAAACTGGGCGTTGGACGGGCTGCCGTTGATCAAGACCAGCGGTACTTGCTCAACATGCGCCCCGGCAAACGCCTGGGCGGCATTGAGCGCGCCGACGCCATAGGTAAAGGCGACGCAGCCGACGGTGTTGCCGTTGGCGGCGCGGCCATATCCGTCCGCTGCGTAGGTTGCCAGCATTTCGTTGTTGGGATGAACCCGGATTAAACCGGCATTGATCTCCGGCTCATCCAGGGTGGCAACCCATTCGGCAATATAATCGCCGGGGATCGCCATCACACGTTTCACCCCGATTTCTGCGAGACGTTTATTGAGGTAGCTGGCTAATGTTTCTTCACTGGCAAGCCCAGTGACTGCAGCGCGAACCCCTTTGATGGGCTGATTGTTTACCACTTGCTTGGGGGAGCGAAAATGCCGCTGATATTGCCCCGGTGACAACAAATTGGCTTTGACCATGGTGTTTCTCCTTCAAAATAGTCTGTGTCCGTTAGATTTGAATGGTGTTCATGGTTGGGGCGTTCACATCGGCATCCTCGGGCAGCGTCACGCTCAGGAACGGGTAACTGACACTGTTGGGGACGGTTTCCGCATTTGGATGCGCAGCCTGATAGTCGCTGATCCGTGTTTGCTGATTGGCTTTGATTTGGGCATCGACCGAGTTGTTGCCGTCCCATAATGCCTGGTGGAAGCGGGTGACGGCGGCATATTGTTCGCTGTTGGCCGGATAAGGGTAAATCTTCAGCAGCGAGTTGACATCTTGGGTGCCGGCGACAACATCCACGACCTCGGCGGTACCGTTCATGACAAAGTTAATCTGGTTCATGACCGGCCAGGCGACTTGCGGTTCGGTGCCGGTATCATGGGACAAAAATTGTGGGTCGGCCAGAGCTGACAACAGCTCATGATCGCTCACAGAGCCTCCGCTTGGCGGCGGTGTCTGCATCGCAAATGGTCCGTTAGGAATAAAGCCGTAACCGGCAAACATGGTATCGTTGACCGCGGTGTGCTGGGTTGTGGTCAGGAAAAACAGGTTGGTCATGGCTTGTTTGGTATAAGCCTTGGTGGCCTGCCAGGTAAAGCGGCTGTAACCATCGTGATTGAAGGCGCTTTGCGCCAGCGTCATCCAGGCGTTCAGTGCCTTGTCATTGGCAACGGCCTGATCATCAGGGTAGGTGGCATCCACAATGTCACTGACAAACTGTCTGATCGCCTGCCACCAGATCTGCCCGTCATCCCGGTAGGGGAAATGGCCCGGGAAGCGGGTGGTGTCCATACCTCGGGCTGCCAGGTTTTGATCAAACGCCTGGGCGTCGAACTGATAGTCCTGATACAGATCGTTGATGAGCTGGAAGATCCCGATGCGTCCGGTAGGCAGGAACTGATCACAGAAGCTGTGTGGCTGGTATAAGCCTGGCTGACTGCCTGATTGCATTGGGTAATCCGGATTATAGATAGCAACATTGATGTTATAGATCTTCTTCAGGTGCGGCAGCATCAGCACCGCCATCGGGTGATCGGACGGCAGGGTGCCTTCCTGCTCCAGCTGCAAGGCTGCGGTGGCAAAAATCATGTCGATGCTGTGGGTGTTGTACAGGTGGCTGCCGCTGAACCACCACTGGGCATCGGCGCTGGCAGTCCATAGTTTGGCCAGCAACCAGGCATTCTCACCGTCCTGGCTGGTGAAAATGTATCCCTGATTGGTGGCATCAATTTGGATCGCAGCCGGCAGCATCGGGCTGTCACTGCCTGGCGGCTCGGCGATGAAAAAAGCGACCGGCACGCTGAAGACAAAACCGTCTGGCATGAAATCAGGCGTGTGGCGTTCCTGCACCAGGCCGTTTTGCTCAATGCTGGCCAACGCCGGACGGTAGTCGCACACGAACAGTCGATGGCTGTCATGGGCCTGTTGTAGCCGTTGCAGCAAGCCTGCACTGTCGGCAGCACCGTGACTTTGGTTGATAAAGTCCGCTAAATCCTGATTGCTGCCATTGTAGGCCTGGATCACGTTGGGATTGGCGCTGCCCAGCCGCTGGCGGGCAAATTCGGCATCATCGTGGATCCAGTTGTCGGTCAGGGTCTGGATCTGCTGCGGGGAGAAGACCGTATTGTCCCAAATTCCTTTGGTAAAGCGTTGGTGCAGTTGCTCGATTGCAGAGCCTGAATACTGCTGCGCCGGAACGTTGGTCTGAATGTACTGGTTGGCTTTTGCCACCTGCGCTGCCCGGGCTTCATTGAGTGCATTGTCTTGTGTTGTGCTTTGCCAGCTGCCCGGCACGGCATTGAAGGTATTGAACCATGGCGTGGTGATGCCTGTGAATACCCCGGCCTGAGGGTATTGCTCGGTGGTATAGGTTCGGGCGGATTCGCTGTATACGAACTGATACTGAATACTGTCTGAGTGTGATTCGTCCTGGACAACCCGGTTACTCAAGACAGACTGAAATTGCTGGATGGCGGTTTTTGGCTGATTCATTGCTCTATCCTTTGCTGAATGTGAATGTCGCCCGGCCTGTGGCCGGGCGTTACTGTCGGGGCTTAGTTGTTCTGAAGATTTTGTTGGATTTCCAGTAGGGTGGAGTGGCTGTGGCGGTTGAAGTGCGGGATCATCGTCGGCAGAATGTCCCCGCCGCCGAGTGCACTGAACAGGGTCTCCAGGTTTGCCTGGGTATCCAGCCCCTCCTGGATCAGGATTTCCCACACTGTCCGGAAGGCTGCGTTGTAGGAGCCAGCAATCCAGTAGTGCACCATGTCCAGGTGTTCTCCGGCAAAGTTGAACCGTCCTTCCGGCTCACGGGCAGCGACAAAGAGTTTCTCGAATTGCCCGGCCGCAAAAAATTCAAAGCCACCCCCAGCGAGTTCCTGACGGTTCCAGACCACGGCGGTCCCGTGCCCTAAGTATTCCTGCCGGGCAATGTCACCATGTAAATGCACCACATCCCTTAAGGTGGCCTCAAGGGCTTCTGCCTCGCTCAGGTGCGAAAATTTGTCGGCGTCGTTCTGCCACGAGTAGCTGGATAACAGATAGGCCGGGCCGGATTCGCCAATCCCAAAAGAGGGATAAACAATACTGCGAGAGGCGAGATCGGTATTACTCTGGCCGCCTTCCATCCCTTGGCTGTAGGGGCCCTGCTGCTCCCAGAAACGGGTACGGAATCCCAGGGCAACTTTAACGGCATTGGTCATTTTCAGACTGCGGATCGCCTGGTATTTACCGGCAGACCAGGATGCCGGTGTGTCGACAAACCGCAGTTGGCTGAAGGGCAGGGTCACGATGACTCGATCAAAGGCGGCGCTTTCGGTCAGGGTGCCGTCGCCGGTATTGTACTCAATGTAGGCTTGGTCGCTCTCTTCGCGCAATGTGGTGACCCGAGTACCGGTTTTAAATTGTGAACCCGGGATCCGGTTGGCCATTTCGGCGGCGATCCGGGACGTCCCCCCCTCCATAGCAGACCATTCCGGGCTTTCATCAAAAGAATAGGTGTCGAGGACCAACTCAATAAACGACAGATCATAGATGCCTGTATACGCATTGACGGTTTCCATATAGTCGACGATTTCGACCGGGTAGGGCTGGACACCATCCCCGACGTCTTGCAGGTAACCGCGTGCGGAGTAGCGGTTATATTTCAGGATTTCTGCCCAGGCGACCTCGATATTTTCGTTTTCAAACAAAGCCACAAAAGGTTCCAGGGCGAGATCGAGCAAGACTGAGGCACTTTTGAGTTTGCCGTCGGCATCTTTGAAGTACGCATATTCCGGTCCCTCGAAAAAGGGATCAAACCCGAGCAGACTGTTATCGGCCTCGGCCTGGGTGCGGGTGACCGGCGGCATGCCATTAAAACACAGTAAATTCCCCGTGTCGGGCGTTGCTTCATTGCTGTCGAAGAGAATATAGGGGATCCGTGGAATTTCTCGGGCGTTTTCAACCTCAGAGACAGTGGTATTGAGGTAATCCCAGAAGTTGAATAGCCGGCTTTGCAGCTCATTGTGGGGAAAACGCATCGCACCCAGTTCGGCGTACTGATGCGGCTCATTGTTGAAATAGTGGGTGTAAACCCGTCCGCCGATGCGCTCGCCAGAAGCTTCGAAGATCTGGCTGTGGATACCTAGTTTTGCCAGTAGCATTGAGGCATACATCCCCGCCATACCGCCACCGACAATGCCGACTGAAAGTGCGTCATTGCTCTGGTTGCTTTGTGGGGTACAGGCGACTGGGCTTGCCAGGGTTTGTTGCTGCCGGTACATATGATTTTGATAGCATTGATGGAGTGCCTGGCGAAATTGAACGAGGCGTTGCTGACGTTGCTGTCGGGATAAGGCGATCATGAGTTGCGTCCTTTTGTTTTTGGTATGCGATTCAATGCATAATGCTAGTACACCTCACCTTATTCAGAGTGTGGATATTGAGCTGTTTTTTATGAAATAAATTTTCCGTGATCATTTACACATAAATCACTTTATTTTTGTTAGTTATGTTGGGTCTATTTAATATTGGAAACTACGATTTTAGATCGAGCTTAAATATTTGTTGTCGATGCTTTGTTTATTTTTAACTTTATTTTTTGTGTTTTGTTTTCACCAGGTTAAGTAGTTTTATTTCAATGGCTTACGTTCTTTCTTGGTGTCTTATCTATTCTGATCTTTCAAGAGGGTTTCGATGTTTTTTAGAGGGTTTTGTTTATTTTTTAATGTGTTGCGGATTAAATATAATTTTGTCAATCCGACTGAGTCAGTAAGGACCGAAGTTATTGGCGTTTTGATGATGGCCTTGAACTGTCGGTCGTAAAAATGACGCTATTTAAGCGGGGGAGTGCTCAGGCCGTATAGTCGGCCGAACTGTCAATTCGGATCATCACCGCATCCGGGCGCCAGTATTCAAATTCACAGTCCATCAAGGCGCCGTCCTGTTTATAGTTGACCCGGCAGATTTTCAGCACCGATTGGCCTTCGGCCAGGTTCAAGGCTTTGGCGACATGGCTCGGGGCTGCGGTTGGGATCACATCAAAGCGGGAGCGGTGGGTGTGGTAACCATACTTTTCAGCAAAAAGGCCGGTAAGTGATAGCGTCAGGTTTTCTTCCAGGATCCCCGGGAACAGGTTGGTCATCAGGCAGTTTTCAACAAACAGCACCGCCCGGCCATCAATGTAGCGCAAGCGCTCAATAATGTGGATGGGGGTGAGTTGGCGAATATTCAGTGCGGCGGCGTATTCACCGGCGGCCATTTCAGCCCGGGTATTGACCAGCCGGGTTTCGGCAATTCGGTGCTGTTCACGGATCATCTGATGAAAGTGGCTGCGTGAGAGCGGGTTGTAGCAGATCCGCTGCGGGGAGACGAACCAGCCACGACGCTCCTCCCGATAGATCAGGCCTTCGGTTTCCAGCGCAACCAGCGCATCCTTAATCGTGATCCGCGTGGTTTCAAATAGCGTGCTCAGCTCGCGCTCGGAAGGTAGCTTTTGTCCGCCGCTCATCAACCCGGACTGGATTTGCTGACGAATGCTGGTTTTAATTTTGCCGAGTTGGGTCGGGGTTTTGGTTGGTGTTTTGGTTTGAATAGCCATCACTGAACTAGTCCAGAAACTGTCGATGTGAAAAATGTACGACATCTATATCACAGAAAAATGACAGTAAAAGTGAGGGCTTTATAAGGGGGTTGAAACATGAATGACAAATAAACGCATTAAATTTGTCATATCCCTGCACCGAAATCGTCACACTTCATCCATAGGATAAAAAGTGAACTTACTGACCTAGTCCAGAAAGGATGGAGACGATGAATACTTTGTTAACCCGCACGCTCGCCCTCAAAACCACGCTGCTTGCCACCACACTTTCAGCCACCGTTTATGCAAGTGACGCAGATCTGGAATCGCTGGTTGAAGCCGCGAAAAAAGAAGGCACCGTTTACAGTGTCGGGATGCCGGACAGCTGGGCCAACTGGAAAGATACCTGGGCCGATTTGAAAGTCAATTATGGCCTGCAGCATCAGGATACCGACATGAGCTCTGCGCAGGAAATTGCCAAGTTTGAAGCGGAGAAGAAAAATGCCACCGCGGATATCGGTGATGTCGGTTTTGCCTTTGCCCGTGTTGCGGTGAAAAAGGGCGTGACGCAGCCTTATAAACCAAGCACCTGGGAAGAGATCCCGAACTGGGCCAAAGACAAAGACGGCCATTGGGCCCTGGCGTATACCGGGACGATTTCCTTTATCTCTAACAACAACCTGGTGAAGAACCCGCCGAAATCCTGGGATGATTTGCTTGAGGGCGATTATAAAGTCAGCGTCGGGGATGTAGGCGTTGCGGCTCAGGCCAACAATGCCGTACTGGCAGCGGCGTTTGCCCAGGGTGGAAATGAATCGAACCTGAAACCGGCCATCAAGTTTTTCTCCAAGCTGGCCAAGCAGGGACGTTTGTCGTTTACCGATCCGGGGCTGGCGAACCTGGAGAAAGGGGAAGTGGAAGTTGCGATTCTGTGGGACTTTAATGCCCTGAACTATCGTGACCAGATTGACCGCGACCGCTTCACCGTCAGCATTCCGCAAGACGGCTCGGTGATTTCCGGTTACACCACCATTATCAACAAGTTTGCCAAGAACCCGAATGCTGCCAAGCTGGCCCGTGAATATATCTTCAGCGATCAGGGACAGATTAACCTGGCCGAAGGTTATGCCCGCCCGATCCGCAGTTCGATCACCCTGCCGAAATCAATTCAGGACAAGCTGTTGCCGAACTCACAATACACCAATGTTCATCCTGTGACGGATTTTAAAGCCTGGGAAAAATCGGCCCGTAAACTGCCGCGTCAATGGCAGGAAAACGTGCTGATTCACCAGCAGTAAGAGGTTTACATGAGCAAGAAGGTCATTCTTGTTGTGCTCGATGGACTCAATTACCAGGTCGCCCATGATTGCATGGGCTACCTGCATGGATTGATTGAGCAGCAACGCGCAACACTCTACAAACTCCAGTGCGAGCTGCCGTCGATGTCGCGCCCGCTGTATGAGTGCATTCTCACCGGTGTGCCGCCGGTCGTCAGCGGTATCGTCAATAACCAGATTGTCCGTCGCTCGCATCATGAGTCGATCTTCAGTCTGGCGAAAGCGCAGGGCAAAGTGACCGCCGCTGCTGCGTATCACTGGGTCAGCGAGCTGTACAACCGCGCGCCTTATGAAGCGGTGCGGGACCGCTTTACCCACGATGAAACGCTCAATATTCAGCACGGTCGCTTTTATCACTGGGATCAATACCCGGATGAAGCGCTGTTTCTGGACGCGGAAGATCTGCGTCGTCGTTATCAGCCGGACTTTCTACTGATCCACCCGATGAACATCGATGATACCGGGCACCAATTCGGACTCGATTCCCGCCAGTACCGCAACTGCGCGCGCGGCGCCGATATCCATCTGTCGAATTATATCGAGTCCTGGCTGGCTGACGGCTACCAGATCATGGTCACCAGTGATCATGGTATGAACAACGATTTGTCTCACGGCGGCACGCTGGCGGAAGAGCGTGAGGTGCCCCTGTTTGTGATTGGCGAGGGGTTCAGCCATCAGTGCGGCTCGATACGCCAGACCGAGATCTGCGGAACAGCCTGCCAGTTACTTGGCCTTGAACACGACAAACCTTTCGCTCAGGAAATTCTAGCCCCATGAGAAGTTCAGTGATGACCCCGGACAAAGCGGGGTCTCCGGCGCAACGTGGCCGATTATGCGGCCTGAAAAAGCTCAAACCAGCTGTCTGGCTGGTGCCGTTTGCGCTGTTTTTCTATCTGTTCCAGCTGGCCCCGATGGTGTGGGTGCTGACCAACAGCTTTATATACGAGGGTGAGTTTTCCTTTGAGAACTACCTGGAAATTTTAGACTCCAGCTTCATGCTGCAAGGGTTCAGTAACAGCTTGTGGCTGGCCTGCTGGTCGAGTGTTTTCGGGCTGGCAATTGCCACCCTGCTGGTGTCCTCGTTGCGGCGGGTGGACTCGAAGCTGCGCGACGGGGTGATTGCGTTTACCAATATGAGCAGCAACTTCTCCGGTGTGCCGCTGGCTTTTGCCTTTATCATCATTCTGGGCGTCAACGGCGCCATCACCCTGCTGCTCAAACAGTATGGTCTGATTGAGGACTTCAACCTGTACGGCAAATTGGGGCTGCTGGCGATATATATCTATTTCCAGATCCCGCTGGCGGTGCTGTTGTTGTATCCGGCTTTTGATGCGCTCAGTGATGATTGGCAAGCCGCCGCGGCGCTGCTTGGCGCCAGCACCCGGCAATACTGGCAGAAAATCGCGCTGCCGGTGTTATCGCCGGCGCTGCTCGGAACCCTGATCATCCTGATTGCCAATGCCATGGGCGCTTATGCGAGCGTCTACGCCCTGACGTCTGGCAACTACAACGTGATCACCGTTCGCATCGCGAGCCTGGTCTCGGGGGACTTATTCCTGGAGCCGAATCTGGCCGCTGCGATCTCGGTGCTGCTGATCACTCTGCTGGCCCTGATCACCTTTATTAACCAGTGGCTGATTTCCCGCAGTTATGCGGCGAGAGGAACCCATGCAAAACGCTAATGTCACCTTTCACAAAACCGTGGTGTACACCATTGTCGGACTCATGCTGATCCCGTTGATTGCGACGCTGGTGTATTCCCTGTCCTCAAGCTGGGGTGCGACGATTCTGCCGGACGGCTTTACGTTGGACTGGTACGGCAAACTGCTGACCGATGAACGCTTTCTGGCTGCCTTCGGCCGTTCGTTGTTTATCTGTATTGCTGCGCTGGTGCTCAGTGTGGTGCTGATCATCCCGGCCATTTTCGTGGTGTTCTACTACTTTCTCAAGCTCGATAAGTTGATGAACATCCTGATCCTACTGCCGTTTGCAGTGCCGCCGGTGGTCTCGTCGGTCGGCTTGCTGCAAATCTATGCCGACAGCAGCGTCCCGCTGGTGGGCACACCGTGGATTTTGATTGGCACTTATTTCACCATCGCACTGCCGTTTATGTACCGGGCGATTGCCAACAGCTTCGAGGCGATCAACCTGCATGACTTAATGGATGCGGCGCATCTGCTCGGTGCCAGCACCGCGAAAGCGTTCCTGCTGATTATTGTGCCGAACCTGAAAAAAGGGCTGATGGCATCGCTGTTCCTGTCGTTTTCCTTCTTGCTGGGCGAGTTTGTGTTTGCCAATATTCTGGTCGGCACCCGGTTTGAGATATTGCAGATTTATCTCTACAACATGCGACAGACCAGCGGGCATTTTACGTCTGCGTTAGTCATCACTTACTTCCTGTTTATCTTTTTCCTGACCTGGCTGGCGAGCCGTTTTAGCCGAGGGGCAAATTCATGAGTTACGTAACCGTCAATCAACTGACCAAGCGATTTGGTGACAACACCGTATTTGAAGACATTGGGTTTCAAATTGAGCAAGGGGAGTTTGTCACCTTGCTCGGTCCCAGCGGCTGCGGCAAATCGACGTTGCTGCGTAGTCTGGCTGGACTCAACTCGGTCGATGGCGGCGAAATTTGGGTCGACGGCGTCAATATTACCCATCAGGTGCCGCAACATCGGGAAATCGGCATGGTGTTTCAGTCCTATGCGCTGTTCCCCAATATGACAGTGGCAGAGAACATCGCGTTCGGCCTGAAGATGAAAAAGCTCCCGGCCGCGACGATTGCCAAGGAAGTGGCCAAGGTGATCGCGCTGGTCGAGCTGCAGGGCAAAGAGAAACACTATCCGCATGAGCTTTCCGGTGGCCAGCGCCAGCGCGTGGCACTGGCCCGGGCACTGGTGGTCAAGCCGCGAATTTTGCTGCTCGACGAGCCGCTGTCGGCGCTGGATGCCAAAATACGGAAACACCTGCGCCAGCAGATCCGGGATATTCAGCAAGAGCTCAACCTGACGACGGTGTTCGTGACCCATGATCAGGAAGAAGCGATGATCATGTCCGATCGCATTTTCTTGATGAATCAGGGCGAGATCGTCCAACAGGGCTCGCCGGAAGCGATTTATACCCATCCGGCCAATGAGTTTGTTGCCGGGTTTATGGGCCATTACAATCTGGTTGATGCCGACAAAGCCCGCCAGCTGTTTGCGATTGAAACCGACTGGAAAGTGGCGATCCGCCCGGAGTCGATTTATGTCAAAGAAGCCGGACGCCAGTACGGCTCACATATTTCTGCGCCGCAGCAAGGTACGATTAAGCACCATCAGCTGCTGGGCAATGTGATCCGATACGGGGTCGAAGTCAGTGGCTGCGAACTGACCGTCGATTTGCTCAATCGCTCTTCGGAGCGGCTGATGGCCCCCGGCAGCCAGCTGGAGCTGCTGTTTAACCTCAATGAAATTCAACCTGTGAGAGCCTGAAATGTCCCAACCGCTGTATGTTTTTGATATGGACGATACCCTGTTTGATGCAGACTGCGCCATGCTGTGGAATGCGTTTCTGGTCGAGGAGGGGATTGTCACGACTCCCGGTTTTCTTGAGCAGGACCGGCAGCTGATGGTGCGCTATGCCAATGGCGAGATGAAGATGGAAGACTATCTGGCGTTTGCCATGGCACCGCTGGCGGGGATGCCGAAAGCACAGCTGACCGTGCTGGTGGATCGCTGTGTTGAGAAACATATTCTGCCGAAACTGTTTCCCCAGGCGGAAGCGTTGATCCGCCAACTTAAGCAGAATGGGATGACGATGGTGATCATTTCCGCGTCGGTGGCATTTCTGGTTGAGGCGATCGCTCGCAGGATCGGCATTGAGCACGCCATCGGGATCAATCTGGTCGAGACAGAAGACAGCTATACCGCGGCAATTCAGGGCACACCGAGCTACCGCGAAGGCAAAGTGACGTGCCTGGAGCAGTGGTTACTGGCACAGCCTAAGGGGTATTCGGAAGTTCATTTCTACACCGACTCCATTAATGACTTGCCGTTGTGCCTTCATGCTGATTATGCCTATCTCGTGAATCCGTGTGCGCAGTTGGTGCAGCATGCCGACCGGGAAAACTGGCAGGTACTGAACTGGGGGTAAGGCTTGCGGGGTGCTGAAGATGTTTGATTTTTATGAGACGTCAGTACATCGATGATCGATTAGATCAGCGGTATGCTTCTTGGTATGTTTTCGTGTTGGCTCATAGGTGAAAAAAGGATTGCTCCCACGGCTTAGCTTGTTTCATCATGCGCCCTGCATCATGGAGGGAGAGGGGATTAAGCAAAAGTCTCCCTCTTGAACATGGAATAAATAATACATTGGTAATTAAAAGATAATGAAGCGTTATTTTTGTCACAAAATAAATGTATATTCATGAGGGTATCAGGAATATTTGAGAGGCTTAACCATAAAATAACAAGCAGTGGAAAACAATATGATATGAAATCAGTAGGATTGTGTATTGATTTAACCGCAGATAGAGGTTCGTTTACAATGCATTTTAGCGTAATAACACACAAAGGAGTTTATTCGCTGTCCTCAAATTATATTGATCATATGTATCCGGCGAACAAGCTTTATAAAACATGTGTTGCTATCTTAGATACGCAAAACCCGGAAATTAAGCCTGAACAGATGAGATTTAAGCAAAACGATCCCAACTCGTTGGCTGGCCCATTATCTGTTTTACCCAATAACTTAAATGGTCAAGCAAGAAATCAGAATCTACGTAAGGCGTTAGATCACGCAACTAATCAACAAGCCAGTAAAGTGATAGACCGACTGCTTTGGAGAGGCAAAGCTATGCCGCCTTCACCAAAGATGAGTGCGCTTGCCCCGATTAAACCGTCTACAACCCTAACCCAGAATACTACGTCAGCAGCAGGTGTTGCCATGGCGGTTGGGATCATACTGCAAGTGGGCCGGTCCAAAATCCTCTATAAAACCATACAAGGTTATTTGGAAGAATTTGCACAGCAAGTTCACAAAAATCATCCAGAAGCGATAGGGGCGGTATTTACCGTGTCGATCCTGTACTTAAAGGTCAGTCGCCCTTATGGGCGCGCTCCAATTTTTGGTGGTGTTTATTTAGACAATCTGCTTCATCTCAGTGATCGTTTCAATGCTGGCAGTTACGTTAATGAGCGAGTGAAACGCTTATGTAGCCCCCAGATTGAGCCAAAGCGTGAGAAGTTGGAAAGCGTTAACATTAATCAATTGGAATTTCCAAATCAATATGAAACTGCAAGCTTGTTTGTGAAATGTAATTGGTAGTAGTTATATGAAATTGAATAGAAAAACGCTTAATATTTCGGTATTTATCCTGCTGCTATCCGCCTTGTTTTATGTGAATCATACAGTGGCGATGAAAGATGATGTTGAGATTTTGTCGCTGCCGCTTGAAGCCGATGATGTAAAGGTTCGTACACAAGCGATAAACCAGCTGAAAATATTAGCTGATCAAGGCAATCCGATTGCACAGTATCGCTATGCTGAAATTCTACTGAGAAACCGAGATACCAACGATGCAATCTTTTACTTGAAAAGCGCTTCTGATGCTGGTGAATTAATTTCTACCGAGCTACTGGGAATGACTTATATTGATCTCGGTGGGAGCGGTAACGTACAAAAGGGCTTTCAGCTGCTGAATCACGCTGCGGTGGAAGGTTTATCTACAAGTCAGTTATATTTGGGCATGTGTTTTCTGGATGGTGAGTGTTCTATTCCGAAGCATGATTACTTGGCCTTCTACTGGCTCAGTCAAGCATTAAAGAATGGCGAGTATTCGGCAAAATTATTCCTTGAAAAACTGCCGAAATACAAACTGGATGTAGCGCTTGCCAGAGAAGAAAGTCAAAAAGTTGCGTGTCAAATCGATCGTCGTTGCTAGCCGATAAAAAACTCCTTTCGTACTTAACCGCAGACAAACCAGGCGTTGGCGGCGGCGGTGATATAGGCCATCGGGTGGTGCCATTCCATGGGTTCGAGTGCCGGGGCGGTGCGGATGTCTCCTTTCAACTTGGTCGTGGCGGCCACTTTCACCAGGCCGTTATTGACACTGTGGACGGTCCCGCGATAGGTATAGCCAACGTTTTCCCCTTCGGGTCGGTTATACAGGCAAACCACAGAGCCGACATTGGTGTAGATATACTGGCTCTCTTCGTTCCAGAATTCGGTTGCGATGGGCTCTTTTTCCGGCTGGAGCAACTGGCCGGTGGTTGGTGCCGGCAGCAGTTGGCGATACTGGGAATAGGGTTGATAGCCAAGCACTTTCGCCGCTTGATGCCATTCGTTCGGAGCTGCTTCCGTGTTTTCTATCACTTTCAGGGTTACGAAAGGCCCGTCCAGGCATAAGTCGGCCCACAGCTCGGTGCTGGAAATTCGCGCGTAGAAAATCGGTTGCTCATTGGCTGTGTCCGGATAATTCACACACCAACTGCCGGTATCCTGATGAATGATCTGGCCCTTGTTGACATCACAGACCCGCTTGGCCAGCTCGTTGAATTCGGCCATGTCCTGTTGGGCTGCCGTCGGGCTGCTGGCGCAATAGCGATAGGTAAAGGAAAACGCGCTCTTGGGGTAGAACAGTCCCTTGTCCACTTCGGCGCCGTTGCTGCGCGTGTCATTCATCTGAATAAAGCTCTCTGCCGAATCCCGGAAACTATACTCGCTGCCACCGGAGAAAAAGGAAGTTGTAGTACTGCACCCTGTAAGCAGCAGGGGCAGAAGCGACAGGAGTGATAAGCGGTTAGGGCTGATTTTCATAGACAAGGAGACCTGTGAAGCACGCAAGCGAATACCATTAAGTATATAAGACTCAGCGGCTTAAAAGCGCAACTATCATTGGGGATGCTTCTCAACAATGAAACGCCGAAGTCCTGAAAAGCGTCAAGCTTGCCCCGGTTGGGGACGCACTGAGTCGGCAGGCTGGCAGGTAGCGGCCTGAAGTAAGCCAGGATGACCAGTTAGTTACTGCGATTGATCTGATTTGGGCAGAACCATGAAAAACGCCCTGCGGTTGCAGGGCGTGGATTGAACGGGTCGAATCAGGCAGAAGGGGAACAGGGTGACGACGGTATTTATGCCTTGGTCAATGCCTGATTCAGCCACTGATCAAACTGGCTTTTCGGCAGGGCGCCGTTGATGGTGTCGACCATTTGGCCGTTTTTGAACACCATAATGGTCGGGATACTACGAATGCGGTATTGGGCCGCCAGCGCTTGCTGGGTTTCAGTATCGATTTTCACGAAACGGACGTCGCCGCTACGCTCGGCTGCGACATCTTCAAAGATCGGCGCGAAACCGACACATGGGTTACACCACGGGGCCCAGAAGTCGACCACCACCGGCTTGTCGCCCTGGATCAGGGACAAGAAGTTATCGGTCGTGCCTTCAACCGGTTTGCCATCCAGCAGCTTGTCTTTACAGGCGCCGCACGTGGCTGCGTCATTGATGCGCTCGGCAGGAATTCGGTTCATTGCCTGGCAGTGTGGGCAACGGGTAGTCAGTGTACTCATAATTGCGTTCCATTTAACGGGATTGGCAATAATGTAACGACTACCCCAGGATTAGAAAAGCCGGAATATTAGATTGATGCGATAGAAGCTTTCTATCGGGCCAGCGCGCCGTCCGGAGCAGTGCGCCAGCCTGAGGGACGAAGACTGCTTTGTTAGTGTAATAATCCCAGTGTTAGTGTAGTAACCCCAGTTCTTTTGCTTCCTCAATGGTTAAGCCGCTTTCACGGATATCACGCAGCATTTCGATTCGGCGTCTGGCTTCAGCTTGTTGGCGCTTGCAGCGCGCAACGTTTGTCGCGGTTTCATCTTTGAAATCCCATTTAGAGGCGACATCTGCAATTTCGTTATGGTCGATAGAATTGATAGACACAATTACCTCCTAAAGCAACCCCTGCGTCAAATTCAACGTATCTTTATCAAACGAATTTTTCCGCGTTAAGCCAATCAAATCGACTTTGTGATACATCGCATAATTGTGCAAATTACGTGAAATCCTGCTTTGACGGCAGGCGATTCGGGAGTATCTTTGGAGGTTCCGCTCCTCGATAAAAGTGGGGTGAGATCAAGAATTTCGCGTACACCTGTTCGCTGAATAATGGCGATAATTTAGACGGGTGCATCGATGAAAAAGCAGGACCGGCGGTCCTGCTTTTTTTGTGGGTCACTATTGCATGGTGCAGTTTTTGTGAGCCAACTGTTTTTTGTGAATCAATTCTTATGTGAATCAATTCTTGTCTCGCTGAAACTAACCGTTGAGGTTTAGCCCCACAGCCCTTCGGCCGGATGCACGGTACTGCCGTGATAGCCCAGCCCGCCGTCGCGGTCTTTGCTCAGCAGGATCGGCCCGTCGATATCGACCCAACGTGCCTGCTGTGCCAGCAGCAGGGCAGGCGCCATGGCCAGGGAGGTACCAATCATGCAGCCAATCATGATCTCGAACCCCTGTGCTTTGGCATCTTTCAGTAGAGCCAGGGCTTCGGTCATCCCGCCGGTTTTGTCCAGCTTGATATTGACGATTTGATAGCGCCCGACCAGTTCAGGCAGCGAGCTGCGATCGATACAGGACTCATCGGCGGCGATCGGGATGATTGGATCAATGCCTTCCAGCAGGTGATCCTGTCCCGGCGGCAGCGGTTGCTCGACCATTTCTACGCCCAGCTCCGCCAGCTTCGGCAGATAGTCTTTGAGCTGCGCCAGGCTCCAGCCGGTGTTGGCATCAATCACCAGGCGGGTGTCCGGCGCGGCAGCACGAACCGCAGCAACGCGTTCGATGTCACCTTCCCGGCCCAGCTTGAGTTTCAGTAATGGGCGGTCTTTGTTCTTGGCAGCCATGGCTGCCATATTGGACGGGGTGTCCAGCGACAGGGTAAAGACCGTGGTCACCGGCTGCGGTGCCTGATCAAACCCGGCCAACTGCCAGCCTGCGTAGCCTTTTTGCTTGGCTTCGAGTTCAAACAGGGCGCAGTCGACGGCATTCCGTGCACAACCCGGGGGCATGAGCGACAGCAAGGCTTCGCGGCTGGCTCCTTGCTCGATGGCATCGCGGGCTGCTTCAATCACCGGCAGCACCGGCGGATAATCCGGCTCGAATACGTCGCTGCGTTCACACTCGCCGCGGCCGATTAGACCGTCCTGCTCGATTTCGACCACCACCACTTCGCCGTGCAGCATGGGATCCATCCGGGAGATCACAAATGGCTGCTTCAACGGCCATTGTTCGACTGTGACTGTCATCTTGCGCATGGTTAGCCCTCCAGCCCGTCAACGATGGCCGCGACGCCGGTCCGTACCGGATCGACCACGGGCACACCATATTTCGCCTGATAGCGGGCAATGGCTTTCATCGCCTCTTCTTCTGACAGCGACGAGGTGTTCAGGGCAATGCCACCCAGACGAATGTTCGGGTTGGTGACCCGGCCCAGATGCAGGTTGGTTTCGATCAGGGTGTCGAAGTCCGGCACTTCAAAGCCTTCCATCTCATCCATCTGAACCCGGCCTTCTTCGTGGCACAGAATGATCACATCGGCTTGAGCGCCGTGCAGCAAGCCTAAGCTGACCCCGGCATAGGCAGGGTGCAGGACCGAGCCCTGACCTTCAATGATGTCCCAGTGATCGGCGTCATTGGCTGGGCTGAGTTGCTCGATCATGCCGGAGGTAAAGTCGGAGACTACGGCATCAATTGGCACGCCTGAGCCTTCAATCAAAATGCCGGTCTGGCCGGTGGCGCGGAAGGTCGCTTTCAGTTGACGGCTTTCCATCTCTTTGTGAATGGCCAGGGCCGTGAACATTTTCCCGACGCAGCAGTCACTGCCGACGGTCAGCAGGCGCTTGCCTGAGCGAGGTTTGCCGCTGCCGCAGACCAGCGACAGTTCCGGATGGCGGACGTCGATCAGGCGTCGGCCGGTACGGTTGGCCACCGCAACCAAGTCTTCAATGCCGTTCAAACGAATATGCAGGCCGCTGGCGATATCCATGCCCGCTTCCATGGCTTCAATCAGTAGCGGGATCCAGTTCTGTGGCAGGGTGCCACCCATCGGCGCTAGGCCGAGGATCAGGGTTTTGGCACCCGCTTGTGCAGCAGCTTGGATCGACATTTCCGGCAGACCGAGATCGGCCTTGGCTTCAGGCAGACGGTACTGGGCCAGACATTTCTCCGGACGCCAGTGGGCAACCCCTTTCGCCACTTTGGCCATCAGCAGATCTTTCGCATCACCCAGAAAAACAAGGTATGGGGTTTTCAGTTCAGTCATTGACATGGCGTTGTCCTCTCTGTAGGCATACATCGGCCCTTCGAACTCAATCGATGCGAAGGGCCCTGTTTGTTTTGGTAAATAAAATCAGTGCATTAGTACTGAGATGATAAAAATCGTTGTAAGTGTTCCGATTGCGGATTGTGAAACAGCTGCGACGGTGGTCCCTGCTCTTCAATCTGTCCCTGATGAAGGAAGATGACATGCGAGGAGACATCACAGGCAAAGCGCATTTCGTGGGTGACCATGATCATGGTGCGGCCTTCTTTCGCCAGCTCGCGGATCACCAGCAGGACCTCGTTGACCAGCTCCGGGTCGAGGGCCGAGGTCGGCTCATCGAGCAGGATCACGTCCGGATCCATCGCCAGCGCCCGGGCAATCGCGACCCGTTGTTTCTGGCCGCCGGAGAGCTGGTCCGGGTACATGTGGCATTTCTCCAGCATCCCGACCCGATCCAGCAGGGCCTTGGCTTTTTCTTCGACCTCGTCTTTATCCCGTTTCAGCACGGTACACGGGCCCAGCATGACATTCTCCAGCACCGTCATATGGGTCCAGAGGTTGAATTGCTGGAACACCATCCCGAGGTGAGCACGGGTGCGCTCGATTTGCTGTTGCAGGGCTTTGTCGTGGCGGCCGTTCTCTGTCTGGGACAGGTCCAGCTCTTCCCCGTGAACCCGCAGGCGACCGCTGGTCGGGGTTTCCAGCAAATTCAGGCAGCGTAGGAAGGTGCTTTTGCCGGAGCCGCTGGCACCGATGATGGTAATGACATCGTGCTTTTTGGCTGCCAGCGAAACGCCTTTGAGCACTTCAATATTGCCGAAGGACTTGTGCAGATCATCCGCTTCCAGGGCGAACTCGGTGGTGGCATTAACGAACATGGGTCGCCTCCTTGGCTTGAACGGTCAGGGTGCTGCTCGGTGTTGGTTTTTTCTCGGGTGTCTGTCGCCCCGGGGCTTGCGCGGCGGCGCGGACCGGTGTTGACGGACGGTTTACCACCACGTGCAGGTGGCGGGACAGGCGGCGTTCGAGCCGACGCCAGATCAGCACGAACACCGTGGTGATCAGCAGGTAGCACAGGGCTGCCCAGACATAGACCGAAATATCAAAGGTCTGCGAGAAGATCCGGCGGGTCTGGCCCATCAAATCCAGCAGGGTGATCACGCTGGCAATCGCACCGCCCTTGAGCATCAGGATGATCTCGTTGCCCAGCGCCGGAAACGCGATCCGGTAGGTGTGGGGCAGAATGATTTTGCGATACAGCAGCGGGCGTGGCATGCCGATCGCGACCCCGGCTTCCACTTCACCCGGCGGGACGGCTTGCAGTGCGCCGCGCAGGATCTCGATCTGGTAGGCGGTCGAGTTCAGGGTGAAGGCGAACAGGGCGCAGTAATACGGGTCGCGGAAAAACCACCACAGGCCGAGTTCGGTCAGTTCCGGGCGAAACTGGCCGGAACCGTAGTAGACCAGAAACAGCTGGGCCAGCAGCGGGGTGCCGCGGAAAAATGAGATATACAGGCGGACCGGATACCGGCAGAGCGCGGCCGGGCTACGGCGCAGCATCGCCAGCGGTAGCGACAGGATCAGGGCAATGGTCACGGCGATGAAGGTCAGCTTCAGGGTCATGACTGCGCCGTCGAGTAATTTCGGCCCGTAGTTGATGAGTATCTCGAACATAGAGGCTTCCTTTTATGAGGCGCGTATGCCGCGGTTGGCACGTTGCTCAATTTTGCCCAGGCACCATTCGAAGCACAGGCAGATGGTCCAGTAGATCAGGCAAACGGCGAGGAAGAAGACAAACGGCTTTTTCGTCGCACCGACGGCGACGTTGGCCATCCGCATCAGATCGTTGAGCGCAATCACGGACACCAGCGCGGTGTCTTTGACCAGATTGATCCAGAGGTTGCCGAGGCCCGGCAGCGCCAGACGGATCAGTTGCGGCAGCTCAATCCGAACAAAAATTTGGCTGCGGCACAGACCAATCGCCAGGCCGGCTTCGATCTGGCCGCGATCCAGCGCTTGCCAGGCACCGCGCAGCACTTCTCCGGCGTAGCCGGCAAACACCAGACCGAGGGCGATCGTTCCGGCGATAAACGGGCTGAGTTCAAAAAAGTCGGCGTCGGGATTGAGCGCCTTCAGCGTGCTGTTGATCAGCATGCCGGCGCCATGATAAATCATGAACAGGGTCAGCAGCTCGGGGATCCCCCGAATGGTGGTGGTGAACAAGGTGGCGATGGCCCGGGCCAGCGGCTTGCCGGAAACCGACGCCGCCGCCACGGTAAAGCCAAGCACCAGCCCAATCGGCAAGGTCACCAGCGCCAGGCCCAGGGTGATCCCCAGGCCGCTGAGCAGTTCATCGCCCCAGCCGTGCTGGCCGAAGCTAAGGTAATCAAACCATTGCATAAAGTTTCCTCTGAGGCTGATATGCAGGTGACATCTGCCCGGTTATTCCAGGGTCAGGATGTTGACAGAGAAATACTTGTCATTAATGGCTTGATAGGTGCCGTCGGCAACGATGTCGGCCAGCGCTTTGTTCAGTTTCTGGCGTAGTGCATCATCTTCCTGGCGCACGGCAATACCGACGCCTTCGCCAACGTAGGTCGGATCGGTGATCAGGTTCCCGGCAAGCTTACAGCACTGGCCGTCCTGGCTGTCTTTGATCCAGCTCATCATCGGAATGATGTCGCCGACCTGCGCATCCAGGCGACCGGAAACCAGATCCAGGTTCACGGCATCCTGGGTCGGATACAGGCGGACATCCGATTCCGGATACAGCGCGGTGAGATAGTCACCCTGCGTACTGGAGCCCTGGGCACCGATGGTCATGCCAGCCAGCGCTTGGGGTGAAAAATCACTGAGTTTGGAATCTTTAGGGACCACGAAGGTCATGGCTGATTTCTGATACGGGTCCGTGAAGTCAACGCGTTGCTTGCGCTTCTCGGTGATGAACATCGACGCAATCACGGTATCGTATTTCCCGGCGAGCAGCGCCGGAATGATGCCTTCCCAGTCCTGGGCAACAAAGGTGCACTTGACGTCCATTTTCTCGCACAGCGCATTGCCGATATCAATATCAAATCCCGCCAACTGACCATCGGCCGTGAAGTAGTTGAACGGCGGGTACGCGCCTTCCGTGCCAATGCGCAGGGTGCTTTCTTTGGCCTGGACCTGAGTGAATGGCACGGATGCAAGCAGGACGGACAATGCAAGTGAACAAGCTGTTTTTTTCATTATTATTCCCTTTGTGTGGTACTTCCTGTGTGTGTTTGCAGGTTGCCGGTTTGTCCTCGGCCCTTGCGGGGCCGGGCAACACGATCCTCTTCTACGTTATCGCAGCAACCGGACTTCAAACTGAGTGTTGTTAAAATGTTAATGTTTTACAAATGGAGAATCGTTATGCTATCCATAGCCTCACGCTATGTGAAAACTGCACGGATACAGGAAAACGAATTGCATGCTTTCTTCCCATGAACGTTTATTACGCAACTTAGACTGGAACTTGCTGTACACCTTTCTCACCATTGTTGATGAGAAGAGCATTACCGGGGCGGCGCGAAAACTTTCGCTCAGCCAGCCGAGCGTCAGTAATGCGCTGAAGCGGCTGGAATCACATCTCGGGGTACAGTTGATCACCCGGCGCAAAGGTGTGTTCACGCTGACCTATCAGGGTCTCCGAGTGTATGAGTTTGCGGCGTCCACCCGCCGGGTGCTGACGGATATGGCGGAGCAGTTCTCGCAAAATGAAAGTGAGATCCAGGGCGAAATTGATATCCAGATTGCCAGTCATATTCACTGTCCGGCCTTTGATCAGACCCTGGCCCGCTTCCATCAGTTGTATCCGAATGTGCTGATCACGATTAATACCCAGCCGAGTGCGGAGATTGTTCGTGCCGTTGGCGACGGGGAGCTGCATATCGGGTTGAGTAACAAGAAAGTGTCGCAAACCGGGCTCTGTTTTGACTTGCTCGGGTATGAGCGGATGGGATTTTACTGCGGCCGCAGTCATCCGTTGTTTGGCCGCGAGACCCTTGAGCCGGAAGCGCTCAGCGGTTTGTCCTATGTGTCGTTTGAGAGCGATCAGCCGGGGGAAGGGCTCAGCGCCATTGCCCAATTGCGGACCCAGTTGCCGTTCTGGGGCAAGCTGGTGGCGGTGTCTTCCAACGAAGAGGAGATCCGCCGTTTAATCCTGGCCGGGGTCGGGTTTGGGTCGCTGACGGTCGAAGGGGCGAAACCATTCGTCGAGCTGGGGCATCTGTGGCAATTGCCGCCTTATGATCGCTTGCCGACTGCTGCGGTGTATCTGGTGACACCGGAAACGACGCCGTTGACCGACGTCGAGAAACGATTTCTGGCGATGTTGCGCAAAGCCGTCAGCCTGAATGTCGAACAGGTGTACTTTGACGAGCCGGAATCAGGGGTAACAGGCAGTGAAAACACGTGATCATGTGCTGAATGTTCTCTATCTAATACTTTTTTCTCACTCATAATATTCGCTGCTTTTTCTCTGTGCTGATCGCCGCTTCCGGGTGGCGATTGGCTAAGCTCTCCCCATAGATTGATTTCAGATGGATACGCTCGCGGGTCAGGCGGGCGGTGGCACTGAGTGTGGTGCCGCAGAGGTGTTTATGAGGCGGCAGGTCGTAATCGTCATGGTACTGGTGGGACTTTGCCTGGGAAACGGGACGATCGCTGCGGAAGGCGGCGGGCGATACCAACCCGGGGCATTGTCCGCGATGGCGCTGTGGGTGCCGGACGAGGAAGGTTTTGCCGTGCGGCTGTGGTTTCATCATTACGAAGGGACTATAGCAGACGGAACTATGGCAGAAGGAACTATGGCAAAAAGTGCCGTGCCGATGGGTGGCGGGCTGGCGTCGGGCGTGGGGACGGACGAGCGGGAATGGGCGGTCGGGCTGCTCTGGCGTCCGTGGCGGACGCTGGCCGGGGGGTGGACCTATGCCGCAGCCCTGAAGGTGCCTTATGTGTCGTCTGAAGTGACCGCGCGCTCGACCGTGAACCTCAGGGATGCGAACCAGGCTGCAGTGAGCGGCCTGGGCGATCTGGAGTTGATCCCCTTGATGGCTTCGCGAAGCACCGCAGAGTATTGGTCCCAGCAGTTCCGGCTGAGCCTGATTGTCCCGACCGGCAGCTATGAGCCGGGGCGACTGGCCAATCCCGGTGATAACTACTGGACGCTGCGTCCGGTGTTTTCATTGTCCTATCAGGAGCCGGCGTTAGGGCAAGCCTTCTCACTGCATGCCGGGCTCGACATTCATAGCCAAAACCGGGCCACGGATTATTTGTCCGGGATCCAGACGTTTGTTGAATCAACGCTCAGCCAGTACGTGATACTGCTGGGCGGCTTTACCGGGATTGGGATCAGTGGTTATTGGACCCAACAGCTAACCGCAGACAGCGGGGACGGTGCGCGGGCCGGATCGTTTCAGGGCCGGTCACTGGGATTGGGACCTGTGCTGAGTTACCGGCGTTTTCAGGACGGTGGCACCCTGAGTGGGGAGCTGAAGTGGCTCACGACACTTGATGCCCGACAGCAGTTTGACGGGGACATGTTGTCTCTCAATCTCAGTTTTTCGTATTAAGGTTGCAGGTGTTTGTCTAAGAAAAACAGTGGCTTTTGTTTGCCTGCAACCTTTCTTTTTCTATCGGCCTAGCTGTAGCTGTAGCTGTAACCGTAATTGTCGTTGTCTCGGTTATGGCTTGAGCACAAACGACTCGATTACTTGCGCGACGCCGTCGTTGTCATTGGTGTCAGTAATGTGGTCGGCCAGCGCCTTGGTGGCGTCGCAGGCGTTGCCCATCGCCACACCCAGGCCGGCATAGCGGATCATATGATGGTCATTCCCGGCATCACCCATGCAGATCACCTCATCAGCTGAGATTTTCAGGTGCTCAGCCAGCATGGCAACCCCGGCGCCTTTATTGCTTTGCGGATGCAGCACTTCCAGAAAGAAAGGCGCACTTTGGACCACGGAATACTGCTCGTACAGCATGGCTGGCAGCTTGCTAATAGCGGCGGAAAGAATATCCGGGTCGGCCACCATCATCACTTTGATGATTTCCTCCTGATCGTCCAGTTCCGCGAAATCCAGCTCGGTGACTGGCATGCTGTTGAGAATGGATTCATGCTCGGTATAGCGGCTGTTTTGCGGGGTGATCAGGCCGCGCTCGGGAGAAAAAGCATGCACATGGACGCCCAGATCAGCCGCCAGACTGGCAACATTCTTGGCATCACTTCCCTGAATCACCTGGCGGTGAATGATTTGGCGGCTTGCAACCCGCTGGATCAGAGAGGCGTTGTAGCTCAGCACGAAATCATCGTCGCTGAGTATGTCTAATTCCGTCAGGTAGGCGGTCATTCCTTCAAGAGGCCGGCCGGAGGCCAGGACGACTTTCACCCCTTGTGCGCGGGCATCCGCAATGGCTTGTTTGGTCCGGGGGGACACCTGCTTGTCAGAATTGAGCAGGGTGCCGTCCATATCCAGGGCAATCAGTTTATACATTGTGCTCTCCATCATCATTTTGCCCCCATCATAGTCAATTTGTGTGATCAAATCGATATTTCGAATGGCGGGGCAATGATGGCGCTCCCTGCCGGGGACAGGGCGCAGCACAGAGGAACATGGCAGAGCGTCAGCGGTCCGTGACGTTTCATCCTATGAAATACGGCAACGGTTCATAATATCCAGGCTGTCGTTCTTATCCTGGGTGGTGACACCATAAAAGCCGATCAAGGTGTGGAAGAAGTTGTCATGCGACAGTTGCGTTTCGTTGGCCAGGGATTTCAGACAGTCCCGATCAATGCGCTGCTGCGTAGCATATTGCTCCGGGATCCAGAGGAGCCAAGGGACAGTGGTCTGGACTTCCGGCGCGATCATATAGGGGGTGCCGTGCAGGTAGAGTCCTTTTTCCCCCAGCGATTCCCCGTGATCTGAAATGTACATCAGGGCCACGTTGTACTTGTCGGTGTAGGTTTTGAGCTGCTTGATGAGCTGCGCCAGCACATAATCGGTATAAGCAATCGTATTATCGTAGGTATTGATAATTTGTTGATCAGAGCAATGCTCGATATCACTGCGCTGGCAATCCGGCAGGAATCGGGCCTGCGAGGGTGGATAGCGCTTGTAATATGTCGGGCCGTGGCTACCCATAATATGGAACGCGAT
Organism: Photobacterium sp. TY1-4; assembly: GCF_025398175.1. Taxonomy (NCBI): domain Bacteria; kingdom Pseudomonadati; phylum Pseudomonadota; class Gammaproteobacteria; order Vibrionales; family Vibrionaceae; genus Photobacterium; species Photobacterium sp. TY1-4. Next base: position 1,934,289 of record NZ_CP099735.1, read on the forward strand.
CAGTTGGTTGCCGGTTTTGGCTTGCACCTGCTGATCAAGCATCGGGAGCAGCACTTCGTCATAACAGGCGTCGTCTTTGCACAAGCGGGCATTGGCGTTGGGATCGATGTCAATGCGCTGAAAGTTTTTCGCAATGCCTTTGTCCCCGCCGTCATTATCAATCCAGGTCAGCGCGACGCCGCTATGACCGATGATATCCATGGCATTGTCGCGATTGGCCGCGGTGGCTTTGTGATAGTCGCTGCGGTTCATATCTGAAAACATGCAGGGAACCGACACGGCAGTGGCTGTCCCGCAGGAGGAGACATGCTGCATCGCGATGAGATCCAGGTTTTCTGTAAACGGGTTGGTGTTGCGGCTGTAACCGTTATAGTGGTAATTCATGGCCCGGGCGGTTTCCCCGACAACCAGGACCACCAGATTCGATTTGCCGTTCGGGGCCGGTTGCAGTTTGGCGTCCTGACCCAGCGGTTGATAGACCTGAGGGGCAGACAAGTAATTGCGTTGGATATATTTCAGGCTGTTAAAGGCAAATGCCGGGTTAATCATTTTGTTCAGATAACTGTTGTTGCGTCCGACCGAGGCATAATCTTTATAGAACAACAGTGCAATCAAGATGATTCCAAGCACTGAAATCACAATCGCGCCGAGCCGACAGGATATTGCTTTGAACAGGGTGTTTGACCTTTTAACGGTAATCAGACTGAGGAAGATGGATGGGATGATTCCAAATATCGTGAAGAATAAAATTGCGCTGGGGTTAATATAGGCGTAGGCCTCGCCCATATTTGTTTCAAAAACATTTTCGACCATGCTGTAGTCAAAAATAACATTGTATTTTATCGCGGCATAGAAGGTTAATGATGCAGGGCGTCCGCATGAATGGTTAGGATTTAGCCATTGACGCAAATCCGGCCACAAGGACTTGCTCCAAGAAGGCGGGTTTCATCATGCAGCGTTTCTGTTTCATCGGCACGCTAATCTTAGTTGGCTCAGCTCTGAGCATGTTCAGTGCCATGTGCCTTAACCCCGCCAAGTTTTCAGCCGCTTTTTCTCGGTAAATCTGGCAAGCATCTTCCCGCATACTCACATCTAAAATCCAGTGCATTGACTCAATGCCCCAGTGGGCGCGGATGGCATTCCCGGCTTGCTCTGGGGTCAGTTCGGCTGAACTGATGTAGTAGCGGTACTCCAACTCTGGCTCTTTGCCTTTTGCTGCACGGTAGTTTTCAACCATCACGATGCTGGTCAGTCCGCTCCAAGTGGAGAAGTCCCCATCCAACTCGCTGGCATCCAGTACATGGCAAGTACGCGCTTCAACCCGGCCCTTTTGCTTTTCGATTTGACACGTAGTTTTGTCGATCGGGGCGCGACGGTATGGGATGAAAGCGGCCTGTACAGCTGCCGCTAAATTGCCCTGGTTGCCCTTTACTGCCAATAAGTAATCTCCACCCTTACTGGTGATTGCCTTGGCTATCTTGGTCTGGCACGCCATCGCATCAATAGTTACGATAGCGCCTCGTAAGTCGAGCATCTTAATCAGCGCCGGTATTGCGGTGATTTCATTGCTCTTGTTGTCGGTTTTGAGTTGGCCCAATACCAGCTGGTTGGCGCTGGCGTAGGCACTCACCATATGGATGGTGCTTCGTTTGTCGTCTCTGTCATAGGAGCCGCGTAAAGTCTTGCCATCAATGGCAACCACTTCACCACAGGTCAGCTTGTGTACCGCTTTCATCCATGCCAGAAAACAGTCACGAAACTCGGAGGGATCGATACTCGCAATCAGACGAGCAAAGGTATCATCAACGGGCACACCTTTTTCAAACAGGCTCTGTTTAAGAAACCAATCATGGTGGCCAAGAACGTATTCGCGAATATCGGTCCAGCCTTGACCTCCGGCTATCACGGCACAGATCGAGCCAAACAAAATATCAAACAGAGGGTAGTCTACTTTTGCGCTTTGTCGTTCGTCACGGATGATGCTGAAATGCTCTTTGATGGTATCGATATTCATGGTCACTCCTCAAAAGAGGAGCATAAGATCACAATCGGCTCATCAGGTCAATTTTGACCTGGCATTGGGCAAAAAACGTTCATGATCTTGCCCTGG